>NZ_CP036536.1:2166765-2819020 GCF_005222225.1 Salinimonas lutimaris
CCGACACCAGCAACCCCACAACCACCAGCGTTATACACCCTGCCATACGAACTCTCTTGTCACCTGATTGAAATATTTGTAGTGGTAGAGTACCTGACTGTGGGCCATGCTGACAACAGGCCTGACAGACAGCTTATGCACCTGGGGCATTTCGCTGAGCCGGAGAGCGGGTAAAAGCCTTGCTGATCGCGTCTGACGGCTGAACAATCTGCTGCGCTCTGGCCGCCCCGGCCCACCACAATAGCTGGTTTAGTGTACGTGAAAAATAGCCTTGCCAGTGTTCCTGCTGTTCACTGTCATTAAACCCGCCATCCTCGCTTAGCAGTGATTGCGCGTGTGGTACATGAATCATGGCCGATACCGGCAAACAGCCCAGCTCTCCTAAAAAGGTGCGCATGCCCACCGCCGCTCTGGCACCGCCCCACTGCCCGGCAGAATAGGTTGCAATGGCAGACGGTTTAAAGCTGAACAACGAACTGCCGAAGTGGTTGAGCAAATGGCACAATGCCGGACTCATTGAGTGGTTGTATTCCGGGCTGACCATCACATAACCGTCAGCGGCGCGAATTTGCGCAGCCAGCGCATCGAGCTTATCAGGTACCTGAGATTGTGCGTAGGCAAAGTGAGGTTTAAAAACCGGCTCCAGCGGATAGTCGAGCGGATCTACCAGCGTCACCTGAATATCATTATAACAGTGTAAGCAGTTTATAATAGCCTGGGTCACCCGTTCCCCCAGCCGGGCAGGCCGCGGCGGGGTGCTGCTACGGGCGCTGCCCATAAATACCAGTATATTCATAATACCCTCAGATCGTGGTCAAAGCGTCAGTGTACAGTTAAATGGCCAATCTGTTGAAACAAGAGCCTTTATTGGTGTATTGCCTGGGCCGCCGACAAACGTCATGATGAGGCTGGACTGATGAACGTGAACAGTCACCCTGAGAGACCAGTGGAAGCTGTACAAAGGTAAACCGGCTTGCCCCGGCCTTTTTAGGACAGATACACTAGCTCACCGTTAATTTTAATCTGCCACGCAAGATTTATTTCAAATAACTAACTTAAAGGAAAAGTTCTGTGTCAAATGCTGTTGCTGCCTCCCCGCTGGACCGATGTCGTCATGTTTTACGTTTGCTGGGTCCCGGTGTACTCATGGCAACAGCGGCCATTGGTGGCAGTCATCTGGTAGCCTCAACCCAGGCCGGTGCGCAATTTGGCTGGCAGCTGGCATTGCTGGTATTGCTGGTGAATCTGTTGAAGTACCCGTTTTTTCGCGCGGCGGTTAGTTACACGGTGAGTACCGGAGATACCTTACAGCAAGGATATCAGAAAATGGGTAAAGGTTACCTGATGACCGCGCTGGGGTTAAATTGTATTGCGTCGGTGGTCAATGCTGCTGCCCTGCTGATGTTTTCAGCCAGTTTGCTGGGCTATTTTCTACCCATGGATTTGCCCATTCCGGCACTGGCCACTGCGGTACTTGCGGCGGTGTTATTTATTCTGTTGGCCGGCCATTTTAATGCCCTGGATAACGCAGCAAAAATCATCATGGTTTTGCTGGTCATTGCCACAGTGACTGCCACCGGCGTAGCCTGGTCAAACGGCCCGGTCGCGCCGGCAGATTATGTATCGCCTTCACCATGGACCTTTGCCACCATTGGTTTTTTGGTGGTGACCATGGGCTGGATGCCTGCGCCGATAGAAATTTCGGCCATCACCTCATTGTGGCTGAAGCGCCAGACCAACGAGGCCCGGGTTACTCCACGCTCTGCCTTATTTGATTTTAATCTGGGTTACCTCACCACACTGCTGCTGGCACTGGTGTTTTTGTCGCTGGGCGCCCTGGTATTACACGGCAGCGGTCAAACGCTGGCGTCCGGCGGTATTGGTTTTTCCCGTCAACTGGTAGGCCTGTACGCTGATACCATCGGTGACTGGTCCCGGATACTTATCGCGCTTATCGCTTTTTTATGTGTTTTTGGTTCTGCGCTGACCGTGTATGACGGCTATTCACGCGCTGTGGCTGAAGCCATGATGCTGTTAAAAGGTAACAAGGAGGCCAGCCCGCGAGTGTATACCTGGGTGTTGCTGGCCGTAGCCGCATGCAGTTTTGTTATTGTGCTGTTTTTCAAATCGGCGCTGATGGCAATGCTGAGCTTTGCCATGACACTGGCGTTTGTTACCACGCCTATGTTTGCCTGGCTAAACCACCGGCTGGTAAATAGTACCAACATTGCCTCAGAGATACGCAACGGTGTTGTTATGCGCTGGCTAAGTATTGCCGGGCTACTCTACTTGTTTGGCTTTCTGGTGGTGTTTATCTGGTGGAAGTTTATTGCCTGACGCCGACACGGATATCAGGCCGAGGCTACAGCTGCAGATTTTGGCATACACATTCAAAGCTAAGGCAGCCTGAACGGGCTGTCTTTTTCACCGCACTTTTTTATGTCCGATAGTCTGATTGTCTGCGACCCGGGATATTGCCGGCCGTAGCCGGCCTGGCGTTCAGGCGTAGGCCACCAGCAGAGCAAACACACACAGTATGATGGCCAGCCCGGCCAGGGCACAAAAATGGCCATTGTGTTTTCGCCCGTGATGGGGAGATGAAGCCGGATAACGGCCACCTGACACCAGCTTACACAATGGCCAGCCAAGCCAGTAACACACCGTCCAGAATAAAAAATCAGCCACGACCGCAATGGTCAGGCGATACAAAAACACACCAAATTCGCTTACCAGTACTTCCATATATTACCTTCCGCTTTTTTTACTTAAAATCATCTTGTCGTACTAACGTGCTGCTCCCCGGCACCCCGGCTGAGTCCTGTTTGCTCACTGCACTGTGCTTTTGTGCCAAGCGCTCGTATGTTTGCCACCATACTCACCCTTTAGTTCAGCATACCCAGCACTACCGACATCATCATCACTGCCACACAGCGCGTTTCAATATTTGTATATGCGGCGATATAGGGGTCCGCCAGCTGTGCAAAATGTCCGTGTCTGATTGAGCGGCGAAACCCCAGCCAGGCCACCAGCTGAGAATTAACGCCTAAAGATGGAACGGCAAGACGACGCCATATCTGAGGATATGCCTGTCTGGCATATTGCCCCCTGCGGTAAAAACTGATCAGACACAGACAAGCTGCCATGCCAACACTTATCCAACATAATGCCTGAATCATCCGTGTATTATCCTCATACCATCCCTGTTTGTATGGCGAATTATTTCCCTGAACAAATACGACTTCAGATTTCCACTAGTATAGACAGTGACCACAAGCACGATAACTGTATTTATGTACAGTTAACTATAATTTGCCGCCTTTTTTGCCTCCAGCGCCAGTAACCCCAGTACAAACATACCACCATTCACCACCACCGGATTAAACGCAGCGCTTAACAGGGCCGGCTTGAATACAACGCTCAGCGCAAACAGCCCCACAATACCCAGCAGGTTGAGCCGGTGAATCCAGTTATGCTGAAAACCGGCAAAAAAGGTCAGCCCCCACAACAATTCCAGCATACCGGAAAGCTGCACAAACGCCTGCTGCATCTGTGGCTGGATCCCCAGAGCGCCGGCCAGCGCCAGTTCGGTACTGTCCAGAAACAACACCTTGGGAACCAGCCCCTGATAACACCACATCAACGACAACGTGATACGAATCAGCCATAGCTGAGTGGTAAAAACAGCGTTCTCATTAGGCGGGGTCATGGTCAGTCTTTTAACTCTTCCACATCATCAATCAAATCATCTAAGTAGTTCAGCAAATGCTTTTTCTGCGCCGGCGTCATTGATGCTGCCAGCTCTGCCGACATCGCCAGATACGCCTCGCGATTATTTTGCCGCTGCTCCAGGTATGCCTTACTGCGGTACGCATCCGGATGGGTCAGAAGATGTGTCAGCTCAGCCACAAAGTCGGGATTAGTATGCCGGGTAGCAAATAGCTTGCGGGCTTCGGTTTGCATATTCCGGCGATACGCCATCCAGTTGTCAAAAGTGCTGGTAAAATGTGGCACCCTGGCCCGGATGATTTGCATTTGCTGGTTATTCAACTCACCCACCCGCTCCTCAAATTCTTCCTGAATATTGTCAACAGCACTGTTTTCCCACTCCTCACGGCTGTCTTTGATCTTCTCGTCCTGTTCTTCCTGCCGCTCACGATTTTCTTTTTCAATAGCCGCAAACAGATAGATGACCTGCTCGTCATTTAAGGTAGCAGCCATTGAGGATAACTGAGGAGCCAGTTTATTGCGTAGGCGGTCAATATGGTCACTGGCCTGATTCAGATGCCAGGCAATGGTTGGCTCATCCAGTTTATTGCCCGCCGCCTGCATCCGTAACTTGCGCAGCTGATGCAAATACTGGTCAAGCTCCTGACTTTTATGCCAGTTAATCCACTGATCGAGCTGCTTATCAAATACTTCTTCCTGACTGTCGGTCAGCTCTACATAGTCATCCATATACCAGTAAACCAGCCAGTCCAGATTGTTATACGCCAGCTTTGACGAACATCCGGTGACCACCAGCAGTGCAATAAGCACAAGGCCCCACAATTTCATAACCTGTCCTTTTGTTCAGACGCCTGTTTCAGTCAGGCTCATGTTTGTTTTGCAATCTTTATCACTACGGTCTAACCGCCGGAGTTGTTTTGTTTGCTACCTAAGCACTTAGCATATAACGTAAATATGAACGGTGGAATTTAAAAAGGTTACAGAATGTGAGTAAACATATTGCAGTGCTGACATCCGGCGGCGACGCGCCGGGTATGAATGCGTGTATCCGGGCCATCGTGATCAGCGCCCAGCGTAATGGTGATAACGTCACCGGGTATTTACGCGGTTATAATGGCCTGATTGATCAGCAATCTGTTCCGCTGACCTGTGAACGCATGCACAATCTGACCCAGCGCGGTGGCACCATTTTACACAGTGCCCGGTGCGAGCGGTTCATGCATCAGGATGGCATACAACAGGCGGCAGATACCCTGCATCAGAACGGCATTGATACTTTGATAGTCATCGGCGGCGATGGCTCGTTTCGCGGCGCCCACAAGCTTGCGCAGTGCTGGGGCGGACAGCTGATAGGCATTCCCGGCACCATTGACAATGACATTACCGGCACCGATGCCACGATTGGGTATTACACAGCGATTGAGACTGCGGTGTCATCGATTGATAAAGTGCGGGATACGGCCGATGCCTTTGACCGGATATTTGTGGTGGAGGTCATGGGCCGTGAAGCTGGTTTTCTGGGCCTGAGTGCGGCGCTGGCCTCCTCCGCCGACTTTGTCATTTTACCGGAACTATTCAAAAGCTCAGAGGATTGCCTGACGCAAATAGACCAGCAGATACGTCAGCGTACCGATGAACGGGGCCCGGTCAGTTATATTATTGTCCTGGCAGAAAACTGCTGGCCAGGCGGCATCAGCGATTTGGTCAGCCAGCTTACCAGCACCACCGGGATGGAAGTCAGACCGGTTACCCTTGGCCATGTACAACGCGGGGGGCCTCCCACCAGCCAGGATAGGATTCTGGCCATGCAACTGGGAACCTTTGCCTGCGAGCTAACCACCCAGAATACCAGTGGGGTGATGACTGGCATGGTACAGCATCAGCTGGTCGCCGTGCCGTTTGATACCTGCTGGTCGGGTAAAAAGTCTCTGGATCCGGCCTGCGTGGCCACTATGCAAACCCTGATGAATCAGCGTTATTAACAAATGAAAAAACGGGCCGTAGCCCGTTTCTTGATTTTACATTTTCATCGCGGCTTTAACTTTGTCGCGATGACTGCGGCTGACTTTCAGCTCAGTATCATTTTGCAGAATCAGATGATATTCGCCACTGATATGACTGACCAGCTTTTTAACAAAGCGGATATTGGCAATGGCAGAACGGTGCACGCGTACAAACCACTGTGGATTAAGTTCCTGTTCCAGCTCTTTCATGGTTTTACGCATAATGTGCATACCGTCAATGGCGTGTACACACATGTAGTCACCGGCAGCATCTATCCACTGAATGTCGGCCACGGCCACCCGGGTCACCTCTGAGCCGTCTTTAATCGCCAGCACTTCAGGGTACGGATTGGTTTCAATGGCTTCACCGCTGGCCAGTTTGCGCAGAATTTCTTCGCAATCGTCACCAGTTAGATCAGCCACCAGCGACGCCAGCTTTTTAGACTGTGCATCCTGCTGCTGATTATCCAGATGCTCACGTACTTTACCCAGTGCCTCTGTCAGACGCTCGTCATCGGCAGGCTTTAACAGATAATCCAGAGCATGAACATCGAAAGCCTTAATCGCGTAGCTGTCGTACGCGGTTACAAATACCACTAACGGAATCGGCTGGTTCAGTTCACGTAATTTGTGAATCACCTGAAAGCCGTTTAAGCCAGGCATCTGAATATCCAGAAAGACCAGATCCGGGCGGTGTTGAGAAATAGCGCTTACAGCATCCAAGCCATTCTGACACTCAGTAATGACTTCAACGCCTTCATGACGTTCCAGACGAGTGCGTAAGCCGCGACGTGCTAAAGGTTCATCATCCACGATGATGGTTTTAATTTTTTGCTCACTCATGCTTTTGCATCTTTTACTTCGTAGGGAATACGTAACCTAACGCGCACACCGCTTGGCTGATTATGCTCTACTGAAAAAGCAAAATTACGGTTATACAGCGACTGCAGGCGCTCCCTTATGTTAACCAGACCAACACCGTTCTCCCGAGACAGCTGACCATCTTTAATGTCTGCGCCGGGGCCGTTGTCTGCGACATCCATCAATAAATCATTGCCAAATAATCGGGCGGAAATGTCAAGGCGGCCGCCCTGTTCCATTTTAGATATGGCGTGTTTTATTGCGTTTTCAATAAGTGGTTGCAGAATCATGCTTGGTACCAACGCACACTCGCACCCACTCTCTATATTCCAATTAACCTCAAGTCGATCATCAAAACGTACTTTTTCTATTTCAAGATAAAGCCGTAATGCTTTAATTTCCTGTTCTAACGGTACCCGTTTAATCGGGTCGTTATCCAGTGAATAACGTAAAAAGTTACTGAGTCTGGACACCATCGCCTCGGCGGTGTCGTTTTCCCTGAGCAATACCAGTGTAGAAATGGCATTGAGCGTATTAAACAAAAAATGGGGATTAAGCTGATAGCGCAGCATTTTGATATGCGCCTGATGCGCCATAGTGCTGGCTTTGAGCGCGTTCTGCTTTTCCTTTTGCAGCATCTGGAAGTTTTTAATACCAAAATATACGCCGCTCCAGCAGCCCACCATGATCATGGAGTTAATGGTGTTGGTAAAATACATGTACCAGACATCCGGCCGGTAGCCGTGTTTGTAGATTTCCCAGTAGTTGATATTTTTCACCACGGCCCAGACCAGCGCCACGACATAACAGGCCAGCATGACCGTGGCCACCATTTGCAGCGGAGATAACCGCCGGGCCCAGCGGAAAATGTATCGCAGGGGAATGGTCAGTAACCAGCCCGCATAGGCATTCAACAGGATAATAAACACCCAGATAGGGCGTACATCATGCAAAAATGATCCAATGTAATAAATCAGCGCAAATCCAGCCCAGCCCATGCTGTGCAGAGTCCAAAACAAACGCTCATTGCTTTCAAAAGTTCGTTGCCAGCGGCTCACACTACTACCGAGTAAAGAGTTCTGGAATTAATTATACGCATCTTGTGGGGTTTCCATGGCAACTTAATCGTATGGGATAGTCGGCTGGTCGCACTTAAGGTCGCGCCAGCAGCCCGAAACGACTGCTTTCACCACCGATTAGTAACTGATTCTCATCCGTTTAAGCCAGTGCACCCACCACCAGGCCGGCCCGACCAGCAAAAATCGCAAATCTTCCAGGAAAGACGGCTTTTTACCTTCAATTTTGTGCCCGACAAACTGCAATGCCCACATCACCACAAACAGTGCCAGACTGAATTGCCAGACGCTGATATCCAGTGCAAGTAGCAACTGAATACCGCCAAAGCACAGTATGGTCAGCAGGGTCATGGCCGCACCAATGGGACCGGACAACATGAAGTAATACATCAGTACGGGTACCGCCAGCACATGCGCCCAGGTGACACCGAATCCATCCAGCAGCGCCGGCACGGGCAACGACCAGATAAGCCCCAGCGTCACAAAATAAATACTGGGCACGGCAATGGTATGAATGACTACATTGATGCGATTCTGATGACTTTCGCCATACCGGTTAAGTAAAACATCGATTTGCCGCATGTGACCTGCGCTCCTTCATCGTTTAAGCCCTGACACCTGATCTGCTCAGCACTGTCATTATTCGTAAAACAGACTGTGACGTTCCAGCAAGGCCTGTACCTGTTCAGCCGGGTCGTCAAAGGCCAGACCGTAATAGCTGTAAGCATGATCGCGGGTATGATTTTTAATCACTGCCGCTATAGTAATGGCTTTTCCTTCCAGATGACAGGTTAATGTTAATTTATTGTTACCCCCTTCAACCACAAATGATTTGCCCTGACTGATGGCCAGCCGGCACCCTTTTTTCGACACATCAATAATAATGGCTTCAATGTTTTTTTGCTCTTGGTATGTGACGTGTACTGCAATGCCGGGCTGACCGCGCTTCTCTTCACGCAAGCCCTGAAATTCAACCTGCCGGGGAAACGATGTTAGCAACACAGACAAAGGAGAATGGAGTAACCGTAACACAGAGACCCGAAACGCAATCACAGTGCCCAGCTCCCCTTCGAGCACATGACGTACCACCAGGGTATTGCCGGGTAATAATAAATCCCGGGTACTGGCCCATTTCGGACCAGTGGGTATACTGAAAATAAGGCCATTGGGCGCATCCATACCCACAAATGTGGTTTTGGCCCGCTTTGGTGCAGTGGGGGTGGTTATTTGTAAATCTACAACAGCCCCTGAACGCATACCGCCCAGTAATGTCAGGGTTGTCTGGTCTGCTATGACCGCCATAAGCATCCTGCAAAGGAAGTTAACATCAACGGTATTTATATAAGCACAGATTTCAGTTACTGACAAAACTCAAAGACTTGGGCATCATAGATTTATCATTTTTTAAGGCGTAGTGTTATGACCGCAGTATCTTCCCCTTCTTATCATCTGGCACTGACTTCACGCAGTGAACACCTGTTTACCGTTACCCTGCACATTCCTGCCTGTGAGCAGCAACGTACGGTGTTAACCTTGCCTGCCTGGATTCCAGGCAGCTATATGGTGCGCGACTTTGCCCGCAATATTATCAGCCTGCAAGCCCGGGCCGGCAATAACGCACTCACGGTCACCAAGCAGGATAAGCAAACCTGGTCGTTCAGCGCGCCGGGTCAGGCGGTAACGGTCACCTACACCATTTTTGCCTTTGATTTGTCGGTACGCTCAGCATATATCAACGATGAATTTGCATTTTGTAACGGTACTTCAGTGTTTTTACAGGTCAGTGGATTTGAGCAGCAGCCCCATCAGGTCACCATCGAAAATCCCGGGCTGGACAACTGGATCACCGAAACGACAATGCCGGTCAGCGGCAGCAGCTATCAGTGTGCCAATTATGCTGAGCTGATTGACCATCCGGTGTTTATGGGTAAAGCCCACACGCAAAGCTTTGTGGTAGACGGGGTCGAGTTTGTCATGCTGCTTAGTGGCGAAGCGCCGGTGGATATTGACCGTATCTGTGAAGATCTGGTGCCCATCTGCCAGCATCACCTGGATCTGTTTGAAAAGCCCTATCCGGTTGAACGTTATGTATTTATGACTATGCTGGCTGAAAACGGCTTTGGCGGGCTTGAGCATCGCAGTTCCACTGCCCTGCTGTACCCGCGAATGGACCTGCCCCTGCCCGGCGACAGCAAAACCCGAACCGATGGGTACACGACCTTCCTGAGCCTGTGCAGTCATGAGCTGTTCCATACCTGGCATGTAAAGAGAATCAAGCCGGATGTGATGGTTAACCCAGACATGGGGGCTGAGGTCTTCACTAATCAGCTATGGATTTACGAAGGCTTTACCAGCTTCTATGATGATCTGACCCTGGCCCGTGCCGGCACCATCACCAATCAGAAATATCTGGAAATTGTGGGGCAAAACCTGACCCGTCTGATGCAAAACGAAGGGCGTAAACTGCAGGGCGCGGCAGAATCAAGTTTTGACGCATGGACCCGTTTTTACAAACAGGATGCCAACTCGGTAAACCATATAGTGAGCTATTACACCAAAGGCGGCATTATTGCGATGGGCCTGGATTTATTGCTGCGCCGGGAATCTGGTGAGCAATACAACCTTGATCATCTGATGCGCCTGTTGTGGCAGCACTATGGCAAAGATGAAAGCGGTACACCGGATGATGTCATTCACCATCTGTGTCAAACCCATTTTGATATTGATGTGTCGGCGTATCTGGAAAAAGTGGTCTATGGCACTGATGATGTGGATCTGACCGGCTGGCTGGATGACATTGGCGTGGCACTGCACACCCGAACCAAACGTAATATGGCAGATAAAGGCGGTACAGCGCCGGTCAGTCAGCCAAAACATGCGTTTGGGGCCAATACCAAGGCTGCCACTCCGGGCCTGTCGGTGTTGCAGGTGATAAGCGGAACACCCGCCCAGCGCGCTGGCTTACAAATAGGCGACATCCTGCTGGCCATCGACGGACTTATTGCCAGTGAAAGCCATTTTCAGCGTCTGCTGGATGCTCAGGACCCGGCCAGAGGCACCGTGCCTGTCAGTGTAATTCGCGATGGCCGGTTGCTAACACTGTCAATGCCGGTAGAGCCAGCGGTACAAGATGCCTGCTATTTCACCATCACTGATGAGAAAAAATTCAATAGCTGGCTGGGTAAAGCAGAATAAGCGAGAGGCCTGCGCGCGGCGCTACCCGCGCTGTAACAGACACTAAAAAAGGGCGCGATGAAAGCCATCGCGCCCTTTTTCATGGGCTGGCCGGCTAGCGTTCCGGTACCAGCAATTGCGGATCAAGTCGCAGTTGTTGCAGATTAATCCGCCAGTCCAGATGCGCGCCGGTGGCCCGGCCGGTTGCCCCGATGGTGCCAATTTGCTGGCCCTGTTTGACCGTGTCGCCCGCGCTGACCAGCATGCTGTTAAGGTGCAGATAACTGGTGGTAACGCCCATGCCGTGGTCAATCACCAGGGTATTGCCTGAGTAGTACAGGTCGCTGGCCAGTCGCACCACCCCGTTGACCGGCGCCACGACCGGCGTACCGGTAGGCGCTCCCACATCCACACCAAAATGCGGACGGCTGGGCTTGCCGTTCAAAATGCGCTGACTGCCATACACACCGGTGATAGGGCCATCAGCAGGCCAGATAAAGCCGGTAAAGATCGCATCCAGATCGCTGTTGATATTACGAGCCTGGGCCACAGCAGCGGCATCCCGGGAAATTCGTTCACTAACCGCTTTTGGGGGCGTGACCATTTTCTGGTTCAGTCCATCAATACGCTGGGTCTGATAGCGACGTTGCGTCAGGGTCAGCGTTCGCTGTCCACGGCTGCCATCAGGTAATGTCCAGCTCAGCGTATGCTCAGGCGCAGCGGTCCGGTCAAAGCCAAACACAAACTTCCCCTGGCTGTTTAGTTCCAGTGGCTCGTCATCCAGCGTTACCTGACTGCCGGCAGGCAACTGGGCACGAATCAGACTGCCCTGAGTCAGGCTCCCATTTAACACCAGCGGCTGACGGGTATCAGCCTGCGCAAGAGTGCTAAGCAGCGTTGTGCTACCCAGAATCGAGCAAGCCACAAGCACCGCACTACCGGCGCGGGCCAGCCAGCTTTTCAGCCTACTCATTCAAACCGGGTCCCGCACTATGGCGCCTTTCCCCACACCTTCATAGGCCATAATTTCAAGGGTGCTGTCACCGGAGCGTTTTTTCTGCTCGGTATAAATAAATTCAGCCAGACATTCCACGGTAGAGTCGGTTTCAACAATCTCGCAGCGGGAACGGGGGATCAGCAATTCAAAGTACCCTTGAGAAGACTCATACGCACAGCAATAATATTCCTGCGGATTGTCCACGGTACCGGCAGCTTTGCGATCGGCATAATCGATGATGTCCTCGCGGGTGATGATATATACATCTTCCCAGCGCTGCGCCCAGTACTGCTGGCTTTCCAGACAGGCCTGACCGTCAATCATAATACCGACTTTAGAGCGATGCCCGTGGGCAATACGCTGACAGTTACCGTCGTGTTTTTTCAGCCCGTGAGTATAGTGATAAAAAGGCGTCAGAATTTGCTCGGTGCGTAACTTAAGCTCAATATTATCCACATTCTCAGGCAAATGCGTGGCGATCACCTCACGCAGATAATTGCCCACCGACTCCATAGAGATGGTATCTGAGTAGACAAAGGCGTAGGCTTCTGCCGGGCAAAACAGCTGAATAATTTTGCCGTCGTTCTGCTCAAACCGCACTTCTACCTGTTCGTCATGGTCCAGATGATTAATATTTGACCCGCTGTGCTCAGCAGGCACCAATAGTTTGTGATCAACATATTCGTCGATCAAACGTTTAAGATTCTTTTTTACCTTGCCGAAGTCCTGAATCATGCTTTCATCATTCAGATTACCGTCAAGGATCACATCGACAATCCAGCTTTCTCCTACCATGCCTCGCTGTGGGCACAGAAAAGAAAAGTCCATCACTGTCAGATCATTTACAAAGAGTTGCATAATACCCTTACAACTATCAAAAATTCGCGGCTAGTATACGCTAAAAATGCGGGGTACGGACAGGCTTTAGCAGCGAAAACACTGCCAGATACCCGCATATGCGTTAAAAAACAGTGTTTATTGCGAAGACTGTCGGTTTAACTGGTCTTTCAGATTTGGCGGCACCCCTTTGATGGTCAGGGTGTCGGTGGCCGGATCGTAAATCACCCGGTCGCCCAGATGCTTGCGCTCAAAACTGATGCTGACTCCGGCGCCGGCGCCACTGAATTTCGCCAGTTGACGCAATGCGGCCGGATCCGGCTGAATATCTTTTTCCAGCGGTGTCTCAAGCCCCGCAGTAAAGTTTTCAAAACTTTTTTCACTGCTGTCATCACCCGGCAGACGGCTGGACAACTCGCTGACCGATACCGTTTCGCCACTGTCGATTTTTTCCTTGAAGTAGTTTTTTACTTCGTTACGGTGTTGCTCCTGTTCTTCACGGTTCAGATTTTCACCGGCCAGATAAGCATCCACAGACGAAATCAGCTGCTTATTTTGCTGTTTCACATCCACCAGCTCTTCACAACCAATAAAGTCCATAAAGAAGTCTGACACTTTGCGGCCCATCCGCCCTTTAATAAAGCTGATATACCGCTGCTGCTCAGGCTGTACTTCATACTGGGTTAAATCCATACGCACCGCCAGCTGCATTTTAGCCAGATCCAGGTGCTCTCGTGAGGTCAGCTCCAGCGCATTATTGACTTCCACATGCGCCCGGGTGTTAAGTAGCGCCACCATCAGATACTGGGTTGCCAGATATTCATACTGGCAGAAAATCAGAAAGCCCGTTTCCACACTGCCGGTATCAAGCAAAGCATTAATTAAGCGGTTAGTTGACCGTAGGGATAAGTCATGAAAACGTGACTCCAGATCATCCTGCGCGGCATTTTGTGCGGCCATAAAGTTTTTCAGGTCTTCTGCAAACCCCGACACATCTTTCCCGCCCTCGCCTTCTTCACCGGCAGCACTGGCCACAAAGTGTCCGACCCCTTTGCCCGGCTTGCTGTTAAAACTATGGTTTATCTGGTGAGCCAGGTGTTCTATTTCAGGGGTAACCGCCAGGCATTTTTCCCGGGGAATAGCCTGAATTTTTTCCTCTTCGTTGACCACCAGACGATGAACAACAAAATGGTGAATAAGTGCGCTCATAGTAAAATCGGCGTCCTGTATGTAAATTTTATGAAAAGATCGGATAAGGAATTCGGGGAATTATGAATGAATGATTGTTATCACTCAAACAACGATTATAATCCTCCTTATTATCTTATCATTCTTTTTATTGAATAAATCAGCAAAAGAGGCGTCACAATGCCCCAACAAAGCCGTTATCAAAACGCGGAATTCGAAGCGCTTATGGACAAAGTTATCATGACTTTAGAAGAAAACCAGGCTGGCAGGGATTTATCCCTGATGGTTCTGGGAAATGTGATAACCCATATTTTTGAAACTCAGGTTAAACCCGAAGACCGTCAGGCCATGGCTGAGAAGTTTGCCAGCGTGTTGGTTAAAAGTGTTAAAAACTAATCCCGAGGCATCATGATTTTAGCTGAATCTCCCCGCCGTCAACGGGTGACAAAGTTAGTCAACTGGGGGCACTGGTTTGCACTGGTTAATATTGCCATTGCTCTGACAATCGCATCCGTGTTTATTTTTGCCTCTCCGCTGCCTGACACTGTGCTTGGCACAGCCTATCTGATTGCCAACTGGCTGGGTCATATTTCATTTATGACCTTTTTCGGGTTTGTCATCTTTGTGTTGCCGCTGTGCTATCTGGTTAATGACCCCAGGACAATAAAAGCATCGGCTTCGGTGATTGCCGCGGTGGGGCTGGCTCTGCTGGCATTTGATGCATTGTTGTATAATCGCACCGGTTTTCACATCAGTATCAGTTCTGCCACGCTGATCAAAAATGAAGCCCAGCCAATGAATCAGTTTACGTTGCAGGACTGGGGCTTTCTTGGGCTGTTGTTTATTGTCTGGCTGGGTTTTCAGCTTATTCTTGCCAATGCTATCTGGAAGCGGATTGCCCGCTTGCAGCAGCATCATATCGGCACGCCTGTCTCCAGCTTTTTTGTGTTGTGCTTTGTCTCCAGCCATGCCATTCATGTGTGGGCGGATGCACAGCTTTATCAGCCGATTATTCAGCAGGACAATATGTTTCCGTTGTCTTATCCGGCCACCGCAAAAACCACCATGTCCCGCTATGGTTTGCTTGATCTGGCCCGCTATGAAGAGCGCAAACAACTGCAGTTTGACCCGGACATTCACAAGGTCAGATACCCGGTTAACCCGGTTTACTGCTCGGTGGATAAAAGCAAAAATCTCACGCTGATTGTACAAACTGATGCCGCGCCCATGCCGGATTTATCAGCCTTTGATTTGCGTGCTACTGACCGCTATTTTTCTACCGCATCATCCATGCAGGGACTGGTCATGACGACTCTGTTCGGCGTGCCGGAAATTTACGAAGAAACACTGGAAAGCAAAACACCGCTGATGGTAGCGCTGCCTGCCGCGCTGGGCATGCCGGTCTCGATCACCACAGATGAAGCTTTACCCGGCAGTGAGCTGGAACAGTTTCGCACACCAAAGGGTGAAGCAACCCGCGGGCTGCATATTGCGTTTCTTACCGCAGATGAAATCGGCGCTTATGTGAACAGTGATTTACTGGCCTCACACAGTGTCATTATTGCCGGAGGCTTCGACCCGAAGGCGGGAGATGATGAAGGTACTTTGTACAGCAACCTGCCGCTGCAAAAAGGCCTGTCGAGTACTGAAGATCTGGCCCCGACCGTGCTTGGAGCTCTGGGCTGTTCTGCGCCCATCTGGTATTACGCCACCGGACAGGACCTGCTCGCTCCGAAACGTAACTGGTTTGTCAGTACATCGGGTGAAAAGGTACTGGTGTTTCAGGACAACAAGCGCATTGAGGTGTTGAGTAATGGCAGCTATGAAATTACTGACATTGAAACAGGCCACCGCAGCAATGAAAAGCTCAACGTTGACCTGTTAAGCCGGGCTATTAAGCACCTAACCCGGTTTTCAACCGCCCAATAATCTGCTGGCACAGTGGTAACAGCTGTGCCACAGAGGCTTCCTGATATACTTTGCAGTAGCGGGTTTCGTCTGTTTCAGGCGCCGCTTCACTGCTGACATAGCACAGCACTTTGACGCCCGCCCGGGCCCCGGCCTGCATATCGCGCCAGCTGTCACCCACCATCACCGAACGACTCAAATCAGCCTGTAAATCATGCGCTGCCCTGCGCAGCATACCCGGCTCCGGTTTACGGCACTGGCACTGCTGACGGTACTCGCCCTGCCCCTTTTCAGGGTGGTGGGGGCAGTAATACACCGGCACATGCGGAAGCCCGTGCCAGCTGAATAGCTTTTGCATCCAGCGGGTCAGCTCAGCAAAGTCCTGTTCACTGTAGTAGCCCCGGGCAATCCCCGACTGATTGGTTACTACCACCGGCAAAAAGCCCTGGTTGGCAAACTCGGTGATGACTTCAATGATGCCGGGCATCACTTCAAAATCGGCCTTACGCCCTACATAGCCTTTATCTACATTGATAATGCCGTCACGATCCAGCAGTAAAAGACGGGTTGCCTGTTCATGATGCTGATTCATACCTGTACCTGCCAGACCCGGATAACAAATTCGGCAGTGACCTGTCGCAGACTGGCCGCAATGGCCTGTTGTCCGTCAACCGGGAGTTTCCAGACGTACGGTGTCATCGCCAGCAAACCAGCACGACGCTCATCATCATGCAAATCCACGGTAAAGCGCAGCGGCATTTCCCGGGCCAGATTAAATGGCGGGGCCAGAGATGGCGGGGCTTTGTGTTGCTGCGGCTCACGGTACACCTGCTGCTTAAGCTCACACAAATGGTCCGGTCCCGGATCCACCGTGATCAGCAGTCCGCCAGCGGTTAACACCCGCTGATACTCCTGCACATCGCCAGGTGCAAATACCTGCAGCATAACATCCACGCTGTCTGCCATAAGCGGCAGGCTGTATGAGCTGGCGACCACAAACTGACCAAACCTGAATTTTTTGGCTGCCATTTCCACCCCGGCCTTGGCAATATCGTTACCGGCAAAGCGGGCCTGTGGCAGAGCATCATGTAAATACCCCAGATAAGCGCCTTCGCCACATCCGGCTTCATAGATCAGCGGAGCTTCGGCAGCGCTGTGAGTGGTAATAAGTTGTGCCAGTGTCTCCATCAACGGCGCATAACCACCGCTTTGATGAAACTGGCGACGAGCCTGTAGCATCGCTTTGTCGTCACCGGGCTGGCGGGATTTTTTGTTTTGTACCGGCAGCAGGTTAACATAACCGCTTTTTGCCTGATCAAAACTGTGCCCGTTGGCACACTGCCAGGGGCCGGATTCATGGGAGAGGGAATGCTGGCAAATTGGACACTGCCACATAGAGTTTTACAGCCTGTTGTTCAACAAAGCGCAGATGCTAGCATACTATTGAGCGGGGTTCATTTTTGCCTGTTCCTGTTGCTGCAGATAGGTTGCCAGTGCCTGTTTAAATTGTTTTTGATGCCAGTCAAGCTGTGTTTGCCCCCTGTCTACCGCCTGTTGCTGGTAGATGATTGCCTGCTTCACATCCCCAGCGGCCGCATAGGCGGCGGCCAGATTGTGATAACTGTACGCATCGTCAGGATACATTTGCTGCAACACTTGGTATAAGCGGATACTTTTTTCAGGCGTGTCCTGTTGCTGAGCGTTAGCAAGGTTCTGAATTGACTTTTTGGGTGAGACGGTAAAGCCGTACTTTTGCTCAGACAAGAACTGATAGTGAGAAATAATGGCGGGCGCACCCTGCCGGGATATGGGTGAGTCAGCCGGCAACCCCTGATAGATATCGCTAAACAGCGCTTCAATACTGTTAACCAGTGTTATTAACGGTAACGCCATGAATGTATGTTTATGGCGAAAATCATACACGGTCAGTTCAAGCTGTTCGGGGCGGTGCTGTTTTAAGGTTGCTACCAGTTGCTGATAGTCAGCTTGCTGATGCTGCTCTTTTACGCTGTCTGAAAACGCCAGAAATAACGACTGAGGGCGCGATGACAACTGAGACAGCGCGCCTGGCAGTGCGTTTTGTAAACCGGCAAAATTATCTGCCAGCTCAGGGCTGGTCACTATGTAGGCATTGAACAGTTCCGGCTTTCTGAGCATAGCCGCTAACGCTACGCTGCCATTTTTACGAAAACCGCTAATAATCCGAAATGGCTGAGTGCGATACTGTTTATCCAGCTCAGCAAACAATTGCTGGCTGAAAAAGTCCAGCAGCGGTGTGGTTTTTCCCGATGCATCAAATAAGCGGCCAACCGGATTATGGTAATCAGGCGTAACAATAATGGTTTCAGGCCATGGCCATTGCCCATTATGACTCAGCCAGTCATGAATGCCGCTCAGATAAGCATGAGCACGGGGATGAAAATCAAACAATACCGGGTAATGTTTACCGCCCTTTTCATATCCGTCAGGAAGACTGACAGTAAACTTTAGCGGCGTTGAGAATGCCTGATGATTAAGTTGCAATGTATGTGACGCAGCAGCAGTGGCCCGGGTACACAATACCAACAACAGAAGGCACACAGCATAACAATAGGTTCGGACCAGCACAGGTTTTCCTTTTCCTGAAACTCAGTGACGTATCTTTTTATACCCGATATAACAGGCCCGGACAACCGCCGGGCCAGATGCAACTACGAATTATTTGGCGGCAAACAATTCAAAGATACTGGAAAAATCACGGTCCTGATTGCCCTGCCCCTGATGCAGGCGGTACAGGCTTTGTGCCAACGCTGCCATGGGCGTTGAAGAACCACTGGTGGCGGCGGCGTCCATAGCCAGACCTAGATCTTTATTCATGAGTTTAACCATAAATCCGCCCTGATAATCATTCGAGCTGGGGACAGCCTCCATGACACCGGGACACGGATTGTATTTTTCCAGGGTCCAGTTACACCCCGAGCTTTGCTTCATAATATCGCTCAGTACCGAAGGGTCCAGACCATGTGCCATGCCCAGCTGCAATGCTTCACTGGTGCCGGTCATCAGCACAGCCAGCAACATATTGTTGCAAATTTTAGCCACTTGTCCGGCGCCTGCCGGGCCGGCATGAAACAGGTTTTTGCCCATTTTATCAAGCACCGGCCGGGCCATATTCACCGCTTCGCTACTGCCGCCCATAATAAAGGTGAGCGTACCGGCTGCAGCGCCCGCGGTGCCGCCAGACACAGGCGCATCCACAAAATGCTTACCGGCCGCCTCAATAGTTTGTCCCACATCGCGGGCTGTCTGGGCATCAATGGTGCTGCAGTCAATGACCAGCGCGTTGTCGGCAATATTATCCAGAATGCCGTCATCGCCCAGGTACAGGGATTTAACATGGGCCGCGGCCGGCAACATGCTGATAATCACGTCTGCGCCCATGACTGCATCGCGGGCCGTCGCCGCCGCACGTGCGCCCTGCTCGCAGGCTTTGTCGATGGCAGTAGGTACCAGATCAAACACGGTAACAGGACACTCATGTTTAAGCAGGTTGGCCGCCATCGGGCCGCCCATGTTTCCCAATCCTATAAATGCGATCTTATTCATGACTGTGTCTCCAGGCTGGCCAGCGGATGGGCATCATTCCATGGGCTGGTAAAAAAATAGGCGATAACGTCATCAGGGACATCATCAATATGGGTAAAAGCCCAGGCCGGCTGATTGTCCTTATCAATCAGCAGCGCCCGGACCCCTTCTTTGAACTCACCAAACTCAGCACACCGGCAGGATAGCCCCAGCTCCATGGTAAAACACTCTGCCAGCGTCAACTTCGCGCCGCGCCGGATTTGTTCAAATACCAGACTGGCGGTAACCGGTGAGCCTTTTGCCAGCGTGGCTTGCGCTTTTTCCAGCCAGCGGTTATCGGTGGCATCCAGGTTGAGAATCTGGGCGGCAACCTGACCGGCTGACTCACCCTGACACGCGGCGGTAATGGTAGATTGCAGCGGCTCTATCTGAGCCGGTTTGCGCTCATCGGGGGCAGTGGCCACCTGAGACAGCGCAACATTGAGTACTGCACTGACCGTGTCGGGAGATAAACTGGCCGTGGCCAGAGTATCAAGCACGGTACTGAGGCTGTCGGTCTGACAATAATGGTCTGCCAGCCCCACGTAACAGGCATCGGTGGCATTAATGCTGGCCCCGGTCAGGCCCAGAAACAACCCATTGTGGCCGCTCATGCGGGGGAGAAAATAACTGCCGCCCACATCCGGATACAGCCCGATAGAAATCTCCGGCATGGCCAGTCGGGAGGTCTCCGTTACCACCCGGTGAGACGCACCGGCCATCAGGCCCATCCCGCCTCCCATCACAATACCTGCCCCCCATACCATGACCGGCTTTGAGTAGGTATGAATCAGATGGTCGAGCTCATACTCAACAGTAAAAAAGGTCTGCACAAATTCCGGGATTCCGCCCGGGGTCTCCTGCATGGCCCGGTACATGGAAACAATATCGCCACCGGCACAAAATGCCTTTTCACCTTCACTGCTGATAACCACAAACATGACGTCGTCCCGGGATTGCCAGGCACTGAGTGCCCCCAGCATCAGCTCGGCCATTTCCAGGTCCAGCGCATTAAGCGCCCGGGGTTTGTTAAGGATTAAGTGACCGGCGAGCTGGCCATCAGCCAGCGCAATTTCACGGACAAGTACCGGTGGTGCTGTACTGGCGTCTTGCATGCGTGTTCTCCTTTACGTTGAATTACAGTACCTGACGTTCGTCGGCCAGTAACCGGCGACCGATAATCAGGCGCATAATTTCGTTGGTGCCTTCCAAAATCTGGTGCACCCTGACATCGCGCACATGGCGCTCCAGCGGATACTCTTTGATGTAGCCATACCCACCGTGCAGCTGTAACGCTTCGTTACACACCTTAAACCCAATATCGGTGGCAAACCGCTTGGCCATAGCACAATAGGTGGTGCGGTCCGCGTCCTGATTATCCAGCTTCCAGGCGGCCAGCCGGACCATTTGGCGGGCTGCCACCAGCTCGGTTGCCATGTCGGCCAGCTTGAACTGCAATGCCTGAAACGCCGCCAGGGGCTTACCAAACTGTTCACGCTCATGCATGTAATTGCGGGCGGTATCGAGCGCTTGCTGAGCGGTCCCGACAGAACAGGTGGCAATATTAATTCTGCCGCCGTCCAGGCCCATCATGGCAAACCGGAAACCGTCACCTTCTTCACCCAGCAGCCAGTCAGCCTGTAGTTGCACATCCTCAAAGGTAATCATGCGGGTTGGCTGGGCATTCCAGCCCATTTTTTCTTCGGGTTTGCCATAGGTAATACCCACAGCATCTGCCGGCACTGCAAACGCGGATACCCCTTGCGCACCCGGCCCGCCGGTGCGCGCCATCACCACCAGCACATGGGTACTGCCGGCTCCGGAGATAAATACCTTGGCGCCGTTTAGCACATAGCCGTCGCCCTGTTTTCTGGCGGTGGTTTTCAGCGAGGCGGCATCTGAACCTGCCCCTGGCTCAGTCAGGCAGTATGAGGCCAGTTGCTGCCCTGACACCAGTGATTCACACCACCGGTCACGGACCGCGTCGGTGCCCCAGGTGGCAATCATCCAGGTGGCCATATTATGAATGGTCAGCATGGCTGTGGTGGTGGTACAGCCCATGGCCAGCTGCTCAAAGATGATGGATGAGTCTAGCCGGCTCAGTCCCAGCCCGCCCTGCTCCTCGGGAGTATACAGACCACAAAACCCCAGTTCGCCGGCCTGCTGAAGCGCTTCAACCGGAAAAATATGCTCAGCATCCCAGCGTGCCGCATTGGGCGCCAGCGCTTCACGGGCAAACTGGGCCGCTGTCTGGGCAAAGGCCTGCTGATCTTCGGTTAACTGAAAATCCATATCCTCTCCTTAACTCAACGAAATAGTCATGTTAGGCCCACCGGGAATATCACTTTCCGGCCAGCGGGAGGTGATTGTTTTGGTTTCGGTATAAAAGCGGATGGCCTGTTTGCCGTAGGCGTGCAGATCGCCATAAAAAGAATTTTTCCAGCCGGTGAATGAGAAAAACGGCAGCGGCACAGGAATGGGCACATTAATGCCGACCTGCCCTACGGTCACCTCGCGCTGGTATTTACGGGCGGCTGCACCGCTGTTGGTGAAAATAGAGGTGCCGTTTCCATAGGGATTGTTATTAACCAGCGTCAGCGCCTCGTCCAGAGAGTCGGCATTGACCATCGACAGTACCGGTCCGAAGATCTCCTGCTGATAAATATCCATCTCAGGTGTAACATCGCTAAACACCGTAGGGCCAACCCAGTTACCCTGCTCATAACCTGGTACGGTCACCTCGCTGCCATCAACCAGACAGGTCGCGCCTTGCTGCTTGCCACTTTCAATCAGAGATAGCACACGCTGACGGGCCTGCGGGCTGATAAGCGGGCCAAAGGCACTGTCTTTGTCTGTCCACGGACCGGGTTTTACCTGACCGATACGCTCTGCCAGTTCAGGGATCCAGGCCTGGGCCTCACCCACAAACACTGCAACGGAAATCGCCATACAGCGTTGTCCGGCGGCACCTACCGATGCGCCCACCAGATTATTCAACACATGCTCTTTGTTGGCATCTGGCATGATAACGGTGTGGTTTTTAGCGCCGGCAAAACACTGTGCCCGCTTCATGTTGGCGGTGGCGGTTCGGTAAATATGCTGGCCGACCGGCACTGAGCCAACAAACGACACGGCTTTGATCGTGGGGTGAGTCAACAGCGGCTCTACCTGGTCCTTACCGCCGTGAATCACATTGAGCACACCGTCAGGCGCGCCTGCCTGCTTAAACAGTTCAGCCAGTTTCATCGGCGTCATCGGGTCCTGTTCGGACGGCTTGAGTACAAAGGTATTGCCACAGGCAATCGACAGCGGAAACATCCACAGCGGGATCATCGCCGGGAAATTAAACGGCGTAATCCCTGCACATACGCCCAGTGGCTGGATATAACTGTAGGTATCAATACCCCGGGCCACATTCTCTGCGGTTTCGCCCATCATCAGTGAAGGCACATTCATGGCCTGTTCAACCACTTCGATTCCACGCCAGACATCGCCCATCGCATCATCAAAAGTCTTGCCGGTTTCAGCGGCCAGAATTTCAGCAATCTCTTTTTGTTGCTCTTTCAGCAGCGCCTGATAACGCATCATTAATCGCGCCCGCTCTGTCACAGGCACATCTTTCCAGGTTTCAAATGCCTTGCTGGCACTGTCGATAGCCTGCTCAATTTCATCACTGGTTGCACAGGGCACTCTGGCAATCACGTCATTATTCGCCGGGTTGGTTACATCAATATATGCATCGGTGGCAGACTGACATAACTCGCCGTTGATAAGTAAGGGTACATGGTTCATGGCTGCTTCCTGTTCGTTTTTTTACACATTAACCCCACCTCTCCTTGACGTAAACGTCAACCATCAACGAAAGGTTATTTTATTGTAAAGTAAGTGTGACATTAACATCTCACCCTTTCATCGTCGATACCGGTCAGCGAGCGCATAAAGCCTGGCCCAGGAAAACATAGCGAAAGCTGCTAAACTTGATATGCTTGATGTTATTAAAAAAGTTTGAAGAAAACTGCTTCAGAGGCGCGCTCCCATTCATGACGTATCGCTTAGCCATTGTTGAAGACAACGCTACTGCCAGAGCTAACCTGCGCAGCCATCTGCTCAATGCAGGACCGTTTGAAATTAGCAGTTTCAGTAATGGAAAAGAGCTGAAAACGGCACTGCGTAAACAGCATTTTGAACTACTGTTGCTCGACTTTCATCTGGGTGAAAGTAAGAACGGCGTGGAATGGTTAACAGAATTGCGCACAGCAGGTTTTATAAAACCCAGCACCGGTGTGGTATTTATGACCTCTGACCGGATGCCCCAGACCATTGGTAAAATCATCGATTGCCAGCCTGATCTGCTGCTTATCAAACCCTACAACATGAAAACCCTGAACCGGGGACTACAACATTACCTGGCCTACCGCCGCTTTGTAAAAGATGCGCTTGATGCCATCGATCAGGGTGACCGGGGGCTGGCTTTGCGTCTGCTGCGCCAGAAACTCAAAACAGAAGTACCGGCTCGCCTGCGTAATGACGTTGTTAAGCTCAAAGCCCAGCTGTTTTTTGATTTAGGTGACCTGAACCGGGCGCAGGCGTTATATGACAATATTCTATTACAGTCAGACAAAGTGCTGTGGGCCCAGTGGGGAAAAATAAAGTGCGCGTATGTCTCTGGCAACTGGGCCGGGTGTAAAGACGACCTTAGCAAATTGCTGGACAGTCAGCTGGCCCGGGACAAAGCATTTGAATGGCTGGCCGGCCTGTGTTTTGAACAGCAAGCCTACTCACAGGCAGAGTATTTTCTGGACCATATTAAAGACTCGGAGCTCAGTGTACCGGCGACCCGCCTGAAAACCCTGACCTACCAGCGTCAGCACCGGGTTCTGGAAGGCATTGAACTGCTTCAGAAAAAACGGGACGGTAACCGCTCGGCCAAAGAACGTTTTAACGAGTTTACCTTTGAGCTGGCTGAATTTTATCTGTCGATAGCAGAGCAACAGCCTGCCATGCACCGGCAGGAAAGCTTATCGCAGGCACGCAAACTGGTGGGCGTTGCCGCGCGAAATCAGGCTGACCCGCAGCAAGTGCAAAAGCGGGATATTCTGCTTGCCTACAGTGCAGTACTTGAAGATGACCCGCGTAAAGCCGAACACCTTTTGCAACAAAGCTCCGGCGATGGTTATACAGACAATTATCAGCGTACCGATACCGGTAGTCTGATTGTGGCAGCCAGAGTGTTTAACGCCATTAAACAGCCGGAAAAAGCACGGGAACTGCTGGCGCTGGCGCATCATCGTAATCAGAATAATCTGAGTCTGTCGGACCAGATCACCCATCAGCAGAACCTGTCCGGCACAGAGCGTCAGCTGGGCATTGCCGCAGAACAGGCATTTGAGCTCAATGACACTGGCATGACGCTGTACTCTAAAAAAGCCTACCTGAAGGCCATGTACTACTTTTATCAGGCGTATGAATTACTGCCCGATACCCCGGCTTTCGGGCTAAACCTCTTGCAATGCATGGTCGATTCCACTCATCCGGCGTATCGCTCCTGGACCGTGCTCAGTCTGCTGGAAAAAATGCAGGCTGCCACATTGTCAGGAAATAATCAGGCCAGGCTGGAGCGGATCATTACTCTGATCGATGCACAGGAAGCTCTGTACGCCTCGGCCAGAACCCTGGATATGACAGATACAGGCCATGACACTCCGTCGGGCACTTAGTACATCGTGCCCGGCTGGGCGCAGCGGTTTAGCAGGCTAAGTGAGACGGGTCAGCAAGCTGGAAGTGTCCCAGCGACGACCGCCGGCTTTTTGCACGTCAGCATAGTACTGATCCACCAGTGCAGTCAGCGCCAGGGTTGAGCCATTGCGGCGGGCTTCATCCAGTGCAATCGCCAGGTCTTTACGCATCCAGTCCACTGCAAATCCAAAATCATACTCACCGGCCAGCATGGTTGTGGCCCGGTTTTCCATCTGCCAGGATTGCGCTGCGCCTTTACTGATAACTTCCACTACCTGGGCGCAGTCAAGTCCGGCCTGCTGGCCAAAATGCAGCGCTTCAGCCAGCCCCTGCACAATGCCGGCAATACAAATCTGATTCATCATCTTGGCCAGCTGTCCACTGCCCGACTCACCCAGTAACTGCGCGTGTCTGGCATACACATTTAAAGCGGCCTCAGCCTGACTGAACACGGCTTCATCACCCCCTACCATAATGGTTAACTGACCATTTTCGGCCCCTGCCTGACCGCCTGATACCGGCGCGTCCAGAAAGCCTACCTGTTTGTCCAGACATGCCTGATAAAGCTCACGAGCGACCTGTGCCGAGGCCGTAGTATGGTCAATCAGCACCGCACCACTTTGCATCGCAGACAGTGCGCTGTATCCGACCTGACGAACATCATCATCGTTACCCACACACATCATGACCAAATCGGCCTGTTGTACCGCCTCCTGCGGCGTTTCTGCCAGTGTACCTGTGTATGTCTGACACCATTGGCGGGCTTTGTCTGTGGTTCGGTTGTATACCGTTACCTCATAGCCCTGGCTGGCCAGGTGGCCTGCCATCGGATACCCCATGACCCCTAACCCCAAAAAGCTGACTTTCTTCATTTTTTCCCCATGCCACACGGCGGTTTATTATTCTTCAATAGCGCTATGCTACTGGCAACAGGTAACGATTGGAACCGTCATATGCTGCTGGCTAGAAGGAAAATCCAACACCCACTGCGGCGACGACCGCATCGTGATAGTCCGGCAGATAGTCATAATGAAATTGGGGCGAAATCGTCACCGGACCCACACTGAACTCATACAACGTGCCCACACGCAGCACAGTATGCTCTTTGGTACCTTTTTTCTCGAATCCCGGCCCCACCTGAATAATCCAGGCGGGGGTTAGATGCAGATCCGCAACCAGCAAATAGGTCCAGCATTCCAAATGACCCCGGGCGTATTCGGCTACCGCACCGACACCGGTAAAATCACTCAGCCGGTATTCATAATCCACGCCGATGGTAAACGCACTGGGATGTTTTTCGGTATCGGTACCGCCCAGTACTAAAGATAAATGATGGGGAGTGAGACGCCAGTCATGATCAGCACCTGCTGCAAGCGTTTTCGTACATAACAGTAAACACAGTAAAGCCGGTAACAGAATAAGTGAACGCATAAGCAACATCAGCCATAGAGCAATGCAGAAATGTCGGTGGTTGTCCCTAGCGCACAGACATGCGAAACCGCGTATCAGGCCGGTACCCGCTTCGTCTTTGACTGAGCACCCGATGGCCTGCTACTACACGTATAGCACAGCCACTGACTGCTCACCGGAAAACTTTTTAACAGGCTGATTTTTGTAATTTTTTATTTTCCTCCTTCACAGCACGCCATGGCCCTGGTTGATTTATATCAAGTCTGCCCGTAAAGACAGTTTTTGCCTGACAATAACGTGATACGCTTAGATTTTCGCCTTCTACCGGAGCCTCATCATGACCTGCCATGTTGCCGTGTTCAGTACACAACCCTACGATAAAGCGTCCTTTGAGCTGGCCCTGACAGACACCAGTGAACTGACCCTGCATTTTTTTGAGGCTGCACTGAGCATACAGACCTGCCAGCTGGCGCAGAATATGGATGCGGTGTGTATTTTTGTCAACGATAGCGCTGATGCACAGGTCATCGCCACCCTGGCTAGCATGGGGATCAGGCATATTGCCCTGCGCTGCGCCGGGTTTAACCAGGTAGATCTGGAAGCTGCCCAACTGCATGGCCTTAGCGTTTCCCGGGTGCCGGCCTATTCACCCGAATCAGTCGCAGAACACACGCTGGCATTGATAATGACCCTGAACCGCAAAACTCACCGCGCTTTTAATCGGGTACGTGAAGGCAATTTTGCGCTAAACGGTCTGCAGGGATTTACGCTAAAGGGCAAGGTGGCCGGTATTATCGGCACCGGACAAATTGGGCTGGCAACAGCCAGAATACTGCTGGGTATGGGTTGTAAGGTGTTATGCTATGACCCGACTCCTGACAGCGCACTGCGCGAGGAAGGGGCGCAGTATGTCAGCCTGAACAGCCTGATTCAGCAAAGTCATATTATCAGTCTGCACTGCCCGCTAAGCCCGGCGACTCATCACCTGATTAACCATAATGTGATTGCGCAGATGCGCTGCCAGGTCATGCTGATTAATACATCAAGAGGCGGACTGCTGGATACGCAGGCGGTCATTGCCGGCCTTAAAGTCGGCAAAATCGGCTATCTGGGTATTGATGTATACGAGCAGGAAGCCGGGCTGTTTTTTCACGACCACTCTGATGACATTATTCAGGATGATTTATTTGAACGACTGGCCAGCTTTCCCAATACATTGATCACAGGGCATCAGGGCTTTTTCACCCATGAAGCATTAAGCGAAATAGCCGCTACCACCCTGGATAACCTGCAACGGGCTGCTGCCGGCAAACACCACGCCGACACCTTTATGGTGTAACTATTATAGTGTGACTGTCAGCCCGGCTTTTGCACCATGACATGAAAATACTTGCCCAGCCAGCAAAAGGGTTCTGTGCTGCGATACTCGCGCTCAAGCGCCAGTAGCTCGGCAAATTTGCCATCGTCTTCGGGTTTATCTTTCATGTAATCGTGAAAACAGCGGATCCCGGAACGGCTTAGCACGGTAAAACCCTGTCCGGTCAGGTGGGCCAGAACATCAGCTGGACGCAGCGCATTGGTCGGGTTCAGCCGCACCTGGTTTTTCACCCGCAGTCCTTTGGCAATATAGTCAAAATTGCCATACAGGGCATTGCTGAACAGCGCCGCGTCGCGGTTGAAAAAGCTCAGGCTCAGCCGGCTGCCCGGTGCCATTTGCTCAAACAGATAATCAATCGCGTCAAATGGTTCAGCCAGCCACTCCAGTACTGCATGGCACACCACCAGGTCGTACTGGTCGATGGTGGTCAGCGAGCGCAGCGGCACATGCTGTTGCTCCACCTGAGAAAACGACGCCAGTAGTTCAGCAGCCAGCGCCAGCACATCGCCTGAAGCATCGGTCAGGGTGACCTGATGCCCCTGCTCAGCCAGTGCTTTGGTCATAATGCCGGTACCACCGCCAATTTCAATGATGCGCTGTGGCTGAGTTAAAAAAGGCTGCATGGCCTCAAGCAGCAAAATATGCCTGAGGCGCCCTTTGGTTGTGCCATAAATATTGCGGGCAAATTTATCAGCAATACCATCAAAATACTGATCTGTTTCTTTCATTCTCAGGCCGGGTTATCAATATCAATAAAGGTCACGTCCAGGCCCAGTTCGCCGGCCAGATATTCACCGACCGCTTTTGCCCCGTAGCGCTCGGTAGCGTGATGCCCGCAGGCCATGTAACTGATCCCCAGTTCCCGGGCGCTGTGGATGGTTTTTTCAGACACTTCGCCACTGATAAACACATCAATATTATGCTCGACCAGTTGGTCGATAAAGCCCTGACCGCCGCCGGTACACCAGGCAATGCGGGTCACTTCCCGTTCGTGGGCCTGTTCCACCAGCACGCTACGCGCCAGAGCCTGTTCGGTGCGGCGGGTCAGTGCCTGCTGACTGAGCGGGGTGCTAAGCTCAGCCACAAAAACAATTCCGTCGGGTTTGAGACCCGGTAGTGGCGCGGCATTTTCCAGCCCCAGTATATTCGCCAACTGCGCATTGTTCCCCAGCTGGGGATGAACATCTATCGGTAAGTGGTAGGCATACAGGTTAATATCGTTTTGCAACAAGGCTTTAATGCGACGCTGCTTCATGCCGGTGATCGGCTCTGGCTCACCTTTCCAGAAATAACCGTGGTGTACCAGCAGCGCGTCAGCCTGATGTTCAATGGCTGCATCAATCAGGCGCTGCGAGGCGGTTACACCGGTGACAATCCGCGTGATCTTGTCGGTGCCTTCAACCTGCAGGCCATTAGGGCAATAGTCTTTAATCTCACCGGGTTTAAGTAAGTTATTCAATACCTGAGTCAGTTCGTTACGACTGATCATAGCTGTTACCTGTCTGCATACTAAAATTCTACGGCGCAGTTTATCACTGTTACCGGTAGAGGCTAAATGCTGCATGAACGAAAAATTTGCGAGTTTGGCTGACTTGGCTAAACTTTATTTAACCATTTTTGCCGGCGTTATATTGGAAATGATGGTCCGGTCAGGGAGCAGATCGCTACACCGGTGACGACGAGGAAAGATTATGGCTGCATCTTCGCTAACCCTGCAATTTCTGGCTGAACCCACAGATATTAACTTTGGCGGTAATGTACATGGTGGCATGGTCATGAAATGGATTGATCAGGCGGCCTATGCGTGCGCCGCGCAATGGAGTCAACGCTATTGCGTGACCATTTCAGCCAACGGGATTCGGTTTATCAAACCAATTAAAGTTGGCCAGCTGGTTCAGCTGACCGCCTCTATCGTGCATACCGGCAACTCCAGTATGCATATCTATGTAGTAGTTAAAGCCACCGACCCGACTCATCCTGCGCCGAAAGTAACCAACCGCTGTTTCATCACATTTATGGCGGTGGATACTGACGGCCGGCCCGTGGCGGTGCCGGCGTTTATTCCCGAAGGAGAGACCGACATGCAACTTGAGCTGGTTGCTATGCATGCCAAAGATTTCGCCAAACAGCTGGATTGCGACTTTACCAGCACGCTGGGCTGGCATTGACGGTGAGTTAGCCGCCAGACAGCCCGGAAGGAGAGTCTGTCGCCGTATCAGACCCAGACAAAGTATCAGGCTCAGTTGACGTATCAGGTATAGTACCTGGCATCGTTCCGGCCATACCATGGGCAATAAACGGCACCATATGCTGAATAACCTCAATGATCCCCACCGTCTGACGAAAATCAGATTCTGCAATTTCCTTCAGTGCACGACTGGAGGCCATGGAAAACACAAAGCTCCCCATGGCAAAATGCAAGCGCCAGAAGATCTCTTCATCTGACACCTCAGGTAAGCGATGGTGGACTTCATCAAGCAGCTTGCGCACCGTCGTGCCGTAAAACTGCATAATGAATCGACGCAAATGCCCCTGAGTTTCAGCATACCCGCGCCCCAGCAGGAGCACAAAGCGTTCGGTCCCCCAGTGCCTGAACTCGCCGAGTGATATCATTGGTGGAATAAGGGCGTCAAACAAACAGGCAATCCCTGCCTGGCCCGTTGCCTGCGGTAGCTGACTAAGCGCCCTGTCGATCTCCGGCATCAGTACATCAAAATAACGCTTGAGCACAGCCTGAATCAGGTTCTTTTTGCTACCAAAATGATAATTCACCGATGCCAGATTGACACCAGCCCGACTGGTAATTTCACGCATCGAGGTCTGGTTAAAGCCCTGCTCGGCAAACAAGGCTTCAGCGGCATCCAGAATCTCATTTTTGGTCGACTTCGCCATGGTAATTAGTGAAACCAGCTCCGGGACTCGCTCCACAGGCGCATCATCTGTTGACGAATCACCGCAGCGGCTGACATGCCCAGTTTTTCAGTGATATTTTTCTTGTGGGCATACTTTACGCTGTAAATATGCTTTTCAGGAAATACACTCAAAATAAAGTCGTCAGACGTCATGATGTCATCCACCAGACCCAGCTCTTTTGCTTTGATGCCCGGCCAGAATTCACCGGTAGCTACTTTTTCAATATCCATGTGCTGGCGCTGCTCGCTGACCCAGTCTTTAAACAACACGTGAATCTCTTCGATTTCCTGACGGAACTTTTCACGGCCTTCATCGGTGTTTTCACCAAAAACAGTCAACGTCCGCTTGTAATCACCGGCGGTGTGCTGTTCAAACTCAATGTCATTTTTCTTTAGCAGTTTATGAAAGTTGGGCAGCTGGGCCAGTACCCCGATAGAGCCAATGTAGGCAAATCGTGAGGCCAGCAGATTGTCAGCCACACAGGCCATCATATAGCCGCCACTGGCAGCGACTTTATCTACTGCCACAGTCAGCTTGAGATTCTTCTCCTTGAGCCGCTGCAACTGCGCCGCGGCCAGACCGTAGCCATGTACAACACCGCCACCGCTTTCCAGACGAACCAATACTTCATCCTTGTCATCAGCCACACATAATATAGCGGTCACTTCTTCGCGCAGGCGTTCGACTTCATGGGCGTCCATAGAGCCATGAAAATCAATCACAAACAAACGACCTTTATCATCGTCAGTGGTTTTGTTTTTGGCGTCTTTTTTCTGCTGTTTAGCCAGCTTTTTCATGGCGGCTTTATCCAGCAACACAGACCGGGCGTAATGCGTTACATCTTTTAACTGTTCGGTCAGCGACACAATTTCAAGATGCCCTTTACCCGGCTTTTGTTTGCTTGCAGCACCGGCAATCGCCGCGACCACCACAACAATGGCAACAACCAGCGTGACTGCTTTTGCCAAAAACAAACCGTATTCGTATAAAAACTCCAAATTATACTCCTGCTACAATGAGTTGTTATTGTTTATGTATTCAATAGCCCGCAAGTGTACCAGCGTTAGCCAATGGTGACGACTATTTGCCTGATTCAGATGTAAAAAAGACCAGCAAAAGCTGGCCTTAACCGGAATAACTACCGACATGGATGTGAGATGTCCGGCACATCAGCCTGCGCCGGACGCACTTCCCAATCAGTTAGCTACCACATCCTCGTTATTAATCACGATAGTACCAGCCTGTGTGGCCAGATAGGTAGCGACCTCGGTTTGCATTTCAACGGTAGTCGCCTCACTGGCATCCGGGCTCAGGCTTGATGCATGGGCACCTTCGGTAAAGCGAACCTGGCCGGTGGCCGGGTCGCCCTGAACTGTACTTGATACCTGGTCAAGTCCAATCAGTCCAGCCAGTGGATTCTGACCCGCCAGCGGTAATGCTGTGGATACCGGAATCACCTGATCTGGCAGATTTTCTTCACTGCCATCGCCCACCACGGTCATCATATGCACCGGCGTGTTGTCACCCAGTAACGCGGCATAGTTATTCGGATCAGCACTATCCAGCACGGTTTGAGCCGCAAACGCAAACTCGCCCAGCGTCGATTGCACTGCCGCGGCCTGCTCGGCACTCAGTGCACCTTCAAATTGGGTCACTGCCGCCACCAGTTGTTCACGGGTAACCTCTGTTGAGCCATAAAGCTGGGTCAGCAACGCCGCAAACTCTGGAGAAGACTCGGTCAGCAACAAGCCTTTGATAAGCGGGCCGAATGACGGCGACTCAATCAAAAACTGGGCAATACCGCCACCCGGAGACTCCAAAGATGCCGCATTGACGGCAAATAAACCATCCAGTGCCGCCAGTTCATCACCCATGGTCTGATTCGCCAGGGCCGCGAAGTTTCCACCGGTAATCGCGCCTAGTGAAACCCCCATAACCGATACACGACTCATATCAAATGCCACATCCTGTCCCGACGTAGTATCCACGGTGGCGTTCAGGCCAAGACGCAGCCCCATCAAATCAGCCACACTCTGGCGCAGGTTATCACGGGCGGTAGGCAGGCTGCCCAGGTTCATATAATGGGTTGGCGTGACGGAGGTAGCATTGATGTCATCGGTACCATCGCCATCCAGGTCGAAGCCCCGCGAGCCGTGCAATGGCTGATCAATGGCCACTGACGCAATGCCGGCCAGCGACAATGCACCGGTAATGGCTAGCATATCTTCTTTTTTGCTGGTAATGCCATGATACAGAATCGCTACCGGCCAGCCAGCCTCAGGCTGACTTAGCGTAACCCCAAGGCCCGCGGCTACTTCCACACTCGGTACGGTCACCTGAACGGTCAGCTCATTGGCCATCGTCATCGCCGGTACCGGGTTGAATTTGGTGATATTGCGGGCCGTGTCCAGCATTTGCCCCCCAACACGCAGATCGGCCAGACCAAGCTGCTGACACAACGCATTGTTCGGGCCTGCATCAGCGCCGGCGACGACTTCATCCGGAGCCCCGGCCAGCACAATACCGCTGTCACATGCTGCGGTCCAGAAGTCTTCTACCGGTGCCAGCGGATCATCAGCAGCCGGTACGCCCAGGTAATATGGCAGAGTAATGGTACCTTCATACCGTTTGGCCGCACAAAACGGGCCTACCTGCGCAAGAATACCCTGTGCCAGGGGTGTAGCAAATGTGGCCAGAGGCCCGAATGCCGCGCCGTCTGTCTGTACCGTGCCAAGCAATCCGGCACAGGTTTGTAATGCATCAAAGTTGCCGGCATTGAGTGCTGCCTCTATGGATGCGGCTGTGCCGGCATCCAGCGACGCTGTCGCGCCCAGTACCGAGGCTGACAACACTTCATCGCTGACCAAATCCAGTGCTTCCATCGCATTCATCGCGCTGTCTGCATCCCCCACGACCAGCGCGGGTAGAGACTCTCCCGCCGCCGGGTCACCGGCCGCCGAACGGGCAGCAAAGGTTGCTACGGACACTTTTTTCAGCGCCCGCAGCGACTCACCCACTGACTGCGTGGTAAAGGCCGACACATAGGTCAGGGAGTCACGTTCAAAACCGGCGCTTTCCAGTGGCGTAATAAATGAGTTAATCAGCCCCTGTAAAGACAGTTGTGCTTCAGAGCCTAACGGGTTGGTATTGATATCCTGGCGCACCAAATCCCAGGTCGTTGAGCCCTGCACGGCTTTGCCACTGGTGTCTTTTACGCCGGTGGTCATGATCAGCATGTAGCCCTGACCGGATTTTAGTGGTTTCAGTGGTACCACTGAAATGGTGTCACTATCGACCAGACTGGCAATGTAGTCCTGACCATAAACCAGACCATCACCCACTTTACAGCCAGCAGAAGGGGTGGATACCGCCGCACAGTCAGGGTCGCTCTGGTTTAATCCCAACGTGGCTTCATGAATAAAAATGCCATCGGCCAGGGTGGACTCATCCAGGCTGACACCAGGCGCGGTGTTGACATTCACCACAAAAGGATGTTGCGTAGACCAGCCATCCAGCACGTTAAGCGCATTGACCGGGTCGCCGAAATCGGTAGGATCATCGACCGGTATATTGAGGGTATAGTCAAAAAAGCCATCATCACCGGGTAACATCAGCAGGTCGTTGGGGGTATTCAAGTCGCCGTTAGCCGGATCAAACACGATACGGGAGTTTGGCGTTACGGTCGGTGTGTCAGCCTGAATCTGATCGATAGTGTCGTCGGAGCCACCACAGCCGGCCAGCCCTAACGCCAAGGCAACACTGGAACTGATTAATAGTTTTCTCATTGTTTCTCCCTTTGATTCCTTTTTTGTTATTGTTGTCTAAAATCCTGTCTTCCTGGCTGTCCTGCCCGGATGGTCTTAAAACACCGCTAACCGAACCTGATTTTAAACATGTAAGACCAGTTTGTTATAGCTCAATCTTATTGAGTTTGCAGCAACTTTGCAAAACTTTGTTAACACTTTATTTTCTTTATTGGTGATTATTTATTCTACCAATAGATGACCATTTACAAGGCTGATTTGGTTTGTATGATGACTACTTTATTCTTACGCAGTTGTGGTTACTTTAAACATAGCTGAAAAACAGGCTCATGGATAAAAAATGAATGATTATCAAGCCCCTGTCGGCCTTCTTGCCGATAAAGTAATTCTGGTTACCGGTGCCGGTGCCGGCATTGGCGCAGAAGCCGCCCGACAATATGCTGCACTGGGCGCTACATGCATTTTGCTGGGACGCACGGTAGCCAAACTGGAAACAGTGTACGATGAGATTGTGGCCAGTGGTGCGCCAGAGCCCGCTATTATTCCGCTGGATATGAAAGGTGCTACACCGGCCCACTACACCGATATGGCCCGCACGATTGAAGAGCAATTCGGTCGCTTAGACGGGGTCTTACATAATGCCTCTGTATTAGGCAACTTAAGTGCTTTTGAGGATATTCCTGATGATGAGTGGCTGGAGGTAATGCAGATTAACGTTAACGCGACCGCATTTATGACCCAGAAACTCTTGCCGGTTCTGCGTCAGGCAGACAAACCCTCGGTTATTTTCACCACATCCAGTGTTGGGCGCAAAGGTCGGGCGTTCTGGGGCACGTATTCTGTATCCAAGTTTGCCACCGAAGGAATGATGCAGGTGCTGGCCAGTGAATATGAAAACCGGGCTATTCGGTTTAACTGTATCAATCCGGGGGGCACCCGCACCAGCATGCGCGCCAGTGCGTTTCCGGCTGAAGACCCGATGACCCTGAAAACTCCGGCAGACATCATGCCCTTGTATCTGTACCTGATGGGTAAAGACAGTCTGGATGTGACCGGGCAGACCTTTGATTGTCAGCCCAAATAATATCCACTTTGTGAGCAGGGCCTGGTGCCCTGCTTAACCCGTGTTTCATTGCCACTCACCGGCACACTACATAAACTCGGAAAACGCGGTTCCCTCAGGGTGTGCTTCATCTGATAGCGTGATAAAAAAAGTGGTGCCGGTTTCGCGGTCACTTTCAATCCAGGCTTTACCATCATGGGCTTTGGCCACCAGACGCACCAGATATAACCCCAGCCCCCAGCCTTCTTTGCTTTGCGACCGTTGATTATCGCTGCGGGAGAAAAAATCAAATAAGGAGTTTTGCATCTTTGGCTCGATATACGAACCATGATTATGCACACTGATTTGAACGTCGTTTTGCCGGTAGCCCAGGTTGACGGTGATGGGGCTTTCGACACTGCCATACTTGATGCCATTAGAGATCAGGTTTTCCACTACCCGTAATACTGAGACCGGATCACACACAAGACTGGCCTGAGTCAAATCACAATTAAACACAATTTGATTACTGTAGACATCCTGTGCTTCTGTAATAGCAGCCCGTAACTCCTTGACCAGATCACTCTGTTCAAATCGGAACGTCATGCCCTGACCGGCTTGAAGTTGTGCGGTGTCCAATAATTCACTAATTAAGCTTAATGCGCGTTCAAGGCTGCGCTTCAGTGTACCAAACACTTTCCTCCTCGGAGCCAGTTCCAACTCCCCCACTTCAACATAACTACGAGCAACTGAAATAGGATTGCGCAGATCATGGGCAATCACACTAATAAGTTTACTCTGTACTTCTTTAAGAGAGTTGGCAAACTGCTGACTGGCTGCAGCACAACTGGCTTCTATACAACGATCAATAATCTCAATGCTGGTCAGACACAGTAGATTTTGTTCTTTAAGAGTATTTCGCAACACTTGACGCAGCAAAGCATATTCTTCAATCACCTGCCCGACCGTATAATCCGAGACGGAGGCGCGGGAGCGGCCATGCTCACTGCTATATTCGGCATAAAAATCGAGCTTTGAAAGTTTATCCAGTTCACTTCCAGCGCCATCCCGATCATAACTTTTAAGCGTATCTGTTAGGCTCGACAAAAAGTAAGGCAGATAATTTCTGACAATTAGATCAGGCGTATTATCTGAGGCCCGCAAGGTGCGATTAGCCAGAGCTTCCCATTCATTAAAAACTGACGTTTTACTGGCTTCAAGATAACAACCGCATTCAAACGTATTTACCACTTAACTTTCCTCTGACTGCCTGCCCAGTCTGCTAATCATCTTATATGTTAGCGACTAAGAATAAAGGATTACAAACAGTTAATAAATACACTTTTGCAACTCGCTTAACTGGTTTTTTCAAACGGTAAATAGCAGCAAAAGAACGATCTGTCTGTACGGACCTTCGTATGTATTTGTATATTCAACAATATTTACTATCTAACTTACAGGAGCGTCTATGCAGACACAAAATATGTACACGCAGAAAATTCACCCTGGCGCTAATTTCCCGGATATTAAGGCTACGCTTAGCAGCGGTGAACAGGTATTGCTGAATACCACCCGCGACGGCTGCGACTGGAAAGTGGTCGTGGTGTATCGCGGTAAACACTGCCCTATTTGCACAAAATACCTAAACCAGCTGGAAAGCTTCAAACAACAGTTTCTGGATGAAGGGGTTGATTTGATAGCGGTCAGTGGTGATAGCAAAAGCCAGTTGGACGCGCATTTAGAAGAGCTGAACATTTCGTTTCCTGTAGCGTATGGACTGACCCAGCAGGATATGCAGACGCTGGGATTGTTCATCTCTGAGCCACGCTCAGAACAAGAGACCGACCATAATTTTGCAGAACCGGCGCTGTTTGTGATTAACAGTGAGAACAAGGTGCAGATTGCCGAGATTGCCAATGCTCCGTTTATTCGCCCGGACATTGAGCTATTGCTTAACGGGCTGAAGTTTATCCGGGATCCGGACAACAATTATCCCATCCGCGGTCAGCTGTCCTACTAAACAAAAAATCCCCTTCACAGGAAGGGGATTTTTATTATTTTTCGGTTACACAAACCGTTTAGCTGTTACTGATTTTTGCCCAGGTATCACGCAGGCCTACGGTCTGGTTAAAAATTACCTGCTCGGAGGTGCTGTTTTTATCAGCACAGAAATACCCTGTACGCTCAAACTGCCATGCCAGTTCCTGAGAAGGATTGGCCAGGTTACTTTCTACATAACCTTGTTTGATCACCAGTGAATCTTCGTTAATAGCATCAACAAAGTCTTCCTGCGCAGCCGGATTAGGCACGTTAAACAAGCGATCATACAAACGGAACTGCGCCGGCGCGGCTGTTGCAGCATCTACCCAGTGAATAACGCCTTTGACCTTACGGCCATCAGCCGGATCTTTACCCAGTGTGTCGGCATCATACGTACAGTAAATAGTTGTGACATTGCCCTGTTCGTCTTTTTCAACACGCTCAGCCTTGACGACATAAGCATTACGCAGGCGTACCTCTTTACCCAGAACCAGACGCTTGAACTTCTTATTGGCTTCTTCACGAAAATCTTCCGCTTCAATCCAAATTTCACGCCCAAATGGTAAAGAACGGGTCCCCATACTCTCATCATTAGGATGATTAGGCGCGCTGAGTGTCTCGCGCTCGCCTTCAGGGTAATTTTCAATAATCAGTTTGACCGGCTCAAGCACCGCCATTGCACGAGGTGCATTGGTATTCAGATCATCGCGAATGCAAGCTTCCAGCATGCCCATTTCTACCATGTTATCCATTTTAGTTACGCCAATGCGCTTACAAAATTCACGGATAGAACCCGGGGTGTAACCACGACGACGCAAGCCGGCAATGGTCGGCATACGCGGGTCATCCCAGCCTTCCACATGGCCTTCGTCAACCAGTTGAATCAGGCGGCGTTTACTTAAAACCGTGTATTCCAGATTCAGACGGGAAAACTCATACTGACGCGGCGTGCAGTCGATAGAAATATTTTCAATTACCCAGTCATACAAGCGACGGTTATCCTGGAACTCCAGGGTACACAGCGAATGGGTTATACCTTCAAGCGCATCAGAAATACAGTGCGTGAAGTCGTACATCGGATAAACACACCATTTGTCACCGGTTTGATGATGATGGGCAAACTTCACCCGGTAAATGACCGGATCACGCATGCACATGAACGGCGATGCCATATCAATTTTGGCCCGCAAGCTAGCCTGGCCTTCGGCATACTCACCGGCGGTCATTTTGGCAAACTCGGCCAGGTTGGTTTCAACACTGGTATCCCGGTACGGACTATTCTTGCCCGGCTCGGTCAGTGTTCCGCGCATTTCACGCACTTCTTCGTGAGTAGAAAAATCGACGTACGCCAACCCTTTTTCAATCAGCTCAACCGCAAAGGCGTGCAGCTGGTCAAAGTAATTGGACGAATAACGAGCATCTTCATTCCACTCAAAACCCAGCCAGGACACATCCTGCTGAATGCTATTCACAAAAGAAATGTCTTCTTTTGCCGGGTTGGTATCGTCAAAGCGCAAATTACAGGTACCCTGATAATCCTCAGCAATACCAAAATTCAGGCAGATCGACTTGGCATGACCAATGTGCAAATAACCGTTTGGCTCGGGTGGAAAACGCGTTTTCACCTGCTGGTGTAACCCAGACGCCAAATCTTTGTCGATAATTTGCCGGATAAAATTGGTCGGACGATTCTCAGTCTCCGCCATTCGCGCATTCCCCTTTTTAACTATGGATAAAAATAAACGCAGGCAGTATAACACCGCATAGGACGGCGACCATATTTTTTCGCAGGCAGGGTTTGTTAAGTGATTAAATTAACAGCGATAACCATGCACGACGCTGCTATTGAGCCGCAGGTGAATCTTTGTGTGTTATTATGCAGGGCCTGATATCAGGCATTGTTAACTTGATGAAGTAGTTGTTATGAAAGAAAAAGCCACGTCTTTTGATATTGCCCACCGGGCCGGTGTTTCCCAGTCCACGGTCTCCCGTGCGCTAAATAACAGCCCGCTGGTGAGCCAGGCGACCCGGGACAGAATCGCCCGTATCGCAGAAGAGCTTAATTATAAAGTGGATAAAAACGCCAGCAACCTGCGTAAGCAAAAAAGTAATACGCTGGCTTTACTGTTATTTGAAGACCCGACCACCGATGATTCGCTGATCAATCCGTTTTTCCTGTCCATGCTTGGCAGTATCACACGGGCCAGCGCTGCTGCCGGATATGATTTGCTGGTGTCTTTTCAGAATATGCAGGATGACTGGCATGCTGAATATGAAGACTCCAACAAAGCTGACGGAATCATTTTGCTGGGTTATGGCGAATACCGCGCCTACAAAAGCAAACTGGATCAGCTGGTCGAGCAAGGCACACATTTTGTGCGCTGGGGGGCACAGGACAAGGCTCACCCGGGGGTGAATATCGGGTGTGATAATTATCAGGGCGGCTTTGAAATTACCTCGCATCTGATTGGTCTGGGGTATACGCAATTTGCGTTCATTGGTGATAACGGTGATGACGCGCCAGAGTTCAAGGCCCGTCATCAGGGTTATATTGATGCACTGAACACCCATCATTTACTGCCAGAAACCCCGGTGCAATATAATGCATTTTCAACCGAAGCGTCCGGGTATGCGGCCATGTTACGCATGCTTGCGGAGCCGGTGCATCCCAGAGCAGTCGTGTGCGCCTCAGATTTGATAGCCATTGGCGCGCTGGATGCCATCAGTGAAGCCGGCCTTAAAGTCCCTGAAGACATTGCAGTGGTAGGATATGACAACATTCCGGTGTCTGGCTATGCCTCACCGGCTTTAACCACGGTCAGACAAAACACGGTCAGGGCCGGTGAACTGCTGGTCAACGCGCTTATCAAGGCAATCAACAAACAGGAAGTGCATGACTATCTGATGCCAGCCGAACTGATTATTCGTCGCTCTTGTGGCGCAAGCCCTGAATAGATTAATGTACAGATACACAAAAGGCTGTTGTCACATCACTGACAACAGCCTTTTTCATGCATGTGAACCGTTTACTGGCGGGCCATCTGGGTCTCAATCGCCTGTAACAGTGCCTGATTAGTCACCGGGCCATTATGCACCCACACCTGCACACCATTGGCCTCCACCGTACTGCTCAGCGCCTCACCGTCACTCAGTTGTACACTGCGCCCGCTCAGCTGTTCGGTCCACTGGCCTGGCTGCATATAGTCGCCAACAGAAAAATCAGCAGCATCTGAGGCTTTGTTTAGTAGTACCAGCGCGGTCTGGCTGTGTTCATCATTTTGCACGATTCGATAGAAGCTGGCGGTATTGTCGGCAAAGTTCAGGTTTACCTGCAAACCACGCTGTAATGCCGGCGTGTTGGCGCGTACATTCGCAATCGCTTTTAAGCCCTGATAAATAGGGTGATTAGGGGCATTATTGAGGGCTTCCTGACCAAGATAATTACGATTGCCCTGATGCTCAGATGTACCGCGCATAAACCCGATTTCAGAGCCCTGATAGATAACCGGAATACCACGTACGGTAAATAACCAGTTGTTGGCATTAATAAAGCCCGTATCGCTGGCATTCATGCGTGCCATGTCGTGATTATCGTAAAATGTTGTCAGTTCATAGGGGTTATCATACGGCCCGTGGGTCAGATACAGTACCTCAGCCAGCTTTGCATAACCGGTACTGACCGGTGCTTTAGGCGCCTCGCCCTGATTTTCCTCACCCGTATTCTGGCTCAGATCGCCAAACACCTCGTTCATGGCTTTTTGCATCGGAAAGTCCAGCACGCTCACACCGCCATTTTTAGGCAAGGTATGCTGGGCGATAAAGTTAGCATCATACACAAAGCTTTCGCCAAACATGAAAAAATCAGGATGCTCGGCGCGAATCCGATCAGCCATGGTACGCCAGAAATCGTGGGATACATGGCGAATGGTATCGATACGAAACGCATCTGCGCCCTGCTCTATCCAGTACAGGTACGCGTTAATCAGGTATTCCTGCACATCAGGGTTGGACTCATCCAGATTAGACAATTCTGATAAGTCCGGATACGGATGAAAAAACGCCTGCAACGGCTGGCTTTGATCAATCTCGGTAGGATGCAGGTTAGCATGGTCGGCCACCAGCTTGCCGTCCGCATCGTACAGCTCGCCATAGCCTGGTTGATCTTCAGGCATACTGTAACTGGGTGACCCATGGTTTGCCACAATATCAAAGACCGTTTTCAGCCCGTGCTGTTTCATGCCACTGGTGTAATCTTTGAAACTGAGATTGGCGCTGACCAGATGCTCATCCGGCTGATAAAAATTCGTCGCCCAGTAACCGTGATAACCGGTCTTCCCGCCGTCTTTGAACTGACCGCCGAAGGTGATGGGCTCTCCCCCGGTGAAAGCCTCATCCGGATTATCCAGCACCGGTGTCAGCCACACGGCAGAAAACCCGAGGTCGCGAATATAGTCAGCATTATTCAGTACGCCCTGAAGATCGCCGCCCATGTAACCGACATTGGCAAACTTGCCATCCGGGCCGTCCATGCGCAGTTCCCAGGTCGGATTGTCGCCCCCCTGATCCTCATGGTTATTCGACGGGTCGCCTTCAACAAAACGGTCGGTCACCACAAAATAAATGGCTTCGCTGGTAAAGGCTTCATCAGTCCCCTGAATAACAGTGACAGGCTGTGCTGCCGCCGACTGAGCATGGTCGGCTGTTGACTGCGATGCACTGCATCCGGCCAGAGCAAGCGCACCAGCGATGGTGCTCAGGAAAAAACGTTTTGTCAGCATAATCAGTTCCTAATTTTTCTGTGCGCTGGTCAGGTCATGCTCTTTTACAAAGAACACTGACAGGGCACCTAACAACATAGAGACACCCGCCACAACCAGAATATATTTTGCTTCATTATCAAACAGGGAAGACACAATCCAGCCGGAGAACAAACCGGCTACAATTTGCGGTATCGCGACCGTGAAATTAAAAATTCCCATATATACACCGGTCTTTTGAGGCGGCAGCGCCCCTGCCAGCATGGCATAAGGCATGGCCAGGATGGCTGCCCAGGCAATCCCCACGCCGGCCATAGGCAACAGTAGTTTTACTGCGCCCAGCGGCACCGTAACCTGGGTAATCAGCAGATTCACATCCACCGAGGTCAGATCCTGAAAGGCCAGAAAGCTGATATAGCTGATGCCGCCCAGCGCCAGTGAGCCAGCGTAGACCAGTTTACGGCCGAACCGGTCAGCCAGCCGGGCCAAAAATACAGAGAAGATAGCGGCAAATACAGAATATGCAGCAAACAGGATTCCGACCCAGTCGCCGGCTGCGCCCTTCGCCATCACGATACTCTCAGGAATCACCGGCACGGTGGCCAGAAAGCCACTGTCGAACCACTTTTTATCCACATTCCAGATATGCTGCGTGATCGCCGGGGTGGTGTAGACCCACATAATAAATAGCGCAAACCAGGAAAAAAACTGCACCACCGCCAGCTGTTTCATGGTTTCGGGCATCTTCACGCAAAGCGTTTTAAATTCCGATAACCGCTGCATTAAAGACTGTTTTTGTTCAGGCTCAGCAGCTTCCACACCCTTGTACTGATTGTACTGCTGCGGCGCATATTCTTTAGTCCGGATCACGGTCCACACTACCGAGCCCAGCAGTACGGTAGCCCCGATGTAAAATGCCCACGTAACGGATGGAGCCACTTCGCCCAGCTGGGCGGTATTTTCCAGACCGACCACATTGGTCAGCACAAACGGCAGAATGGAGCCGATCACCGCGCCGATATTAATCAGTAACGACTGGACTGAATAACCAATATTACGCTGCTCATCAGGTACCATATCGGAGACCAGAGATCTGAATGGCTGAAAACACACATTAAAAGATGCATCCATCAGGGCAAGCATCAGGGCACCAAACAGCATAGGAGCCAGAAACGCCACGAACAATGGCGCATTTGGCATTAACAACATACCTAAAGCAGCAGCAATGGCGCCGGCCAGAATGAAGGGCCGGCGCCGGCCAAGACGGTTCCAGGTCCGGTCAGATGCCGAACCGACGATGGGCTGTACAATCAGGCCCATAATGGGCGCTACCAGCCAGAATAAGGACAGCGAATGCAAATCTGCGCCTAAGTCAGACAAAATGCGCGACACATTGGCGTTTTGTAATGCAAAACCAAATTGCACCCCTAAAAAGCCAAAACTGACATTCCAAATTTGCCAAAACGAGAGTCTGGGTTGTTGTGTTTGCATAGATACCACGTTGTTATCGTTCTAATAAAAACCGCTTAGTGCAGCAGCCAGACTGTTGCACTTTGTTTATCAAGTGTAAATGCATCTTCAGATAAAGATACTTTTTCTTTTGTATTCCAGCGAGTTGCCGATGTAAAGCCAGCTAACATTTGTTTAAACCGGGCCAGTGGGAGCCGGGTTGCCTCATTATTCTTATTAACAACCACCATGGCGGCCTCATCAGCATCAGCCTGATGACGAAAATACACATACACGCCGTCCTGCGGGGCGTAGTGTGTATACTGACCCGTTGCCACCACCGGGTGTGCCTGACGCAGTGCCAGTAAAGAAGCTAACCGGGCCCTGGCCTGCTGTTGCAATTTGCTCAGTCCCTGGCCGCTGAATCCACTAGCCTTGTCGCCTGCCCAGCCACCAGGAAAATCTGTGCGGATAACGCCATGATCGTCGGTGCCCGGATTAGTCATCAGCACTTCTGTGCCATAGTAAATTTGTGGAATACCCCGGGTGGTTAGCAGCATCGTCATGGCCATATCCCACAGCGCATAATCATTATCCAGCTGGGTAAAAATACGGCTCATGTCGTGATTGTCGGCAAAAATCACCAGATTGTACGGGTCGCCGTAAATAAAGTCGGTGGCCAGTAATTCGTACATTTCCACCAGCCCGGTTCCCCAGCTTTCCTTATGCTTCAGGGCATTAACCAGGGTTTGCTGAAAGGGAAAATCCATCACACTGGGCAGATAGGACTGATAGCCGTCGCTACGCGGTGTTCCGGCCTGCCAGTACGCGGTAATCACCGGGTTAACCGACCACTCTTCGCCGACAATATTCAGATTCGGATATTCCTGGGTCAGTCGGCGGGTCCAGTTGCTTAAAAACGCTTTGTCTGAATAAGAATAGGTATCTACCCGGATGCCGGATAATCCGGCATATTCTGTCCACCAAATCGCATTTTGAATCATATAGGTCGCCAGATACGGGTTCTGCTGGTTTAGATCCGGCATGGTCGGGACAAACCAGCCATCTGAAAACGCGCGCTGGTCAGCCTCTACTCCATGGGGATCATGCAGACTCACCCGCATGTGCGTAGTTGGGGTAAAGGTAGAATCATTGTGGATCCAGTCTTTGGAAGGTGCGTCCTTCATCCAGATATGCTCGCTACCGATATGATTGAGCACCACATCCATAATCAGGCCAATGCCCTTTTGTCTGGCCTGCTGGCTCAGCGTCCGGTAGTCCTCATTGCTGCCATAACGCGGATCCATGGTATAAAAGTCGGTCATGGCATAGCCGTGATATGAGTAAGCGTCCATGGCATTTTCGCGCATGGGCATAGTCCATATCTGGGTAAAGCCCATCTGTTCTATATAGTCCAGATGATCAATAATTCCTTTTATATCTCCACCATGACGGCCACCCGGCTCCTGCCGTGCTGGCAAATCGATATAGCCGTTAACCGAATCATTGTCGTGGTTGCCGTTAGCAAAACGGTCTGGAGTAATCAGATAAATGGTGTCTGCCTGACTAAAGCCCGCGCGCCGGGCGGAACCGGGTTGCCTGGCGCTCAGGGTATAGCGCAGGTTTGCTACCTGCTGCTCATCCCGCGAAAAAGTGATATCGTAGGTTCCGGCTACTGTATTTTGTGTATTAATGTTAATAAACAAATAGTTATCGCTATCGAGCCGGTGAAAGCTGGTGATATCCAGCGACGGACTGGATGCTGTTGTTGTGCCTATGTTTTCACCGTATACCATCAGCTGAACCGAATTGTGATGCATACCTGCCCACCAGCTGGGTGGGTAAACGTTGAGATGTTCTGATGCCAGCACGGCGCTGCATAACGGAAGCGTTAATACAGCCAGAAGCAATTCTGTCGTTAGCTTTTTCATGTCCGGCGCTCTCTCAGGTAAAGTTTACGTTACACCCAGACTGGGCAGGTTAACAGGATGTTACCCTTTATGCCTGTGAACAACCAAGGCTATGCATACGTATTCAACTGTTCTGACAACGGTTATTCGTTGTTGAAATAGGCATTTACCGGTTACGCGTAACGAAAATGCTGTATTCACTGATCGCACAGGCTTTACATCTTTTGCAAAAAAGTGAAATTAGTATTTACAAGAGCACTAGACTTTAGTCTAAAATGATATTTCGGTATTTGTTGTGCTGTCCTTGCCGATTCAAGCCCCCCGGGCTTACCGGGTAATGGAAAAATTGCTGTGTCCATTTATGTTGTAGCCATAAGTGCCACTGGAGTTAAAGCTGACTTATTGCGGTCGTCAGCCGTATGGAAAAAGGATAAAGCATGTTAAACCCTTCAATATTACATTTAGCTAATACGCTAAATACATTTCATCCGCGTACACCGGTTAGTTACCTGCAAGTGGCCAACTACTTTCGTAACGCGTCAATGGATATTATCAAACGGGTAACCCGGGAAGTTGAGCAGTCATTAGGGAGTAAAGGACTCACGCCAGATGCGATTAAGCAGCGTCCGGTTGAGGAAAATGCTGACACCACACTGCTGCTTATTGAGGTAAAGGGCGTCCCCAGCGTAGCCGGACACCATTTTATTGCCCTGCCCCTGACGGAAATGTGCAAAGCCAGAATTATGATGATGGCAAACGGGTGTCACACCCTGAATGTGAGCATGGTTTGTGATGAACTGGCCGATGCCCGTTATATTGCATTGCCGTACGGCACCATGGTGTCTGATATGAGCAGTGAAGAGGTACTCAGTCTTGACCGCCAGGTGGAAAATATCGTGCTACGGGTCGGTAGTAATGGTCTGGCGTTCAGTAAAATTTATGATGTGGGTGGCTCACCCAGTGGTTTTCTCACTGAAACGGTGCCGCTGGAAAGCGTTTACGAAGCTACCGATACACTCATTGTGCATTCAAGCTATCACTAAGTTTAAGCGGCCTGTCCGGCAGGCCGCTTTTATTGCTTAATTTTTCAATTCAAACACACCCGCAGTGCGCGGTGGCAAAGTCATGCTAAGTGTGCCTGCTGCCAGCTTAGCTTCACTGACCTGCCCGCTAACAAGTGACGTCACCGCTGTAAAGCCTGCCAGTGACCGGGGTAATGTCAGGTTCACCACCTGCGTACTGTCTGAAAAATTACTGACCCCGATTAACGGGCGTTGTTCATGCAGCCGGGCGAAACTATACACAGCTGCCGGATACGACTCTGACTGCAAACTTTGTAAAGAAGTAAACGGTGCCTGCATGGCCGGGTGGCCCGAAGCAATATTCATGACCTCTACATAAAACTGACGTAATGCGGCTTCCTGTGCGTTTAGTTGTCCGCCATCAAAGGCGCCTTCATTCATCCAGCGCTGATGCGCCGGCACGCCGGCATAGTCAAAAATCGTAGTACGTGTAGGATCGCCAAAGCCCATATCCTCGCTGCCGTCTTCGCCCACTTCCTGACCAAAATACAACAGGAAAGGCGATGCAGAGTACAGCGCCGATACGACAGTTGCCGGGCGACCGGCCATTGCATCTTCGGCAAAGTCAGGGCTGGCGATTCGCTGCTCGTCGTGATTTTCCAGAAAGTTAAGCATAGAGGGTGCAATATCCTGCACATCGGCGATGGCGTCATCCAGGGTCGATGCCGGACTTTGTTGCTGCATTACACGCTTGATAGTGTCGTACAGCCCCACTTTGTCATACAGAAAATCCATCTTGCCCTGATTCAGATAAGCCCGGTACAGATCTGGCTGGTAAACTTCAGCAAGTAAAAACGCATCCGGGTTAGCCTGCTTTATCTCTGCATTTAAAAATGACCAGAACGAAACCGGCACCATTTCGGCCATGTCGAAGCGAAACCCATCCACGCCCTTATCCAGCCAGAATAGCGCAATATCACGCATTTTGTACCAGGCGCCCGGCAAGGTTTGCTGCGCCCAGAAAGCACTGACCTCAGCGGCGGTGGCATCGGCTAATTCAGCCGGCAGTTCAGGAAAATCATAGCTGCCATCGGGTTTTACACCGTAGTTAATTTTAACGGTTTCGTACCAGTCATTGGCATCTGGCTGGGCAGCGCGAGCTCCGTTGCCAGTCCACTTGGCCGGCTGTTCGTCAAACTGGCCGTCTGCCAGAGGGTGAGGTGCCCCGCCGGTTGGATGAAAGTCTTCAGGTTGTACAGGGACTTTAAATGCCTCACCCGGCACATAATAAAAATCGTTGTTAACAGCGTAGGCCTTTGAGGTGTCATCATTAGCGCCCAGTGACTTTGCGTTATCCGCCAAACCTGAGGATGCATACCGGCGGGCCACATGATTAGGCACAATATCAATAATCACCTTCATATTATGAGCATGTGTCCGCCTGATCAGCGCTTCAAATTCTGCCAACCGCTGCATTGGATCGCGAGCCAGATCCGGGTCAACATTGTAGTAGTCGCGCACCGCATACGGCGATCCTGCCCGGCCCTTGATGACATCCGGATCATCCAGATCAATACCAAAGCGCGTGTAATCGGTGGCAGATGCATGGTGCGGCACACCGGTATACCAGATATGGGTGACACCCATGGCATGAATTTCATTGAGTGCGGTGTCGGTAAAGTCGGCAAACTTACCCACCCCATTTTCCTCAATGCTGCCCCAGGGCTTATTGGTGGTGTTGGTATTGCCGAACAGACGGGTGAATACCTGATACACAACGGGTTTACCCTGAATGGTAATAGGATTTGCAGAGGATGATGCTAAAGACTGGATTGGCATGATGTCAGCAGATTGAGAAGCAGATGGCTGACAGCCTAGCAACAGGGTGGTAAAAACACCAGCCATGCTGGCTTTACAAAAAAGAGTAAGATTCACCGCAGAAAGTCTGAAAGACATGGTTATTATTCCGCTAAAAATTATGCATTAAGCATATCTTTTAACGGAACATTAACCTACTGCTTGCATACGTATTCAACGTTATGCTGCGCGCTGCTCTTTGTTGATCTTCGTCATGATATTGGGCTGATGGCGGAAAATAGCACCAAAATTCGGTACTTCTTCCAGCTCGGTCATAATCTTACGCTGGAAGCGTTGCAGCGAAGGAGTGACTTGCTGCATAAATTCCATCGGTGAAATCTGAAATGCCGCGCGCTGACCATGATAATCAATGGTGCCGCCCAACTGCTCAAAGTTAATTCCCAGCATACGCAAACTACGGGCCAGACGTGGTTCCATCATCACATATACGTTTTCGATGTCACGCAACACACAAATGCTGGCAGCGAAAAAATACAAGGCTAGTGACAGGTATGGAAAATTACGTCCAGGGCTGTTCTTTTTAAATCCGTTATTTAATGACTTACCGGTAACCGGCGATAACGCATTATCTGATGAACGACGACGAAACTGCTTTGGAATGGCCAGGCGTGAAATTTCACACACTGAGTAACGGGGATAACGCTGTGGACTATGCTCGTCTAACCGAATAGCACCAGCACAGTTTTGTTCAATAGGCAGTAACTGACCTGAATGCTGTGGCATCACAATGCGGATGGTGCCGGCACAATCACCGGTCGCTTTGTGCTTGATGTAGCAGCTCAAGGCAAACTCATCAAACTCATCGAATTCCATACCATTGGGACGCGGATCTTCAAACTTCATTTCTTCACAGTAAACCTGGTGGCGGGTTTTATAACAGGTCCGTTGTTCCTGTTCATCGTTGGCCACGACTAACGTGAAGTGTTCAAAGAAGTGATCTGCTGCCGAATCAATGATCTTATTCATTTTACGACGTACCAGGGGGCGAATCATATGCTTGATTCCCGGTACTTGATGTACTCTTTTAAAAGCATTTAACAAGCGACGTTTCACTTTAGCTCCCGTTATGGAATTGTAATTATAATAAATACCTCTTCGAATCTGCTCCCTGATCGCACGCGCAATTTACCACTTGCTTGCGCCCGACCGCTACTCTGCCCGATGCGTCAGGCTAAGTAAACCAGATTATTTTGTGTTTGTGCTGAATTTAAAGCGCAGACATTATCCGGGAGAGAAACTCTAAGAAGTGCAACGTTATTGTTTATTAACTTACATCAACATTTGTGCCAGTTGCTATTCACCCTTCGTCTATAAGCTTTTAAAAGCGTCTTGATACGCCTGAGATGGCGCCGACGCTGAGGCGTGAGCGGTCACTAGCAAAATACCATTATGTGCGCAATTTATTGTTCAAAAACAATAACAAAACAGATTGGCAGGAATTATATTGCTATTTCGTTTAAGCAGAATATCAATAATATTTCGAGCATGGTGATTCAGGCAAAATATAGAGTATTTCGCGCTAAAGTTATATACGGGAAATTATTGATTTGGGTCAGATTCTGGTGAATCGGAGAAATAAATAAAAAACTGAACGGTTTTTGAATAATGGGTGTTGCCAATATGCTTCACCCTTTTTTTAACGCATAGCACTGTAAGTCCGTTCAACACCAAAGACAATAGGTAAGAAATTGATAATAAAGCCATTTTCAGATATGTAGCAAAATGGCAACATCATCAGAATCACACTTTTATTCGGTTGTTATTGTCCCGACTGGCACGAATCAGTGCAGTGCCTTGCGAATAATCGCTTTTTGCCATCCGATCATACAGCACCACATTAACGGTAGCGGCCAGGTTCATACAGCCATTGGTAGGGACGTAGACCACATCATCGCACCAGTCCACGGTTATCTGGTCCAGTGAGCCGTCTTCAGGGCCAAACACATAAAACGCGTTATCAGGGTGCTGATAAGCCGGCAAGGGTATTGCGCCTTCAACCAGTTCAATCCCCACAACAGTTGCGCCGGCCGGTCGCGCGGTTTGCAACGTCTCGACCCCGATAGTCGGAATGATTTTGTGCATCTGGCGGGTATCGGCATTAAAGTTTTTGGCGTAACCATAGCGCTGGCCAGTGTAAAAAACACTGCTGACGCCATAACAGCCGGCGGCACGAAGAATGGATGCCACGTTGGTGGCAGATTTTGGGTTTGTCAGGCCAACACTGACCAGACCATTATCACCATTAATAAAAGGGGGTTGCATAGACAGCCTGCGGCTCCTGACCAAAAGAGGCGCGAAGTATGCCAAAATAGCGGCTGGCTGTCATAGCATTATTGTGTTTTTCGCCTGACCTATGACATCAGCGGAGACGGTACCTGCAGGGTTTGCAGCAGCGCCTGCAATTTCCCTTCACTGATTATCAGGCTGGCCTTTTCAATATCAGGGGCAAAATAGCGGTCCTTATCATAAAACGCCACTTCACTGCGCAGTAGCGCATGTACCCGCATCAGCCTGGCACTGGTGGTCAGAGGCGCTCGAAAATCGATGCCCTGCCCGGCTGCTAGATACTCAATGGCCAGGATACCCGCCACATTGTCAAAAATATCCATCAGACGACGCCCGGCAAACGTCGCCATAGACACATGGTCTTCCTGATTTGCCGAGGTGGGTAAAGAATCAATAGAAGCCGGATGAGCCAGGGTTTTATTTTCACTGGCCAGAGCCGCTGAGGTCACCTGGGCAATCATAAACCCGGAGTTAACGCCGCCGTTTTCAACCAGAAACGGAGGCAGGCCGCTTAATGCTGAGTCGATCAGCAGTGCCATACGGCGCTCTGACAGCGCACCGACTTCTGATAACGCGATTGCCAGACAATCTGCCGCCATTGCCACGGTTTCAGCATGAAAATTACCGCCAGATAAAATATCCCCCACATCACTGAAAACCAGAGGATTGTCTGATACCCCGTTGGCTTCCACCACCAGAATATCGGCGGCATGGCGCATTTGCTGCAAACAAGCTCCCATTACCTGCGGCTGGCAGCGCAGTGAATAGGGGTCCTGCACTTTTTCACAGCCGCGATGTGACTGTCCTATTTCAGAATCTTCCAGCAGGCTTCGATACATAGCAGCGGTATCACACTGGCTGCGATGTCCGCGGGCAGCATGAATTCTGGCATCAAACGGCACCCGCGAGCCCTGCGCCGCATCGACGGATAATGCGCCGATTGCCACCGCACTGTTGAAGGCGATCTCGGTGTTAAACAGCCCTTGCAGGGCAAAGGCGGTAGAGGCCTGCGTACCGTTTAACAGTGCCAGACCTTCTTTGGGCGCCAGCGAAATCGGATTAAGACCCGCTTGTTTGAGGCCCTCTTTAGCAGGATGCCGGCAGCCATCAATGAGGACTTCACCCTCGCCCAGCAGCACACCACTCATATGGGCCAACGGGGCCAGATCGCCAGAGGCTCCCACTGAGCCTTTTTGCGGTATGGCCGGCCAGATTTGATGATTATACAGCGTAATTAAAGACTCTATCACGGTTCTGCGCACGCCCGAATAGCCCCGTGCCAGTGAGTTGATTTTCAATAACATCAACAGCCGTACTGTTACCGGTGACATAAATTGTCCCACACCGGCCGCGTGGGACAACACAATGCTGCGCTGTAATAAATCCAGCTCGTGCTTTTCTATCCGGGTGTTAGCCAGCAGACCAAAACCGGTATTAATGCCATAAACCGTGCGGCCCTGTTCTATGACCTGACACACCGTTCGATGCGCCGCCTCAACCGCCGGCCAGGCATTGTCATCAATCGTAACCGGCTGGTGCTCACGAAACACTGTACGGCAGTCATCCAGACTCAGCTGACCGGGTTTTAGCATAAACAATGACTGACTCATTTGTCTTTCTCCAGCATAGGCAAATCCAGGTGATGCTGTGCCGCGCATTCCCGGGCCAGCGTATAACCGGCATCAGCATGGCGCATAACACCAGTGGCCGGGTCATTGTGCAGCACCCGGGCTATTCTGGCATCGGCTTCAACGCTGCCATCACACACAATAACCACACCACTGTGCTGACTGAATCCCATGCCAACCCCGCCACCATGATGTAGACTGACCCAGGTTGCGCCGCCTGCGGTATTCAACAGCGCATTTAACAGTGGCCAGTCTGATACAGCATCAGATCCATCCTGCATGGCTTCTGTTTCCCGGTTGGGCGAGGCCACCGAGCCAGAGTCCAGATGATCGCGGCCAATGACCACCGGGGCAGACAACTCACCGGTCCGTACCATCTCGTTAAATGCCAGCCCCAGTTTTTGTCGCCAACCCAGACCAACCCAGCAAATCCGGGCGGGCAGCCCCTGAAACTGAATACGCTCACGCGCCATATCCAGCCAGTTATGCAGATGTTTATCATCCGGGATCAGAGCTTTGACTTTGGCGTCAGTTTTATAGATATCCTGCGGATCGCCGGACAGCGCGGCCCAGCGAAATGGCCCAATGCCCTGGCAAAATAGCGGCCGGATGTAGGCCGGCACAAACCCCGGAAAATCGAACGCGTTGTGGACACCACATTCCAGCGCCATCTGACGAATATTATTACCATAGTCCAGGGTGGCCGCGCCACGCTCCTGCATCGTCAGCATCGCCCTGACCTGAACGGCCATAGAATTTTTGGCGGCACGGATGACTGCCGCCTCATCCTGCTTGCGCCTTTGCCGGGCCTGCTCCAGTGTCCAGTCAGCCGGCAGATAGCCGTTGAGCGGGTCATGTGCACTGGTCTGGTCGGTCACCACATCAGCAGTAATGTTGCGTTTAACCAGTTCCGGATATACCTGAGCCGTATTCCCCAGTAGCCCCACTGATACCGGCTTTGCGGCTAGTCTGGCTTTATCCAGGATAGCCAGCGCTTCTTCCAGGGTGTTAGCTTTAGCATCCAGATAACCGGTCCGTATTCGAAAATCAATCCGGCTTTCATCCGCTTCCACCGCCAGCATAGAAAAGCCGGCCATGGTGGCCGCCAGCGGCTGCGCGCCGCCCATACCGCCCAGTCCTCCGGTCAGAATCCAGCGCCCGGCCGGCTCGCCGTTAAAGTGCGCTTTAGCAACACTGACAAAGGTTTCATAGGTGCCCTGCACAATGCCCTGTGAGCCGATATAAATCCACGAGCCGGCGGTCATCTGGCCGTACATCATCAGGCCTTTTTTATCCAGCTCATTAAAATGTTCCCAGGTCGCCCAGTGTGGCACCAGATTAGAGTTAGCAATCAGTACCCGGGGAGCATCCGGATGGGTGGGAAACACTCCCACCGGTTTACCGGACTGAATCAGCAGGGTCTCATTCGATTCAAGCCGTGTCAGCACCTCAACAATTTTGTCAAAGGACGGCCAGTCACGGGCAGCGCGGCCAATCCCACCATAGACCACCAGCCCCTGTGGATGCTCTGCTACCTGGGGATCAAGATTGTTCATCAGCATGCGCAACGCAGCTTCGGTCTGCCAGCTTTTTGCGGTCAGGCTGGTACCAGTGGGCGCACGCACAATACGTTGTGGATCATAACGGTTCATAAAGCGTCCTCATTAGACGGTGAGAAATGCAGGTGACCTCCCAGGCGATAGCGGTTGCCCGGATGGATAAGCCGGGCCAGGCTGACCACACCACGGCGACTGTAGGTTCGCCGGTGAATCTGCAAACAGGGAATCGTGGTGGCAATTTGCAGATATCCGGCTTCCTCAGTGGTAGCCAGTACCGCTTCCACGCTGTGGTCAGCCTCGGTCAGCGGGGCGATCGTATTGAGGTATTGATTTACCGTGACGGCGGTAAAATTCTGCTCAAGATAGTCCGGCGCCATCACCGGATTAACCAGACGGGATTCAAGCTGGATGGGGACCTCGTTTTCCAGGTGCAGAATCAGGCTATGAAACATCGGCTCGCACTCCGCTACACCAAAACAGGAAGCCGCGTAACTGTCCGCCGGTACAGATTTTTGCGCCAGTACGTGGCACTGATAATCATGACCGCGGGCCAGGACCTCGTCCCTGATCCCACTGATGGTCAGCATGGAGCTCATGGGACGCTGATCACACACAAAGGTGCCTGCCCCCTGACTGCGTGCCAGAATACCTTCATCCACCAGTTCGGTCAGCGCGCGCCGGGCGGTCATACGACTAACCCCATGCTTTTCAGCCAACTGATTTTCCGACAGTACCTGCGCCCCCGGCAGATAGTCGCCCTGCTCAATGGCGGCCAGTAAGCTGGCTTTGATACGAATAAACTGTGGTATTACTGACATACTGCCTGGCTACTTTTTCATCTTAATGGTTGTGTAACCTACACAGATCAACTTGTATATACAAGCACATTAATTTACCATTCATAAACAATCTAATAACAAGTCATCAAGTCATGGCGGTTATCCGAATTACCAATGTTAATCTTGCCACCTGCGCCCCTGATAAGCAGGGTATCGGCATTATCCGTAACACCGAATTATGGCTGCAGCAGGATAAAATCATGTCGGTCGGTCCTCCCCGGGCCGCGATCCACCCTGATGTGGTCGAAACCCTGGATGGCCATAATGGCTGGTGCCTGCCCGGTCTGGCAGATTGCCATACCCACCTTGTATATGGCGGTAACCGGGCAGCAGATTTCGCCCGCCGGCTGGACGGCGTCAGCTATGCACAAATCAGCGCCGAGGGTGGCGGTATCAAATCCACCGTGACCCATACCCGTCAGTCCACCGCTGCTGAGCTTTCAAAACAGGCGTTACAACGAGCTTCACGTCTGGCCGAAGAAGGCGTGACCCTGCTTGAAATCAAATCGGGTTACGGGCTGGATTTTGATACCGAAATACAGATGCTTAGGGTTGCACGCGCGTTGCAAAGCCAGTTGCCTTTGACGGTAAAAACCACCTATCTGGGCGCTCATGCCCTACCCGACGAATATACTGGCCGGCCGGATGAGTATATTGATTTTGTCTGTAATCAGGTGATTCCGTATGTCAGTGAGCACCGACTGGCTAATGCTGTGGATGTATTTTGTGAAACCGTGGGATTTACCCCAGACCAGTGTGAGCGGGTATTTCGCGCTGCCCGTCAGGCCGGTCTGGATGTGAAAGGACATGTTGAGCAGTTATCGAACCAGCATGGCGCTGCACTGGCGGCCCGTTATCAGGCATTAAGTGTTGATCATATTGAATACCTGGATGAGGCAGATATTGGGCTAATAAAACAGGCTGGCAGCGTAGCGGTATTATTGCCCGGTGCATTTTACTACCTGCGGGAAACCCGCATGCCGCCTATTGCCGCACTACGAAAACATGCTGTGCCGATGGCGGTATCGACCGATCTTAACCCCGGGACTTCTCCGCTATGCTCGCTGTTAACAGCAGCCAATATGGCCTGTGTACTATTTGGCCTGACGCCGGATGAGGCTTTACTGGGCATCACCCGTCATGGTGCGCAGGCACTTAATGTCATGCATAAAGGCTACCTGGCCCCCGGTATGGATGCAGATTTAACACTCTGGGATGTAGCCCATCCTCATGAACTGGTATACAACATCAACGGGCATCGCCCACAGGCAAGGTTTGCAGGAGGTTTACGTGTCGGTTAAAAATCATTGGCAGGGCCGCATCGATATTGATAATGGCGACACCCGCCGCTGGCATCAGGTGGTCCAATTCTGGTCAGATCAACATAGCAAATCGGCGGTAGGACTATTAGGCTACCCAACCGATGACGGTGTACTGGCTAATCATGGCCGTGGTGGCGCGGCCGACGGCCCGCAGGCTCTTCGGCGGGCAATGGCTAACCTGCCCTGGTGTGTTTCAGGCTCCCTGACCGATTATGGTGATAGCCACATCGCCGGCAGTGTCTATACCAATCAAAAGCAATATGCCGAGCGGCTGAGTCACTGCCTGACTCACAGCAATGTTATGCTGGGGCTGGGCGGCGGACATGATATCGCGCGGGCCAGTTTTTTAGGGCTACAGGATTATCTGCAACAGCCCAAACGCGTGGGCCTGCTTAATTTTGATGCCCATCTGGATTTACGCAATCCGGACAATGGCGCCACCTCCGGTACACCGTTTTATGATATTGCCCAATGGTGTCAGCACAACAACCGGCTGTTTCATTATGCCTGTCTTGGCGTCAGCAGCGCCGCCAATACACCGGCCCTGTTTGCGCGGGCCAGTACACTCCATGTTACCCTGCTGGAAGATATCAGCTATACACCGGCAGCGGCATCCAGCCTGCTAACCGCCTGGCTGTCCGGACTGGATGAATTGTATGTGACTGTTTGCATGGATGTGTTTAACGGCAGTGAGGCACCTGGCGTCAGCGCACCGGCAGCAGTGGGCGTGGCAGCCAAAGATATTATCCAGACTATTCGTTGGCTGGGTACTTTTTGTCATGAACATGGTATTGCCTGGCGGTTGTCGGATATGGCCGAGTTATCGCCCCCCAATGACACAGACAACCAGACCGCTCGTCTGGCTGCCCGCATCGGCTTTGAATTGGTTGGGGCCATGGCAGCTGGGTAACACACACCAAATGTGTCTTACCAAACACACAAAACATTAACAATTTATTGACAATATCATGCCCACGACATAAATTGTAAGCGCTCTCATTTTCGCAAACTTTAAATGTAAGCGCTTTCAAAACCGGCACAGTGTGGTTGGGGTTTACTTACCGGCTAGTCTGACTGAACAAATAAACCCTTTATTTGACCGGATTTATTCAGCTAATTACTGGCAGGTAACCAATATGCCTGCGTAGCAATACAATAAAGGATTCACAATGAAAACATGGTTAAGTCTACTTGCTGTCTGTTGCTCTGTAACACCTGCACTGGCCGACTGGGACCCCGTTTCGTCAGGGCTTACAACAAGTCATAGCCGGCCTGTACTGGACCGGGCTGAAAAAGTGTTTACGATTTATGTAAAACTACACAATACCAGCGACAGCCTGATAGAAGGCCCTTTGCGTTTGTATGTGACGGATAATGTACGTGAGCTGGTCAATGGGCAGCGCGATGAACTAGGACAGTATATCGACATAGCAGCGGGTCGGCTGGAACCGGGAGAACGTCTTGATGTGCCGGTCAGACTTGCCCAGTCGCGAGGCAATTTTCACTTTACTACCCAGGTAAGACAACAAACCCGGCCTGATGACTGGACCCTGGTCTGGCAGGACGAGTTTTCTGCACCAGACATCGATACTCAAAGATGGAGTTTTGAAGAGAATTGCTGGGGGGGCGGCAACAACGAGCAGCAGTGCTATACCGCCCGTGAACAAAATGCATTTATCGAGGATGGCAAGCTTATTATCAGAGCCCTGCGTGAAGACTTCACCGGCGCAGACAACCCTGACGGTAATAGTCAAAGTCAGCGCACCCTGCCCTACACCTCTGCCCGCCTGCGCAGCCTGAATAAAGGCGACTGGACATACGGCAGGTTTGAAATTAATGCAAGACTTCCATTTGGTCAGGGTACCTGGCCGGCCATCTGGATGCTGCCTTCAGACTATCGCTACGGCAGCTGGGCTGCCTCCGGTGAGATTGATATCATGGAAGCGGTTAATCTGAAAGCCAGTTCAGATGATCCTGCCACCCCCGATACTCAGGAAAATCGTATTCACGGTACTCTGCATTACGGCCGTCAGTGGCCTGGCAACGTTTACTCCGGCGCGGCCTATCGGCTGCCGGGAAATATTAATCCGGCGGACGGATTTCATGAATATGCTGTTGAATGGGAAGAAGGTGAAATACGCTGGTATGTTGATGATGTACATTATGCCACGCAAACCGCTGATGGCTGGTATAGTCAGTATCAGGATACGTCGGGACAATGGGCTACCGCACCTTCCCCCGCGCCTTTTAACGAACGCTTTCATTTGTTGCTGAATCTGGCCGTGGGGGGATCATGGGCCGCCAATGTGAATGAAGGCGGTATTGATGAGAGCGTTTTTCCTCAACAGATGGCAATAGACTATGTGCGTGTTTATGAGTGCAGTATAAACCCGGTTAACGGTCAGGGCTGCGCAACCCGGGGCGATAACGCTCAGCAGATTCCGGGGAATCCACCACCAGACATTGCACCGGCATCCAGAATTACCGGGCCACAATGGCATTTGTTTACCGATGCGCTGCCCACAGGCTTTACCTTCGACAGTTATAATCCAGACGGGTCTGTATCGTATTCGCTGACCGAAAGCCATGGCAGTACCGCTGTACAAATCACCCAGACCGGTAGCACCGGCAACCTGTTTATCACCGCACCAGAGCCGGTGGACATAACGGATTTTGGTGAGGTTGGTGTACTCACCTTTGACATCAAAGTCACCGATAATCCGCAAGCCAGCGACATTCTGATAAAAACAGACAGTGGCTGGCCGGCTGTTGCCGATATATCCATCGAAGCGCCTGTCACTACGCAGTGGCAGACTGTCAGCGTGGATATTAAAACGCTGCTGGCAAACGGCAACCGGTATGCGCCCGGCAACACGGCAGACCTTAGTAGTGTGATTAACCCGTTGGTTCTGGAGCCCGCCGGCCCCATGACCTTCGTTATTGATAATATCCGCTACCTGTTTGACGTGTCAGAAAAAAGCAGGATCAGTGTCTTTGATGATGGCCCAGTAGCACCGTTTGCAACCGGTAGCTACGTAGCCAGCGGCAATGTGGATATCACCACACCGGTCAGTGAAGACAGTGCCTATGATATTGTCAGTCAGTTTGCTTTTAATACCCATGAATCCGTGGTGTATTTTCAGGCAGCAGCAGATAGCACTGGCGCACCAACCCAGTTCGATTTAAGCCAGTTTGAATACATTGAGTTTGACCTGAAAGTCATCGAAGATCCCCGGAGCATTCAGGACTTTTATATTAAAATGGATTGTGGTCACCCCTGTGGCAGTGGTGATTTTGCCATTGACGCGCCACAGGCAGGAATATGGACCCATTATAAAATCAGCCTGAACGATTTGGTTATTCAGCCAGGCTCTACGCTGGATTTATCCCGGGTCGATACTCCTCTGGTGATATTTCCTGCCTGGGGCAACCAGCAAGGGGTGGTTATGCAGGTCGATAACATCGAGGTGACCAGAGCCGGTAATCCCACCTCACCACCGAGCGGTCCGGTTGAAATCTCTTCACCCTTTGCCCTGTTTGAGGATACTCTGGCTCCCTACTGGACGTTGTGGGACTGCTGCGCTAATGCGCAGGTTACCGTCAACGACTCTCAGGAAAATCGTACGGTTTTGCTGGACTACTTTGGCCCTTCGCCTACGGTGGCCGGCATGCTCGCTACGCGCCCACATGACATCAGTGCCGGGGATATCAGTGAAATACACTTTGATTTTCGCATGATAACCCCGCCCGACGATGCCAGTGCCAGCATACTACTGAAGGTAGAAAGTTCTGACAGTACATTTGCTGAGGTGAACCTGGCTGATTACGCTGGCGCTCCGCTTACCGATGGTCAGTGGCAGACGATTGTGATTCCGCGCAATGAACTGGAAGCACAGGGCTTAAACCTTAGCAAAATCAATCTGTTTCTGATATTTCCTGAGTGGGGCAAGGCAACCGGCGCGGTACTGGAGCTGGACAATATGATAATGGAATGAAAAAAGGCAGAGCATAGGGCTCTGCCTGTAAAGCCCGGCCAGGGAGGCCGGGTGCGTCCAAGATTCGTAAGTGAAAAGCCTTAGTAGCGGGCTTCGAAGGACAGTCGTACTGAGCGTGGCGCCTGCCACGAATAGGCAGCATCGTAATACTGGTTGTACGTGCCTTCCTCGATTTCATAATGCTCGTTCGGCGACGTCACATCCTGGCTGTTAAAGACGTTAAATACGTTGATAGTGGCACGCATTTCCACTTCTTCGTAGGTAAACATATAGGCAGCTGACACATCCAGATTAAACGTCCATGGGGTACGTCCGGCATCGCCACGCGGGCTGTAACGATACTCGCCATCTTCCAGAATGTAGTAGGTATCACCATAGCTGCCGTACAGATTTGGATCATCACTGGGGTAGCCCCGGCCAAACGCGGTTTTCGGACGACCGCTTTGCAGTGATGAGTTGAAGCCAACTATGAAGTCCTCAGTCACATCATATGAGCCGTAGAATTTAAAGGTATGACGACGGTCATTAGGCTGATAGCCATCAGCGCCATCCATCAGAGCCGGGAAGTCAAAGTCCTGAGTAACACCGGCATCGGCCTGATCGATATCCGACTTAACCGCCCCTTCAAAGTTACCCACGCTGCGCGCCCAGGTATACTGGAAGTTCAGACGATAGATATCTTCAACATAGTTCAGCTTTAACTGTACTGACGTATACTCGTTTTTACCTTCCGGCAGACCCAGCGTTTCTGCCGAGTGGGTCGTTAGAGAGCCTTCATCCGGCGTACCGTCAAACTGATCCAGTCTGGACTCATCCAGCTCAGAACCATTCCAGTAGTAACCGTCTTTGTACCAGCTCATGTCCTCGCCAGGGTTAACCATAACGCAATAAGGATAGGCATAAACACCACAGTAATCATCCAGCGCGGAGGTCACTTCACGATACGTACCGGTCACCTCTGCTGTCAGCTTGTCGTTGACCGCAAACTGATACCCCAGGATGTATTCATCACGAGAAAACGGATCAGCTTCCTGCGCCTGAAATGTTTCCGTCTGAGGGATCTGAGATACCGAACTGGTGGTCTGTGAGTTAGCCGCGCTACCGTTTATCGGATTAATCCCTGTTGGTGCGCCGGTCACGCTATCAATTCCGTTAAAGTTGTAATAGGTGGTGGTATCGCTCACACCTGAGGCAGCACGATAAATCGTATTGTTGGCAATAGGCAGATAGTAACGGCCGTAATTACCATACAGTTTTGATTCGCCGTCGCCATTAACATCCCACGTAAAACCAAGACGTGGTGCAATGTCTGTGTCAAAATCAAACAGCTGCTTCCCTGTTGTACCTGAGCCCTCGAATTTGTCTTTGCGCAGGCCAATTGACAGCATCAGGTCAGGCGTAACCTGCCACTTATCTTCAATATAGTAAGCCGTCAGATTAGACTCAAAAGAACCACCGCCATCAAAAATACGGTCAGATACCAACTCCTGTGCGGCGCCGGTCTCATTGGTGTACAGCTTGCCATTATTACCCTGAATGCTGGAGCCATTGTCCAAAGTAAAGTAGCGATAGGAATGGCCGCCAACCGGAGAGGTCACTCGGGTCGTTTCCCGGTCTTGTTTATCAATACCGGCTTTGATCAGGTGATCGCCCCAGTAATATTCAATATCAAACCGGTACTGGGTATTTTCATCAAAGTTATCACCAAAAGACCCGCCCGGACCACACTGCCCTGCTTCTACCGCCGGATTATCACGTTCGTCACTGATTGTCGGACAATCAAGATTTGTCGGCGTGGTTTCATACTGGGTTTCAATTTCGCCCCACATCGCCGATACCGACAGGTCGTCTGTAATATAACCGGTATAGGTTACGCTTTGCGCTTCACCACCACGCTTACGCAAAAATGAGCCTGTGTAATCGCCGATCTCCATAGTGTCAGGATCATAGGCATAAACATCTTCTACCGCGTCGTTCTGATCAGAATAGGCAAAATAGCTAAGACGGTGACCTTCGATAATATCCCAGTCTACTTTTGCTCCCCAGAACAGGTTGTCTGTTCCGTCAGAGTTACGAAAGCGCATTTCATTGGTTGCAGTATATTGATCACTACCGGAATTGTTGGAGAACTGATAAGAATTGTCCCGTGGGTTTACCAGTGCATAGATAAACAGCTTGTCTTCGATAATCGGGCCTGCCGCTGATACGGTATAGTCCCACTCGTTATCCGTGTCCAGACGGGCATCCCGAAAAACGGAGCGATTTGAACCATAAGAGACATTGCCTTCTTCCTGTAAGCCGTTCGGGCTCCAGTTAGCAGTGAAATCAAACTGCCACTCATTGGTCCCGCTTTTGGTCACCGCATTAATCAGACCCCCTGTGGCACGCCCAAACTCAGCAGAATAACCACCCGTCTTAACCTGAAACTCTTTATACATTTCAAAAGGTACAGCACCACAGCCAAGTCCCTGACGAGTATCCGTAACTTCAAGGCCATTAATATAACAGGCATTTTCAGCCACCGAAGCACCACCAAAGGAAGCCACGTTGCCAAACCCTGAATCACCCTGCACCACACCCGGTGCCAGTAGGGCAACTGCGGTGATATTTCGGGCAATAGGCATACGATCAATTTCTGCTTCACCCAGCACCAGGCCAGAATCGGTGGAGGATAAATCAATCGCCGATACCCGCGCGCCAGTCACTTCGATACGCTCGGCATTCATAGCCGCAATGTTGAAGTCGGCTTGCTGGTTAGAGCCAAGAGACACCCGGATTTGGTCTTCAGCAACCACGGTATCACCGCGTTTAATTTGAATGTTATAGGTGCCGGTATCCATTTTGGCAAAGCGATAGCTGCCTTCTGCATTGACCGAAACGGTGCGTGAAAATCCGGTCTCCGGGTTTGTCGCGGTGACGGTGAGTTCGCCGCCCTGGGCAGACTCGACATTCCCATAAATACTGGATGTGCTGCCGCCGGCTGCCAGCACAGGCGCACTGATGCCGATTGATGCGCCAATGGCCAGCGCAATCAGACTTTTTCTAATCATTAGTTGCTCCCTGGATGACTATTTTATAGTCACTTATTTGTCGTTATTTTTTGACTGAATGTTAATTTATGTAATCAACATTAAGCGCAGGGATACTAGACTTTTGTAGAATTATGTTGCAATAAAAAACACAATATTTAAGGCAGGAATACAGTCAAGAAAGTTAAATTGCAGGAACCTGAGAATTTTGTTTAATTTTATAGCTAAACCATTGAAGATTAGTTAATTTATTAACACATTCGCATGTACGACGAACGTTGCAATAATAAAGATAAAAGCCAGATAACTAGATTTTCGTTAACGTAAATTAAAAAGATCCTATGTTTAATTATAGTTAAAACCATAAATGAATACCGGGCGAAAATAAAAAAGCCGCAGGTGACACGCTGCGGCTTTTGCATAGTTGTATCGCGACTTAATTAAAAGGAATAATTAAACGATACCAGGTAATTTCTGCCATAGGCTTGATACAGGGTCACCTGACGGCTATCTGTACCGGCTGATTGCAGATCATCTTCATCAGTCAGGTTCTGGCCCTGCAGCGTCACCCGCAGACCATCCAGGTAATCGATACCAGACTCACTAAAGTCGTAACCAATCTGTGCATCGACAAAGGTACCACCCTGGTTAGTCGCTTCTGACAACGCAAGGCTCACACCACGGGTCTCACTCAGATAATCAGAACGCTTCGTGCCCGCAACCCGAACTTCAAAACCGGCATTTTCATAATACACAGTCAGGCTGTAGTTTTCTTCTGACAGACCCGGAATACGGGTTTCTGTGGTGCCTGGTGCCGGATCAGCGTTGCCATCAATAAAGGTGGCACTGGCAAATAAACCAAACCCTTGCAGCGAGTCATGAATCAGCTCAGCCGGTAAACTGGTCTGTACTTCCCAGCCGCGTACAAAGCCTTCATAACCATCCTGCGGAGCTGAGCGCTCACCCACAAACAGGTTAGGCGGAAGATTACCGGTTTCATCTGAGCTCTTGTGAATTTCAGGCACATAAAACTCGTTGAAATCAGCGGCAACGGCATTACTGCGGTGCCAGTTTTTCAGGTCTTTAAAGAAGAAAGACAAGGCCACGTAACCGGTATCAGCAAAGTAGTTCTCATACGCCAGATCAATCTGGTTTGCTTCATACGGTTTTAGCTCAGGGTTACCAGAACTTGCACCCCATGGTGTGTTGTCCGGATCAGTTGCCAGCACCTGCGCGTCGTTAAACGAGAATGTCACCTGACTGTTCGGACGCATGTCATCCATGCGTGGACGGGTCAGTACCTTGCTTAGACCAAGACGTACAAACTGCCCTTCGGCAACTTCTGCACTCAGGTTCAGTGTTGGCAGAACATCCGTATAATCAGTACCGCCACTGACCGGGGTGGCATCCACAAAGCCCTGGCTATTAGTCACCGTAGAAAAACCGGTTGAGCTTTGGTCAGCGTGAACAATTTGCAGACCCAGGTTACCGCGGATAAAGATGTCGTTGAACTCAGTTTCAATATCCAGCTTGGTATACAAGGTGGTCAGTTCTTCGTTGACTTCATAGGTATCACCAAGACGATCTGCCTGGACCAGTTTGGCATCCAGTTCGCTGTAGTAACCGCTGTTATAAAGGCCCAGTGCGTCATACGCTAAAATGCCGTTGATCCCGATAAAATCAAGTGGTACTACACCCAGCACGTCAGGGATCTGAGCATCGTCAGGATATTCAGGCGATGTCAGATAAGCGCCTTCATTGATTTTAGACTTGGTACGGTCTGAGTAAATCGCACCCACCTCGATGCCATTAACAAATCCCCAGTCTACGAAACCTTTGGTGCTCAGTCGGAACGTTGTCAGCTCTTCTTCAAAATCAGGGCGGTTAACAAAGCCATCCTGCTGGTCAGAAAAATAAATCTGGTCGCCATTTTCTTCAATCAGTGTCGGCCCCCAGCTTTGCGGTCCGGCCAGACGAATCAGCGACTGATCAGTCAGATCAATCGGTGCAATAGAAGGATGATCAGAGAACATGACGCCGGTAGATGTCATTTCCCATGCACGGGCAGTAATTGGACGCCCCTCTGTACCGGCACGGCCAGTACCTGAGTAGCTTTCTACTTCAGTAATAGTTTTGTTGACTTTACCGGTAGATACATCGGCTGTGACTGTCCAGTCATCGTTTAACAGATACTCAACATTCAGGCCGAATGTTTTCAGATCCGCTTCCTGCTCACGTACGTCATTGCGGATAACACTGTAAAAACCATCCTGATAAGCGCGTGTCGCCAGACCGTTTTCAACTTCCGTTATACCGTAGTCCACCACACCACCCCAGATCGGGCCGCCTTCTTCCACACCACGACGGGCATCTTCTTCTACAAAGTCGATGTACAGGGCATCAAACTGCATGTTCAGTCTGTCAGTCGGGGCCCACTGGATAATGGCCGCCACCGAATCCCGTTCCATCATCGCTGAACGGGCAAAGCTGTCATGGCCACCCAGAATGGAGGTACCGGCAGGAACATCGACCCCGCCTACACCTTTACCGGCTTCGGCTTCAGGATATCCCCAGCCACGAAACTGTTGTTCCTGACGCGGCGATTCCATGGTAGCAAAAGTCAGGGCAATACCCACTTTCTCATCGGCAAACTGATCAATGTAGTTCACTGACAAACGATGGCCATTATCATCAAGATCCGGGTTAGCAGCTTCTTCACCGTTTTGCTCGTAAGTGCCGTTAATGGTAAACGTTTTTTCAGCATACAAAGGCTTAACCGTTTGCAGGTCAACTGAGCCACCGATATTCTGGGTGGTCATTCCGGCTTCGGGTGTTTTGTAAACCAGGATATTAGAGATAATTTCTGTTGGGTACAGGTCAAACTCTACCCCACGGTTATCACCCATACCCAGCAGTTCGCGTCCGTTAAGCGAGGTACCGACGTAGTTTTCATTGAAACCACGAACTGAGATTCCGCTGGTACGGCCGTTACGACGCTCACCGGCCAGACCAGGCAGACGAGAAAGTGACTCTGCAATACTGGTATCAGGCAGCTTACCAATGTCCTCGGCAGACAGGGCTTCAACAATAGAACTGCTGTCCATTTTCAAGGCCTGGGCACGTTGCAGACTGCCACGAATACCAGAAACTTCGATAACTTCTACGTTGTTGTCGGCGTTTTGCGCAGCGGCGTCCTGCGCCAGTGTAGCGGTACTGAATGTTGCCAGACCACTTGCAATTAACGCGGTACTGATCAGATTAGGTTTAAAGTGCTTCATGTGTTTTGTCCCATTACTATCTTTGTCCCCCTGCCGCTGTTGTTGTTGCTGTGGCAGGCCAGATGTAAAAACTGGGTAAATCCTATCTTTATGCACACGTCTGCTCAATCTTATGCATACGTATTCATAAATTTATTTATACATTTAGTTAACAGGAGAACACAAAAATAAGGGTCAAACACACATTATTTATTATTGTAAATAACTGAATATGCTCGAATTACAGGCTTATTTTAAGATAGCTTGAGCCGGCGACTAATAAATTTTGAACAGGATGTAAAAGGAAGGAGACGCTGAAAAGCCGTATGTTTGAAAAATGTTAGTTTCGACGGAGATAAAATTTACCTAAAAAAAAGCCCGCTATCAGCGGGCTTTAATACATTATTGCTATAGCAGCATGACTTACCAGCCAGTTGCTTCGCGCAGTGCTTTACCGATATCAGCCAGTGAACGTACTGTCTTAACACCCGCGTCTTCAAGCGCAGCAAATTTTTCGTCAGCAGTACCTTTACCGCCAGCAATGATCGCACCGGCGTGGCCCATACGCTTGCCCGGAGGTGCAGTAACACCAGCAATGTAAGAAACAACCGGCTTGGTTACATTTGCTTTGATAAATGCAGCCGCTTCTTCTTCTGCGGTACCGCCGATTTCACCGATCATCACAATCGCTTCAGTTTGCGGATCTTCCTGGAACATTGTCAGGATATCGATGAAGTTTGAGCCAGGGATCGGGTCACCACCAATACCAACACAGGTAGACTGACCAAAGCCTTCGTCAGTGGTTTGCTTAACCGCTTCGTACGTTAGTGTACCAGAGCGAGAAACAATGCCTACTTTACCAGGCTTGTGGATGTGACCAGGCATGATACCAATTTTAGACTCTCCTGGTGTAATAACACCCGGACAGTTTGGACCAATCAGGCGTACACCTTTGGCTTCTACGTATTCTTTCACGTAAAGCATATCCAGTGTAGGAATACCTTCAGTAATACAAACAATCAGTTCGATACCAGCATCGGCAGCTTCAACGATTGAATCTTTACAGAAAGGAGCAGGAACATAAATAACCGACGCTGTGGCGCCAGTTTGCTCAACCGCTTCGCGAACTGTGTTAAATACAGGCAGACCCAGGTGCTCTGTACCACCTTTTCCAGGTGTTACACCGCCAACCATTTGCGTACCGTATGCAATCGCTTGCTCAGAGTGGAATGTACCCTGACCACCAGTAAAACCCTGGCAGATTACTTTTGTGTCTTTATTGATTAATACAGACATTATTTGCCCTCCGCAGATGCAACAACTTTCTGCGCTGCATCAGTCAGCGATTCTGCAGCAATGATATCCAGACCTGAATTAGCCAGAACTTCACGGCCCAGTTCAGCGTTAGTTCCTTCAAGACGAACAACAACAGGAACATTTACGCCAACTTCTTTAACCGCGCCAATGATACCTTCTGCAATCATGTCACAACGAACGATACCGCCGAAGATATTAACCAAAACAGCTTTTACATTGCTGTCAGACAGGATAATTTTGAATGCTTCTGCTACACGCTCTTTGGTCGCGCCGCCACCAACATCCAGGAAGTTAGCTGGCTTGCCGCCGTGCAGGTTTACGATATCCATCGTACCCATTGCCAGGCCTGCACCGTTAACCATACAGCCAACGTTGCCGTCCAGCGCTACGTAGTTCAGTTCAAACTGAGCGGCGTGCGCTTCACGAGAATCTTCCTGTGAAGGATCGTGCATCGCTTTTACTTTAGGCTGACGGTACAGAGCATTACCATCGATACCAACTTTGGCATCCAGACAGTGCAGGTTGCCATCAGTTTTAATTACCAGAGGGTTAATCTCAATCAGGGCGACGTCCAGCTCTTCAAACATTTTCGCCAGACCCATAAAGATCTTAACAAATTGCTTAATTTGGTCGCCTTCAAGGCCCAGTTTAAACGCCATTTCGCGCGCCTGATAAGGCTGAGGACCAACAATTGGGTCGATTTCAGCTTTCAGGATTTTTTCCGGCGTTTCTTCTGCAACAGTTTCGATTTCAACACCGCCTTCTGTTGAAGCCATGAATACAACGCGACGTGTACCACGGTCAACGACTGCACCCAGGTACAGTTCATTAGCGATATCTGTGCAAGATTCAACCAGGATTTTGCTCACAGGCTGACCATTTTCGTCAGTCTGGAAGGTCACCAAGTTTTTGCCTAGCCAGTTTTCAGCAAACGCGCGGATGTCGTCTTTGTTTTTGAACAGCTTAACGCCGCCCGCTTTACCGCGACCACCTGCGTGGACCTGACATTTTACAACCCATTCTTCACCGCCAACGCGGTCTGCCGCTTCAACAGCACCTTCTGGCGTGTCTGATGCGTATCCTTCAGAAACAGGCAAGCCGTATTCTTTGAATAGCTGCTTACCTTGGTATTCATGCAAATTCATGGTGTTTCTTTCCGATTTTTAGTAAGACAAAAGCCGCTTGCAGCGACTTGATTAACTTGACCGACAAGCCCTCGGGCCTGCCGCCGTTGTGTCAAATGCTACCCAAGGATACCTTCAGGCAGCATCTGCACACAATTCTTTGAGACAAAAGTCTTAAACGTCCAGTAGCAGACGCGTAGGATCTTCCAGCATCTCTTTCACTGTTACCAGGAAGCCAACTGACTCTTTTCCGTCAATAATACGGTGGTCGTATGACAAGGCCAGGTACATCATTGGCAGGATTTCTACCTTGCCATTAACCGCCATTGGGCGTTCCTGAATCTTATGCATACCCAGGATAGCGCTTTGCGGCGGGTTAATGATTGGCGTAGAAAGCAGAGAACCGAACACACCACCATTAGTGATAGTGAAGTTACCACCCTGCAGCTCTGCCAGCGTCAGCTTACCGTCACGGCCTTTAATAGCTAACTCTTTGATGCCTTTTTCTACCCCAGCCATGCCCAGGCTGTCAGTGTCTTTCAGTACTGGCGTTACCAGGCCGCGAGGCGTAGATACCGCGATAGAGATGTCAAAGTAGTTATGATAACAAATATCATCGCCGTCCAGTGACGCATTCACCTCAGGGAAGCGCTTCAGTGCTTCTGTTACAGCTTTCACGTAGAAAGACATAAAGCCCAGACGAATACCGTGACGCTTTTCAAAGCTGTCCTGATACTGCTTGCGCAGATCCATAATAGGCTTCATGTTTACTTCGTTGAACGTAGTCAGCATGGCCGTTGAGTTTTTAGCTTCCAGCAGACGGTTGGCGATAGTTTTACGCAAACGCGTCATCGGTACCCGCTTCTCAGTACGGTTACCCGCCGGCAGATCTTCTGCCTGTGTCGTTGCAGCAGGTGCAGCAGCTTTGCTGCTGTCGCTGCCAGACTTCAGGTACTGCTCAACATCTTCTTTAGTGATTCGGCCATTTTTACCTGTGCCCTTCACTTTAGCAGCATCCACGCCTTTTTCAGCCAGCAAACGACGCACTGACGGGCTCAGCGCATCGCTGTCTTCGCTGTCGGACTCTTCTGCTGTATCCTGCTGTGGTGCCGCGCCAGACGCTGCACCTTCAACAAACTTGGCAATGACTTCTTCAGCCGTCACAGTAGCGCCTTCTTCAGCCAGAATTTCGGCCAGCGAACCATCAGCCGGAGCAACCACTTCAAGTACTACTTTGTCTGTTTCAATATCAACCAGATTCTGGTCGCGGCTTACCTGCTCGCCTACCGACACATGCCAGGTAGCGATGGTCGCATCAGCCACAGATTCAGGCAGCACCGGTACTTTCACATCACTGGTTTTGCCGCTAGCCGCAGGCTTGGAATCTTCAGAGTCAGATTTTTCAGGCTTGGCTTCTGCCGCCGGAGCGTCTTTCTTGTCGCCGGCAGCGGCTTTACCGCCTTCTTCCAGCTTTGCGATGACTTGTTCGCCCAGTACGGTGGCACCTTCTTCGTCAGTGATTTCACCCATTACACCATCAGCCGGCGCAACAACCTCTAACACCACTTTATCAGTTTCAATATCAACCAGGTTCTGGTCACGGGTTACCTTGTCGCCGGTCTTCACGTGCCAGGTTGCAATCGTGGCATCGGCAACTGACTCAGGTAGGACCGGAACTTTAATCTCAATTGTCATCATTGTTCCTTATTTAATCGTGAGTGCGTCTTCAACCAGGGCTTTTTGTTGCTGGTTGTGGACTGATACATAACCTACGGCAGGTGAAGCCGATGCTTCACGGCCTGCATACGTTAGTTTAGCGCCCTGAGGAATGGCAGCCCAGAAATGGTGCTGGCTGTTATACCATGCGCCCTGGTTCTGCGGCTCTTCCTGACACCAAACCCAATCTTTAACATGGCTGTACTGGGCGACAACTTTAGCACATTCTTCTGAAGGGAAAGGATAAAGCTGCTCTAAACGTACAATTGCCACATCTGTTTGCTCATTTTTGCGGCGCTGGTCAAGCAGATCGTAGTAAACCTTACCTGAACACATCACCACACGCTCGACGCCAGCCGGATCAATATCATCGATTTCATCGATAACATTGTGGAAAACACCGCTTGCCAGTTCTTCCAGTGACGAGGTCGCCTGGGCATGACGTAGCAGAGATTTAGGTGACATCACAATCAGTGGTTTACGCATAGGGCGTACAATCTGACGACGAAGCATGTTGAACACCTGAGCCGGCGTAGACGGTACACACACCTGCCAGTTGTGATCTGCACACATTTGCAGGAAGCGCTCAAGACGCGCCGAGCTATGCTCCGGACCCTGACCTTCATAGCCATGTGGCAGCAGCACTGTCAGGCCGCACAAACGACCCCATTTGGCTTCGCCTGAACTCAGGAACTGGTCAAACACCACCTGTGCGCCATTGGCAAAGTCACCGAACTGGGCTTCCCACACAGTCAGACAATCTGGCTCTGCTGTCGCAAAACCATATTCAAATGCCATCACGGCTTCTTCTGACAACACAGAGTCGTAAATTTCAATATCGCCCTGGCCTTCACGAATATGCTGCAGTGGCATGTGAGTAGACGCATCTGTCTGATTATGCAGTACGGCATGACGGTGGAAGAAGGTACCACGACCAGAATCCTGACCGGTGATACGAATATCAGTACCTCCATCAACCAAGCTGGCATACGCCAGGTTTTCTGCCATACCCCAGTCCAGCAGTTTGTCGCCGGCAATCATGGCTTTACGATCCTGATACAGCTTATTTACCCGTGAATGCAGTTTAAATTCTTCCGGATAATCGACCAGACGCTCGCCCAGTGCTTTAAGCTTATCAACCGACAGCGAACCGTCGTAAGACGTATCCCAGTCATGGCCCAGATAAGGTGACCAGTCGACGGAGTGTTCTGTCATCGGACGCCATTCGTCAACCACACAGGCTCCGTGGTCAAGCGCAGCCCGATAATCTTCCAGCATCTTGTCGGCATCACGTTGTTCAATAGCGCCTTCGGCAACCAGCTGGTCCGCATACAATGCGCGCGGCACAGGATGCTTTTTCACTTTCTGGTACATCAGAGGCTGAGTCGCGTTTGGCTCATCGGCTTCGTTGTGACCGTGGCGGCGATAGCACACCAGGTCAATAACCACGTCTTTCTTAAACTTATTGCGGTATTCCAGCGCCAGCTTGGTAACAAACAGTACAGCTTCAGGATCATCCGCGTTAACGTGGAAGATCGGCGCCTGAACCATTTTGGCAATGTCAGTGCAATATTGAGTAGAACGGGTATCTTCAATTTTTGACGTGGTGAAACCCACCTGGTTGTTGATGACGATACGTACTGTACCACCCACCGCAAAACCACGGGTTTGTGACATATTGAAGGTTTCCTGCACAACCCCCTGCCCGGCAATGGCAGAGTCACCGTGAATGGTGATAGGCAGAACTTTACTGGAATCATTATTACGACGGACCAGACGAGCACGGACTGAACCCATTACCACCGGATTAACAATCTCAAGGTGAGACGGGTTGAACGCCAGCGCCAGGTGAACATTACCGCCCGGCGTAGCAAAATCTGATGAATAACCAGCATGGTATTTCACATCACCAGAACCCAGACTGTCGTCATGTTTACCGGCAAACTCGTCAAACAGCACAGACGGGTTTTTACCTAATACGTTAACCAGTACGTTCAGACGGCCACGGTGAGCCATGCCCACAACCACTTCTTTAGTGCCCGCTGTACCGGCTTCGGTAATTAAGCCTTTAAGCATTGGGATTAATGCATCACCGCCTTCAAGAGAAAAGCGCTTAGCACCAGGGAATTTTGAGCTCAGGTATTTTTCCATACCGTCTGCTGCAACCAGCCCTTTCAGAATGCTTAATTTTTGTTCTTTAGCGATTTCAGGCTTGGCCTGAACCGATTCAATTTTCTGCTGTAACCACCGCTTTTGCTCAGTATCGGTAATGTGCATGTACTCTGCACCGATAGAGCCACAGTAGGTGCGATTCAACGACTTAAACAGTTCGCCCAGCGACATAGAGTCGCCACCGTAGGCATAAGAACCGGTGTTGAATACCGTATCGAAGTCTTCTTCAGACAGGCTGTGGTGGGATAATTCCAGATCGCGAACACGTGCTTGTTGCCACAAACCCAGTGGGTCAAGGTTAGCGTGCTGATGACCGCGGAAACGGAATGCATTAATAAGTTGCAAAACCTTAACCTGACGGCCGTCGGAAGCGGTGGCATTATCACCTGCTGACGGGGAGGACATTCGTGCGGCCGGACCTAGTGAAGCCAGCTTTCGGAACTGGTCACGAATGGTAGTATGATTATTTTCTAATTCTGCGCCTTCGACTTTTGGAAGGCTATCGAAGACCTGTTTCCAGGAATCTGAAACACTGTGCGGATCTTCGAGGTACATTTCGTACAACTCTTCGACATAGGAGGCGTTAGCGCCAGCCATATGCGATGAATCCCACCATGCTTTCATCACGCTTTCTTGCATTTTTGTGCCTTGCTACGTTTTGTAAAAACTGAAATAACACGAGGCGCTATTATGACTGTTATTTACAACAGAACCAACCATTTAGGCCACGTATACAAAAAAAATAGCCATCCGCTTAGGGATGGCCATTTAGAGCATTACATTCCGTAAAATATCTTTTACAGAAAAAGTAACTAAACAGCCCGTTGAAGCAGCATCGATTTAATCTGACCGATGGCTTTTGTAGGGTTTAGACCTTTAGGACAAACACTGACGCAGTTCATGATGCCATGACAGCGGAATACGCTGAAAGCGTCATCAAGGTCGTTCAGGCGTTCATCAGTCGCCGTATCACGGCTGTCGATCAGAAAACGATATGCATGCAACAATCCGGCCGGACCAATAAATTTGTCCGGGTTCCACCAGAATGACGGGCAAGATGTTGAACAGCATGCACAAAGAATACATTCGTACAGTCCATCCAGCTTGGCGCGTTCTTCCGGTGACTGCAAATGCTCCCGTGCCGGTGGCTGTTTGCTGTCGTTAATAAGAAACGGTTTAATTTTCTCATACTGAGTGTAGAACTGTGTCATGTCAACCACAAGGTCACGTACCACAGGCAGACCCGGTAGTGGACGTACCACAATCTTTCCCTTACCCAGCGCAGAGATTGGCGTAATACATGCCAGGCCGTTTTTGCCGTTCATGTTAACACCGTCTGAACCACACACACCTTCACGGCATGAGCGACGGAACGATAATGTCGGGTCCTGCTCTTTTAGCTTAAGCAGTACGTCTAACACCATCAGATCCACATCATCGTCTACAGTCAGTTTGTAATCCTGCATCCGCGGTTTGTTATCAACCTCAGGGTTGTAACGATAAATTGAGATATTTAAATCCATACTGGTCACCCCTCTTAATATGAACGCGCTTTAGGTGGGAACGCTTCCCGCATCTTAGGCGACATATTGACTTCACGTTTCAACATCTGTTCATCTTCCGGACGGTAGATGCTGTGACATAGCCAGTTTGCATCATCCCGGTCAGGATAATCGAAACGACTGTGTGCGCCACGGCTTTCAGTACGGAAGTTGGCAGCCACTGCTGTGCTGTACGCGGTTTCCATCAGGTTATCTAATTCCAGACACTCAATACGCTGGGTGTTGAAATCTTTACTCTTATCATCCAGACGTGCATGTTGCAGACGCTCACGAATTTCACGTAACTCTTTCAGGCCATCGGCCATGGCGTCACCTTCACGGAATACCGAGAAGTTAAGCTGCATACATTTCTGCATGTCTTTCTTAATCTGAACCGGATCTTCGCCCTTCTCAGAATTTTCCCAACGGTTAAAGCGTGACATTGCCGCTTCAAGGTCAGACTCGCTGGCGTCTCGGGTCGGAGCCAGTTCGTTTAATTTTTCACCCAGGTGCAGGCCGGTCGCACGACCGAATACCACCAGATCAAGTAGCGAATTACCGCCCAATCGGTTGGCACCGTGTACAGATACACACGCAATTTCACCACAGGCAAACAGACCGTTAACCACCTGGTCCTGACCATTTTCATCAACCCGCAGAGCCTGGCCGTGAACATTAGTCGGAATACCACCCATCATATAGTGACAGGTTGGAATAACCGGAATGGGTTCTTTTACCGGATCAACGTGAGCAAAAGTACGTGACAGTTCCAGAATGCCTGGCAAACGTGACTCAAGGACGTCTTTACCCAGGTGATCCAGCTTCAGTTTAAGGTGTGTACCCCATGGGCCTTCACAACCACGACCTTCGCGAATCTCAGTCATCATCGAGCGGGCAACAACGTCACGACCAGCAAGGTCTTTGGCGTTAGGCGCATAACGCTCCATAAAACGTTCACCGTCTTTATTCAGCAGGTAACCACCTTCACCACGACACCCTTCTGTTACCAGGGTACCGGCACCGGCGATACCGGTTGGGTGGAACTGCCACATTTCCATATCCTGTACAGAAACGCCTGCACGCAGTGCCATACCAACGCCGTCACCGGTGTTGATGTGTGCGTTAGTGGTAGAGGCAAAGATACGGCCAGCACCACCGGTTGCCAATACAACCGCACGGGCTTTGAAGTAAACCACTTCACCGGTTTCAATATCAATGGCAGTACAGCCAACCACGTCACCGTCCTGGTTTTTCACCAGATCTAGTGCGTACCATTCACTGAATACTTTGGTTTTGTTTTTCACATTTTGCTGATAAAGCAGGTGCAGCAGGGCGTGACCAGTACGGTCGGCAGCGGCCGCCGTACGCGCTGCCTGCTCGCCGCCAAAGTTCTTGGACTGACCGCCAAACGGACGCTGATAAACTTTACCATTTTCAAAACGGGAGAAAGGCAGGCCCATGTTTTCCATTTCAAGAATGGCTTTCGGACCAGTATTACACATGTACTCAATAGCGTCCTGATCACCAATGTAATCAGACCCTTTTACCGTATCGTACATATGCCATTCCCAGTTATCTTCATGGGAATTGCCCAGTGCAACAGTAATACCGCCTTGTGCGGATACTGTGTGCGAACGGGTAGGAAATACCTTCGATAGCAGTGCACAGGACTTGCCCGACTGCGAAATTTGCAGTGCAGCACGCATACCTGCACCACCGGCGCCAATTACGATGGCGTCAAATTCATGTACCGGTAAACTCATATTACACACCCCACAGAACAAACAGACCAACCAGCACGTACGCGAACGCAATCAGGTTCAGCACCCACTGTACGATCATACGTACAGACGACGCTTTCACATAATCGGTTAATACCTGCCACAGGCCGATGCGTACGTGAATCATAATAGAGACTAGGGTAGCCATGGTGAATACTTTCATCACCAGGCCAGAGAATAACCCGTGCCATGCAACAAAGGTGATCTCGTCAGTGGAGATGAAAAACCACGCCATATAAAGCGTGAATGCAAAAATAACGGCTGCAGTTGCGCGCAGTGAGACGTAATCCTGAATTCCGTTACGTTTGATGCTGGCCTGATTCGTTACCATAGTACTACTCCCAATACGACGGTCAGTACAATCCACAGCGCAATGATTGCTTTTGCGCTCAGGTTGCCCGACTCAAGTTCTTCCCAGTGTCCCATGTCCATAATGACGTGACGTACGCCACCCAGAATGTGATAGGTCAATGCTGACAAGGTACCAATCGCAATTACTTTACCGAAAACGCCGGCCATCAGTGACTGCACCTGCTCAAAGCCTTCAGGCGAAGACACAGAGACGGCCCAGGCCCAAATAACAATAAGCAGCGCGAAGAACATCGCCACGCCCGTAATACGGTGAAGAATTGACGAAATAGCAGAAGGAGGAAATTTAATTGTATTGAGGTCTAAATTTACTGGTCTTTGCTTTTTCACAATGTATGCCTGTTTATATCCGTAGGGACAATGAATTACTCGTTTTTCTTATGTCCTGACTGAGCAATTCCGTTTATTTACTGTTAAATCTTTCATCCATGAATTGTTAACAATTTGTGAATTTATATTGCTTGGTTTATGTTTAGATATTACCAGAAATCAAGCACGGCTGAGTATATCTACCGCACTGTATAATTACAATTTTTTGTAATACTCTTAAACTATAGTCTTAGAAACCCTATTTTCAGTTAACTTCTGGTTGTAAAGCTGATCTAACCTGTTAACCTTAGCGTTGTCTAAAACATCTTTATATTATCAGTACCCGCCCGTGATAACTACCGGACACTGTCTGTAATAACAAACAGCTGACCGCACCAATTGCCGTATCAATCTAAACAAACAATTGGAACTTACTGTTTTGTCAAAATAAACTATGGCAACAGTTGGCTGCGCCGGTATCGACGGCAAGGGGTAACAGAATAAGTGAAGATTTTTTAATTGCCGGTTGGCAGAAGAGGCAATTCATAAAATAATTATATCTAGAATATTTATTGTACGAATTTGCATTTAAATTGACTTCTTAGTGCATAATAAAGTACAAATACGCCACTTTTCCAAGCAAACCGGCCAATTTTTGACGATTTTGCTACAAAGCAGAACCATTCTGAGGAGAGCATTTTATGGCAGATCAAAAAGCCATTCTTAAAGCGGGCGACAAGGAAATCGAACTTCCTATTCTGTCCGGTACTGAAGGACAAGACGTAATTGATGTACGTTCACTGGGAGCCCACGGTTATTTCACCTATGACCCTGGCTTTTTGGCGACAGGATCTTGCGAGTCAGAGATAACATACATCGATGGCGCCAAAGGCGTACTATTACATCGTGGTTATCCTATTGAGGAACTGGCCCGTGACGCAGACTATTTAGAAGTATGTTACATGCTGCTAAATGGTGAAGCGCCTGACAAAGAACAATACGAAGAGTTTCGTGCAACTATTACCCGTCACACCATGGTCCACGAACAAATTAACATGTTCTTCCATGGCTTCCGTAACGACGCCCACCCAATGGCAATGTTATGCGGCACGGTAGGTGCAATGTCATCGTTCTACCACAGCGACCTGGACGTGGCTAACCCTGACGAGCGTATGCGCAGTGCTCACCGTCTGATTGCAAAAATGCCAACGTTGGTAGCCATGTGCTACAAGTACAACATTGGTCAGCCGTTTGTATACCCTCGTAACGACTTAAGCTATGCCGCTAACTTCCTGAACATGATGTTCTCTGTGCCGGCCGAAGATTACCAAATCAGCCCGGCGGTTGAGCGTGCTATGGACCGCATCTTCACGCTGCATGCAGACCATGAGCAAAATGCGTCTACCTCAACAGTCCGTTTAGCCGGTTCATCAGGTGCTAACCCTTATGCGTGTATTGCAGCGGGTGTTGCTTCTCTGTGGGGCCCTGCTCACGGTGGCGCAAACGAAGCCTGTCTGACCATGCTTGAAGAAATCGGCAGTGTTGACCGGATTCCAGAATTTATTGAACGTGCGAAAGACAAAAACGACCCGTTTCGTCTGATGGGCTTTGGCCACCGCGTTTATAAAAACCATGACCCACGCGCTACCGTAATGCGTGAAAGCTGCCATGAAGTACTGCAGGAACTGAATGTTCAGGACCCGCTGCTTGATGTTGCCATGGAACTGGAAAAAATTGCTTTGAACGATACGTACTTTGCTGAGAAGAAACTGTTCCCGAACGTCGATTTCTACTCAGGTATCATCTTAAAAGCGATTGGTATCCCAACAAATATGTTTACCTGTATCTTTGCCCTGTCTCGTACTGTTGGCTGGATTTCACACTGGCATGAAATGATGAGCGATCCTAAACAAAAGATCGGTCGTCCTCGTCAGCTTTATACCGGCTACAACCAGCGTAAATATACACCGATCAAAAAATAAGATTGATTTCGCGGCCACCTGGTGTGGTAACGCGACCATAAAATAGCGCCTCCGGGCGCTATTTTTGTTTCTGACAGCGTTAAACAAATTCAGAGGCCTGGCGGTATACAAGTGGTGGGTTGCTACCAAGAAACCAGCTAGCCCTGATTGACTATTTACCTAACAGATTAAAGGAGAATTCATGCCCTACCCAGCCGTATTTCTTGGTATTGCCGGTCTGATTCCGTTTATTGCCATGCCATTGCTGATGCTAAGCGGAGGGCTTGGAGAGTTTCAGGCATTACATTATTTTACCCAGTACTCAGCGGTACTGCTGTCCTTTTTTGGCGGTGTACATTGGTACGATGCCGTTTCTAACAAGCGCACTAATCACCAGTTATATGTAGCTATGCTACCTACGATTATTGGCTGGTTATGTCTGGTATGGGGCGCCGATGTCCGGGCGCTTGGCGTATTGTCAATAGCCTATCTGGCGGTGCTGTTTTATGACAAATTCACGCTGGCTTTGCCTAAAGATATGATCATGAGTTACGCCGCAGTACGAACCGGGCTTACTACCGTGGTGGTGCTATGCCACGCAGCCATGATTTTTTTGATGCGCTAAAAAAATAAGCCAGCAATTGCTGGCTTATTTTATTTAAGTATTCGGTGATTACTCGGCCCGAATCATGGCGAGCAATTCGGCGGTTTTTTCTTCCATTAAAGGAATATCGCCTTTTGACTCTACATTAAGACGAATCACCGGCTCGGTATTTGATTTACGCAGGTTAAAGCGCCAGTTACCAAATTCCAGACCGATACCGTCAGTTTCGTCGATCGCTGTTGCTGACGGTTTATAGTGATTCAGTACCCGTTCCAGCGCTGCATCAGCATCTTTCAGTTTACTGTTAATCTCACCTGAAGACGGATACGCACGGATACGTTGTTCAACCAGAGATTCCAGCGACTGTTCTTTGGTACATAATAGCTCTGCCACCAGCAGCCATGGGATCATGCCGGTATCGCAATAAGCAAAATCACGGAAATAATGGTGCGCACTCATCTCGCCACCATAAACGGCATCTTCTTTACGCATGCGCTCTTTGATAAACGCATGACCGGTCTTGCATTTCACCGGTGTGCCACCTGCGGTGTTCACAATATCTTCGGTGTTCCAGTACAGACGCGGATCGTAAATGATTTTCGATGACGGATCTTTGTCAAGGAATGCCTGGGCCAGCAGACCAACAATGTAATAGCCTTCGATAAACTGGCCTTTGGCGTCGAACAGGAAGCAGCGGTCAAAGTCGCCGTCCCATGCAATGCCAAAATCGGCTCCACTGTCTTTAACCGCCTGAGCGGTGTCTGCGCGGTTCTCCGGCAACAGTGGGTTAGGGATTCCATTGGGGAAAGTGGCATCAGGCTGGTGATGTACTTTCACAAACTCAATAGGAATACTGCGCTCTTTAAAGGCCGCTTCAATGGCGTCAATCGCTTTACCGGCTGCACCATTACCCGCATTAGCCACCAGCTTCATAGGTTTGAAGTTGGCCGGGTCCACATAGCCCAGGATATGTTCCACATACGCTGCCGTACAATCGGTAGTCTCATACTGACCCGATGCCTGCAAAACAGACAACTGAATATGCGCCGTGCCGTGATAAAACGCATCGGCATCAATGGTTTTGCCGCCAGTGTAATGCGCCAGACGCGCAACAACCTGTTCGTCATCCAGTGCTTCTGCCGCATCTTTAATGGCATTAAGGCCGGTATCACCACTGATCGGAATGGCATCGGCTTTTACCAGTTTCATCCCGTTGTAGTTAATCGGGTTGTGACTGGCTGTTACCTCAATACCACCATCTACTTTGAGATGTTTGGTAGCAAAATAAATTTCTTCGGTACCGGTCATACCAATATCCAGCACACTGGCGCCGCCGTCTATCAGGCCGGCAGCCAGTGCCAGTTTCAGTGGCTCGGATGTCATTCTGACATCCCCACCCACAACAACCGTGCGGGCAGCCAGTACACTGGAAAATGCATAACCAATACGATAAGCGACGTTCTCGTCCAGCTGTTCGTTCAATTCACCGCGAATATCGTAGGCTTTAAAACAGGTAATTTGTTTAGTCATGCCTGCTCCTATTTAGCAGTACGGCCGTAGCGGTCAGAAAAACGAACAATATCATCTTCGCCCAAATACGCACCGGATTGTACTTCAATCAGTTCCAGTGGAATCTTGCCCGGGTTTTCCAGCGCATGAACTTCACCAATCGGAATATAGGTCGATTCATTTTCCGTCACCATTCGGGTGTCTTCACCAATGGTCACACTGGCAGTACCAGAAACCACAATCCAGTGTTCTGCACGGTGATGGTGCATCTGAACCGACAGTTTCTCACCCGGCTTCACGGTGATGCGCTTAACCTGGAAGCGAGCACCGGCATCAATGGAGTCATAGCTGCCCCATGGGCGGAATACTTCACGATGGAATTCAAATTCCGGGCGTTTTTCCTGCTTCAGTCGGTTCACCACATTTTTGATGTCCTGCACTTTATCTTTATGCGCCACCATGATGGAGTCCTTGGTTTCCACCACAACGACATCATCAAGACCGATAACCGAAATCAGACGACCTTCCGAGTTCACATAACTGTTTTTCACCCCTTCCAGGATGGCATCGCCTACCACGACGTTACCATTTTCATCCTTTTCTGAGGTTTCCCACAGGGATGACCAGCTACCGACATCCGACCAGCCGGCATCCAGTGGAACCATCGCCGCCTGTGCGGTTTTTTCCATTACCGCATAATCGATGGAGTCATCCGGGCATGTCGCAAACGTGTCAGCGTCAATACGGATAAAGTCCAGATCTTTTGATTCGCTTTCAATCGCTTTTTTGCAGATTGCCAGCATTTCAGGGTGATGCTTTTCAAGCTCTTCCAGGTAGCGGCTGGCTTTAAACATAAACATACCGCTGTTCCAGAAATATTCTTTAGAGTCGACATATTGCTGCGCTGTTGCCAGATCGGGCTTTTCAACAAACTGTTCAACCGCAACCCCGTCACCCAGTGCTTTAGCGGCTTTGATATAGCCATAACCGGTGTGCGCACAGTCCGGCACAATACCAAAGGTTACCAGATGCCCTTCGTCAGCCAGTTTCTCGGCTTTAGTAATAGCCTGATGGAATTGCGCGGTATCTTTAATTAAGTGGTCTGCCGCCAGCACCAGTAAGGTTTCATCCTCGTCACTGGCCAGTGCATGCAGTGCAGCCAGCGCGATGGCCGGTGCGGTATTGCGGCCTACCGGCTCAAGCAGGATGCCACCATGCTGAATATCTTTTTGACGTAGCTGCTCGGCAACTAAGAAGCGATGCGCTTCATTACAGATAACAATAGGCTGCTGCGCGTTGACACCATTTAACCGGGCCAGTGTTTCCTGCAGCATCGTTTGTTCTGATGTCAGTGCGAGAAATTGCTTTGGAAGCGCTGCCCGGGATTTTGGCCACAGACGACTGCCTGTACCACCTGCCAAGATTACTGGTTTCATTCTATTTCCTATGATTTTACGGCTTAAGCCCTAATTAGTCCTGTTCTCATGGTAATTAAGCACTAGTGCTCAATCAATGAGATAACTAAATTTTACTACGTATTTTCACCGAACCCGACCATTTCAGGTAACAAACCTGTTGCTTTACCGGTGTTATTTATTTGATTCATGTTCATTCACCGGCCCGGCGAACAAACAGTGATTACTGATATTGCTCAAAACCGGTGTAAAGCGCATTTGATGCGCGGTAAACCGGTACGTGATATGAGCATGCCATTAACCAATATTATGCAAAGAGGCATATTTGCCACACACTTTCACCACTCAATTAGCAGCAAAAACCAGACCACCCTTACAGATAACGTATTACGACATGATAGATATCGCCTGAGCTGCTTGCTTGCAATACAAACATACTGTTTACCCGGCCGGAATATACTTCTGTGCTAATACTTTTAGATTAGCATTTTGGATTGATATCCAGCTGTTTTAATTGCCTGTACGCATCGCCACAGTGTCACTGGTTTTAATCCTGCTGATCCGCTGGCAATAACGCTTAGGCGCCGGCGGTTAAAATAACGCTTCCCTGCCATGCGGGCTGTTCAGGTCAAGAGCCGGGCCAACCGGCACAACCTGAGTTGGATTAATCATGGTATGGCTAAAGTAATAATGTCTTTTTATATGATCAAGATTAACGGTTTGTGACACTTGCTGATACTGATAGAGTTCGCGCAGATAACCGGAAATCGCCGGATAGTCAGCAATACGTTTCAGATTGCATTTAAAGTGACCATAATACACCGCATCAAAGCGAATAAGTGTCGTAAATAAGCGCCAATCAGCCTCGGTCAGGGTGGCGCCGGTCAGATAACGCTGGTTAGCCAGGCGCTGCTCCACGGTATCGAGTGCCCGGAACAGCGCAGTAACGGCTTCTTCATAAGCGGCCTGGGTGGTGGCAAAGCCGGCTTTGTATACGCCATTATTAATATGGTGATAAACCAGCGCATTAATCTGATCGATTTCCGGTGCCAGCGCTGACGGATAATAATCGTCATCATTGCCGGTAATATCATTGAATGCTGAATTAAACATACGAATAATGTCAGCCGACTCATTGCTGACAATGGTTTCCTGCTTTTTATCCCATAGCAGCGGTACAGTTACCCGCGTGGTGACATGCGGATCGACCCGGGTATACATTTCATGCAGAAACTCACTGCGATATAAAGAGTCACCCGTGGCGCCGGGGTAACCCGCAAAAGTCCAGCCTTTATCCAGCATCTCCGGCGACACCACATCCACACTGATATGAGACTCCAGATCTTTTAAGTGGCGCATGATCAGCGTGCGATGCGCCCACGGACAGGCCAGTGATACATACAAATGATAGCGCCCGGATTCGGCCGGGAACCGGCTGTCTTTATCAGCGCTTATCGCGTGCCTGAATGTGGCTTCCTGTCGCTCAAATTTACCGCCATTACTTTTTGTGTCATACCATTTGTCCTGCCACTTACCATCAACTAACAATCCCATTTTGTTCTCCTTGTAAGGCAATATTCATTCTTTTTTATTTAGTGCTATTACTACCATAAGGGGCAGCGAAATGATCAGTTTGATGCATGGTGGTACTCCGGGCTGCTGTGCACAAAATTCGTATTAACGGGCTGAGTGACGCTACATTTTAAGGTAAACTTGCGCCCCAGAGATAAGTGGTAAGCGGAATATTGCAGTAAATGAGTGACAAACAACGATTTGGCGGCACGGCCCGTCTGTATGGTAACGATGCTCTGGTCAAACTGAATGCATCACACATATGTGTGATTGGTATTGGCGGCGTCGGCTCGTGGAGTGCTGAAGCACTGGCGCGTTCTGGTGTTGGCCGAATCACCCTGATTGATCTGGATGATGTGTGCGTCACCAACACTAACCGGCAAATCCATGCACTGACCACGACTGTCGGACAGCCCAAGGTCGATGTTATGGCGCAGCGCATCGCGCTGATTAATCCGGAGTGTGAGGTTACCTGTATCGAAGATTTTGCGACACCGGATAATGTGCAGACCCTGCTTACCAACGAATTTGATGCCGTGATCGAAGCCACCGACAGTATTCGGGCTAAAGCAGCCATTATTTACTGCTGTAAGCGCCGCAAAATACCGGTAGTCACGGTAGGTGGTGCCGGCGGGCAGATTGATCCGGGCCAGATAACCCGGGCTGATTTAGCCAAAACCATCCAGGATCCGCTGGCAGCCAAATTACGGTCTGAGCTGCGTCGTAATTATGGGTTTAGCAAAAATCCTAAACGCCGGTTTGGCATAGAATGTATCTTTTCTACTGAGCAACTGCGTTACCCTCAGCCAGATGGTAGTGTATGCTTTAATAAATCCGTAATGGAAAATGGTACGCGACTTGACTGCGCCGGTGGATTCGGGGCATCGGTCACCGTAACTGCAACCTTCGGCATGCAGGCCGCCGCCAGTATCATTAATAAGTTAACCGGTCATTAGACAAACCGGTCAGCGCGTATAACAATAACAGTAAAGCAGGGAGACCCCCATGGACCAGCAAGAGCTTAACCAGCTAATGCAGGAATCTGCCACTGATGCGGTACACAGTGCTCAGGAAATGTTTGGCATTACACTTAGTTTTGACGCGGCCAGTATTGCGCTGGTTGATGAGGTGTTGATACGGGTTGTTCAGACCTATAACGACAAGGCACTGCAAGACAGTGCAGTCTTTACTCTGTGTAATATTTACGGCGCCTATATTGGCGAAGTATTTAAAACCCTGGCCGGTGGGCAGTGGCGCTACGACCAGAGCGAGCCGGATGCGCCGTTTGTTGTGCTTGATGTGGGTGACCGCTCTTATGCTTTTGCCGGGATCTGCTATGAGCGTCTGGTCAATGATACTACCATCAGTGTTCGCGCATATTTTGACCTGGCGCTGGAAAACCAGAAACAGTAGCGAAGGTGCGCCGGACCGTCGCTAAGCTGTTGTATCAGACATGTCAGGCTGCTGCCAGTCTTTGATCAGCAATCGGATGTGCTGGCTGCGTAGCAAAAATGTTGTCAGCAAAGCCAGTCCGGCAATCTGTAATGCCAGAATCAGTTCAAACCGCCAGTGCAGGTGAATCAGTTGCTGCACCAGCATAGTAGCTACCAGCACAACGCCGCTGAAACACAATGGTAAAATCAGCACAACCCAGCGCCTGTACCCTGCCTTCCAGAGCCGCTGTCGGTTTCCTAACAAAAGTGCTGTCAGTATAAACGGAATAGTGGCTGCCAACTTTAGCCACAACAGATGCTGATCAGGGTAAAATACCGCCAGCAAGTCTGAGGTTTGCCCCATACTGGCCAGCGCGAAAATCAGTACCAGCCAGTCCAGTGCATTCATCAGCAATAACAGATAGAGCCAGCGAGGCGGTTTGATAACACCACTGTCATCATAACAGTGCAAAGGAAGCGGTAGTGAGGGCATATCGATCTGGCGCTACAACAAAAAGCAATAAAGAACACGTATGGTAACCAGACACGCGTCAAACACAAAGCGCTAAAACTTATCCAGCAGATTTCGAATAATGTCCAGCCCCAGGATTTGTGCTGCCAGAGCCTGCAGGCGCGCCTGCATCCGGGCCACCGGATATCCTCTGAACACCCAGAATTTGCGCTTATGGTTATACTGCTCAAATAAGCGGGCTTTGGTATCTGGCATTGCCTGCGCGCCCAGTTGCTGCCACGCTTTATATGCGCCGGTCAGATCAGCCCCGCGCATAAAACGCTGCAACCAGCGGGGGAACTTACGCAAACTCACGGCTGACTGATAATCAATAAAATGTGGCATACCCTGCTCGGTACACACCACATTGCCAAAGTTACGCAAATCCAGATGTGATAAACCGGCCCGGTGCATTTGAGCAATCATACGCTCCATCCGGGTAAAAAATGCCGGCGGTAACTTGCGTTCGTCATGGCGCAGGGACTTCAGGGTTTCGCCTTTTACAAACGGATAGGCAAATGCGACCGGATTTAAGGCATAACAACTCACATCAAACAGTGACAAAGAAGACAGCAGTGTCAGCGCACGGACCTCCCGCTTTACAAAACTTCTGGCCAGTGTTTTTCTGACCCACCACGGGCACTGGCTGAAATCCTTAATAATATAACTGCCCTGCCCGGTTGAGACCTTATAGACCTGCGCATTGGCCCAGCGCCCGGCATGTAGTAAACAAACACCTGATACATTAGCCGGCTTTTGCAATGCCCGGGACAGTGCCCGCTCCGCCTGCTCAATATTCACTCTGATCATCCTGGAAAAACAATGGAATCAGGGTATTGTCCGCACACATTGTTGCCTAGGCAACTTCGTATAGAGAAACAGGCAGGTTTTCACGATAAATGCCGCTTAAAGCTTTTTAAGACAGCCGCTTAAAACATTCTCGACAACTTTCATATCGCTTTCATTTACATCTTGCAGACTGTGCTGATACACCTGCGCCACACAATCACAGGCTTTTTCAAACCGGGCCTGACCGGAAGCTGTCAACGCAATCATCTGCGAACGATTATCAGACTGTAAAACCCGTTCAACCAGTGCCTTGCATTCAAGCCGTTTGAGCATCCGACTCATCGCCCCTTTATCGTAAGCCAGGGCGTCGCACAGTTGGGTGGAGGTGGCTTGCTTCATGTCTGACAGCGTGACCAGTACCCCATACTGGGCAGCAGTCAGATCACAGGCCGCCAGAGTGTTATCCAGTTTGACTAACAGGGCATTGCGCAAATGAATCACGGTACGGCAAACCCGGGTGGCGGCATCATCGGATGAACACCCCTGTTCGGTAGGCAAAATAAACTCCTCAATGTTTAGTGCTGCACGGCTTGTACACCATACTGATTACCCAGCGGACTGGCAATTTTTCTGCCAGTGCGAAAAACCTGACCCGCCCGGATAGTGTCTGAGCGGCTTAGTGGTATACTACCGACAACAAAAATTGATAAGTTGTTTCAATGTCAGTAGAAAAATATACACCGAACCAAACGACCACGCTAAGCACACCTGTGAAGGTGTTAAGCAGCGAACAGGCCAGCCAGACAATCAGCCAGCCGAACAAAAACAGCCGGATTGGTTTTATCAGCCTAGGCTGCCCGAAGAACCTGGTTGACTCAGAGCGTATTTTAACGCAACTGCGCACCGAAGGTTATGATGTTGTGCCCTCGTACAATGACGCCGATCTGGTTGTGGTCAACACGTGCGGATTCATTGACGCCGCCGTGGAAGAGTCACTGGACACCATTGGTGAAGCCCTGGCTGAAAATGGCAAGGTGATTGTCACTGGTTGCCTGGGTATTAAAGAAGATGAAATTCGCGAGGTGCATCCAAATGTGCTGGCGATCACCGGCCCTCATGCTTACGAGGAAGTGGTTGAACAGATTCATACTCACCTGCCCAAGCCAGAATTTAATCCGTATGCAGACCTGGTGCCGGATCACGGGGTTAAGCTGACGCCGCGTCACTATGCTTACCTGAAAATTTCAGAAGGCTGTAATCATCGCTGTACCTTCTGCATCATCCCGTCTATGCGGGGCGATCTGGTCAGCCGGCCGGTGGGCGAAATTCTGGATGAAGCCAAACGACTTAAAGCCGGCGGTGTCAATGAACTGCTGGTGATTTCTCAGGATACCAGTGCTTTTGGAGTAGATGTAAAACATCGCACAGGTTTTTGGGATGGTATGCCGGTTAAAGCGCACCTGCAGCAGCTTTGTGACAAACTGGGCGAGTTAGATATGTGGATTCGGCTACACTATGTTTATCCCTACCCGCATGTTGACGATCTTATTCCTTTAATGAACGAAGGTAAGATCCTGCCATATCTGGATATTCCGTTACAACACGCCAGCAAGCGTATTCTAAAACTGATGAAACGCCCGGGTAGTGCCGACCGGACTTTGGAAAGAATTAAAAAGTGGCGCGAGATCTGTCCTGAGCTGATTATCCGCTCCACCTTTATTGTGGGCTTCCCAGGTGAAACTGAAGAAGAATTTGAGGAGTTGCTGGAGTTCATTCGTGAAGCGCGTCTGGATCGGGTTGGCTGCTTTATGTATTCACCGGTAGAAGGCGCCAAAGCCAATGACCTGCCAGACCCGGTGCCAGAAGAGGTTAAGCAGATCCGACACCGCCGTTTTATGGATATTCAGGGTGAAATCAGTGCGGCACGGTTACAGGAACGCATTGGTAAAGAATATCAGGTGGTGATTGATAGCGTCGATAGTGAAGGCGCTATTGGCCGCAGCTACGCTGATGCACCGGAAGTCGATGGTGTGGTCCATCTTAACGGTGTTTACGATGTTACCCCCGGCCAGCGCATCTGGGCTGAGGTTATTCATGCCGATGAGCATGATGTCTGGGCCGTACCGGTCGAGGATGAAGACGGCGATGCCGAATAACTGACTACCACAGGCCCGCTCAGACGGGCCTGTTTTTTTAGTTCAGTTTTTTCAGTTTGCTGACTACCGCCGACGTTTCTATCGCCCCGGCTTTGGCCGCACCGCCAATCAGCCAAATCTGATCGCTGAGCATCACAGCACCCAGCCCATGCCGGGCCAGCGGCATGATAGATGCATGCGACCAGCGATCCCGCTGTAAATCGTAGCGCCAGACTTCGTTATATACACCGCCGCCGTTGTCAAAATACTCGCCGCCAAACACAAAAATATTATGCCGGTAACTGACGCAAGCCATCCCAGCCTGAGCCTGCGGCATAGGTTTCAGGCTTTGCCATTCGCTGGTTTTTGGATCAAACACTTCATGGACGGCAACATTTCCTTTGCCTACCTGCCGGCCGCCGATAACATGAATTTTATGATCATAAACTACCGCACAGGCACTGTTACGGGGAGTTGGCAGTTCGGTGGCGGTTTTCCATATACCACTGTCAGGTTCATAAATACCGTGCCAGTTGGTATCGGTGTGATCCCGCCATTGCCCATTAGCCTCGGAAGACTGAATCCGACCGCCAATCAGGTGGATATGGCCATCCAGATATACCACCACAGGCTCGGACACCGGCTGCGGCAACTGCCCCTGATGATGCCAGGCATTCTGCTTCGGGTTGTAGCGTAAAATACTGTCAGTGCTGGTCCACGGACCCTCTTGCGTTTCAATAAACCCGCCAAACAGCCACAAATCCTTGTCTCCGGCTGCCAGCACGGCATGATGCCGGGGTTCAGGTAACGGTGCCAGTGATTGCCACTGTTGCGCAGAAGGCTCCAGGCGATAAACCCCGTCGCTAACGATAAACCCGTTATCTGACTGATTCAGTCCGCCAGCCACGTAGATATTTTTGTCCAACACCGCCGGATAGATTTCCTGAAGGGGCTCAGGCAAGAAAGGACCAACGCTCCACTGATAATCGGTTACCGGCTCTGTGGCCGAGACTGTGCCGGCACTGAGTATCAGCGCCAGACACCAGCGTACCGGCTTTACCATGGCAGCGTGTCACCATTGGAATGCACAAACTGTCCGGTAGTGTCCATGTTCAGCTCTTCAAGTCGCTGCACAAGGCGGCTCGCTGCTGTGGCGGTATCAATATCCCCGGCGTTGTTCACCATTTCGGTCTGTACAAAACCCGGATGCAGCAATGCCACAGCAATATTGCGGTCTTTAAGATCATGGGCCAGTGAGACACCCGCAGCATTGAGGGCAGCTTTAGACATCCGGTAACCATAGTAACCGCCTGAGCCATTATCTGTCATTGAGCCCATGCGACTGGTGATCAGACCGATTTTGGCGCCCTCATGCAGATTTCCCAGCAATCGCTGAGTTATCAGCAAAGGCCCCAGTGCATTAACCCGAAACTGATAGTCAATGGTGTTCGGATCCCAGTCTCCTAACGATTCCTTGCCCAGCACACCGGCATTATTGATCAAAATATCAATGGCTACATTTTTCAGCGGAGCCAGAGCTTCTGTCAGGCCATCGGGGTTTGCCACGTCCACGCCTTTCACTAACGTAGCGCCGCTTTTATTCAAATCATCACAGCTATTGCGGCATAACGCATAAACCTGATGTCCCTTATCCAGATAAGCCTGAACCAGTGCCAGTCCAATGCCTCTGTTTGCGCCGGTGATTACAATATTCATGGCAAACCTCCTATGTTAAATCTTACCTATAAAATACTCAGCAAATGAACCAGATCCTCAGGTGTATCAATGCCCACCGGTGGCGCGGCAACCGCCACATCTACATGGATTTTATCGCCGTACCATAATGCCCGTAACTGTTCCAGCGACTCCAGCTGCTCCAGTACGGTAGAAGGATATTCAACATACCGGGTGATATAGCTGGCACGATACGCGTATATACCGATATGCCGCAAATAGCCGCCCGGCTCTAACGACTCGGTTCTTTCCAGCATCGCTGCCCGGTCAAACGGAATCGCTGAGCGGGAAAAATAAATGGCTTCCTGATGCTGATTAGCGATGACCTTCACCATATTCGGGTTAGACACATCGTCGGCATTATCAAACGGGGTGGCCAGAGTGGCCATCGGAATATCCGGCCGGTCAGCCAGATTCGCCGCCACCTGCTGAATGTTTTCAGCCGGCACAAATGGCTCATCTCCCTGTACATTTACCACGATGGTGTCTTCAGGCAGTTGCAGCGTCTTTACCACCTCGGCCAGTCGCTCTGTACCCGAATTATGGTCAGAGCGGGTCATACATACTGTACAGCGCTCGCCCACGGCTTCACCAATACGCTCGTCGTCGGTCGCCACCACCACCTGACTGGCGCCCGCTTCAAACGCCCGGTCAATGACATGGGCAATCATCGGCTTGCCTTTAATGTCAGCAAGAGGTTTACCGGGAAACCGGCTGGACCCAAACCGGGCCGGAATAATTACCACAAAGGACATGCTTACTTAACCTGCTCAAGCTGTTCGGTGGTTAAGGTGGTAGCGTGGGCTTCAATTAACACCGGAATACCATCTTCAATAGCATAGGATAAACGGTCAAACCGACACACCAGTGACTGTTTGTCCTCGCCTATTTTCAGTTTTCCCTTGCAGACCGGACAGGCCAGCACATCCAGAAGTTTTGTATCAAACACCATGGTGTATTCCTATTATCTGTATTATTTACTTACGCTTTTTAGTGCGAAGTGTATTATCCAATTGTCGATAAAATGCAGCGGGTAAACCGGCCGAGGCTTTCACATACCAACAGTCTTGATGGGCAATGCCCACCAGTTTCACCGCATCTTTTTCGGTCATAATCACGGTTTGAGGCGGAATATCGGCTGCGCTGTACTGATAGTGGTCCGCAAACCCGGTGGTATCCGTCAGACTGACCCCATGGTCCTTTAGCTGGCGAAAAAAACGTCCCGGATTACCGATACCGGCAATGCCATGTACGCTGTGAAACTGACCGGAAAATGCTTCAAGAGATAGCTGTTTAGACGGGTCAGCCACATTCACCACGCATTCGTGCGTCAGTGACATTGGATATTGCGGGGGCACCACACCTAATAAACGAGCTTCTTTGAAACAGCTGACATTGTGTAATATGGCATCTACCGTATCCAGCCGCCAGATCCCTTCACGAAGCGGGCCCATTGGCATCAGGTAACCATTGCCATAGCGCCGCTCATCCATCACCACAATTTCCATATCCCGGGCCAGCGCATAATGCTGCAGACCATCATCGCAAATTATTACGTCGCAACCGCACTGGTCAGCCAGAAACGCCGCCCCCCGGGCCCGCTGTGGGTCTATGACCACCGGCAGACCGGTGCGGCCGGCCATCAGATGCGGCTCATCACCCACCACTGCCGCGCTGTCTTTTGCACTGACCTGGTGAGGAAAGGTGCGGTGACTGCCGCCATATCCACGGCTCAGAATGCCCGGCTGCCAGCCCTGCTTTTGCAGGTATTCAGCAATATCCACCACCACCGGCGTTTTACCGTTGCCGCCCACACTGATATTGCCCACCACAATGACTTTGGCGTGAGCTGGCTTGGTGCTGGTTTTAAATCCGGCGGCAAATAAATAGCGCCGGATGCCTGAAATAAGACTGAACAGCACCATCAGCGGCCACAAAAAAAACAACCACCAGCGAAAGCTGTACCAGGCCTTTTCAATCGCTTTCACAGCAGACTCCGTCAGTCTTTTTCACCGAACTGCAGGGCATGCAGCTGCGAGTAAGGCCCTTTACTGGCCAGCAGTTCATCGTGTCGACCGCGCTCAATAATTTCTCCCTGCTCAACCACCATGATCTGATCAGCATTTTCGATGGTCGACAGGCGATGTGCCACTACCAGGCTGGTACAGGATTTTTGTAAAGTTTCCAGGGCATCCTGAATCAGTCGCTCTGATTCAGTATCCAGCGCCGAGGTTGCCTCATCCAGAATCAGAATAGGCGCATTGGCCAGAATGGCCCGGGCAATCGCTATTCGCTGTCGCTGGCCACCAGACAGCATCAGGCCATTTTCACCCACAATACTGTCTAACCCTTCTGGTAGCTGGTTAACAAATTCCGTGACGTGGGCCATGTCCGCCGCTTTTTGGATCTGCTCTAGGCTGACATGCTGATTGGCACCATAGGCGATATTGTTGGCAATGGTATCGTTAAACAGCACCACATGCTGAGACACCAGAGCAAACTGACGGCGCAGTGATTTAAGCTCAATCTCATGCAAGTCATGTCCGTCAATACGAATATGCCCCTGCTGCGGCGAGTAAAAGCGGGTCAGCAATGATGAAATGGTCGACTTACCGCTACCAGAACGTCCGACCAACGCAATGGTTTGTCCGGGACTGGCAGAAAAAGAGATATCTTTGAGAGCCGGGGTTTCTTTATTGGGGTAGGCAAAAGTCACATGCTCAAAGGCAATTTCGCCTTTGGCTCTTTCTATCACCTTACGCCCGGTATCCGGCTCATTTTCTTTATCCAGAATTTCAAAGATACTGGTACACGCCGCCATGCCTTTTTGAAACTCGTTATTTACCGTGGTCAGCTGCTTTAATGGTTTTAACAGCATTACCATATAAAACACCACGCTGACAAAGGTACCGGCGGTCAGGTTTTCCATCATTGATGGCATGCTGGCCATGTACAACACAAAGGCCAGGGCAATGGAGGCAATCACCTGAATGGAGGACACGCTGAGTATCTGGGTGACATTCAGCTTCATATTCTGCTGTCGGTTGTGATTGTTTTTTTCCTCAAAACGCTCTTTTTCCACCGCCTGGCCGCCAAACATCAGAATCACTTTATGGCCTTTGACCGCCTGCTCCACCGCCGCGGTGACCGTGCCCATTGACTGCTGAATATTACGGCTGACTTTTCTGAAGCGCTTACTGACCAGCGACACGATAACGCCCACAACTGGACCAATCAGCAGGAAAATCATGGACAGCTGCCATGAGTAGTAGAACATAACCGCCAGCAAACCAATGACCAGCGCCCCTTCCCTGACCAGCGTCAGACAGGCTTTACCCGCAGCATTGGCAACCTGTTCAGTATCATAGGTCACTTTACTGATCAGCGAGCCGACCGCCTGGGTGTCGTGAAACGCCACCGGCAGGTGCAGGTATTTTTCAAACAGCTGCTGGCGCATGGTCATCACCACCTTAGCGCCAATCCAGTTAAGCGTGTAGGTGCCCATAAAATTGAATACACCACGCAGTAAAAACAACGGCACAATGGCATAAGCCGCCACGCGCAGGAACGAGCTGTCGTTATTGGCCAGTGATTCGTCAATCAGGGTTTTCAAGTGGGCAACCACGTAGGTATCTAATGCTGAATAGCCAATCATACCGATAATGGCGACAAAAAATTCTATTTTGTAATCACGTAGATAGCCCAGAAAACGTCGAACCTGGCCTTTAGAGTAGTCAGTTTGCTGCATGTAATTCTTTCGTTCTTCCAATCTGCGGCACATTGTACCTGTTCAAACAAAAATTCCATAATCCAACCGGCATTCCGGCACAAATACCCACGCCAAGAGCAGGCATAATCCCTCATTATGGGGACTATGCGCCCGGTTTACGATACCAGCGGGGCATAAAATCCTGGCGGGCGGTCTGCGTAACCATCTCATGACTGCGCATAGCAAAGCGGATATAGCCATGGTTTCCGGTCGACAGCAGTTGTGCGCCCTGCTCCCGGTAACGGGCCACTACCGGTTCGTGAGGAAATTGCCAGCGATTATTATAGCTTTGAGTAAATACCACAACCTGTGGTGACACCGCCTGAATAAAGGCCTTGCCGGATGATGTTTTGCTGCCGTGATGCGGAGCTATCAGAATATCCACGGGACTTAACGTCTGGCTGTAAAGCAACTGATACTCTGCATAACGCTCAATATCGCCGGGAATAAGCACCTGCCACTGACCATCGCTGATTTGCAGTACACAGGAATGGTCATTGTTATCCAGTTTATTTCCTGCCGGTGGCCACAATATTCGAATTGTCAGTCCCTGCCACCGAATCGGCGCTGACTGCTGACAATTATCCAGTAAACTGGCGATCTGCAGGGAGGAAAACGCTGCGCTGACCGATGCCAGCCCACCGGCGTGGTCCTGATCAAAATGACTGATATACAGCCTGGGAACCCGGGTGATTTGCCAATAATCCAGAACTGGGCTGACATAGCGGTCAAAGGCTGACAGACCGTCAGCATATCCGCCCGGTCCCGTATCAATCAGCAGGCCCTGGTTTCCCCTCGACAGTGCCAGCGCACTGCCCTGTCCCACATCAAACACATGTAAGAACCAGCCCTCATCACTGGCCGGTAACCACTGTGTCAGCGCCACACATACCATCACAAAACAGCTACGCCGGCGCCAGTAAAACGGCGGTAACAACGCTAACATCAGTGCCAGTTGCCAGGCTACAAAAGCATTTGCACTGAGCGTTACGGCGACCGGCGATAGCCGGTGACTGAGGTGCTCCAGCGTGGCCATAACACTTAACAGAACCGCATCAAACAGATGTAACAGTGCCGCGCTATCGGTTACGCTTAACAATAACAGTGCGCCCAATCCAACGGGCAGCAACAGGGTAATCAGGGGGATCATCACGATATTGACAGTAATAGTCAGCAGGCTGAACTGACCAAAGAACCAGATGGTGACCGGCAACATGAGTAAAGTTAGCAGGCACTGCAAGCGGATTGCCCAAAGTAGTTTTTGACGCCAGGTTATCAACACCGGCCTGAAGCGCCACAGACCAAACCAGATTGCACATACGGCGCCAACACTGAGATAAAAGCCTGCGCTGTACAGCGAAAACGGAAAACCCACCACGCAGATAAACAGCATCAGCACTGCCAGGTACACGCCGCTGAACCGGTAGCCCGCCATACTCAGCCCACTGGCGATGACAATTAATACCAGCGCCCGGGTAACCGGTAATTGCCAGCCGGCCAGCGCGGCAAATATGACGCATCCGGTTATCGCACCCAGCATGGCCTGATGCCGGTGCGCGGGCTGCAAGTGGTAGCGACCAGAGCAGTACAGCCATACGCGCAGCATACAGCCACTAATAATATAAAAGACCCCGAACAGAAGCGACAGGTGCATCCCTGAGATAGCAAACAAATGCGCTGTACCGGTGGACTGTAGCAACGTCCAGTCCTCTTTGGTCAGTAAACTGCGATCACCGGTTAGCAGGGCCAGACTCCAGGCGGAGATATTAAGGTCAGGTGTGTGTTCACGCAGTGAACGCACTGTACGGGCATGCAGACTATTGACCGCCACAGGTTTGCTAGTCAGGGCCAATAACGTGCCTTTACCGACCAGTACACGGGCCACCGCCGCCCGCTCGGCATCAAAAGCACCTGGATTAAGCGGCGCAGCGATGGGTTTTATGCGGACCACGGCCTGGTAGCGGTGAAACGCCAGCGGACACGGGGCTCCTGCCCGGGTGTATAACTGCACTTTAGGACCAAGTACCTGATCAACCAATCTTTTACTTTCGACTTGCGCTAGGATTTTACAGCCAGTTTGATTAGAATGCTGGCCGGTTTGTAATACCTTTAACTGTAAAGTGACAGCTTGGTTAAAGCTGCCTGTCGGGGGTTGCCAGTACAGGTACCAGTAGCCTAAACTCGCCATCCATAACACACCGGTCAGAATGCCGTGTAACGCAACAAATAGTAATTTATGCTTTTCGCCAAAAGAACTATTTCCGGATTTATCGGGTACATACTCACACGCGGTCTGGTGAAAATACCGCCAGACAAATATTGTCGTAAGTAAGCCCGTTGCCACTGCAACAACCTTTGGTTGGGGTAAAACAGGCCAAATTGTCGATGATAATGACGCGACACAAAAAAATGTCATCCAAATAATGGTACTATTGTGCATTCCATTGCCTCTTAGCGCGAATGTGGTTTTTATTCAGTTATGCCAAGAAAATTTATACAGCGATTTTTACCCAGCCATCAGTCAATCAAGGAAAACCGCGCGTTGCGTGTATTCGGAAGTCTATTGCATGACCCGAATTTGTGGCATTTAAACCGTCGCTCTGCCAGCGGCGCATTTGGTATAGGCTTATTTTTTGCGTTCTGGCCGGTGCCGTTTCAGATGTGGCTGTCAGCCGGTGCCGCCATTCCGTTTCGGGTAAATCTGCCCTTGTCTGTGGCCACGGTGTGGATCACTAATCCGTTTACCATGCCGCCCATATTCTACGGTGCCTACAAAGTTGGTACGACTGTACTGGGGGCCGATCCGGTGCACTTTGAATTTCAGTTTAACTGGCAATGGGTGATTGAGAGCATCAGCACTATCGGGCCGGCGTTTCTGGTGGGATGTGCGATTTGTTCTGTAGTCGCCGGCATACTGGGTTATATGGGTCTGAATATGATGTGGCGCTTTTCGGTGAAAAAATCCTGGGAGGCACGTCGCCAGGCCCGGGCTGCCAGACAAAATTAGGGGTGCAACACTGACCGGTGATAGCAACCTGACAGAATGAAAAAAGGCCCGCTAACGGATGTCAGCGGGCCTTTTTTATGCGCACAGTCGCCGCACTATTCCGGTACGTCCAGACCGTAGCCGGCCAGTTCGCTGAGAAGCTTATCTTCGTCCCAGACGGCTACCCCCAGATCTTGTGCCTTGGTTAGCTTGGACCCGGCTTTCTCACCAGCCACCAGAAAATCAGTTTTGGCTGACACACTACCGGCTACTTTAGCACCTAGTTGCTGCAATAATGCTTTAGCATCATTACGCCCCATTCGGGTCAGGGTACCGGTCAGCACACAGGTTTGCCCTTCCAGCGGCAGCTCGCCTTCAGGCGCTTTAATATCAGGCCAGGTTAAACCGGCATCCAGTAATGCCTGCACAATCTCGGTATTGTGCGCCTCGGCAAAAAAGTTATGGATGTGCTGGGCCACTACGGTGCCAATATCATTGACTTCCTGCAGTGCTTCTATACTGGCCTGCATCACTTTATCCAAATCATGAAAATGCATTGCCAGATTATTAGCCGTAGACTCGCCTACCTCGCGAATTCCCAGCGCATAAAGAAACTTGGGTAAGGTGGTGGTCTTTGAGGCTTCCAGAGAATTAAGTAGCTTAGAGGCTGACTTTTCAGCCATCCGCTCAAGACCAATCAGATTACCTATCTGTAAATGAAAGAAGTCAGCCGGACTTTTCACCAGATCTGCATCGACCAGCTGGTCGATAAGTTTATCTCCCAGGCCATCAATATCCAGCGCCTTACGGGAAGCAAAATGTTTTAGCGCCTGCTTGCGCTGGGCGGCACAAATCAAACCACCGGTGCACCGGGCCACCGCTTCATCAGCCAGCTTCTCAACCTGCGAGTCACAGACCGGGCAGGTATCAGGAAAAACAATATCCCGGGCATCATCCGGCCGCCGATCGGCAATTATCGAAACCACCTGGGGGATCACATCACCGGCCCGGCGAATTGTAATCGCATCGCCAATTTTAACGCCCAGACGTTCAATTTCATCCTGATTGTGCAAAGTCGCGTTCGACACCGTCACCCCGCCTACAAAAACCGGCTCCAGTCGCGCCACGGGCGTGATCGCACCGGTACGCCCGACCTGAAACTCCACGTCAGTCAGGCGGGTAATTTCTTCCTGAGCCGGAAACTTCTGGGCAATCGCCCAGCGCGGCGCCCGGGCAACAAAGCCCAGTTGCTCCTGCAGGGCAATATCATCAACTTTAAATACCACGCCGTCGATGTCGTAGGCCAGCGCCTCGCGCTGAGCAAGAATATGTTCATAGTAATCCAGACACCCCTGCCCGCCCTGCGCGGTGCTCACCTCAGGACACAGCGGCAGACCCCAGGTTTGTACCAGTGATAGCCGCTCACTGTGCATGGCCGGTAAACTAAAGCTGTCCGGCGTTACCAGGCCCAGCGAATAGGCGTAAAACATCAGCGGGCGTTTGGCTGTAATCCGGGAGTCAAGTTGCCGAAGGCTACCGGCTGCCGCATTTCTTGGGTTAGCAAAAACTTTGCCCCCAGCATCACGCTGGCGGGCGTTAAGCTTGTCAAAACCGGCTTTTGGCATAAATACTTCACCGCGGATCTCCACCCGGGCCGGAATAGTGTCGCCATGCAGGGTCAGCGGAATATTGGCAATAGTACGAACATTCTGGGTGATATTCTCGCCCACCTGGCCGTCTCCCCGGGTAGCGGCCCGCACCAGATGTCCATCTTCGTATAACAGACTCACTGCCAGTCCATCCAGCTTGGGTTCACAGCTAAAGCTAAGAGTTTGGCTGCTTTTCAATCGGTCGTTAATACGTTTTTCAAAAGCCAGCAGAGAGGCTTCATCAAAGGCATTGTCCAGCGATAGCATGGGCACTTCATGGCTGACCTGCTCAAAAGCACTCAACGGTGCGCCCCCTACCTTTTGCGAAGGTGAGTCGGCACTGCGCAGTTCCGGGTGCGCTTGCTCCAGTCTGATGAGTTCCTGCATCAGCCGGTCGTATTCAGCATCCGGTACACTGGGGTTATCCATCACATAATAATCATGATTATACTGACGGATTTGACGACGGATGTGGTTTACCCGCAATTCGGGTGACTGTGATTCTTGAGACATAAGTTACTTATAAATTAAAAGGCCACCCTGTCGGATGGCCTGTGTGCCGGTTATGTGCGAAGCAGTTGCTGCCGCCGCTCAAATTCGCGAATTTTTTCAATGTATTGCTGCAGGCCCTGTTTGCTGAGTACGCTGCGCCGGCCATCAAGAACCTGACCATCGAACTCCTCTGCAATTTTTCTGGCTGCATTATGCATCATGTTGAATACCTGGTGGGCATCTGCCTCAATCGGCAGGATCATAAACAAAGAGACGCCCTGGGTAGTAAACATTTCCAGATTATCAATATCAAAGTTGCCGGGTTTAAACATGTTCGCCAGGCTGAATAACACCGGGCCTTTGCCGCTGGCATTCGCGTGCCGGTGAAAAATATCCTGCTCGCCAAATTTAAATCCCAGAGTCAGTAGCATAGGCAATAAAGATGCCCCTGAAATGGGCTCACCGTCTGGTGCTTTGACATTAATAACCAGCACTTCCTGCTCTGCATCCGCAGTTTGACGGTTCGCAGCCGGTTTAGCTGCAGTCGCGCTTTCAGGCTTCGCTGAGGGTGTGCCGGCTGGCTTATCAAAATCGATTCGCATCTGGTCATCGCCCAGGCTCGGTTCCTGTCGCTGACGGGTGTAATGGCGCGGTTTACGAGACACAGCAGCTGCGTCTTCATCCACCTCTGGCGAGTCCAGGCTAAACGACTCAACCTCTTCGTCAGCAGCCCGATGTGAAGCAGGTGCCTGTGCGGGTGCCACGCCAGAGGTGGCTGAGTCTTCGCCAGACGCTGAATTTTCTTTTAACAAAAAGCCCGGCGGTGGCGGTATATCTTCTTTCTCCCCTTCCGCATGCGCCGGCTCTGCGGGCGTTTGCATATGCGGTTTAGGGTTAGTGACCACGGAGCCGTATAATTTTTCTTCCTGTTTTGACGCGCTGGACTCTGATTGCACCCTGGCCTGCGTCTGAGCAGCAGCCGTTTCATCTTTCCCAGCACTGTCGTGGTCATCCGATGATGGTATTGGCGATGACTGGCCTGACTCAACCACGCGCACTTTACCCACCCCCAGCTCATCAAATGAGTCGGTATCAGATTGTGCAAACCCGCTGCTGAACCGCTGCTCGTTGTCATCGTCAGTGTCTGAACCTGTGAACGACGAGGATTCATCCCATTGCTGCGGTTCTACCCGGTTACGTTTTGCCGGCTGGCCATTTTTTCTGATTTTCCAGATTCCATGGGCAAACACAGCCACAATGATAATGGAACCGATAATCAGTAGTGACAGACGTAATTGATCTTCCATCTTTATTCAGTCGCCCTTGTTATGCTTCTACGAAAGCCATGGCCTCATCGACATCTACCGCTACCATCCGGGAAACGCCGGGCTCGGCCATTGTTACACCGGTCAGATGGGTTGCCATTTCCATAGCAATCTTGTTGTGGGTGATATATATAAATTGTACTTGTTCGGACATCTGCGACACCAGGTTGCAAAAACGTCCCACGTTGGCATCATCCAGCGGCGCATCTACTTCATCCAGTAAACAAAATGGCGCCGGGTTAAGCCGGAAAATTGCAAACACCAATGATAATGCGGTTAAGGCTTTTTCTCCACCGCTTAATAGGTGAATCGTGCTATTTTTCTTGCCCGGTGGACGCGCCATAATCGTTACGCCGGTTTCCAGCAAGTCATCATCGGTTAAATCCAGATAAGCCGACCCACCGCCAAACACTTTAGGAAAAAGTGCTTTTAAATCAGCATTAACCTGATCAAACGTTTCAGCAAACCGGGATTTGGTTTCTTTGTCAATCTTCCTGATGGCACTTTGCAGGGTTTCCAGTGCGGTTGTCAAATCCTCGTACTGAATATCCAGATGTGTTTTGCGTTCTGCCTGTGCATCATATTCTTCTACCGCAGCCAGGTTCACCGCCCCGAGACGGGTAATGGCAGCCTGGGTCTGCTCCAGCTCCTGTTGCCAGCGCTTTTCGTCAGCCTCATCAGGCAGCGATTCCAGCAAAGTGTTCAGATTCTGCTGAGATTCGGCCAGCTGTTCTACCACCGTATTGGCCCGGGCGCGGATACTTTCGATCTCTATAGTCATGCGGTCTATTTCCGCCTGACGCGAGGCAATGGTAGCGGTCAGACTGTTATGGCCTTTTTGCGCCTCGGTTATCAGCGCATCCACTTTTTCCATGTGCTGGCGATGCGACTGTAAGCTGGCCTCCACCGCTTCGCGCTGGCTTAACAGCTCATCAAGCTGAGCCTGCTGCTGAGTTTGCGGCTGTAGAATGTCGGCCTGCTCCCGGGCCAGCTTTTCGCGGCGACTGTCCAGCTCGCTGAGCCGGTCAAGATGCCGGGTAACCTGATCCCGGGCTGCGCTGAGCTGACTGGTGGTTTCGCTGGCGCGCAGTTGCAGCTGGTGATGTTCGCTTTGACGCTGATTCAGACTGTGTCGGGCAGCCACCACCGCCTGCTCCAGGATCTCGCGCTGGCGGTGACTGTCTTCAACCACCCCGGCAAGCTCGTCCTGTTGCTGCTGTGCTTCTTCAAGCTGATGTATCAACGTCGTGATTTGCGCTGACTCCTGCTCGTTAAGCACCTGGTAGCGGCTCAGCTCATCCTGCAGTTTTGTGGTACGCGCCTGTAGCTGGGCATGCCGGGTCGCACAGGCTTCCAGTTGCTGCTCAATGCCCTGTGCTTCCAGACGGGTTTGCTGTAACTGACGATCAAGCTGGCGCACCGCCTGATTAGCATCACTTTGCTGCTGACGGGTCTGCTCAGCCAGCTCAATACCCTGCGCTACGGTCTCTTCCAGACGAGCAATATCCTGTTCCAGCTGCTCAATCATACTGGCCTGACGCAGCAGATTATGCTGCGGGTCCTGCTCACCGGGAACATAATGCCAGTTGTGGCCAAACAGCTGTCCCTGCGGGGTCACGATCCAGAACCGCCCCTGCGAGGATTGTTGCAGTGCCCGGGCCAGTGACTCATCACTGGCAATCAGAATCTGGTTAAACAGAGCCGGCACAAAACTACCCGCATCGGCCTGGGCGGCCAGACTGCCATCGACCGGTTCATCGGTGTGCGCCAGCGCTGACCAAACGAGATATCCGGGTACCTCGGGCGCATCCTCATCATCACTGATAAGCGGGTGATGCAAAAAGCTTAATACCGTCTGTGCGGCCTGCTGCCAGTCAGCGGCAAATTGCATGCGCTGCCAGGCCGGCTGTAACCCCGGATAGTCGGTTAAGTCTGTTGCCGCAGCCTGTTGCAGTGAAATCAGCGCACTGTGACTGGCCCGCGCCTGCTGAAGTTTTTCCCGCTCAGCATCGACCAGCGCCTGCTGCTCACCCGCCTGCTGATTGATTTGGGCCTGATGCCCGGTTGCCTCGCTCAGGCTATCGGTCAGACTGGCGACCTTTTCACTGGCCTGCTCAAGTGCCAGGGTTAGCGCCTGCTGTTCTGCTGCCAGCGTTTTATCATCCTGACCACCCAGCTCCTGTTCGATTTCGCTAATCCGCTGCCGGGTTCGCGTCTGCATATCCTGCACCGACTGCAGCTGTACACGGTGCGACTGCGCCTGTTGCGCAGCCTGCTGATGACGTTCGCTGTGTTGCCGGTCGGTGGCACCAAATGCACGCAGGACTTCCTCTGCTTCCTCCAGTTGCACCTCGTTTTGCGCCACCTGCTCATTAAGCAGCGCCAGCCGCGGTGCCTGTTCTTCTTTGGTGTCGGTCAGTGCGGTGACTTTACCCCGGGCAGCATCGGCGGCATCACGCAACTGCTGTTGTTGCTGCGCTATTTCATTGAGCTCGGCGGTAATCTGGGTGGCGCGCTGACGACCATGCAAGGCCTGCTGTTCAATCCGGGTGATCGATGTGGACAGCGTAAATTTTTGCTGTTGCAGGGAATCCAGGGCAGCTCGGGCATCATCGGCTTGTTGCCGGTAGGTCTGCAAACCGGCTTCCCCACCTCGCTGCTGGTCTTCCAGGGTATTTAATTCATGCTGACTGGCCTGCTGCTTTTTTTGCAGGGCAACCATCTGAGTATTTTGTTTTTGCCAGCGCAGTGCGGCCAGCTCACCTTTCAGGCGGCGCTCGGCTGATTTGAGTTCCCGGTAACGCTGCGCGGCAGAGGCCTGGCGCTGAAGCTTTTCCAGCTGACGCCCCAGCTCACCGCGCACATCCTCAAGCCGCTCAAGATTATCCCGGGTATGCCGGATGCGATTTTCGGTCTCCCGGCGGCGCTCTTTGTATTTGGACACCCCGGCCGCTTCTTCCAGAAACACCCGTAGCTCCTGAGGCTTAGACTCGATAAGCCGGGATATCATGCCCTGCTCGATGATGGCATAGCTGCGCGGGCCCAGGCCGGTGCCCAGAAACAGATCAGTGACGTCTTTACGCCGGCATTTGGTGCCGTTCAGGGCATAGTGAGACTGGCCTTCCCGCGTGACCACCCGGCGTACAGACAATTCATTGAAACTGGCATATTCACCATCAATGCGCCCCGCACTGTTATCAAAAATCAGCTCAACGCTACACTGACCCACCGGCTTTCGGGCTGACGAGCCGTTGAAAATAACATCGGTCATGGCATCGCCACGCAGATTCTTTGCCGAGCTTTCACCCAGCACCCAGCGCACGGCATCAATCACATTCGATTTGCCGCAACCGTTAGGCCCGACGATCGCGGTCATCTCCCCCACAAACGGAATGGTGGTCGGGTCGACAAAGGATTTAAAGCCAGCCAGTTTTATTTTTTTCAGACGCATGGTGTTGTTCAGGTTCTCCGGCCGGGTTGAATACAGGGCATTGCCCTAGAGGCACAACCAGCAGGCAGGATGTCGGAGCTTGTCACTGCAGTAATCAGGTGTGTTAAATGCTGAATTTTTTGTTATTTTGCGACTCTACCAGATGTCACAGGCTGTAACAATTGAGATTTGAGTACAGCTGTGCGATTGACGATATACTACACTTTTTTGGAATATGGAGTCTGGATGATATCCCGTAGTGGCTTTGCCTACTTCTCCAGCGGTTTTTCACTAATACGCACCAAAGGGCTCAAGCGCTTTGTTTTAGTGCCGCTGACTGTAAACCTGCTTTTGTTTATTACCGCTTTTTATTTTCTGTTTGCAGAAATTGGCGTGGCTATCGACTGGCTGATGAGCCTGATCCCGCAATGGTTTGGCTGGGTCAAAACAGCGCTGGAGTATCTGCTATGGCCTATTGCAGTTATCATTGTATTGCTGATCTTTGCTCTGATTTTCGGCACCCTGGCTAACTGGATTGCTGCTCCGTTCAACGGCATTCTGGCGGAAAAGGTCGAGCGCCACCTCACCGGACAGGATCTTGGCGATGAGGGTGTACTGAGTCTGATCAAAGACATTCCCCGTACACTGGGACGGGAATTTGCCAAGCTTGCCTGGTATTTACCACGGGCGATTGGGTTTTTGCTGATTTTTTTATTTGTACCCATTATTGGTCAGGTGGTGTGGTTTATGTTTTCAGCCTGGATGCAGGCGATTCAGTACTGCGACTACCCGTATGATAATCACAAAGTGCCCTTTTCCACGATGCGCCGTCATCTGGCTCAGCATAAAGGCAAGGCATTCTCCTTTGGAATTATGGTGAACCTGTGCTCGCTTATCCCCATTCTCAACTTTATTGTGATGCCGGTGGCCATTTGCGGCGCAACGGCAATGTGGGTCAGTGAATTGTCTGGCGATCTGCGGCGGGCACCATTAACTAACCCGCCGACAGACTAATCGACAGCCACCGGACGGGCAGCAGGGTCATCGGCACCCTGCTCTTGGGCGGCGGGTTGAGCTGACGCTGGCTGGGTAAAAGCATTGTATTTATCGAGCCATTTTCCGGCGGCCTGCTGGTTACCGGCATAATGAAACGCCTGAAACAGGTTCATATACACCGGACGCTGGGCCTGCGGATTTTCCAGCTGCTGTTGCCATAAACGCAAGTACACCGGCGGGATCACACCACTGTCATGATGTTCTAAAAAGGTAATTTGCCGGCTTGGCTTGTAGGCCTTCTGACCAATCGCCTCACAGGATTTTGACTCGCTGATACCGGTCAGCCGGCCACTTTGTTGCCAGCGCAGCGCCGTTGTCACCGGGCGATATGTCATTTTACCATCAACCACCAGATTAGGGGCATCGGTCACCTTACAGTGTTTACGGGCAGCAGAACGACTCAGCGGATATTCGTCAACAAATCCGGCAAAATGCGCCAGTTCATGCACCATGACCGAGTAGCTGTCAGAGATATCCAGAAACATAGCGCCATTATTAACATTGGCAATGCCTAAATCGCTGACCACAATAATATGCGTGGCTTCTCGTTTTTCAACTGCATCAGCCAGTGGGCGTAAATCGCAGCCAAGCCGCCCCTGCTGTTTGTAATTAGCGCTACAGGTAAATGCCTCGTCTTCAATCCATAACGGCGCAGCGATACAGATTCCCACATTATCCAGCCGCGTGTCATTTTGCCAGTCCTGATATAAATGGCTGGCCCGCTCAATTGACGACAATGACGTGGCAAACATCTGAATACGCTGATGGCACTGGGACGTCTTTGGCCAGGGCTGTGTGGTAACAGAAGCAAGTGTCTGGGGCTGAAAATGATGCATGACCCGGGTAAATCGCTGCGCCTGCTCATGACCGCTGTCGGCTGCGACCTGTAACCAGTGACCAGCCGCTTCGCGTTGATGCTGGCTCCATAACAGCCGCCCTAGTTTAAATGCGCTTTGCGGGTAATCCTGCGCGGTTTTTTCCAGCCAGGGTAACGCTGCATTCGGTTGTTGCTGTAACAGATACCAGTCGGCTAGAGCGGCCTGAGCAGGCTGATACCCCTGCTCAGCGGCTTTCATTAGCCACTTTTCCCGCTTTTGCGGTGCGTCAGTATCCATTGCGAATTCGAGCTGCGCTTCGGGTACATTGCCACGGGCCGCGAGCCGCATCAGGCTATCGGCAGATTGTTCTGGCCCGGCTTGCTGATATAGCAACCAGGCTGCCTCTGGATCATCTACCGATACCAGTTGTTCTAGCCAGTAGTCCCGAGCCCGGGCATCATCGGTTGTGGTTGCATAATCAAGCAGGCGAGCCTGGGCTTCACTGTTTCCATGACGAGTCGCCGCCCACAACAACGGGCCGGGAGACTCGGCTTCACTGGCATTAGCCAGCAGTTGAGCCGGATACAGACCGCTATCAGTACTGACAATAAGAAATGCCAGTAACGCAAAAATAATCGAACGCATAAATCGGCTAGTTCACTGCATCCTGGGGCTGGCGCAGCATATTGAGCTCAAGCCGGGCATACCGATATTCCACATAATCAAATACATTGGTACTTAAGGCCAACTTGAAATAATTGGCTGCTTTGCCATTATTGCCCTGGGCGGCGTGGTATTTACCCAGATAAAAATAGGCTTCACACAAACGTTCTGTCAGCGCCTGCTGCGTACTGACACCTTCAATCAATTTGCTCAGCAGGTCAGCCTCGCTGGCCTGACCTAAAAATAAATCGATGAGCGTTATGGCCCAGTGGTCGGCTTCAATAGTCTGTTTTGCCTGCTCAAGCTTCGTGCGGGCCTGTTCCGGATTATGTTGCTGGCGGGCGAAGTAAACCCACAGAGCCCGAAACGGATCGCTATCATCCTGTTGATAGAATGTGGCCAGGTCATCGGTGGCCAGGTCGGCCCGATCACCATAGTACAACGCAATCCCCCGGTTTAAAAAGGCAAAGTCATACTCAGGGTCGATATCCAGGGTAGAATCAAACGCTTCATACGCCTGAATAAACTCTTGCTGCTGAATAAAGTGAATACCAATAGAGTTATAGGCTTCGGCAAAATCCGGTTTAAGCTGCAGCGCCTGGCTGTAATCAAACTGAGCAAGGCCGGTCAGCCCTACGCTGTCATACAGCATGCCACGATGATAGTGCAGCTCAGCGCGTTCCTCATCGGTCAGTTTGGGACTGGTCAGAATCTGATTATAGCGGGCGATCGCCATTTGTGATCGCGGACTGACCGGAGCTGGCTCGGCAAGTAATAAATTACCCATCTGACTGGTGCTTTCTGGCTCAGGGACACTGGAACAGGCCGCCAGTCCGGCACATAATGAAAAAAGAATGAGACTTATAAGATTTCGCATGTTAAAAAAGGCATCATTGATAGTTAAAAACGAAGAGGCCTGGTGACAATTTGTGCAACCCGCAGCAACGTTATACTGCCAGCCTTTCCTGCGACATTTATGACAGGCGTCACCTTCGCCCATTTGCTATTAAAAGTAAAGCACATCTGATTTGATACAGGTAACACATGGACTCACAAAAAAAACAAGCTCTGATAGAACAGGCATTTAACGCTCAGGCCAACGCACACGCACCGTATTCGGGCTTTCAGGTTGGCGCGGCAGTATTGTCGGATAATGGCCAGATTCACGCCGGCTGCAATGTAGAAAATGCGGCCTACCCGCTGGGCCAGTGCGCTGAAGCAACAGCCATCGGGACTATGGTGGCTGCCGGTGGCAAAGGCATTAAAGCTATTGTCATTGCCAGCCCTTCTGATGAACTCTGTTTTCCCTGTGGGGGCTGCAGGCAAAAAATTGCTGAATTTGCCCATGATGACGTCGCCGTTATTATGGCAACCAGAACCGGTACTATAAAACAAGTCAGTATTGGCGAACTGCTACCTTATGCCTTTCGCAACACTGACCTGACCCACCGCTAGGCTTGCTTACCTTGCTGACGCGCTTCCAGGGCATCCAGCTGTTGCTGGGTGGCCGGAAGCTGATGTTCTGCTTTCCATTGTGAGTATGGCATCTTATACACCACTTCACGGGCCTGCTCGTAATCCATCTCTTCACCGCGCTCATTGGCTTCTGCCATATACCACTTGGCCAGACAGTTACGACAAAAATCTGCCAGTACCATCAGATCAATGTTCTGCACATCTTTATTGTTGTCCAGATGGCTTAACAGACGCCGAAATGCGGCGGCTTCTACTTCGGTTTGGGTTTGCTTATCCATTTTATTCTCCAAAAACAAAAGGAGGCCGCAGCCTCCTTTTTCAACATTAAATGTTAGTCAGACTGCGAAATTATTCGCCCTGACCTGCATCGTCCTGTTTTGGCGCTGGCTTTTCAAGCAGCTCTTTAATGCTCAGACGAACGCGGTTCTGACGGTCAATTTCCATCACTTTCACGTCAGTCATCTGGCCTTCTGACAGATAATCAGTCACCTTGTTAACACGCTCATGAGCGATTTGTGAAATGTGTACCAGACCTTCTTTACCTGGTAATACTTCAACAAACGCACCAAAATCAACGATACGGGTTACTTTGCCGTGGTAGGTTTTGCCTACTTCGATTTCTGCTGTTACCTGCTCGATCTTGCTGATAGCAATATCGGCTTTAGCACGTTCAGTAGCAAAAATCTTGATAGTACCGTCATCTTCGATTTCGATGTTGGTTTCTGACTCTTCGGTGATCTGACGAATCATCGCGCCGCCTTTACCAATGACATCGCGGATCTTGTCCTGATCGATCTTCATGGTGTAAATGCGCGGTGCAAATTCGCTCAGCTCATCACGGTGACCAGAGATAGCAGCATCCATCACTTTAAGGATGTGTAAACGGGCTTCTTTCGCCTGTTTCAGCGCAATCTGCATGATCTCTTTGGTAATACCTTCAATTTTGATATCCATCTGCAGCGCAGTGATACCATCAGTCGTACCGGCTACTTTAAAGTCCATATCACCCAGGTGATCTTCATCACCCAGAATGTCAGACAGAACCACAAAATTGTCGTCGCTCTTAACCAGACCCATTGCAATACCGGCAACCGATGACTTGATAGGTACACCAGCATCCATCAGCGCAAGTGAAGTACCACAAACAGAAGCCATTGATGAAGAACCGTTTGATTCAGTGATTTCAGAAACCACACGAACAACATACGGGAAATCTTCTTCGCTTGGCATCACTGCCTGAATACCGCGTTTGGCCAGACGACCGTGGCCGATTTCACGGCGCTTAGGAGAACCGATCATGCCGGTTTCGCCCACACAGTAAGGAGGGAAGTTGTAGTGCAGCATGAAGCGGCTGTCGCGCTTACCCTGCAGCTCGTCAATCATCTGTGCATCACGCTCTGTACCCAGAGTAGCAGCCACAATCGCCTGTGTTTCACCACGGGTGAACAGCGCTGAACCGTGAGTACGCGGTAAAATACCTGTAGCCACATCCAGTGCCCGAATCATAGCCGGATCACGGCCATCAATACGCGGCTCGCCAGACAAGATGCGTGAACGTACTACGTCACTTTCCAGGTCATGCAGCAGATCCAGCACTTCTTTTTGTTCCTGCGCTTCGTCCTGCTCCAGAATCTCAGCCAGGGCTTTTTCTTTAACGGCTGTAACTGCGTCTTTACGCGCCAGCTTATCAGAGATTTGGTAAGCTTCTGTCATACCGCTCAGAGCCGCAGCTTTAACTTTGTCTTTCAAAGATGTGTTTTCAGCAGGCGGCTGCCAGTCCCACGCTGGCGTGGCAACGTCGGCAGCAAATTCTTTAACCGCAGAAACCACTGACTGCATTTGCTCGTGACCGAACATCACCGCACCCAGCATGACATCTTCAGACAGAACGTCCGCTTCTGACTCAACCATCAGAACCGCACCTTCAGTACCGGCAACAACCAGATCCAGCTCACTTTCCGCTTGCTCAGACGCACGGGTGTTCAGGATGTACTCACCGTTTGAATAACCAACACGGGCAGCACCAATCGGGCCGTTAAACGGAATACCTGAGATGGCCAGTGCAGCAGACGTACCGATCAAAGATACGATATCGGTTGGAATTTCAGGGTTGGCAGACATCACAGTTACCACAACCTGAACTTCGTTTTTAAACCCTTCCGGGAATAGTGGACGAATCGGACGATCGATCAAACGTGCAATCAGTGTTTCGCCTTCTGAAGGACGACCTTCACGCTTGAAGAAACCACCAGGGATTTTACCAGCCGCATAGGCCTTTTCCTGATAGTTAACTGTTAATGGGAAGAAGTCCTGGTCTGGCTTGGCTTCTTTCTTACCCACCACAGTTACCAGCACGGCGGTATCGTCCATGCTGGCCATTACAGACGCGGTTGCCTGACGGGCAATCACGCCGGTCTCTAATGTGACAGTATGCTGACCATACTGGAATGATTTTGTAATAGGAGTCACTATTTGTCCTTTAAATATCTGTCTTTTCTATTTTCGCTTTTCAACGCGGCGCATAGTATAGCCCCGAAACAGGCCTAATACCATTGTCGATGGCGAATTCCACCCGCTATTCAACAGGTCAGTCCGGTCCCCGCCAGCGGCACCGATTCACCGGCTTAGTCAACCGGTGAGAATGCCGTTACCCTATCAGCGAAATGCAGGCATGCCAAGCATCGGTTATCAATGCCCTGTTTTTTTAAAAAAGAATCAGTTAACAAATCGCTGGATTCAGGATAAATTAACCTTAACTGGTGGATTTTTCATCAATTTGCAATATTTCGACGTATCCTAGTAGTAGAAGTATGGGGAGAGCCAACATGCTGGTACTAAGACTAAACAAAGCGGGTATGCCGCAGGAATGGTTGAATATCGAACAGGCGGCCAGACTGTATTGTCAGGAGAAGGTGTTATTTGAGCTGGGCCGCAGCCACCGGGTTTTACACGGCGGCTGGAACCGGGCCGGTGAGCAGAGCACCATGCGCTTATCAACAATTATTGCCTGTGATGGGAAAATCACTGATTTATCCGGAAAAGTTGCCCTGACCAATCGGTATCTGTTTCGCCGTGACAATAGCCTCTGTCTGTACTGCGGTCACACTTTTTCACCGTCTGTGCTGACCCGGGACCACATTCTGCCCCGCTCCCGGGGTGGTCAGGACTGCTGGACCAATGTCGCCACATCCTGCCAGCGCTGTAATCATGCCAAGGGAGCCCGCACCCCCGAAGAAGCCGGTATGCCGCTACTGGCGGTGCCCTTCAGGCCCAATGTTTACGAGCGCTTTTATCTGATGAACCGGCGTATCCTGGCTGACCAGATGGAGTTTCTCAGCAGTCACTTCACCCGGCAACGGGAATGGGCGGCCAGCGCTTAACCGGCGCTGGTTTCAGAACCCGCAGCGCTTTCATGCTCAGCCAGCGCTTTGTACCACAGGTTCATCCAGTCAGCTGAGATCTTCTGCTGTAAGTCGTGAGCGGCGTCAGTGGGGCAAAACAGTTCAATGGTAACCACATTGTGAGCCAGTTCGTTAGTTTCCACACTGATGGTAGGGTCAATGTGAATAAATTCTACGTCCAGATGACGCTCGATAAGCCCTTTATAACGTTCTGCTACATCACGGTAAAACTCACAATGTGCCTTGGCCCGGGCAACAAAGGCCGGTAACAGGCTATAAGGATTAACCTTGGCCTCGGTAGTCAGTGAAAACTTATGCAGGTTATATCGGCGCAGGAAGTTAAGATTGCGCACCACTTGAGTTACCAGCTGGTTGTTGGGTACATAAACGTGTTTACCGGTGTAAGTATAGTTATCCGGGTCCACTTCCAGCAGCGCAGTTTTGGCCCAGTCCATTTCGACCACTTCACCCACTGCCTGATTGATTTGCACCCAGTCACCGACTCTGAATGGCTTGGCGCCCAGGTAGTAAATAAAGCCCAGAAAACACTGAATAAATTCCCGCATAGCGATGACAATCGCCACCATAAAGGCTGCAATCGAAATCGCCAGGCTCTGAATCTCAGAGCTCCACACCATAATAAGAATAATAAACAGTAAGCCGTTGGAGATCTGCTCCAGCAAATTCAGGGTGTGGCGCCGGTCTTCCCCCTTACGGCGGCTGCGCATGCGAATAAGACGAAGTACCAGCCGCTGCAACGCTAAAAACAAAATAACAATAACAGCGGAAGTCAGTAGTTTGTAATCAGCGGCAAACGCCAGCGTCTCATTCCACAGACTATGAAGGTCAAACTGCACGCGCGACTCCTTTTTATTAAATATTTGATGCGCAATAAAAAAAACACCGGGACAAAGCCCGGTGTTATTATGACTAAATCAGGGTCGGCTAACAATGCCGACCAGCTGTTATTTATTCCCTGATCTGACCTTCACCATTTACCAGGAATTTTTCTGCGGTCAGCGATTCCAGACCCATCGGCCCGTAAGCATGCAACTTGGTGGTAGCAATACCAATCTCTGCTCCCAAGCCCAGCTGGCTGCCATCAGAAAAACGCGAAGATGCATTCACCATCACTACGGCCGCATCCACTGCCAACTGGAAGTGCTGCGCTGTCTGCTCATTTCTGGTACAGATAACTTCAGTATGGTTACTACCAAAATCAGCAATGTGGTCAAGCGCGGCATCAAAATCATCCACTACACGAATGGCAATTTCCAGACCCAGATACTCTTCACCGTATGCATCCTCAGCCAGTACGTCAGCATTATCAAAGTACTGCGCACCTTTTTCATTAACATGCACGGTGACGCCTTTTTCAGCAAAAGCGGCTGCTACTTTAGGCAGAAAATCTGCAGCCACCGCCTGATGGACCACCAGCCCCTCCAGCGCATTACATACACCAGTGCGCTGCGTTTTACCGTTAAGCAGCAATGCCAGCGCTTTATCCAGGTCAGCATCTTTATCGACATAAAGATGACATACCCCTTTAAAGTGCTGAATAACCGGTACCTTAGAATTTTCAGTCACATAATTGATAAGACCTTCACCACCACGAGGGATGATAACGTCGATATAATCACGCTGTTCCATCAACTCCTGCATCAGGCTGCGATCAGGATTAGGGACAACTGTAATCAACGCCTTTGGCAAACCGTGCTGTTCCAGTACGTCCTGCAGCAGACCTGAAATGGCCAGACTCGTGTCCAGAGCCTCTTTACCGCCGCGTAGAATACAGGCATTGCCCGATTTGAAGCACAATGCACCGGCATCGGCAGTCACGTTCGGACGTGCTTCATAGATCATACATACCACACCCAGCGGAATGCGCATTTTGCGAATATCAATACCATTGGGGCGCTGCCCCATTGAGCGAGTTGAACCTATCGGATCATCTAATTCAATAATCACTTCGATACCCGCCGCCATATCTTCAATTCGCTCGTCATTTAAAATAAGACGATCGGTCATGGCCGCGTCAAGATTATTCTCTTTGGCCCGCGCGACTTCCTTTTCGTTTACTGCTTTAATGGTTTCCTTATTAGCACGGATTGCCGCAGCCATATCCCGCAATATGGCGTTCTTGCTGGCAGTGTCCAGCACTGCCAGTTTTTTTGCTGCCTGTTTTGCCTGTTGTGCTAACTCAGTAATTACACTCATTCCTTCTCCAGATTTGCTATATGCTGTTGTGAAATAATCGGACCGGTTTTTTCCTCAAACTCGGTAGCGAACTCTTCGTTTTCCTGTTTGGCAATAAAATTCAGCAAACAACTGCTGTAATTAGATTTTGCCTTGACCAGTTTGGTGCCATCATCCTTTCTTACCAGAATGGTGTCACCCACCGAAAACTCGCCTTTTACATCGATAATTTCACTGCTTGTTAATTTTTCAGTGTCGCTTTCCAGTGAGGCTTCAAAGTTGCTCTCAACAATGACTTCGCCCTGTGCGTTTGACGTATGACGCATCCAGTGCACATTTTCTTTCATCGGCACTTCGTAAGCCTGGAAGTGGGTTCCCGGATTCTTGCCATCCAGCAACATGTTAAACGACAATTCAGTAAATCCATTGATAATAAAAGTATCTATGCCATGCGAAACTGCTTTTTCTGCTGCTTCAATCTTTGTGCGCATACCACCGGTTCCCACGCCGCCTTCAACAGCGCCACCGGCCATGGCATAAATACTCTCGTCAATGTTCTCAACCCATGACAATAGCTTCGCATCGTCATGCTCATGAGGATTTTTGTTATATAAGCCGTCAATGTCTGAACAGATAATCAACGCGTCTGCATCAGCAGCCGCCGCAACCATCGCTGAAAGGTTGTCGTTGTCACCCACCTTCAGTTTATCCGTGGTGACGGTATCGTTCTCATTCACCACCGGCAAAATATTGTTGTCCATCAGACTGAACAATGTTTCCCGGATACTTACATAACGTTCCCGATCGCGAAGATCGGCGTGGGTCAACAGAATTTGCGACGTTGGAAAGTCGAATAACTTATCCCAGGTCGACATCATTTCCATCTGCCCCGCTGCTGCCATCGCTTTTTTTACCGCAATATCGGTAGATTCCTGTTCAGGAAACATGTGCGAGCCAGCAGCTACCGAACCTGAAGATACCAGTACAACCTGAATACCTTCTGCCCGACATTTAACAATAAACTGCGCAATGCTAAGCAAGTAATGACTACTACACCCCTGTCGATTAGGGGCAATTAATGCACTCCCTACTTTAATTACAATGCGTTTCCAATTTGCACGATTCATAACTTCAATCACCTTAAGACTGTTGTTCTGCTAATTTCCGGGTCGCTTTCAAATATGTTTGTTTAACGTTGTCTGACGGCGCTTTATCCAGCGCAGAAACAATCCACAACGTTGCCATACTTACTAAAAACCCCGGTATAATTTCATAAACTTCACTGGTCAATGCCTTACCGTCAGGTAGCACAGGTGCATAAATCCAGAACAGCACCATTGCTGCGCCGGTAATAATGCCCCACAGAGCGGCTTTTTCTGTCAGGTCCTTTTTATACAGACAAAACAGGACTAATGGACCAAATGCGGCGCCAAAACCTGCCCACGCGTTGCTTACCAGAGATAAAATGGTATTGCTTGAATCCATCGCTAATAATAGTGCAACAAAAGCCACACCGGCTACGCCAAACCGACCAATTTTTACCGTTTTCGCGTCATCCACCTGCTTACTCGACACCACGCGATAAATATCTTCTGTCAGCGAACTTGCTGAAACCAGCAGTTGCGACGAAATCGTACTCATTATGGCAGCCAAAATCGCAGCCATCAGAAACCCGCTGATTAACGGATGAAACAGGATCTGCGAAAACAGAATAAAAATCGTTTCTGCATCATTGACCTGCAAACCAAACTGATTGGCATAGGCAATACCCACGAATCCGGTCGCCAAGGCGCCGATAATGGTTACCAGCATCCACGACATACCAATGTTCCGCGCTGTGCTCACCGCCCTGACAGAACGGATTGCCATAAAGCGAACGATAATATGAGGCTGACCAAAATATCCCAGCCCCCACGCCAGACTCGATAATAAACCAATCGCAGTCAGGCCTTCCCAGGACTCAAGAAAGCCCGGTACCGATTCCATTGCTGCCGCATTCATCTGCGCGGCACTATCAAACTGGGTATATGCCACTATAGGTACTAATACTAACGCCACAAACATAATGCAGCCTTGTACAAAGTCGGTCATGCTTACTGCCAGAAAGCCGCCAAGTAAGGTGTAAGACACCACAACGCCCAGTGTGATCAGCAATCCTGCCTGATAATTCACATCAAATGCACTGACAAACAGCTTACCGCCCGCCACCAGGCCTGCTGACGTATACAAGGTAAAAAACATCACAATAATCGCTGCAGAAACCATTCTGACTGCCGAACTTGATTGACCAAACCGTTTGGCGAAAAACTCAGGCACCGTCAGCGAGTCATCTGCCACCTCGGTGTAAACCCGTAACTTAGGCGCAACCAGTAAGTAATTGGCTAACGCACCGGCCAGTAATCCAATCGCAATATACATAGCGTCAAAGCCGGTCAGGAACATAGCGCCAGGTAACCCCATTAGCATCCAGCCGCTCATGTCAGAAGCGCCGGCTGATAATGCGGTTACCTGCGGACTGACCTGACGCCCACCTAAAATATAGCCCGAAATATCGTCAGTTGAGTTTTTATAAGCAAACAGTCCAATTCCCAGCATTGCCAGAAAATAAACTGCCAGCGATATATAACTTTCAATTGGCATAGTAAGGAACGATCTCCTTTCTTTTGCGAATGTTGGCTGAGTCCGTGAGCCGCAAGTGTCATAACGACGTCAAATCAGGCACCCAACCTTTAATTTGAACTCAAACTATATCAGCCCAATCATACCAATTGCAAATCTGGTAATGACTTTATAACTAATTAAAGACTGGTTCAGGCAGAATATGCACCCACCCTGCTATTAACATTTCCATACCTGCTATAACCCCCTGCAAGCTTCGACTTTAGTGTTTCAAAAGAACATTTAAGTTAATAAAAACGGTGTTTAAAAAATGTTAAGACAAGCTATTTTCATGCAATTTACTTTGAAAAGTATTCATTTCAATTGAATGTTATACAAGTCAGTGAAAATAATTAATTAGCAGGGCTAACGAATGAGTCTTGCTGTGCAAATCCAGAGTTTCACCACTAGTCTTTATTGAGATGGGGTAATAACACGCGACAACAATAATTCTGAATGGCTCAGAATGTCGTTGTGATCTTTCCCACTTAAATATTCTGCGACCTGTTCGGTAGTTTTTTCTCGCTGTTCATGATTATCGACCAGAGAAATAAGCTGAGGATGCAGGTAGTATTTACGACACACCGTCGGGGTGTTGCCCAACATTCGGGCAACATGTGAAGTCAGGCTGGGCGCCCATTTTCTGCGCTGGTTTTTGGCAATATACTCCCTGACCTCCGGTAAACTTAACAGCCCGTAACGGCTGGCGCCCCAGGTACGAAAATCTTTGCAGGTAAAGGCCTCTCCCAGATGGCTATGGATAAAGCCGTTGACATCACTGGCATCCACATCATGCCAGCCATTTTTATCTTCGTAGCGAAACAGTGCGTAGCCGCGTTCATCGGCGCTTTGCGCTACCAGATTTGCCAGCTCAGGATCTTCAATATCCACCCGTCGGTTTTTATTGTGCTTACCAATAAATGCCAGCTGCACGGAGTTATCATTGTGCTGAACGTGCTTACGTCTGAGCGTGGTAAGCCCGAAGGTATTGTTAGACTGGGTGTATTGCCGGTTGCCTGCGCGTAAGCCGGTATGGTCGAGCAGTAAACATACCAGCGCCAGCGTTTTTTCTACCGGCCAGTCTGGTTGTTCTACCTGCTTCCAGCAATATTGTCTGAACTCGGGTAAAACCAGGCCAAACTCACTGAGTCGCTCGAACTTTTTCCGCTGTTGACTGGCATGCCAGTCAGGATGATAAATGTACTGTTTGCGCTGCTTTTCATCGTAACCGGTGACCTGTAAAGCCTGCTTTGGATCCTTAGCAATCCGGACCTGCTCCCATTTAGGTGGAATCACCAGTTTGTTTATCCGTTGCAATACCCGTTTTGCAGTAATTTTTGTGCCTGAGGCATACCGGTACACAAAGCCCTTACCGCTTCGTTTGCGGGAAATCGTGAGCTCATTACTATCCACACTGACTCCTGTTAAATTAGGTCTGATTGTCACACCATAACCGGGTAACGCACGCAATCTTCTGGCCAAACCGGTAAGCGATCTGCTCTGCCGAACTGTTCAGCGTATCCATTCGGCGTACCGTATTTCCTGATATTGCCTGGCTGTTGTACTGATCATGCCCCTCATCCTTTTCGGTGCTGACCCAAATCATATGGTGACGGGCGCAAAACATGGATAAATCCAGCAGCGCGGTTATTCGCTGCATACCGGATAACTGAAGGGGAACCAGACCCGCCGCCACTTTGTTTTGCCAGGCCCCTGTGTCAGCTAAACTCAGGCTGGCTTGCTTAAACTGGGAAAACTCATGCTGCTGAATTGACGCTGACGGCCCCTGATTAAAAATAAAACCATCGTAGTGAGCCATCTCAGACAACTCATTTATGGCTGATTTTATACTGAGCGAGTTGACCGTTACGCTCTGACTCTGGATGCCTTCCTTAAGCAATTGGGTGGTGGCTAGTCCATCAGCAGCCCCGTCCTCACTGATAATTGCCAGGGATGGCTTCATACAGTTTCTCCAGCAGTAGTCAGACAACAGAAAAGCATTTCTGAGGCCTGTTATTAGAATATTTAATTTAGCAGAAAAAGCGCCAAAGGCCTGTCCGGTGCCTGTCTGAAATGCAACTTATATTATTAAGATAAGCAATTTGTTCGCCAGTTTGAAATACAACTTTTTTGCGCCGTAACGCCCCCGATATCTTGGCAAGGACCCGACATTACCGGTGTAATAAGCATTCCACAAACCCGAATTTGTGAGGGAAAATATTGCACATGACTCGAAAATGTTTCTCACTTTTTACCTTAAACATCCCGCAGCAGCCATGTTCATTCTTTAATTCAACGAGTTAGCGGCCGGCATACATTTTGATTGTTATTCCTCATTAACTGCGTTGTATTCGCAACGATGTTGGTCAGATAAAAAAATGGTGTGTTATGAGTTATAAACATACGCTGGAAGACATGCGCTCGAGTTTGCTTGATCATTCAGCAACACAAATAGCAGCGGTTTACGATAACGAACAGGATGTACAGGAATCGGTGAATGAGCTGACTGCGGTAGCAGATGTTGGTCAACACCAGATTACCGTAATCAATCCTTCCGATATGGATTTCAGTGAAAAACTGGAACAGGATAGTCAAAAGCTGAGCAGCCGGATGTGGTACAGCCACATCATTTCTGGTGCGGCCGGTTTAGCTGTCGGGTTAATTGTTGCGTGGGTACTGGTAAGCGTGGGTCCGGCGCTGACCCAGAATAATCCTTTGTTCACATTTATAGCAATGATAAGTCCCGGCGTGTTTATTGGTTTATTTATGGCAGGCCTGTTTAACCTGCGGCCTGACAGAACTGAAATTATTGATATGGTCCGCCATGCTATCCGCCGTAAACATTTTGCTGTTGTGGTTAACCTGAAAAAATCACAACAGGTCAGCAAGGTTTCTTCATTGCTGGCAAAACGCAGTCACAAGGTAACTGAAGCGCTGGCCTGAATAACCAGACCAACGTGTGTCAGGCCAGTTTGAACTGAGATAATTCCTGGCGAATATCCTGACTAATACTGTCTAAATCTTCGCTGAGACGTTCAACGCTTTCAGCATGACAGGACACCTTGTTGGTGATGGTGATGATAGATGTCACTTTTGCATCTACATCGCCGGCAACTTCTCCCTGTTGCTGGCTTGCATGCGCTATCTGCTGGTTCATTTCATTGATAGTAGCAAATTCGGCAATGATTTCCTGCAGCGCACCGATTGCATGGGTTGAATCAGCAATAGTTTCGCTTAGCAACGCACGGGTTGTGTCCATCAATCCGTTTGCTTCTTCAGTAGATTTTTGCAGGTTATTGATGATCCGCTCAATTTCGGTTGTGGAATCTTGCGTACGCTGAGCCAGCGCCCGGACCTCATCCGCAACGACAGCAAACCCTCGACCCTGCTCGCCGGCCCGGGCAGCTTCAATAGCCGCATTCAGCGCCAGGAGATTGGTCTGTTCGGCAATACTTTTGATCACCTCGAGCACAGAAGAGATGTCCTGACTGCGTGATTTTAAATCAGTTATTTTTTCAGACGTCTGGCTGATTTTATCGCCCAGACTATGCACCTCATCAATGGTTCTGCGCACTTTCTGGTTTCCCTGCTCGGCCAGCCCGGCACTGGACAGCGTGGTCTGAGAGGTCCGCGCTGCGCTTTGAGCAACCTGCTGACTGGCAACCGTCATCTGACTGATGGCGACTGAGACCTGACTGATTTCATTTAACTGCTTTTGGGTTTCCTGAGCGTTGGTCGCAGTATTTTGCTTAATTTTAGCGGTACATTCCTCAAGCAGACCGGCCGCGGCAGATGTACTCACCATCAGCTTATGGATGTGACTGATAAACACATTAAAACCAGCGGCGAGCTGCCCTATCTCATCATTTGTGGTCACACTGAGTCGGCGGGTAAGATCCCCGCCGCCCCGGGCAATTTCATCCATCGCCGCACCTATCAGCTGTACCGGGCGAGTCACAAACCGGGTCAGAATAAACCAGTTCGCCAGCTGCAGACTGAACATGAGTATCACCGCAATTACCAGCAGTGTCAGTGCCAGTGCACTGAGCAAGGCGGCATTGCTGTTCATATCAAACTGAATCACAACATGCCCGACCACCCGTTCGCCACCCCATAATACCGGCACCCGATTGCTCGACAGATGTGGCGCGGCATTAACCAGTTCACCAGCAATGACCTTATCCCGATGATCAAGCACCTGAATAGCAGCGATATGAGGAAACTGTACAAATGAATCAAGAATATCTGCGGTCAGGGCGCTGTCATAGGCAAATACGGGCTCTTGCAGCACCACGGCCAGCGCTTTACTGGAATTTTGCATCTCATTGTGAAGACGATTGTCAAAATAACGGTTGGCCATATAGTAGCTAACCGAAAAAATCACCAGCATAATTATTGCACACAGCGCAGACAGACCCACGAGTGATTTTTTCTGAATTGTATTCATAAAGGCGTATATCCTTGTTAGCTGCACCGGTTGAACTAAAGCTGACTAACATCAAGCCAGTATTGCGGTTCATTTACGGGAGTATCCTGATGTAAAAATGGATTATCTATGTGAATAATATGGCGCGCAGGCAGGTTTGCCTGGTTAAATATATCTTTGATCATGGGATGACTGAAAAACATGGCATCGTAGCTGCCATCGGCGATGGCCATTTGCATGCCCTTTTCTATCAGACTGAGCAGACGGCTGTTATCTTTATGCAGATAGAAATGCATAGCGTGCGGGTAAACCAGCATAATGCCGGGCTCTACTGCCAGTTTCAGGTTTGCATGCCGGATGATTTCTGTAAAAGGTTCATGTACTGCGCGTGGAAAATAGTCATAGCGCTGACCTTCCAGCATGGGAAATAAGTTAGCGTACTTGATGGTGGTCACAGTGGGCAGATCTGCGTTTTGCAATACTGCGGTATCTCCCCAGAAGCGACCTTGCCCGGCGCTGAATTGTTGTAACTGCGCCAGGGTGGTTACGTTGGCAAACCGGTGCTGCTCACCATCCCGGATGATAAAGATGCGATGGCCGAGTAAGCCTTTTAAAATAGGAATTCTGACCGCCGCCAGACGCTTATCTTTTTGCTGATCAGCCCCCGCCCACATGATATCCAGCCGCTGCTGCTCAACCTCACTGACCAGCTGAGCTTCATTCATGGGCTCAGTGGCCTGCTCAAAGGTGATGTCCGGTGCTGATTTGCTCAGCGATAATTTAAGTAGTGAATAAATAAGCTCCTCTTTTTCACCCTCTGCGTGCCTGACTGAGACCGGCTCTGCCAGCACGGCCTCTGCACAAAACACCATAGCAACTAATAGCTTTATCCATTTGCCCAACATCTTTTCATAAATCCTGCTGTTAACTTCTTAAAAGATTGTTCAAAAAGTCATTTTGCGCAAGCAAGGTGAACGAGAAATGGCACAAAAAAAGAGCCTGAGCGGCTCTTTTTCTGGGCAGGAGATCTACCAGTTAATTTTTTCCTTATCACGAAAGAACTGACCAGTGGGTCCGTCTTTCTCCAGCTGCCCGAGCCACAGTGCAGTTGCGGCACCCTGTTCCGGGGTACGCGGCGCATCTTTCCCCCCCATCCGGGTATGTACCCAGCCAGGACACATGGCATTTATTTTAACATTTTTGTCGTCACCCACGTCATTAGCCAGTTTGAGGGTTAATGCGTTAAGCGCGGCTTTACTGACCGCATACGCCACCGGACCTTCCATTTTTTCGGCAAAGGCTCCCCAGCCCGATGTCACATTGATGATTCGTCCGTAGTCCCGCTCAATCATGCCAGGCAGTATTTCTTTGATTAGTGTCAGCGGACCATTCACATGGACTTGCATTGAGCGCTTGAACTTAGCTATATCCAGCTCCTCCCAGCTGCCGTCATCAAGTACGCCGGCATTATTCACCAGCACATCTATTCGCCCATAAACCGCCAGCGCCTGGGTGATCTGATCTTTCACATTCTGATCGTCAGACAAATCCATCTCAATGACATGAATGTCGGCACCGACAATATCTTTTTTTACCTCTTCGCCCGCTTCTTCATCGCGGCAGCCCATCAGTACTTTAAAACCGGCCTGAGCAAAGCCGCGGACCATCTCCAGTCCAATTCCACGGTTACCGCCAGATACGAATACAATAGGTGTCATAAACCCTCCGTTATTTTGTTGATGACATGCTTGTGTGGGTTTTGCTTTCAATAAACATACATAATGGAAATACACCGGCCCAGACGACAGCCAGCAAACCCAGCGTAATACTCAGCTCCTGGTCAAAGGACACCGCGCCAAAGCGCGCCCCTGCCCAGTAGCTCAATGGTCCGAAAATGGCGCCCAGCAGTGCACAGATCACAGGGTGGCCCTGTAAATAATTCAAGCTATACGGCAAGGTGAGCGAAAAACCCGCCCATAATGCAAGCAGCCACAATGGTATAGGCAGCCCGAATCCGGGGGATGAAAAGACAAAGATACCGGCCACGGTAAGGAGGCTGTCGACCACCAGCCCAAGCAACACAACCAATACCATTAAAACAAGATCCGGCCCGCGCCGGGCGCTGAAAACAAAGAAAGCGGCCAGCAAGCCAACCAACAGCCAGCTGTACGCGTACTGAGTAAAAATAGCCAGAAACCAAATGGTCTGAAACCAGATAAAATTGACAACTTTATTAAGCGTCTGACTATTCATGGCAAATAAACTGCATTAGACATGACCAAAACAATCCTGTTTGTTCATTTATACGCTGAAATTACAGATTGTTACGAGGTTGTAGCGGCTTGGTTCACCGCCAGTCCTGACAAAAAGATTAAGGAGAAGTCATTTTGAAGATGGTCAAGTATTATCTGTTGGGTATGCTGATAGCAGCACTGGGTGCTGTATTTTTACCTCTCATACCAGCAATTTTATGTGGCTGGATAGCGTTTTCTCTACTGGCAGTAAGTGTGGCTTACCTGTGCAACCTGCCTTCTCTGTTCCGAAAACAGGAGGATGGCTCGATTCCCTTTTATGTTCGCTGGCTTTATATTCCGTTTTTACTCGGGACAGGCGCTTACAACCATTTCGCGCGCAAGTACGATAAAGTGCCGGCTATTCAGCAAATTGATGACAACCTGTTTCTTGCCTGCCGTTTGTTCGGTAAAGATGTAGAGCAGATGAAACAGGATGGCGTATCGGCCATTCTTGATGTGACCGCCGAGTTTGATGGTCTGGACTGGTCTGCGTATCAGCAGGACCTGGCCTATCTGAATATTCCGGTGCTGGATCATACCAGTCCCACCGAGACCCAGCTTAATACCGCGATTAACTGGATTGAACAGCAGATTGACCAGGGCCGTAAAGTGGTCGTGCACTGCGCACTGGGGCGCGGACGTTCTGTGCTGACGATGGCAGCTTATCTGCTGGCCCGTGATAACACGTTATCGGTGATGGACGCGCTTAATCAGATTCGCTCAGTGCGTTCAACAGCCCGGTTAAATAAACGACAACTGCGCTCCTTGACCAAAATCAAACAGGGCGGCCGGCTCAAACTGACCCGAACACTGGGTCTGATTGCCAACCCTGTTGCCGGTGGCGGCAAGTGGAAGCAGGAAAAAGACACCATTTTATCGATGCTTAATCCGCATTTTAAAGTGCAGGTATATGAGACAACTGAAGAGATAAATGGTGAAGCGCTGGCAGAACAGGCATTTAACGATGGATGCAAGATCATTGTGGCTTGCGGGGGTGACGGTACTATTACAGAAGTGGCCCACCAATGCGTGGATCGTAATGTAAAACTGGGCATCATTCCGCTGGGCACGGCCAACGCCCTGAGTCAGGTGGTACATGGCTACTACTCAAAAATTGTTCCGATTACCCATGCCTGCGAAGTCATCATTGACGGTCATACCACCAAAATGGATACCGCCCGATGTAATGATAAGCTGATGCTGTTGGTGGCCGCTGTGGGCTTTGAGCAACAAATGATAAGTTCGGCCGACCGGGAAGAAAAAAATAATGGTGGTCAGATGGCTTATCTGCGCGGCTTATGGGATGCCATTAGTCAAAACGAAGCGGTGGACCTGAAAGTGACCTTCGATGATGAGCCAGAGCAGACCATTCATACCCCCAGCTTTGTGGTTGCCAATGCCGCCCCGCTGACCACCGCACTGGCGCAGGGCGGCGACGAGCCGGATGTGACCGATGGCAAGCTGGATATTACCTGGCTTACGCCTCAGGAAAGCGCGGAGACCCAGTTTTTATCGCTGGCCGAGCTGGTGTTCAATAACGCCAGCGAGAAAAAACAATCTCAGCGCATCAAACATAAACGGGTAAGCCGGGTTTCGCTGCAATTTTCTCAGCAACGGGAATATGCACTGGATGGTGAGATAATCGAAGCTGACCACATGACCGTTGAGGTCGACCCGGCCAGCCTGATGATATTAAGTTACAGACAGACTCAGTAATTTTATCGGTCTGCGCTGATCATCCTGTGGACCACTCAGGTACACAGGTTATCAGTTAACCGGCAAAGGAATTACTTATGAGTCGCGAATCTAATCTTGATCAGTTAACTAACTGGCTGCAGGCACGCTATCATGATCAGACCGAATATTTACAGGCCACCAGCGAAATTGCCCGCGATGTCATTGACGTATTTAATGCCAATGAAGCTTATAAACAGTACGATGTCTTGCGCAGACTGAGTGTGCCTGAACGGATTATTCATTTTACAGTGCACTGGCTTAATGATGATAATCAGGTTGAAATTCATCAGGGCTGGCGGGTACAGCACAGTGGCTTGATTGGCCCGTACAAAGGTGGCCTTCGATTCCATCCTACGGTCAATGAGTCTATTTTAAAGTTTCTGGCCTTTGAGCAAAGTTTTAAAAACGCCCTGACTGGACTGCCTATTGGCGGTGCTAAGGGCGGCTCAGATTTTAACCCCCGAGGTCGTTCCGAAACCGAAATTATGCGCTTTTGTCAGGCGTTCATGACTGAACTCTACCGTCATATTGGTCCTAATACCGATGTTCCGGCGGGTGATATTAATGTGTCGGGCCGCGAAATTGGCTTTTTATATGGTCAGTACCGGCGCATTTTGAATCAGTTTGGCGGTACACTCACCGGCAAAGATATCAGTTTCGGCGGCAGTCATGTACGTACAGAGGCAACCGGATTTGGGTTGATTTACATGTTGGAGGCGGTGCTTGAAACCCATCAGACCCCGCTCAAAAACAAAGTGGTAGGTATTTCCGGGGCCGGTAATGTGGCCCTACATGCAGCGTTACGTGCTACACAGCTCGGCGCGCGGGTGGTCAGTTTGTCAAACAGCCGGGGCGCCTTGCTCAATGAGTCAGGGTTTAGTGAAAACAGCCTGACCCAGGCGATTGAGACCAAAGACCAGCACAACAATATTCTGAAAGCCTTAAGTGACGACGGTCATGGCGATTACCAGGCCGACGCCAGCCCCTGGCAGCTGAATATGGACATTGCCCTGCCCTGTGCCACACAAAACGAAATCGATGAGCCAGCAGCACAAAAGCTGGTTGATCATAATGTACGCTTTTTGCTGGAAGGCGCCAACATGCCCTGTACCACCCGCGCGCACCAGGTGCTGGCCGAAAACAAGATTGTTTATGTTCCGGGCAAAGCGTCAAATGCAGGCGGGGTGGCCATTTCCGGTTTGGAAATGTCCCAAAATGCGGCCTTTCGCCGGGATTCTTACTCGGATATCGATACAACCCTGAAACACATTATGCGTTCAATTCACCAGCAGTGTTTGCAGGAAGGTCAGCGTGACGGTGAAATTAATTATGCCAAAGGTGCCAATATTGCGGGCTTTCGCCGCTTAGCTGACGCCATCGTCATGCAGGGGTTGTAATTCAGTTTACCGGTCACCCATTTGCACAGTACTGTGTAAGAACTTCCTTTTTCTACATGAAGCAGCGGTAATCATCACCGCTGCGTATCTTTACCTCCCTGTTTAACCTAGCTTTTTTTGAAAAGTCCTGAGCTGGAATAGTTTTGGCATTACTCATCATGAACTGGTTGGTATGTCATGTTGAAATGGAGTTAGACGAAGATGAAAATTTTTGAAGTACTGCGAGAAGATCACGATAAGCAGCGTTCATTGCTCAATATTCTGGCTGAAACCAGTGGGGATACAGAAGTACGCCGGGAGTATTTTCAGCAGCTGAAAGACGAACTTGAAAGTCATGCAGTTGCCGAAGAACGGCATTTTTATTCACCGTTGATGAAGTCTGACAGCGCGATAGAGTTATCACGACACGGCATTGCCGAACATCATGAAATTGATGAGTTAGTTGAGACACTGGAGAACACAGACATGAGTTCACCAGCCTGGCTGACGCATTTAAAAACATTAAAGGAAAAAGTAGAGCATCATCTGGCCGAAGAGGAGAAAGAGTTTTTTCAGGTTGCCGGAAAAGTGCTTTCAGAAGCCGATAAAGACGAACTGGCCCGGGAATATCGCAAGGAAATCGAAAAGGAAAAAGAAAAACACTAAGTATGTAGAGGTAAGATTATGCTTCTCTGGGTAGTCATTATTCTGGCAATTGCGGCGTTTATCGGGTTAATCAGTCTGGCCGGACTCTCCGGGACATTCACCGCCGTTGCACAGTTCATGTTGCAGATTATTGTGTTACTTGTTGCTTTTGGCATGATAGCGTCAATGATCTTTAAGGGCCGTTTTAAGCAGTATAAATGATCAAAAAAACATCGGTAATGTTGTCACAGTTCAAAACTGTGTGGGAAGGAATTAGTACCAGCTACTGGTTTATACCGGTGTGCATGATGCTCTTTTCACTGGCTTTATGTGCATTTTGTTTAGGTACAGTTAACAGTATTAGTATTGCCGACTGGGCCCGCCTTATCTTCCCCAGCGTAAGCCAGAGCAGTGCGCAGCAGATTTTATCTACTATCGCCAGTGCGATTATCACTGCAACCAGCATCGCATTTTCTATGACCCTGGTGGCTCTGACTATGGCCTCCTCACAGTTCGGCCCTCGCCTGCTGCGCACGTTTATGCTGGATAAGGGCACGCAGGTAGTGCTGGGCTTACTGGTTTCAACATTTTTGTTTTGTCTGATTGCACTGCATCATCTGGGTACTGACTCCCCGTCGCCTAAAAGTCTGGATTTACTCAGTGGTATTTCGGTCATTCTGGCTATTATCGACGTGTTTTCAATCATATATTTTATACACCACATTGCCCGCTTCATTCAGGCCGATGAGATTATTCATCGCTGTTACCGGGACTGTCTGAACGACATTGCCGTGTTGCTGCCCCATGAGCAGTCCAAAGCAATCCGGGCTTTGCCAGAAGAGTTACTGGACAAGCGTGGCGTTGAGACAAAACTGTTTGCCCGCCAGGCGGGTTATGTTCAAACCATCAACTATACCGGCCTGACCAGCAGTAAAACATTGTCTGGCCTGACCGGCATTACGCTGCTGGTACGTTCCGGCGATCATGTTTTTCCCGGAGCTCATATTATGACCATTCACGGCGATCATGAGTATGATGATAACGAACTCAATGAATTTCATCAGAACATAATTCTGGGGTCACGCCGCACGCCAGTGCAAGATCCTGAATTTGCTGTAGGACAGCTGGTTGAGCTGGCGCTGCGGGCTCTCTCCCCCGGTATTAATGATCCGGTCACTGCGGTTACTTGCCTGGACAAGCTGGCGGCCTGTTGTATTGCAATGGAAGAAAGGCCCTTTCCGGCGGCACATATCCTTAACACTGACACACAGATATGGTTAAGCCGCCGTACCTTTACCCTGCAAAGTGTGGTAGACACCACATTTGACCAGATTCGTCAGGCCGGCAGGACACATGTCGCCATAGCCCTTAAAATTCTGGATTGCCTGAAAAAAATGGAAGCCCATTTTACTACACACCATCACAAGTTGCTGTATCAGCAGGCACAGGCTACGTATGAACTGGTGGCCGAGGAGTCTGTCAGCCAACGGGATATTCAGAGTCTTAAACAGGCATACAGTCATTTTAAGTCAATATAAAAAAAACGGCCGAAGCCGTTTTTTTTTACTCGTGTCAGATTAGTCACGGGTGGCAATAATGTACACCGCATGAATAATGCCCGGAATGTAGCCTAGCAGGGTAAGCAGGATATTTATCCAGAACTGAGCGCCAATACCCACCTGCAAAAATACACCTACTGGCGGAAGTAAAATTGATAACAATATACGAATGATGTCCATGCTAAATTCCTTAGTTATTGATTTATACTCACTGGAATGTAGCAAGACCCTTGCCATCATCATCGATACAACATGGATGCGCGCATTGGCGCTAACTCAGCCAGGATTTTATTTCTTGTAGTATAGGGAACTCCGGCGTCCTGCATGGCATTTATTAATAACTCAACGGTCAGGTTAAAATCGCTCTCACTGATATTCATACCCTGATGCACCACCTGCATCGACTCTCCCTGGTATTCACAGGGCCCGCCGGTTTCAACACACAGATGCTGAGCAAAATGGGTCCTGAAGCGCGCCACATCACTGCCTTTGAAGAATTTCAGAATTCTGGGCTCCTGTTCAATCCGGCTGATAAAGCGATCGGTAATGGTATAAATACCGGATAATCCGCCGACTTGCTGGTATACCGTTTCAGACTGTTGAGGCATTGCTGAACAAGCCAGAAGCAGGCCGGTTAGTAAAAGTGTTAGGCCAGGCTTCACCATAACTGGCCCCCTAAAGACAGGTAGATTCCCTGCTGATCATCCAGTCCGGCAACCGAGCCCAGGTCTACCCAGGCCATCGTAATATTGAATAATTTGGAGGGAATATATGTAACAAATACATCCCTGATAGCAGATTCTCCTATTGCCAGATTATCTGGCCGCTGGCGGTATTCAATGCCAATAGCAAGATGATCTGATAACAGCACCGCCGCACTGCCTTCGCCGACCAGTTTGCGGTTGTGCCCCTGTTGATTGCCAAAACCCAGTAAGCCCAGCTGATTAGCATCGGTATAGCGAATGGTTGCATTCCACACCAGGTTGTAACCGGCCACCATGCCAAGATGCACCCGTGTGGCCGCCAGATACCAGTCTGTGCCGCTGGTGTGCAATACGCCCAGGCTGGAAGCAATGTGACTGTCCTGCAGGTGTTTATATTGAATACCAGCGCTGACCTGTGGCCAGGCAGAGTAGACAACATCGCCATAAAGCCGGATTTTTGCGCCGGCCACGGTTTGTGCAATATTGGTATTTAATGGTTTTACATCCAGATTAAGCCGGGCCAGAGAGATCTCTACCCGATCATAAAACGACAACGCAGCACCAAAACTGTTCAATCTGAAGTCATCAACACTCAGGCGGGTAGCATAGGCGGTAGCAGACGTTTGTGAGCGGCTGTCATAACCGGTCAGCGTGGCCCAGGGCACCACACCACCGCCGCCGCTGCCCTCAATCTGGAGCAGACCGGCTGTAGCGATAATTTTACCGGTACCGGCGCAGGCATTGAAGCCACAAAAAAGCAACAGCCAAATTAGTGCGTAGCCGGCACTTTTTCGGCTTGCTGTTTCAGGTATGGTGTACGCTTGAGCCATAAAAGCATGTCCTTAACCGACTGTGGCTTGCTGATATAATAACCTTGCGCCATGGTGCATCCCCAGTCCTGTAATATGTTGAGCGCCTGCTCATCTTCCACGCCTTCGGCAATGACATTGAGCTCAAAAATAGCCGCCAGAGACAGCACTGTATGCACAATACGCTGATCATCAGTATCATTAGACAGATTCAGTACAAAGCTTTTATCAATTTTTAGTGTGTCTACCGGCAGGTTTTTCAGGTAGGCCAGTGATGAGTAGCCTGTACCAAAGTCATCTATTGCCAGTTTGTGGCCGGCTTCTTTCAGTCTGCTCAACGTTTCACTGGCTTGCCTGGCATCAGCCAGCAAATCACTTTCGGTGATTTCAAGTGCCAGATCTGCCGGGGTGAGCCCATGCTCTTCCAGTGTTCTGCTCATCATTGTCAGCAGAGCCTCATTCTGAATATCCTGAGAAGAAAGATTAATTGCAACGGTGAAGGTATATCCTGCCCGCCGGAACTCAGCCAGTTCCCTGATGGTGCGGCGAATAACCCACTGGCTGACTTGCTCAATCAGGCCGGCTTTTTCTGCGATGCCAATAAATTCATCCGGCGGTACAAACCCCAGCTTGGCGTTATTCCAGCGAATCAATGCTTCCATGCTCACTACCTGCATCGTGCGTAATGCCAGTTTAGGCTGATAGACCATGGATAATTCATCCCCATCCGCCGCCAGAGACTGTTTGAGTTCGGTAATAATAGACAAACGCCGCAGATATTGTTCCTCCAGCGACGTTTCATATCGCACCAGCCAGCGATTGCTACGATAGGCTTCATCAAAAATAATATTAATCTTACGAAATACATCTTCCGCATCATCAATATTTTGTGGACACCAAATTTCGGCGATCTGAATTTTGACCGGAATAATTAATGTGGAACGCTCAATGGGCTGTTCAAGAATCAGTCTGAGGGTTTCCAGCTGTATTTCCTCAAGTGGCTCATCAGGGATATACAAAATCTCCCCACCGGACAAACGGGCACAAATTCCAGGCCAGCGTAGTAAGCGTGTTGAAAGGGTTTTAATACAAAAATCCCCGTTTGCATAACCGTATAAGTCGTTGATGGTCCTGAAACCGACAACTTTGATAGCCAGCACCTGAAATGAGCGGCTGTTCTGCAGTTTTTCATTGACCATGACCTCCGCTCTGGCCCTGTTGATCATCCCGGTTAACGCATCATGCTCAGCCTGATAGCGTATCCGAGTTTCACGCTCACGGATCTGTACCTGCATCTTTTCAAAGGTAGTGGCAAAATGGGCTAGCTCGCTGACGTTGGCATCAATAGTCACGCTCTGGGTATAATCCCCCCGGGCGATGTTGTGCGCCGCAGCTAATAACTGATCGACCGGCTCGCTAAGCTTTCGCGCCTGATACATGCCAACCGCGAGCGCCAGTGCAATGCCGGAAAGTGCCATCAACAGCACATTAAGTTGCAAATCCAGAAACTGATCCAGTACAGGGCGAACATCATGGGCAATATACACATTAATGCCATCAGGCAAGCTTCCACCAGTCAGCGCTGCCCGCACCATATAGCCTGACGTCTGTTGCAAGGTAACATCAATCCAGTTCAGACTCTGGCTTCCCTGTAGCACGGTCATGGTAGTAAGCTGAGTGAGACTTGAGGCAATCACCGCTTCAGGCTGGCTGTTACTGCCCAGCACAATCATAATCTCAGAATGCACAACCTGTGACAGACGACGCAAAAATATGTCATCCAGTTTAAATCCGACACCGGCAATCTGAGTGACACCGGCCTTTTTCACCGGCAACATTATCAGCTGATAAAGTTGACCATCTAAAAACCGGTATGCCTGTGTGCCACCGGTGCTGTAAATATTCTCAATGAAGGTTTGATCGCGAAGCATACCGTTGTAATCAAAACATGGCGATACCGAACAGGTCATAGAATAGTTACTGTTAATGGTAAACAAAATATCGGCCCCAATCCGGCCAGCATGATTACCCAGAGCCGACTGAAGGGTGTCTGCATCCTGTGTGGCCAGGGCCTGAATAAAGCCAAAGTCGGCAGTCAGCACATGGGCAGCCGTGAGCAGCTGATTTTGACGCTCAATCAAAGTTTCATTTAATACGGTAGAGGCAATTTCGAGACTTTCGCCAGTCTGTGTTTTGACCAGATTGGTGGCTGCGCTCCAGACCACAAATAAAATCACGGTGGCGGTGATAATAATACCACCGAGCAAAATACGTATTATCCGTTGATTAAAACTGAGCATCAGGCCGATTCCAGGTCAATGAAACATCGCCAAAAGAACGGCTGCCGAAGGTACGCGAAGCAGGTTTAATTTCGGGTTTTAGCGCAATCACAATTTGCTGACTAATCGGGACAGTCACCGATTCAGTGCCACTCACCGATAGCCGGGGATGCCAGACACTGGCCTGGGTGAGAGTATCCGGTATTATCGCCTCTCCCTGCTGATTAGTCTGCCAGGCTTGGGAGCCAGGGCTGACAAAAATGAATCCTTTCATCTGATCATGAATATTGCAGGCGAGCGACACCACGCCGGGCTGATTAAAAACAACGTCAGGTTCGCGTGAATCGCCATACAACGACAGCTCAAATGTTTTTGTCTGCGAAAAGCTGTAAACATGATGTCGGATATTGTCGCTATTGGGAAAACGAACCGTCTGGCCTTGCTGTATCAACAAAGTGGAAGGAAGAAACTGTTTATTTTTCTGATCCATTACGCGCAGCCTAGAAGATTCATCCACCGCACTGTTGGCAACAAAAATAATCGCATCAGGCACCGGCAACCCTTGCTCATCAAGCACCGATATCGACCGCGTAGCCGCACTGACACTGCAAACACTTAGCAGGCAAAAGGACACCAATAACCTTAGAATACACCACCTCACTCACAACAACAGCCACACCAGTGCACCGCAAAACTCCAGTAACAGCTTTAAATATAGAACAAGATTATGGGTTAGCGAGAAAGAAACTAAGAATTGCCGCAACGCCGCGAGATAGCTCAGTATAGCTGCTTTAAAGCAGGGTGAGTAACGTGGAGTAACGTGGACAGTCACTTCGAACGCTTTGAAGCAGGGTGAGTAGCTTGGAGTAACTTGGACAGTCACTTCTCTGAGCAAATCGGACAGTCACTTTTTAATCAAGATGAGCGAAGCATTAACCAAGACATTCGCCCCTACTGACGTACAGTTGGATTTTTAGTCAACTCATGCACAATCGTTCAATGGTACTTTTCTTTCTTCAAACGATATGCCCAGACCTCGTAAGTGTCTTATCAATTTAGCAGATACATCTTATTACCACTGCGTGTCTCGCTGTGTTCGAAGGGCATTTCTATGTGGTAAAGATAAGTTGACCGGAAAATGTTACGAGCATCGCCGCCAATGGGTAGAGGACAGAATACTGCTGCTGGCTGAAATATTCTGTGTGGATGTGTGTGCTTATGCCGTCATGAATAACCACACTCATCTGGTATTACGCATTAATAAAGTCAAAGCAGATGCGTTATCTGTCGATGAAATTATCCACCGATGGCGCAAATTGTACAAAGGTGTGCTGTTAATCCAGCGGTATAGTGACCCTTGTCAACGCGAAGTATTATCGGAGGCAGAAATTGCGACAGTAAAGAGTATCGCTGAGGTTTATCGTCACCGTCTCTACGACATTAGCTGGTTTATGCGGTTACTTAATGAATATATTGCTCGCCTGGCCAATAAGGAAGATGATTGTACTGGCCACTTCTGGGAAGGGCGATTTAAATCGCAGGCCTTACTAGATGAAACTGCGCTGGCTGCCTGTATGGCCTACGTGGATTTAAATCCAGTCCGGGCTCAACTGGCGGATACAATCGAGAAGTCTTCACACACAAGCATTTGTAAACGCATCAGAGCTGCCAGGGTGAAGCGCCAACCAACCCAACTGCTTCCCTTTGCGGATAAACTGAAAAATACAAGGTCCGATGGATTACCTTTCCAACTTGAGGACTACTTCGCATTGGTAGAGTCAACCTGCCGGCACTTTCGTCCTAAAAAGCGAGATAAAATTGATGATACAGTCTCACCCATTCTTACTCGTGTTGGGTTAGAGCATACTGACTGGCATGCGATAGTATCTGGAATCGAAACAGAGTTTAGAACAAACGTCAGTCATGAAGATTTTATACGTAACCGTAACAAGCAACGAACATATAACTCAGTCTGAAATCGATAGATCATTTATGAACGTGAACAATTCAAACACTCATGCTTTAAGCTGAATGATGCACGGACCTGCCCCATATAAAAAATTATCAAGCTTTTTGTCCTGCAAAACAGGTTTTTGCGGTATTGATTAACGCTACTTAGCTTTAAAGCAGGTAATGTTACACATCAATATGCGTGAGACAGGCTTTCACTTAAATATAAGAAGATAAGTGTCTGTCTATAGGTAAGAAAACCAACAGATATGGTTCGAAGCAAAAAGTAAAAATAAAAAAACCGGCATTAAGCCGGTTTTAGTATTGGTGCGGAAAGCGGGACTTGAACCCGCACGGCCGAAGCCACCACCCCCTCAAGATGGCGTGTCTACCAATTCCACCACTTCCGCGAGAAACTTAGTTTGGTGTATCACCTGCAGACTTGTCGTCTGAGCCAGGGATATCAGAGTTAGCTGGCGCAGACTGCTGAGCAGGAACATCACCTGCTGGTGCAACGTCGTCAGATGCTGGTGCAGATTGCTGCGAGCTGGCTGGAGCAGATAAATCATTCCAGTCATCACCCTGGCTTTCACGATTTGCACTCAGATTGCCCAGAACCAGGCTAATCAGGAAAAACAGTGTGGCCAGAATTGCTGTAGTACGAGTCATGAAATTGCCTGAACCGCCCGAACCAAATACGGTGTTCGAACCGCCAGCACCAAATGACGCGCCCATGTCAGCGCCCTTACCCTGTTGTAGCAGGACAAATCCTACCAGAACCAGAGCAACAATCAGATACGCTACTAAAAGCACTTCGTAAATCATAACTTCCTCGTCAAATTGCCGCTTGGCAAATTGCAATAAAATCTTCTGTTTTCAGGCTGGCACCGCCAATCAGACCGCCGTCGATATCGGGCTGAGCAAAAAGTTCAGCCGCATTGTCGGCTTTTACGCTGCCGCCATACAGAATCCGTAATTTGTCTGCCATTTCAGCATCAACATCACGTAAATAACCGCGAATAAACTGATGCACATCCTGCGCCTGTTCAGGAGAGGCTGTTTTGCCTGTACCGATAGCCCAGATTGGCTCATAAGCGATAACACACTTAGCCAGCTCTGCCGGTGAGAATTCTCCAACCAAAGCGCCTAACTGCTTACCTACAAATTCGTTAACATCGCCCGCCTCACGTACACTTAGCGACTCGCCCACACAAATAATGGGGGTCAGGCCTGCATTCAGTGTTTTACGCGCTTTCGCCGCTACATTTAAATCACTTTCGTTGTGATCTTCGCGACGCTCAGAATGGCCAACAATAACATATTCTGCCCCCAGTTCAGATAACATATCCGTAGATACATCACCGGTATGCGCGCCATTGTCTAAATGACTGACATCCTGGGCACCGAGACGGAAGGTCTGGGCGGCAAACATCGATAAATACCCAACTGGTGGGCAAACTACGACCTCAACACCATTAAATGATTCGCTGTTAAGCGCATTAGAAAATTGCTCAACCAGAGAACGGTTACCGTTCATTTTCCAGTTACCAGCGACGAATGGAGTTCTTGTTGCCATATGCTTCGACCTTACCCTGTCTCTAAAGCGGGCGTGATATTAACGATTCCCGCTACATTATACAAGCAGAAAAATAAATTAACGGCGACAATTCAATTAATTGGCCACTTTACGCACAACTTCGGCGATCTTTTCTGCATACTCTATGGAAGCCTTCTCTTCCTGACACTCAACCATAACCCGAATCAGGGGTTCAGTGCCACTCTTGCGCAGCAGAATCCGGCCGGTTTTGCCCAGCGCCTGCTCAGCATCGAGTTTAGCCTGCTCAACATCCGGGTGGTCCAGCGGATTACCTGCACTGGCGTCATAACGGATATTAATCAGTTGCTGCGGGTATTTATCAAAACCGCCACTAAGCTCATGCAGATTCATATTGGCCCGTAACATGGCAGTGAGTACCTGCAGGCCAGCCACAATACCATCACCGGTAGAAGCAATATTCAGATTCAGTACATGACCTGAGTTTTCGCCGCCAATAGCCCAGCCTTTTTGCTGCAACAACTCCATGACATAGCGGTCACCTACTTTACTGCGGGCAAACGGAATCCCCAGTTTAGCCAGGCCATTTTCCATGCCCAGATTGGTCATCAGAGTGCCAACGACCCCACCATTCAGGCGGCCACTTTTGAGCGCTTCACGAGCGATAATATAAATAATCTGATCACCGTCCAGCACATTACCCAGATGGTCAACCATCATGATTCGGTCGCCATCACCGTCCAGCGCAAAGCCCAGATCAGCGTTGTGCTCTTTGACCGCCGCTACGGTAGCATGCATTGAAGTTGCACCGACTTTATCGTTGATGTTTAGGCCGTTAGGTGAAGTGCCCACTTCCACCACATCTGCTCCCAGCTCAGCCAGAACATTGGGGGCGATATGATAAGTAGCACCATGGGCGCAGTCGACCACGATTTTCAGACCTTTCAGAGACAAATCTGATGGGAATGAACCTTTACAGAATTCAATATAGCGACCGGCAGCATCGTTGATACGAGTGGCTTTGCCCAGCTTGTCAGATGCCACACACTCCATGGGCTTGTCCATCATCGCTTCAATAGCAAGCTCAATATCATCGTCGAGCTTAAACCCATCGGCAGAGAAAAACTTGATGCCGTTATCATAATACGGGTTATGTGATGCACTGATAACAATCCCGGCCTCAGAGCGGAATGTTTTAGTCAGATAGGCTATTGCCGGAGTTGGCATTGGCCCCAGCAGGCCACTGTTAATGCCAGCAGCAGCCAAACCTGCTTCCAGGGCAGATTCAAGCATGTAGCCAGAAATCCGCGTATCTTTACCAATTAATACTTTATTGGTTCCACGGCCGCCCAGCACTTTACCCGCTGCCCAGCCTAGTTTTGTTACAAATTCCGGGTTAATGGCGCTTTGACCTACTTTTCCCCGAATACCATCGGTACCAAAATACTTACGTTCTGACACGGTGGTCTCCTTTATTTATTTTTTTACTGCCAGATACTGACGGACAATTTTGACAACATCCACGGTTTCAGCAACATCATGCACACGAATGATGTTGGCACCAGCCTGAGCGGCCAGTGTTGCCAGGGCCAGACTACCAGCCAGGCGTTCGTGAACGTTATTGTTCAGTACATTACCAATCATAGATTTACGGGACATCCCCACCAGAACCGGGTGCCCTAATGCCTGAATATCGGCAAGTTGCGCCAACAGCTGATAATTATGCTCAACTGTTTTGCCAAAGCCATAGCCAGGATCAACAATTATGTTGTTTTTATCGATACCTGCGTCTACACAGGCGGTAATACGGTGCCGCAAAAAGTCGTTTACCTCATCCACTACATTAGCGTAATCAGGGACATTTTGCTGCATGGTTTGTGGCTGTCCACGCATGTGCATCAAACACACCGGCACATTCGCTTTCGCAGCGGCGGCAAGGGCGTCAGGCTCCTGCAATGCTCGCACATCGTTGATTAAGCCCGCGCCGGCGGCTACCGCCTCTCTAATGACCTGCGCTTTGCTGGTATCCACTGAAATTGCCACATCAAATCGCTGACGTACCGCTTCTACTGCGGGTATGACCCGATGCAGCTCTTCCTCCACCGCGACTTCCGGCGCGCCTGGCCGGGTTGACTCCCCGCCAATGTCAATAAAAGTGGCACCGGCTTTAACCATCTGGGCTGCGTGTTCGATAACCTGTGTCAGCGAGTGATGCTGACCACCATCTGAAAAGGAGTCTGGTGTCACATTCAAAATGCCCATTACCTGGGGCAACTGAATGTCGACAGTATGCTGATTAAACTTCATAGCATTGAATATCTTATTGGGTGGGACTAATACCTGAAACAGAACATTTCAGATCGTTAACAATAAAAAAAACGCCAGCTTAAGCTGGCGTTTTTTATTTAGCTTGGCAGGTCGCCGGGCTTACCTACTGATGGCTTATCAACGCCATCACTGGTAATTTCACCTTCTCTGGAAGGTTTGCCGCCACTAGGCTTGTCGCCATCTTTTGGCGTGCGGTCTTCCCAGTCAGACGGTGGACGAACGTCGGTACGATTCATCAGATCATCAATTTGTTTCGCATCAATAGTTTCGTACTTCATCAGTGCGTCACGCATTGAGTGCAGAATGTCGATGTTGTCTTCCAGAATCTTGTAGGCGCGATCATAGTTGTTATCAATAATCGCCTTGATTTCAGCATCAATGGCCCGGGCTGTATCATCAGACATGCTCGATGCCTTCGACATAGATTTACCCAAGAATACTTCGCCTTCTTCCTCAGCGTAAAGCATTGGTCCCATTTTGCTAGACAGACCCCATTGAGTGACCATCTTACGGGCAATATCAGTGGCCCGCTCAATATCGTTTGACGCCCCTGTAGTTACCTTATCGTCACCATAGATGATCTGTTCAGCAATACGACCACCAAACAAGCTTGAAATCATACTTTCAAGATGCTGTTTAGAGTGACTCACACGATCCTGCTCTGGCAAATACATGGTCACACCCAACGCACGACCACGCGGAATAATCGACACTTTATAAACCGGATCATGCTCTGGAACCAGGCGACCAACAATAGCGTGGCCGGCTTCATGATAAGCGGTCATAGATTTTTCATCTTCCGACATCACCATCGACTTGCGCTCAGCGCCCATCATGATTTTATCTTTTGCCTTGTCGAACTCTTCCATCGATACCAGACGCTTGTTAGCACGGGCTGCGAACAGAGCTGCTTCGTTAACCAGGTTAGCTAAATCAGCACCTGAGAAGCCAGGCGTACCACGGGCAATCACAGCAGGTTCAACGTTATCGCCAATAGGCACCTTACGCATGTGCACTTTAAGGATATGCTCACGACCACGGATGTCCGGCAGGCCAACGACTACCTGGCGGTCAAAACGACCAGGACGCAGAAGTGCAGGATCCAGTACGTCAGGACGGTTAGTGGCTGCAATTACAATAATGCCTTCATGACCTTCAAAACCATCCATTTCAACCAGCATCTGGTTCAGGGTTTGCTCACGCTCGTCGTGACCACCACCCAGACCGGCGCCACGCTGACGACCGACAGCATCGATTTCATCGATAAAGATGATGCAAGGCGCTGATTTTTTCGCCTGCTCGAACATGTCACGAACCCGGGATGCACCCACCCCTACGAACATCTCAACAAAATCTGAACCAGAGATAGTAAAGAACGGCACTTTAGCTTCACCGGCAATGGCTTTTGCCAACAATGTTTTACCGGTACCCGGTGGGCCTACCATCAGTACGCCTTTAGGGATTTTACCACCCAGCTTCTGGAATTTTGACGGATCACGCAGGAAATCGACCAGCTCAGAAACATCTTCTTTAGCTTCGTCACAACCAGCCACATCAGCAAATGTCGTTTTAATCTGATCTTCGCCCAGCAAACGTGCCTTACTCTTACCGAAAGACATCGCGCCACGGCCACCGCCGCCCTGCATCTGGCGCATGAAGAAAATCCACACGGCGATCAGAAGTAGCATTGGGAACCAGGAAATGAAAATTGACGTTAGAATTGAAGGTTTCTCAGGCGGCTCGCCATAGATGCGAACGTCCTTGGCAGCAAGATCAGAAACCAGTTTATCGTCAAAGTAAGGAATATAAGTGACAAAAGTTTCGCCGGACCGTTTGGTACCGCGAATCTCCCGTGATTCACTGTCTATTTTTACTTCACGGATATTGCCCTGATTAGCTTCTTTCAGGAATGTGGTGTAATCAGTCTGTGCCCGTGTTGATTCACCCGGAGAAAAACTCTGGAAAACCGACATCAGAACCACAGCGATAACTAACCATAAAATTAAGTTTTTTGCCATATCGCTCAATGCTACTAACCTCTAAAAAAAACCGGATTAAGGAGAAAGACCGGATACTCACAGCATAGCAACCTAATGCCTGAACGCCACCTTAATCTTTCTTAAACCGGACGAATTTGTTCCTATTTCGCTATTTGCTAGCCTACTACATTTTGTAGCCGCAAGCCACCAGATAGACTTCCCGCGAACGCGCCCGCGATGAATCGGGCTTTCGGGTTTTAACAACAGTAAATGTTTGTTTTAGCTGTTTAAGATATTCATCAAACCCTTCGCCCTGGAAAACTTTTATTACAAAATCTCCACCGGGCTTGAGTACCTGATGACACATATCCAGCGCCAAATCACACAAATACATAGACTGGGCCTGATCGACCGCATTATTGCCAGATAAATTTGGTGCCATATCTGACAATATAACTTCTACGTTGCGACCTCCGATTCTGTTCAACAGCGCATCTAACACTGCATCTTCGCGAAAATCGCCTTTAAGAAAATCAACGCCGGCAATCGGATCCATATCCAGAATGTCACAGGCAATGACCTGACCGTTATCGCCGGTCAGCTTGGTGGCAAGCTGCGACCAGCCGCCCGGAGCAGCCCCCAGGTCGACCACTGTCATCCCCGGTTTGATTAATTTATCTTTTTCCTGAATCTCTTCCAGTTTAAAGATTGCCCGGGACCGAAACCCTTGTTTCTGAGCCTGTTGGACATAATGATCATCAAAATGTTCTTTCAACCAGCGTTTACTGCTCGCGGTATGCTTCTTTTTTGTCATTGTGTCACTTTGTCATTGGGAATGTGGTGAAGATGGCGTTAGAATATGCCTTTTCAAGATCTAAACGCTAATTAATTAAAGAAATTCGAGTAATGAAACTTTCCAATAAACAAAAGCAATTTCTCAAAGGCCTGGCCCATTCATTAAAACCGGTTGTACAACTGGGCGGCAATGGACTAACCGAAGGAGTTGTTGCTGAAATCGACAACGCGCTAAACCACCATGAACTGATCAAAGTGAAGGTACCTACCGACGACAGAGAAGAAAAAACCCTGATCATTGATGCCATTGTACGTGAAACAGAGGCAGTCAAAGTTCAGGTGATCGGCCACACGCTGATTATCTATCGCCCTTCTGAAGAGCGTAAAATTCAGTTGCCAAAATAAATCAACCTGACTGGTTACCACAGCGTTAAAAAATAGTTATTTTTTTGAAATGCGCGTAGTATCGTTGCTATGTTGCACTATGAAGAATAACGATGGAATTGAAAAACTTAACTGCTGTTGTAACTGGTGGCTGCTCTGGTCTGGGACATGCCACCGCGGTTGCCCTGCGGGCCGCAGGGGCTAATGTTGCCCTGCTGGACCTGAATCATGAACAAGGCGTCCAGCGCGTCGCCGAACTGGATGAACAGCACACTCTGTTTTGCCAGGTTGATGTTCGTGATGAGGGCAATATTGAGCAAGCACTGAATCAGGTCACAGAGCGCTTTGGTGCTATTCACCTTTGTGTAAACTGCGCCGGTATTGCACCGGCTTCCCGCACCCTTGACCGTGATGGCCAGCCCGCGCCATTATCCGGTTTTCAAAAAACCATTGATATTAACCTTGTCGGTACTTTTAACGTGGCTCGTCTGGTAGCGGCTAAAATGGCTGCGCAACCACCACTGAATGATGCCGGGGAACGCGGGGTCATTATTAACACGGCTTCTATTGCCGGCTATGAGGGTCAAATCGGACAAACCGCCTACGCTGCCAGTAAGGGTGGGATCATCGCTTTAACCTTGCCAATGGCCCGGGATCTGGCGCCGCTGGGGATCAGGGTAAATACCATTGCACCGGGTGTGATGGGTACGCCCTTGCTGCTGGCTATGCCAGATAAAGTTCAGGATGCCCTGTCTGCCAATGTTCCCTACCCTAAACGGCTGGGCTTACCCGAAGAATTTGCCAGCCTGGTCTGTCATATCAGCCAGAACACTTATATAAACGGGGAAACGATTCGTCTGGATGGCGCTTTGCGCATGCCACCGAAATAATTCCGCGCAAAAAAGCCCGGCTTATAGCTTAAGCCGGGCTTTTTTTATTCTTCACCGCCATTAACAATCAGTGAAATATTATACAACCGGTTTACCGCATGGTAATTAATGCTGTTTTTCGGATAACGCCCCCGGGCCGACAGCACACCAGGCTCTTTTTCCATTAACAAACCAAGCGCCTCATCCACTGTAGCGACGGTGTAAATATGAAATTTTCCTCGTTTCACGGCATCAATTACGGTTTTATCCAACACCAGATTCACCGCATTGGACTTTGGAATTACCACCCCCTGTTCGCCGGTCAGTCCCCGATGCTGGCATAAATCAAAAAAACCTTCGATTTTCTCATTTACACCACCTACAGCCTGTACCTCACCATACTGGTTTATCGATCCGGTAATGGCCAGACTCTGATTGGCCGGTAAATCGGTCAGCGCCGAAATCAGGGCAACCAGCTCACCGAGTGACGCACTGTCCCCGTCGATATGACCATAGGACTGCTCCAGCGCAATATTGGCTGACAGCGTCAGCGGAAAATGCTGGGCATATTTATTACCCAGATAACCGGTCAGCAGCATCACCCCTTTCGAGTGAATGGACTGTCCCAGTTCCACTTCCCGCTCAATATCCACTACACCATTAGAGCCGGCATAAACCGTTGAGGTAATTCTGGCGGGCGTGCCAAATGCGGTATCTCCAATATCCAGTACGGTCAGGCCATTGACCTTCCCCACCGCATGGCCCTGAGTATCAATCAGCACATGGCCTTCTTTTATATCATCAAGTAATGACTGACTAACCCGCCCGGTGCGACGTTTTTTAGCCTGCAATGCAGTTTCAATATGGGTATTTTCAAGCTCCGCAGTGCCGGCCCGCTGACTATAAAAGGCCGCTTCATTTACCAGCTCCAGAATCTCTGCAATATGGGCAGATAACTTGTCCCGATGCTCTGCCATACGCAATGAATACTGGACCAGACGCACCATGGCCCCGGAACTGATCTGGTTCAGGCCAATGGATGCGGCGTGCTGGCGCACCTTGCCCACAAAATCAAATAAAGCCTGACGGGTGACCGGAATATCGTGGTCAAAATCCACTAACACCCGAAATAGCTCCTCAAACTCGTCATCATAATCCTGCAAGGTGTAGTACAGGTCCCGTGAGCCAAGCAGCACCACCTTAACATTCAGCTCCATCGGCTGCGGATTCAGGGTGATGGCATTCACCATACCAAAGTCCTGCTGTGGTAAGTCCATTTTCAACACACCGGATTTAATCGCCAGTTTCAGGGTTTCCCATACATATGGCTGCTCCACCACCTGATCCACATCCAATAGCAGATAACCGCCGTTGGCTTTATGCAGGGCTCCGGCCCGAATCATCCTGAAATTGGTAAATACACTGCCATGAACATTGGTGTACTCAATTTTGCCAAACAGGTTCTGATAAGTCGGATTGGGCTCATAAACAATCGGGGCACCGGCGTCATACTGATGAGAAACCAGAATATTGGGCAGATAGGTTTCTTCAAGGTATGCGCGGCGATCAAGCTCATCCGGTTTATCTTCCCGGGCTTCTTCTACCAGCAGCGACACGATCGTGTCGGTCAGATGAGTACGCAGTTTGCGCAAATACTTCAATATCACCAGATTGCCCGAGTAATCGTGCTCCAGCCTTTTCAGTAACGGGCGAATTCCGTTTTCCGCAGTTTCACGGTCCAGCTTACTCAGTTTTTCGGCATTTTCGCGTTTCCACACCGGCAAACTCAGCAAACTTTCGCTCAGACGATTTTCCAGCTCATCAACCAGATCATAGTAATATTTGCGCTCGCTGTCAGCCAGCCCGGCAAACTGCGTTTCATTAATGGGCTTGCCCTCAACCATCGGGGCAAACGAGATATTACCGCCTTCTTCAAGCATCGCCACCTGATTAGCATTAGCATAGCGCTCTACGCTATCCAGCGCTTCATCGTAACGCTGGTCATACTCGCGGTTAATGGCGGCTTTACGGCGCTGGTAGCCAGGGTTGTCGAACGCGGCCGGAAAGGTCGCCAGCAAATCATTAATCAGGCTTTGCATTACTTTATGAAACTGGCGGGCCTCGCCGGCCGGTAAACGTAACAGCACCGGTTCTCGCTCATCTTCCAGGTTCGCGATATAACACCAGTCATCCGGCGACGGCAAAGTCGCCGCAGCCCGTTCAATATGGTCCTGAACCAGTGTAAACCGGCCCGTGGCGGCCTCACCCATCACATACAGGTTATAGCCTTTGGCACGAATGGCCAGGCCAAAATCCAGCGCTTCACGAGCGCGCTCCTGGCCAATAAAGGTCGCATTTAAAGCCGCATCGTCTTTCAGGGCCTGCGTGATCATGCGCTTATTAATTCGCGGCGCTAACTGCTCAGAGTTCAGCTTCAACGGGTTTACTGCATCGGTCATAGTTTTGATTATCATCACTTTTGCTTAAGTGAAACGTGAATTTCAGACCCTGTCAATCAACCTGTCTTGCAGTCTGGCAAAAAGGCGCTTAATCTGCACAAAAAACCATCGGTAATTAAATATGAAACCTGCTTCGCTATTTTTTCCTCTGTTACTGGGCGCTGCAGTCCCCGCTGCTCACGCTCATGTGGATGCGGTTGGCAGCCAGGGCTTTGTGCTGACCAATACGGCGGTAACTACCGTCAGTGCACCTCAGCTATGGGAATATCTGGTAAATGATGTGGATCAATGGTGGCCTGAGGATCACACCTGGTGGGAAGGCACCTTATCGATTGACCCGCAGGCCGGCGGCTGTTTCTGTGAAAAAAACGACAGCAACGAAGCGCTGCATATGCAGGTCAGCTACGTACAGCCACCGTTTTTACTGCGGATGACCGGCGGGCTTGGTCCGTTACAGCAGCTGGGCCTGCAAGGTACTTTGAACTGGCAGATAACGCCGGCAGAGGATGGCAGCCATATTAGTTTGTCATACCATGTTTCCGGCTTTTACCCGCAGGGATTTGAGAAACTGGCTAACATCGTGGATCAGGTCCAGGCCGGTCAGTTACAGGCACTGGCCACTTATGCCGACCGTCAGCAACAGTAGTGCCGTACCCGGTTAACTGAACTGGTTACAAAAGCGGCACTAAAACACCAAAATACCGCGCTGCTATTGTGGCAACCTAGGCCGCTGGGGTATTCTATGCGGCTTAATTATATCTACACACGAATTCAACGCGGAAGCCTTATTTTCATGGCCGAAAAACAGTATAACCCTAAAGAGATCGAGCAGCAGGTTCAGCAATACTGGGCACAAAACCAGTCATTCAAAGCAACTGAGAATCCCGACCAGGAAAAATTTTACTGTCTGTCGATGTTCCCTTATCCCAGTGGCCGTTTGCATATGGGTCACGTACGTAATTACACCATTGGTGATGTAATCAGTCGTTTTCAGCGGATGCAGGGCAAAAATGTACTTCAGCCAATGGGCTGGGATGCGTTTGGTCTGCCGGCTGAAAATGCGGCAATTAACAATAAAACCGCGCCAGCCAAGTGGACTTACTCCAATATCGAGTACATGAAAGGTCAGCTTAAATCGCTGGGCTTTGGCTACGACTGGGATCGTGAAGTAGCTACCTGTAAGCCAGATTACTATCGCTGGGAACAGTGGTTTTTCACCCGCCTGTACGAAAAAGGTCTGGTATACAAGAAAAATTCTACGGTTAACTGGGACCCTGTTGATCAGACCGTGCTAGCTAACGAGCAGGTTATCGACGGTCGCGGCTGGCGCTCTGGCGCGCTGGTTGAACAAAAAGAAATTCCTCAGTGGTTTATCAAGATTACCGATTATGCAGAAGAACTGCTCAGCGATCTGGAAAAGCTGGAAGAATGGCCGGATCAGGTTCGGGCGATGCAGGCAAACTGGATTGGTCGCTCTGAAGGGGTTGAAATTGATTTTGCCCTGCAGGACGAAAATGGCGAGTCAGGTGCGCTGTCGGTATACACCACCCGCCCGGACACCTTGTATGGTGTAACCTACGTGGGCATTGCTGCACAACATCCGCTGGCAGAACAAGCCGCGCGCAATAATCCGGAGCTGGCAGCATTTATTGAAGAATGCAAAAACACCAAGGTCGCCGAGGCAGAACTGGCCACCATGGAGAAAAAAGGCTGTGCGACCGGTTTATACGCCGTACATCCGCTGACCGGTGAAACTGTACCGGTATGGGCGGCTAATTTTGTGCTGATGGATTATGGCTCTGGCGCCGTCATGGCGGTACCGGGCCACGATCAGCGCGACTGGGAATTTGCCACTAAATATGACCTGCCCATCAAACAAGTGATTACACCGGCTGATGGTGCTCAGGATGACTGCGATCTGAGCCAGGCGGCGTACACCGAAAAAGGCCTGCTGGTAAACTCTGCTGAGTTTGACGGTCTGTCCTCGGCTGAAGCATTTGATAAAATTGCAGCACAACTGGAAGAACAGGGTAAAGGCAGTAAAAAAGTTAATTACCGTCTGCGCGACTGGGGCGTGAGCCGTCAGCGCTACTGGGGTACGCCGATTCCGATGCTGAATCTGGAAAATGGCGAGTCTGTACCTGTTCCGGCCGATCAGTTACCCGTCACCCTGCCTGAAGATGTAGAGATGGATGGGGTTACCTCGCCAATCAAAGCGGATCCAGAGTGGGCAAAAACCACGTACAACGGCCAGCCTGCCCTGCGTGAAACCGATACCTTCGACACCTTTATGGAATCATCATGGTATTACGCCCGTTATGCCTGTGCTCAAAACCATGAGGCCATGCTGGACCCGGCTCAGGCAAATCACTGGTTACCGGTCGATCAGTACGTGGGTGGTATTGAACATGCTATCCTGCACCTGTTGTATTCACGTTTTTTCCACAAATTGCTGCGTGATGAAGGTCTGGTCGAATCTGACGAGCCGTTTAAACGTTTGCTGTGTCAGGGTATGGTACTGGCTGATTCTTATTACACTGAAGATGCAGCAGGTAAAAAGACCTGGCACGCTCCGCTGGATGTCAGCACCGAAAAAGATGATAAAGGCCGTATCGTTAAAGCCTGGCTGACTGAGTCTGGTGAGCCTGTAATACACGGCGGTATGACCAAAATGTCGAAGTCGAAAAATAATGGCATCGACCCGCAGCAGGTTATCGATCAGTACGGCGCCGATACTGTGCGTTTATTTACGATGTTCGCTGCGCCGCCAGAGCAAACGCTGGAATGGGTAGACTCAGGCGTTGAGGGAGCGAACCGCTTCCTGCGCAGAATCTGGAAACTGGTACATGATCATCTTGACGCTGGCACTGCCGGTACACTGGATGTGGCCAGCCTGTCTAAAGCACAAAAAGATCTGCGTCGTGATGTGCATAAAACCATCGAAAAAGTGTCCGACGATCTGGGCCGTCGCCAGACCTTCAACACTGCGGTTGCTGCGGTGATGGAACTGCTGAACAGCTTGCAAAAAGCACCGCAGGACAGTGATACCGATCGTGCGATCATGCGTGAAGCGGTTGAGGCTGTGCTGAAGCTGCTAAACCCTATCACGCCTCACGTATGTCATGAGTTATGGCAGGCACTGGGTCACACCACAGACATTGAGTTTGCGGGCTGGCCACAGGCTGACAAAGATGCGCTGGTAGAAGATGAAAAACTGATCATCGTTCAGGTTAACGGCAAACTGCGGGCTAAAATTACCCTCAGTGCATCAGCGTCTAAAGAGGAAGTCGAAGCCGAGGCAATGGCACAGGCAAACGTTATTCAGTTTATCGAAGGCAAAACAGTCCGCAAGGTCATTGTGGTGCCGGGTAAACTGGTCAACATTGTGGCGAACTAATGAAAAAGCACGTTTTACTTGCTGTTGCACTGCTGACCGGTCTGCTGATGGCAGGCTGCGGCTTTCACTTGCGCGGGTCACAGGCACTGCCACCGAATATTGAGTCGGTGGCAGTGACGGCAGTAAAGCCCCATGCATTATTAGAACGGGCGCTGAACGAGCGGCTGGATGTTTACCAGATCAATCGTGTAGCCCTGTCCCAGCTGACCGGGAATAATGACACCGCCATTATTCAGCTCATGCCTGAGACCCTGGAGCGCCGGCTGTTGTCGGTGTTCTCCACCGGTCAGGTGGCAGAATATGAACTGATTTATGGGGTGACTTATCAGGTGACCTTCCCGGATCATGAACCGATTCGCGGTTATTTTGAAATTTTGCGTGATTATCAGGATGATCCCGATCAGGTGCTGGCTAAGTCCAGAGAACTTGATTTGGTTGTAGGTGAGATGCGTAATGAAGCCGCAGACCGGATTATCCGGCAGCTGGCCCGACAGGCCAGTGAACTGTAATACCCATGCAGGTTTACCCGAATAAATTTGATGCAGAACTCAGGCAGGGCCTCAAGCCCTGCTATTTGCTGTTTGGCGATGAGCCACAGCAAAAGTTTTCAATGGTCAACGCACTACGCGCCAGGGCAAAAAAGAACGGGTTTGATGAGCGCACCGTACTGGTCGCCGACAAAGACTTCAACTGGAATCAGTTATACGAAGTCACCCAGAGCATGTCTTTATTTTCTAATGCTCAGCTGGTCGAGCTGGAGTTACCCTCAGGTAAACCTGGCACCGAAGGCAGTAAAGCATTACAGGAAATAGCACCTTTACTGGGGCCTGATACCCTGTTACTGGTTCACGGTCCCAAAATTGGCAAAGATATTCAAAAAGCCAAATGGTTTAAAGCACTGGATGCCATCGGTGTTTTTTCTATTTGCTATCCTCTTGAGGGAAAACAGCTTCATAGCTGGATTGGCCAAACCCTCAAAGCGTTTGACTTACACGCTGACCAAAGCTGCGTGCAACTGATTGCCGATTTTACCGAAGGTAATATGATGGCGGCATATCAGGAGATGGAAAAGCTCGCGCTGGTTTATGCCGGGCAAACCATCGACCGTGCGCAAATGGAAAGTATCATTGTTGATCAATCACGCTTTACCGTATTTCAGATGGTGGATGTGATGCTCAGCGGGGATCAGCAGCGCTGTATCAAAATGCTCTACCGGCTGGAAAGTGAAGGCATTGAGCCTACTATTGTGGTCTGGGCGCTCGCCCGGGAGTGGCAGCTGCTATGGAAACTGAAAAAACAACTGAGTCGGGGCGAACAGATACAGTGGCAGCGTCACGGTATCTGGCGTAATCGCCAGCCGGCTTATCAGGCCGCGCTGAACCGCTTATCCTTACCCCAGCTTGAACAGATTCGCGATCAGGTACGTGATGCCGATATTGCGTTTAAACAAAACCAGATTATTCGCCCTTATGTTAAACTGGCGCATCTGTGCTTGTTATTCACCGGGGTTCCCCTGGCAATGGAATTAGGAGCCTGATGGTGCCGGTCACCTGTTTGTTTGGCGGCACGTTTAATCCGCCACATCAGGGCCATATTGGCGCAGCGCTCCATACCCTGAGTGAACTGGGGTTTGACCGGCTGGGGTTGATGCCATGCAAAATACCCCCACATAAGAGCACCGCGGGCATCAGTGAACATCATCGGGTTGAAATGGTCAAACGGGTATGTGAGGTTGACTCCCGGCTGTACCCTGAACTTGTTGAGCTGTCGTTGCCCGAACCTTCCTACACCGTAAAAACCTTGCAGGCCATTCGCCAGCAACAGGCTGACGAGCCGTTATGTTTTTTTATGGGCGAGGATTCATGGCAATCACTGACCGCCTGGTTTGAATGGCCTGAATTACTTAAACTTGCGCATCTGGTGGTGATGCGCAGACCCGCTGGGCACCGTTCGCAGACAGCCGCTGAGCCGGTTTTGTCATCCGAACTTACCCGGCTTAAACAGCTGCATCAGGTTGAAAGCCCGATACAGCTGACCACCAGACCGTCAGGTCAGATTTATTTTACTCAGTCGCCGTTGTTTGATGTGTCTTCAACACAGCTTCGACAGGCACTGGCAACACCGGACAACGATTCATCCGCTATTAATGTCGATGATTGGCTGTCCCCAGCAGTCATACACTATATTAGAGAGAAGAGACTTTATGTCTGATACCGTTACTGTTAAAGGAGACCTTTTGGAGAACACCAAACTCAAGCAGTTTGTCGTAGACAAAATTGATGATATGAAAGGCCGCGACATCATTGAAATGGATGTACAAGGCAAATCTAGCATCACCGACACCATGATTATCTGTTCTGGTAACTCAAAGCGCCACGTTATGGCCATTGCAGACAACCTGATGGTTGAAGCAAAGCATGCTGGCCATGCTCCACTGAGTGTGGAAGGTAAAGAAAGCGGCGAATGGGTGCTGGTCGATCTGGGCGAAATTATTGTGCATGTTATGCAGGATGAAACCCGCGACTTTTATCAGCTGGAAAAACTCTGGGCGTAAACGCGTTTAACGGATAGCCAGAGGGTTATCCGGTGTTTTTCGTTACACAGAATCAAAAGGTGAAGTGTGCGTATACAGATAGTGGCGGTAGGCACTAAAATGCCTGCCTGGGTAAGTGCGGGCGTCGATGAGTTCATCCGCCGTTTTCCGTCCGATTTACCGGTAAGTTTTACCGAAATTGCGGCGCAAAAGCGGGGCAAGAATGCAGATATCAAGCGAGTTCTGCACAAGGAAGGCCAGCTGACGATGGCAGCCATCCCCAAAGACAACCGCATTGTGACTCTGGAAGTCACCGGTAAATCGTGGGATACCCCGCAACTGGCTAAACAACTCGACGCCTGGAAAATGGATGGCCGGGATGTCAGTCTGCTAATTGGTGGCCCGGAAGGCCTGGCCCCGGAATGTATTGCTGCGGCTGAGCAAAAATGGTCACTATCTGCCCTTACCCTGCCGCATCCCCTGGTGCGGATTATTGTTGCAGAGAGCCTGTACCGGGCCTGGTCGGTAACGCAAAACCACCCCTATCACAGAGAATAACCGGACATGGCAAGGAAACGTCAGCATATCCGGGACCACAGCGCCGAAGCAAACCTATTTGCGCGCCGCGCACTTATCGCCATGCTTATTGTTATCGGCATGCTGGCGATTGTAGTGAGTAACCTGTACGTATTGCAGGTTAAGCACCACGAAGACTACCAGACCCGCTCTAATGGCAACCGCATCAAAGTGCTCCCTGTTGCGCCGAACCGCGGCCTTATTTTTGACCGTAACGGCATATTACTGGCCGAAAACCGCCCGGTTTTCAGTTTGGAAGTCATTCCTGAACAAATAGATGATTTAAATACCACGCTTGATCGCCTGCAACGCTTGATGGGCATCAGTGATGAAGAGCGTCAGGACTTTATGGACGACCTTAAGGGTCAGCGCCGGTTCAAACCGGTTGCTCTGCGTACTCAGCTAAGCGAAGACGAAGTCGCTCGCTTCTCCGCCCATCAGCACAGATTTCCGGGCGTGTCGATTGAAGCTCGCTTGTCACGCCATTACCCGTATGGCGACACCCTGACACATATGCTGGGCTATGTGGCCAAAATCAATAAAAAAGACATGCAGAAAATATCTGAAGCCGGTGAAGCCGATAACTACGCAGCCACCCATGATATTGGCAAACTGGGTATTGAAAAATACCATGAGGATATTTTGCATGGCGAGGTGGGTTATCAGCAGGTCGAAGTAAACAGTCAGGGCCGGATCATCCGAACCCTGAGCGTGGAGCCGCCGGTGCCGGGTAAAGATATTGTACTGAATATCGATTTACGCCTGCAGCAGGCGGTTCAAAAGACCCTGGAAAGTCAGCGTGGTACGGTGGTGGTCAGCGACCCGAACTCGGGTGGCGTACTGGCGCTGTATTCTAATCCCAGTTACGATCCGAACCTGTTTGTGCATGGTATCAGTAGTAAAAATTACAGTGGCCTGCTTAATTCGCCGGACCGCCCGCTGATTAACCGGGCCACGCAGGGCCAGTATCCGCCCGCCTCCACCATCAAGCCCCATCTGGCACTGGTGGGTCTGGATTCAGGGACCATTGATAAGCAGTACACCATCAACGACACCGGCCGCTACCGCTTGCCGAATGTATCTCATGTCTGGCGCGACTGGCGTAAATGGGGACATGGTAAGGTCAATGTCACCAAGGCAATCGAGGTGTCCTGCGACACCTTTTATTACGACCTGGCCTATAAACTGGGTATAGATAAAATCAACGAAACTATGACTGAATTTGGTTTTGGTGACTACACGGGTATCGATTTGTACGAAGAGTCTGATGGCAATATGCCCAGCCGGGGCTGGAAACGGGCCCGCTTTAATCAGCCCTGGTACATTGGAGATACCATACCGGTGGGCATTGGCCAAAGCTTCTGGACAGCCACACCCATACAGCTGAATCAGTCAGTCAACACCCTGATTAATCACGGTACACGGTATGTGCCGCAATTGCTGCGCGGGTTTATGTATGATGACGGCAGTGTGGCGCTGGAAGCCCCTAAAACCCTGCGCCCGTACCAGGTGCAAAGCGATAAACACTGGGACACGGTGTTAGACGGCATGTGGCATGTGGTGAACGGATCAGAAGGAACCGGACGCAAAGCCTTTGAGGATGCCAACTATGTCTCAGCGGGTAAATCCGGTACCGCCCAGCTGTTTTCTATTGGTCAGAATGAGTCGTATCAGGCCGATAAGGTGGCCGAGCACTTGCGAGACAACGCCATGTATATTGGCTATGCGCCCTATAAGGACCCTCAGGTTAACGTGACCGTGGTGATTGAAAATGCAGGTGGTGGTAGCTCCAATGCCGCGCCGGTTGCCCGTCAGATTATGGATTATTATTTTGAAAATATTTCGGCCAATCCTCCGGCAAACCAGGACACTGACCAGGAGGCTGCACCATGAAACAAAAGAAAACGCAGATACAGAATAAAACCAGTCTGCTGGAACGATTGCATATTGATGGTGTGCTGATGGCCGGTTTGCTGGTGTTAATGGCAGTCGGTCTGGTGACCCTGTACTCCGCATCCGGGCAGGATGTAGGCCAGATTGATCGTCAGCTGGCCCGTCTGGGTGTGGGCACGCTAGTCATGTTTGGTATGGCGCAGGTGCCGCCGATGGCTTACCGCAGACTGTCCACCTACGCCTATATTGCCGGGCTACTAATGCTAATCGCCGTGCTGTTGTTCGGGGATATGGGGAAAGGTGCTCAGCGCTGGCTGGACCTGAAATTTATCCGCTTTCAGCCATCAGAACTGATGAAACTGGCGGTTCCTATGATGGTAGCCTGGTACATCAGTAAATTTACCCTGCCCCCCAAGACTACGCATATTATTACCGGCTTTATTCTGGTGGTTGTACCCACTATTCTGATCGCCAAGCAACCGGATCTGGGCACCTCTCTGCTGGTTGCCAGCTCCGGTATTTTCGCGATTTTTCTGGCCGGTATGAGTTGGCGGCTGATTGCGCTTGTTGCAGGCATGGTCGGTGCATTTTTACCAGTCATGTGGTTCTTTTTAATGAAAGAATATCAAAAGCAGCGGGTACTGACTTTTCTGAATCCGGAAAGCGATCCGCTGGGCTCTGGCTATCATATTATTCAGTCAAAAATTGCCATCGGCTCAGGTGGCCTTGAGGGTAAAGGCTGGTTACATGGCACCCAGTCCCAGCTGGAGTTTTTACCCGAACGACATACCGATTTTATTTTTGCTGTTTTTTCAGAAGAGTTTGGCCTGGCCGGCATTCTGGCCCTGCTGGCAATTTATATTTTTATTATTGGCCGTGGGCTGATGATTGCTAACCGGGCGCAGGACGCCTACAGTAAATTACTGGCCGGCAGCATTACCCTGACCTTTTTTGTTTATGTTTTTGTTAACATGGGCATGGTATCAGGACTGTTACCGGTGGTAGGCGTGCCTTTACCGCTAGTCAGTTATGGTGGCACCTCAATGGTGACTTTGATGGCCGGTTTTGGCATTCTGATGGCCATAGGAACTCAAAAGCGCTTCTTATCACGATGATAAAGCAGATATTTCAGCTGCTCGTAGTCAGCAGCATTATATTACTGACCGCCTGTCAGTCTTCTGGCCGGTATGCTCAGCACCAGGACTCGGCCCCCAACAGCGGCCATGATCAGCTTGATATGCGTGATGTCACGCCCCGCTATGAGCCGTATAAGCCGTTTAACAGCCGGGCTTATGAGGTGCTGGGCAAACGCTATTACCCCATGCAGACCGGCAAAGGTTTTACTCAGGAGGGTTTTGCATCCTGGTATGGTCAGAAATTCCATGGCCATCTGACCTCCAATGGTGAAACCTACAATATGTTCGCCATGACCGCTGCGCACAAAACCCTGCCGCTGCCCAGTTTTGTCCGGGTCACTAACCTGGCTAATGGTCGCAGTGCGGTTGTCAGGGTTAATGACCGCGGGCCATTTCATTCCGACCGCATCATCGATTTGTCCTACGCTGCCGCTATCCGGCTGGGATATCAAAAACACGGCACGGCAAAAGTGCGCCTGGAAGTTATTCATTTTGATGAAAACAATAATGTCACGGTAGGTAACCAGCCCACCGTCAGTTACGCCGAATATGCCGGGCTGACACCACCAACACCCGCACCGGCCACAGAGCCTGAACCGGACATGGCAGTAGTACAGGCATCTCAGCCACAGCCCGATACTCCGGCACCGGCTGAGGTATCGGAAACCTTTATTCAGGTGGCAGCCTTAAGTGACCTGCAACGGGCGCAGTCTGTTTCTGATGTTTTGTCTGCGCTGTATCAGGTTCCGGCTCAGATTCCACTGATAGATAATATCTACAAGCTGCGTTTAGGGCCGCTCAAAGACCGTTTTCAGGTACAAATGCTGTTGGATGAGCTGAAAAATAATGGCTATCCACACGCCTATGCTGTCAGTGAAAATTTATAATATTCTTCTTGTTTAGCCGGTCAGGTAATGAATTCTGGGTAAAATATGGCGCTCATCTGCCTTATTCGTGCCACTGGCGAGGAAATGCTGTTTTTCAAAGCAAAAAGGGTAAACTTTTGCGCCGAAAACTAGTCCTACTGTGGGGCTTACGTTACACTTTCGTTTCTGACCTAGTTAGCAACATCAACACGGTAAAAAATAGTAATCATGCATAATAATATTAATTGCGCTAAATCGTCAGTACGTGCCCGTTTTGCGGCACTGTTTACGCTGATGCTGTCGATATTTTGCATATCGGCCCAGGCCGCTGTCGTCACCCCCCCAGCTCCGGAGGTAAATGCCGAAGGTTTTGTCCTGATGGACTATGACACCGGGCAAATCATCGCTGAGAAAAATGCGGATATGCAGCTTGCACCGGCCAGCCTGACCAAGATGATGACCACCTATGTGATCGGTAAGGAACTGGAAGCCGGCAACATCAGTCTGAATGATGAAGTGACCATTTCTGAAAATGCGTGGGCCAAAAAATTTCCTGATTCTTCAAAAATGTTCATTGAAGTGGGCACCCAGGTCAAAGTGTCTGATTTGCTGCGTGGCATTATTATTCAGTCAGGCAACGACGCCTGTGTGGCTATGGCAGAACATGTGGCCGGCTCTGAAGATGCATTTGCCAGTATGATGAACGCTCATGCCGCTGCACTGGGCATGAATTCATCGCATTTTGTAAACAGCCATGGTCTGCATGATCCTGATCACTACACAACTCCACATGATATGGCGAAGCTGTCCCGCGCTCTGGTGGGCGAAACACCGGAAATTTACAGCATGTATAGCGAAAAAGAATTCGCTTACAACGGCATTAAACAATATAACCGTAACAGTCTGCTATGGGACAAAAGCCTGAATGTTGATGGTATTAAAACCGGTCATACTTCGGATGCCGGCTACAGTCTGATTACCTCTGCCGAACAAGGTGGTATGCGTTTGATTTCAGTTGTTATGGGCACCGACAGCGACCGCGCCCGTAAAACAGAAAACAAAAAGCTGCTGCGTTATGGCTTCCGTTTTTATGAAACAGTCACCCCGTATAAAGCCGGCGAAAGTTTTGTGTCGCACCGCATTTACATGGGCGACCGTGACACGGTGGATTTAGGCATTAACCAGGCCACGCCAATCACCATTCCACGTGGACAGGCAGAAAATCTGGAAGCCAACTTTGAACTGGATAAAAAGCTCGAGGCGCCACTGGAAAAAGGTCAGGTTGTTGGCACCCTGTATATTCAGCTGGACGGCAAAGATGTGGCGAAGTATCCGCTGGTGACCTTACAGGAAGTTAACGAAGGCGGTTTATTTGACCGTGTATACGACTGGGCAATGTTACAGATCGGTTGGGAAGAGTAAACAGTCTCATAAATCCTAACTAAACCTAGTTCTAAGGCGGCCAGATTTGTTACAATCTGGCCGTTTTTATTTGTACTAAAGGATATCGCATGGATACCCGTTTTGATGAATTGCTGGACTTCCCGACATTTCAGACATTTAAAGTCATGGGCGTAGCTGATGAGGCGCTCCCCGAACAGGTTATTGCCTGTTTGCAGGAGCACGCCCCCGGTGACTATACCCCTACTGTTAAGCCCAGTAGCAAAGGTAACTATCATTCTGTGTCTGTCAGCGTTAAGGTAACCAGCAAGGAACATATGGAAACCATCTATACCGAACTGGCCAAGATTGAATTGGTGAGAGTAGTATTATAAGTGGATAATCAGGCCCCCATTATTATCAGGCAGCTGGGGCGCATGCCCTACACGCCGGTATGGCAGAAAATGCAGTCCTTTACCGATACCCGGGATCAGGATGCAACAGATGAAATCTGGCTGGTTGAACATGATGCTGTTTTTACCCAGGGCCAGGCGGGTAAGGCAGAACATATACTGATGCCCGGAGATATTCCGGTGGTCAATGTAGACCGGGGGGGCCAGGTTACTTACCATGGACCAGGCCAGCAGGTCATTTATCTGCTGTTGGACATCAAGCGCCGTAAACTGGGCGTTCGTCATCTGGTCACCGCTATGGAAAATGCGGTCATTGCGCTGCTGGCACAAAGCAACATCAGCGCCTACGCCAAACAGGATGCACCGGGCGTTTATGTGGATGAACAGAAAGTCTGCTCGCTGGGGCTTCGTATTCGCCGCGGCTGCTCGTTCCATGGTCTGGCCCTGAACGTGGCGATGGACCTGTCCCCGTTTGACAGGATTAATCCATGTGGTTATGCGGGCATGCAAATGGTCGATACACAGCGGCTTGGCGGTCCGGACAATCTTGAAGTTGCCGGCCCTGCCCTCATAAAGACATTACTGAATGAATTAGCCATTCATCACACACATTACAAAGAAGGTTTTGATGAGTAACGCACGTCCTCAAGCCGGAGTGAAGCTCCGCGACGATGAAAAAGTCAAACATATTCCCGTTACAGTAATTCCCACTGAAAAAGAAGAAATGCTGCGCAAGCCTGAATGGATAAAGATCAAGCTGCCACGCACAACGGACAAAATCGATCATATTAAAAAGACGCTGCGCAAGAATAACCTGCACTCCGTCTGCGAAGAAGCCAGTTGTCCGAATCTGGCAGAATGCTTTAACCACGGTACGGCCACGTTCATGATTCTGGGTGATATTTGCACCCGTCGTTGCCCGTTCTGTGATGTGGGTCATGGTAAGCCACTGCCTCCGTCAGCCGAAGAACCGCTGAAACTGGCTACCACCATTGCTGAGATGAATCTTAAGTACGTGGTAATCACCTCGGTGGACCGCGATGACCTGCGCGATGGCGGTGCTCAGCATTTTGTTGACTGCATTAATGCTATTCGCGAACATAGTCCGCAAACAACCATTGAAGTCTTAGTGCCTGATTTTCGTGGCCGGATGGACCGTGCTCTGGAGATTTTTAAAAATGGAGTACCGGATGTCTTCAACCACAATCTGGAAACCATCCCACGTCTGTACCGGGAATGTCGCCCGGGCGCGAACTACCAGTGGTCTCTGGATCTGCTGAAAAAGTTCAAGGAACAACATCCTGAAATCCCGACCAAATCAGGTCTGATGATGGGTATGGGTGAAGAAAACGAAGAAATTCAGACAGTACTTCAGGACCTGCGTGTTCACAATGTAGACATGCTGACGCTGGGTCAGTATCTGCAACCTAGCCGCCACCATTATCCGGTGAAGCGTTATGTGCATCCGACTGAATTTGATGAGCTGGGCGACTTTGCCCGTAGCATTGGCTTTACCCAGGCTGCGTGTGGTCCTATGGTTCGTTCAAGCTATCATGCTGACCAGCAGGCTGCTGGTAAAGAAGTAAAATAATCGGTAGCCATGACAAATAAAACATGAACAATAAAAAAGGCCAGCACTGACAAAGTGCTGGGCTTTTTTGTATCAGTGCAACCGGTTAGTCCAGCTGCAATTTATCCATCAACAACACAGCCTGCGTACGAGTGTTAATTTCCAGTTTACGCAAAATGGCACTGATATGCGCCTTGATAGTAGCTTCGGTAACATTCATTTCATGCGCAATCTGCTTGTTCATCAAGCCTGCGCGTAAGAATGATAATACCTGAATTTGCTTGGGTGTCAGCTCTCTGAAACGTTGCAATAAGGTCGCCAGCTCTTCATTCACGGCCTCCAATTCAGCCTGCATGGATTCAGGTACCCAGGTTTCGCCCTGAGTAATTTTCATAATCGCATCGGCCATCTCTTTGGTCGGCGACGATTTAGGAATAAAACCCTGTGCGCCCAGGCTCATGACCTGTGCCACGACTTCTACCCCTTCGCTGGCAGATACTACTGCAATAGGCAGATCCGGGTACGCTTCCCGAATAGTGATAAGCCCATTGAAATATTCTGCACCAGGCATGGTTAAATCCAGCAGCACCAGATTGATAGCACGCTGACTGTTCAGCGTTGTCATCGCAGACTCAAGTGAGTCTGCTTCTAAAATTTCTGCATCTTTAAAATAAGGTGCCAGAGCACCGCGCAGTGCCTCACGAAACAACGGATGATCGTCGGCTACCAGTATCTGCGTCATACTAATCTCAAAACCTTTTTATTGTTTGCGTACAGTAATACTTTAGACTAAGAAGGGAAAGTGAAAAAGATCAAAACACCAAATTAAACAGCAAGATTTCCGTATCAGTAATTGGAAAATACTGTCAACAAGGTAGAATTGCCGCCATCCCTGATTAGTAAAGGCAAGCCAACGTGCACAAACCAGACAATATCTTCGCCAACCCCATGGAGTCGGTGGAAGATTTCAAATTTGACGAAGCCGTCGCTGATGTATTCCCGGATATGATTCAACGCTCAGTGCCGGGATACCAGACTATTGTACACACCATCGGTGAACTTGCCAGCCGTTATGTTAAAACCGCCACCCGGGTTTATGATTTAGGTTGTTCATTAGGCGCTGCCAGCCTGTCGGTGGCACGTGGCACCGCCAACACGCCCTGCGACATTATAGCTGTTGATGCTTCACAAGCTATGACCGAGGGCTGCGAACGCCGGATTAAGTCATTTTCTTTACCCAATCCGATTACCGTACAGTGTGATCTTGCCCAGAATACGAATATCACTAATGCATCAATGGTGGTGATGAATTTTACGCTCCAGTTTATTCAGCCAGAGTTACGGCTTGATTTGCTAAAACAAATCTATGCGGGTCTGAATCCTGGCGGAATTCTGGTGCTGTCTGAAAAGATCAGCCATGAAACCCTGCAGGGCAATGAATTGCTGATTGATTTACACCATCAGTTTAAACGCGATAACGGTTACAGTGAGCTGGAAGTGTCCCAGAAACGTGCGGCGCTGGAAAACGTCATGCTGACCGATTCGTTTTCCCAGCATGATCAGCGCCTGCGCGAGGCGGGTTTCAGCGATGTTGTAATGTGGTACAAATGCTATAACTTCATGTCTCTGGTCGCCATTAAAGGAGACGCTACAGATGCATAAACTGGTTGAACAATGGACAGCTGATGCTTACCGCGAGCTGCTTGACTCTCCGTTACGTCACTGGCTTGAAACGCTGCCGGCGCAGATGCAACAGTGGTCTTCCACCGGCCAGCATGGCGAATTTAATAAATGGTGCCGTCTGCTGGAGAAACTACCGGTAACCCATCCGTCACAATGCGAGCTTGGCAGTGAAGTTCGCATTGGTAGTGCGGCAGACATTGATACCTATACCCACAAACAGATAGACGGTTTGCTGCGTCAGTTTATGCCCTGGCGCAAAGGTCCTTTTCATGTACACGGCATTCATATAGATACCGAGTGGCGTTCAGACTGGAAGTGGGAACGGGTCGCCGGGCACATCAGCGATCTGAACAACCGTCAGGTACTGGACGTGGGCTGTGGCAGTGGTTACCACCTGTGGCGGATGCATGGCGCAGGCGCTAAGGCCGTGTACGGTATCGACCCCACTCAGCTGTTTTATATTCAGTTTCAGGCTATCAAGCATTTTGTTGGTCAGGCGCCGGTTCATTTCCTGCCGCTGGGTATTGAACAGATGCAGCCGCTTGAAGCCTTTGATACGGTATTTTCAATGGGCGTATTGTACCACCGCAAAGATCCAATCCAGTTCCTGGAACAATTGAAAATGCAATTGCGTCGTGGTGGTGAACTGATACTTGAAACCCTGGTGGTGGAAGGCGATGAACATACTGCCCTGATGCCGGTTGACCGGTATGCCCAGATGCGTAACGTGTGGTTTTTACCCAGCGTTGACGCGCTGACACTGTGGCTAAGCCGGCTGGGATTTGTGGATATCAGACTGGCTGACATTAATGATACTACGCTGGACGAACAGCGGGCAACGGACTGGATGCAGGGTCAGTCACTGCAAGATTTTCTGGACCCTGAAGATCTTTCACTGACAGTGGAAGGCTATCCGGCCCCCAAACGGGCAGTACTGGTTGCCACGCGCAAGTAAGACCACATAACACTTGCCAGAGCCGGGACTTGGCATAATAGTTGTAACCTGTCTTTCACCGATAATGTGCGAATACGCACCAGGACAGGTAGTGATATGGAGCTTGAGCGATTTTTAGCGGACCACCAGTTACCCGAAGGCTATGGACACATTGCACAAAAATGGTTCATTCCGCTTGCCGAAGAAATTCTCACGCACAAAGAAAGTGCATCGACACCTTTCTTTGTTGGCGTTAACGGCTGTCAGGGGTCGGGCAAATCGACCCTCTGTGACTTTTTAAAGTTTTATCTGGAAGCACAGAACCACCAGGTGGTGGTACTGTCGCTGGATGATTTTTACCTTAGCCAACCTGCCCGTGTCACTCTGGCTGAGCAGGTTCATCCCCTGCTGGCTACCCGGGGTGTGCCAGGCACTCACGATACTGACCTGGCCCAACAGGTTATCGCTTCACTGCAACAGGGACAGAGCGTGGCCCTGCCGCGTTTTAATAAAGCAACGGACAATCCTTATCCAACTGAACAATGGCCTGTGATCAATAACCGGACCGATATCGTTCTAATGGAAGGTTGGTGCTGGGGAGTACCACCGCAAGACAGCGCAGCGCTTGCTGAACCGGTGAATTCACTTGAGCAAAACGAAGATTCGGATGGCCGGTGGCGACATTATGTTAACGACCAGCTTGCCGCTGCCTATCAGCCCTTATTTGATGCCATGCAATACTGGGTCATGCTCAAAGGACCTTCTTTTGATCATGTGTACCAGTGGCGCTGTGAACAGGAACACAAACTGATTGCCCGGTTGGTTCGCGAAGGCGTACCGGATGCCCGTCAGCAAGGTATGACCGATGCGCAAATCAGTCGATTTATCCAACACTATCAGCGCCTGACCGAGCATGGTTTTGCGCAATTGCCCCAGCACTGTCACACGGTATTTGAACTTGATGGTGATCGCCAGATCACCGGTGTACAAAAAGGGAACGTATGAATCAGCCACAGATGATGGTGTTTACTGATATGGATGGGACGCTGCTTGACCACCATACCTATAGTTTTGACGCGGCCAAACCCACACTGGCGGCCCTTCATCAGCGGCATGTACCGGTGATCCCCACCACCAGCAAAACCTTTGCAGAAATGCTGGTATTGCGGGAGCAAATCGGGCTGACTGGCGCATTTATCGTCGAAAACGGCGCGGCAGCCTACATTCCGCATGGCTTTTTTGACCAGAAACCAGCCGGCACGGTGTGGCAGGACGGTTTCTGGTGCAAATCGTTTATTTCCGGCAAAAACTACTGGCTTAAATTGCTGGAAAAGATTAAACCAGAATTTGCCGGTGAATTTGCTCATTTTTCGCAAATGTCGGTGACCGACATTATGGATGCCACCGGTCTGGACGAGCCATCCGCCAAACTGGCTGCACAGCGTCAGTTTGGTGAGCCGGTACTGTGGCAGTCATCCGAAGAACGCAAACAGGCTTTTATGCAGGATGTGATAAACCGGGGCGGTTATCCGCTGGAAGGCGGACGGTTTATTCATATCTCCGGCGACTGTAATAAAGGCGCGGCCCTGCAGTGGCTAACTGAAGAATATCAGCGCCAGACCGGCACTCCCTGTCAGTCCGTGGCGCTGGGCGACGGTAAAAACGATATTGCCATGCTGGAAGCGGCGGATATTGCCGTACGAATTGCCTCGCCCAGCCATGCTCCCCCCGAATTACAAAAAGAAGAACAGGTTTACACCAGTACCCAACTCGGCCCAGAAGGCTGGAATGAAATATTAACAAAATTGCTTTCATTGCATGATTAGGAGGACACATGGCCGATTTTTACCAAAATGGTGTGGTCACAACTTTACATAACCTGGCAAACCGCCCGACCGAAGAATTAGAAGCAGAGCTTTTACGATTTTCTCAAAAGCGCCCGATGGCGCTGATACTGCCTTCTTTGTATTCGGAGCTGGAAGGCGAAGCCCTGCCCCATATTCTTGATGAGCTGACCAACGTACCCTACCTGTCAGAAATTGTGATTGGGCTGGACAGATCCACCAAGGAACAGTACCAGCATGCGCTGAAGTTTTTCGGCCGCCTGCCCCAGCACCACCGGGTTCTGTGGAACGATGGCCCGCGTCTTAAAGCCATTGATGAGGAACTGACCGAGCTGGGTCTGGCCCCGAAAGAATTGGGCAAAGGCCGGAATGTCTGGTACTGCATGGGCTATATTCTGGCCTCAAACCGCGCTGAGTCTGTTGCTCTGCACGACTGCGATATTCTGACCTATAACCGTGATCTGCTGGCCCGCCTGATTTATCCGGTAGCCAACCCAATGTTCAACTATGAATTCTGTAAGGGTTACTACGCCCGGGTAGCTGACGGCAAAATCAACGGCAGGGTGTCTCGCTTACTGGTTACGCCATTGCTGCGGGCGCTTAAACGCACTCTGGGCGACAACGAATACCTGGAATTTATGGACAGCTTCCGGTATCCGCTGGCCGGTGAATTTTCATTTCGCCGGGACGTGCTTAACGACATTCGCATTCCCAGCGACTGGGGACTGGAAATTGGCGTCTTGTCAGAGATGCACCGCAATTACTCTCACAACCGGCTGTGTCAGGCAGATATTGCCGAAACCTATGATCATAAACATCAGGATCTTTCACTGAATAATGATCAGGGCGGCCTGTCAAAGATGTCGATTGATATCACCAAAGCGGTGTTTCGTAAACTGGCCACTCAGGGCACCACATTCAGCACCGAAATGTTTCGCTCAATCAAAGCCACGTATTATCGTATTGCGCTGGACTTTGTTGAAACCTATCACAACGATGCATTAATGAATGGCCTGACCCTGGACATTCACCGCGAGGAAAAAGCAGTAGAAATGTTCGCCAGTAACATCATGAAAGCAGGACAAAGCTTTCTGGATAATCCCATGGAGACGCCTTTTATTCCGAGCTGGAACCGGGTAACCAGCGCTGTACCGGATATTTTAGACAGACTGCTTGAAGCAGTAGAAGCCGACACCTCAGAACTACTGGGATAATTAATGACGACAACGCGCAACCATTTACACGACAAAGTGCTGCATCATCTGCACAGCATCTATGCCGATGTTGAGCTGGATATGTCAGCCGAATCACTGGCAACCGACCTTATCAATGCCATTGGGTTAACTGATGACAGCGAAATGGTTGCCCCTCAGGCCCATTGCAATTACTGGAACGAAGAAGATATTGTCATGATCACCTATGGTGACAGTATCACTGATGGGCATGAGCGTCCCCTGTTCACCCTCAATCGTTTTTTGCAGACCTACTGTAAAAATACGGTCAACAAAGTCCATATTCTGCCGTTTTTTCCGTATAGCTCAGATGACGGTTTTTCCGTTATCGACTATTCCAGCGTCAACGAGTCGCTGGGTGACTGGGAAGATATTACCCGTCTGGCAGAAGATTACGGCCTGATGTTTGACTTGGTGGTTAACCACTGTTCATCACGCAGCGCCTGGTTTGAAAATTTCATTCGTGGCGAAGGCCCCGGCAGTGATTTCTTTTTCACTGCCAGCCCGGATGATGATTTGTCGATGGTAACCCGGCCCCGGGTGTCCCCGCTGCTACGGGAAACCCAGACTGAAAACGGCACCAAATATGTGTGGTGCACATTTAGTCATGACCAGGTCGACTTTGATTTTCGCAACCCCAAAGTCTTACGGGCCTTTATCGAAATCATCCGGCTGTACATTGATAACGGTGCGCGCATTTTCCGGCTTGATGCGGTCGCCTTTTTATGGAAAATTGTGGGCACCAGTTGCATCAACCTGGACCAGACCCACGAAGTGATTCGGCTGATGCGCACCCTGATTGAGCATGTCGATCCGAATATCATTATCATTACCGAAACCAATATTCCGAACCGGGAAAATCTGACCTATTTTGGTAATGCCAATGAAGCCCACGCGGTATATAACTTTTCACTGCCGCCACTGCTGGTTAATACCCTGGTAACCGGTGACTGTCGTTACCTGAAAAGCTGGATGATGAGTATGCCTCCGGCGCAAAACGGTACCACTTACTTCAACTTTATTGCTTCTCATGATGGCATTGGGCTGCGTCCGGCAGAAGGCTTGCTGGACGATGAGGAAATATCCACGCTGGTGCATACCATGCAGGGATTTGGCGGTAAGGTTTCCTGGCGGGCCTCCGCGCATGGCCAGCAAAAGCCTTATGAGATTAATATTGCTTTATTTGATGCCCTGCAGGGTACTACGGCAGGCCCTGATCGCTATCAGGTTGACCGTTTTATCTGTGCGCATACCATTATGCTGGGCATGGAGGGAATTCCGGGTATTTATGTGCACAGTTTACTGGGCACATCCAATGACTATGAAAAGGTGGCCAACACCGGGCAAAACCGTGCCATAAACCGACACCGCTGGGACTTTAGTGAACTGGCCGCGCAGCTGGACAGCCCACACTCCCAGCATCATAAAGTGCTCACCCGGTTGTCTCAGCTAATCCGGATCCGAAAAGCTCAGCCTGCTTTTCATCCTAACGCCACCCAGTTCACCCTACAACTGGGCAATCAGTTATTTGGTTACTGGCGCCAGAGCCTGGACAGACGGCAAAGCCTATTCTGTATTTCCAATATCAGTGACCAGGAGCAGTCTATTTTGCTTTCCGATATTAACCTTATTGGCACTGATACCTGGATTGACCTTATCACCCGGGATGAAATTCACAATACCAATGAGTTTTTAACTCTCAAGCCGTACCAAACGGTCTGGATCAGTAATCAGGATCCGGTCTAATCTGCCGCGCCGGTCATTCTGACCGGCGCTTTTATTCTCTTTCACTGTTTCCTTTCGATTTTGACTGGTCGCCACCGCTGCTTTGCGCGATAATTCGCTTTTTGATTTTATGAATCAAGGAGTTCGACATGTCCTCAACAGGCTGGCTGACATTAGCGCAGGCTTTACAACAACTTATTCAGGCAGCCACGCCGGTGACCCAGACCGAGCAGGTCAGACTGACCGACTGTCTGGGCCGCATTTGTGCGCAGGACATTGTCGCCCCGGTTAGCGTGCCGCCGCAGGATGTGTCTGCCATGGACGGGTACGCGATTGGCCTGCCGGTAAGCGCCGGCCAGTCTTATCAGGTTACCCATACTATTCTGGCTGGCAGTGATGTCAGCGGCCTGTCGCTGGCAGCCGGTGAAGCCGCCCGGATTATGACCGGAGCCAGTATTCTCGCCGGCGCCAGTGCTGTCGTGATGCAGGAAAACACTGAACGCGATGGTGATACGGTGGTGATCACACAAGCTGCACGCGAACATGAAAATATCCGCGCTGCCGGTAACGACATTACTGCCGGACAAACCGTGATCTCCGCCGGCACCCGTCTGAGCGCCAGCCACCTGATGTTACTGGCCTCTCTGGGCATGGCTGATTGTACTGTGTTGCGTCAGCTGAAAGTGGGACTGATAGCCACCGGAGATGAAATTATGCCGGCCGGAACACCCTTGCAGCCCGGACAAATTTATAATTCCAATACCGTAGGTGTGCAGGCGCTATTGGCGCCGCTTAATGTAGATGTACACGATTTTGGTATTGCCCGGGATGATAAACAGAGCCTGACCAACACCCTGCTTGAGGCCAGCAGCCAGGTGGATGTGTTAATCAGTACCGGAGGCGTATCGGTCGGCGAGGCTGACTTTGTTAAGCAGGTCCTTGATGAACACGGTGAAGTCGGCTTTTGGAAGGTCGCCATAAAACCGGGTAAACCGTTTGCTTTTGGTCAGCTTGGCCAGTGCCTGTTTTGTGGCGTGCCGGGTAACCCGGTTTCTGCATTTGTTACCACCCAACAGCTTGTGATGCCGTTAATTGAGTCGATGCAGGGGCTCAGTGCTGCGACCCGGCCACTGACCATAAAAGCAGCGCTCAACGGCCAGTTGAAACGCCGTGCCGGACGCCAGGAGTTTTTACGCGCCAGACTCTGGCAGGCCGACAACGGCGACTGGCAGGTCACGTTACTGGCAAAACAAAGCTCGGGGGTCATGACCACTGTGACTCAGGCCAATGCCTATATTATTGCCGATGAAACCTGCACGGCACTGAACGACGGTGACACCGTCACGGTGCAGCCTTTTCACACCCGTGATCACTGGAGCTGTTAATTCGTGGTGGTTGTCTCAAAACGTTTTGCCCTTGAAAGTAAACGACTGGTTCAGCTGACCTGGCCTCTGCTGATTGCGCAGTTAACCCAGATGCTGATGGGCGTAGTCGATACCGTTATGGCTGGCCATTACAATGCGGTCGACATGGCTGCTGTGGCACTGGGCTTTAGTGTCACCATTCCGCTGATGTGCTTTATTCAGGGCCTGGCTCTGGCCCTGCCACCGATTATTTCCCGTTATCAGGGCGGCGGTGAGGTTAGTCAGGTTGCTTATGCAGCTCAGCAGGCCGGTTACCTGCTGTTTTTTACCGGCATTGCGATAGTGGCCCTGTACCCGGCCCTGCCGGCCCTGCTGGCCTTTTTCCCGATGGAAGCCGGCCTGTATGACATTACGCTGGAATATGTGCAGTATGTGCTGTTGTCCATGCCGGCATTTGCGTTATACCAGTGGCTGAGAAACTATTGTGAAGGCCTGGGCAATACTAAGCCAACGATGATCATTACCGTTATCGGGCTGTTATTTAACATTGTCGCCAATTACTGCTTTATATATGGCGCCGGGCCACTACCCGAGTTTGGTGGCGCTGGCTGTGGTATTGCCACCGCAATTGTAATCACCGCCATGTTTATCAGTACGCTGATTTATACCTGGTGTTCCAGACGCCTGGCCAAATACCATTTGCTGGGGCAATGGCACAAACCGTCTTTGCGCATGATGATCCGTACGCTTAAGCTCGGCTTTCCGGTTGCCATGACACTGCTATTTGAGGTCACGCTGTTTGCTGTGGTTGCGCTGCTTCTGGCCCCTTTCGGGGCCACCACGGTAGCGGCGCATCAGGTGGCACTTAACTTTTCCTCATTAATGTTTATGTTTCCGCTGAGCATGGGTATGGCAGTGTCGATTCGGGTGGGTTACCGGGTCGGGCAGAACAATATGCGTCAGGCCGCCACGGCGGTGAAAAGCGCCATGGTCATTGGTCTTGGGGTAGCCGTGCTGACCGCCAGTTGTACGCTGCTTGCCAGAGGCCTGATTATCGGGCTGTATACCACCGATACCGCAGTCACCGATGTTGCCAGTGCTCTGTTGATTTATGCCGCGCTGTTTCAGTTTTCTGATGCCATTCAGGTTATTTCAGCTAACACCCTGCGCGGCTACAAAGACACCACCGCGATGTTTATCATCAGCTTTTTTTCCTACTGGCTGATAGGTCTGCCAACCGGAGTCATTCTGGGCCGTACCAACTGGCTGACTGATGCGCCAATGGAAGCGGCCGGATTCTGGATTGGTTTTATTGTAGGATTAAGCAGCGCAGCTGTTATGCTGGGCGCCAGGGTTCTGGTATTACAACGGCGTTTTGCAGCCCACCCGCCCGGTCAGGCAACGGCCTGATCAGGTCAGGCAACGGCCTGATCAGGTCAGGGCTGCATGTTAAGGGAGTAAATTGATGACCATAGATGTAGCCCAAACCTTTATCTATTTTTTTGCGGTTATCGATCCCATCGGTACCTTACCGGTATTTCTGGCCGCCGCGGCCGGGCATACCGACGGCGAGCGCCGGCGCATCGCCCTGATTGCGTTTCTGGTCTCTACCGCCATTCTGTTGTTTTTTATTGTGGCCGGTGAACTCATTTTAAATGCCATGCATATTCCCCTACCGGCGTTTCAGATTGCCGGCGGCATTGTACTGTTTTTGTTTGCCCTGACGATGATCTTTGGTGAAAGCAAACCTCAGATGGAGGTCAAGCTGGCCAGAAGCCTGAAAGACACGGCGATATATCCGGTTGCCCTGCCCTCCATTGCCAGTCCCGGCGCTATGCTGGCTGCTGTGCTGTTAACCCGTAATCAGGTATACAGTTTGTGGGAACAGGCGCAAACCGCGCTGGTCATGCTGGTCGTGCTGCTCATCACCTTGCTGGTCATGCTGGGCGCTAACTTTATTATCCGAATACTGGGTCGTGGGGGGGCGGATATTATCAGCCGGGTAATGGGCCTGATCCTGGCAGCCCTGGCCACTGCCAATACGCTGGCAGGAATTACCGATTATTTTTCACTGTGATCATCGGACGTACGCCACAAATCACCGATAACCGGATCTTCTTCATCGGTGTCCTCCCATGCGTAGCGCTTGACGAGCGGTTTGGGGTCCTGACGACCAAACAATAAAGCGGCCAGCAACCCGCCGAGGCCACCAAAAAAGTGGGCCTCGTAAGAAATCCCCGGTTCAGTGGGAAAGATAGTCAGTATCATGGTGCCATACATGAAAAAGGCGATCATCATCAGCCCGACAGACCGGGTATCCCGACGCATAATGGCCACCACAAATAAATAAAAAAACAAACCATGCGCCACGCCGCTGGCGCCCAGGTGGGTGGAAGCCCGGCCAAACAGCCAGACACCCGCCCCGCTGCACAGCCAGGCCATTAGCAGTACCTTGCCGCGGGTTCGCGGATACCCGTACAACAGCGCACTGCCTAAGACTATTAATGGTAAGGTATTGTTAAACAGGTGCTCGTAGCCGGAATGTACCAGAGGTGCGGTAACAATGCCGTACAACCGGCTGACCTCGCCGGGCACAATGCCCAGCAAGCCCAGCGGTAGTGAAAACAACACGCCGGCAGACTGAATCACCCACAATAGCATCACGGCCAGTGTACTGACTGTTACAGCCTGCTGCATTGAATAATGACCTGTGCCCGGTGTTGTCATGCGGTTTCCTGATAGCCCTCACCCACAGCCATGACTTATACCTGTCAGCAAGTCATCACAGCCTTTGTAAGTGATATGTGGCGGGCCGGGCGTTTTTTCAATCACGCATGCCCGGCGGGTTTAGTCAGCCAGTTTGGGCAGTGTATCTGGCGTATCCAAATCATAGGCTGCCTGAGGGTGACGCACTACCTGACATTTTTCAGGTTCACTGGCCAGAATATCTCGAATCAGCTTGCCGGCGCCTTTGTCGCCAGACAGGGCTTTCAGCTGTGGCCAGTAATGCCTCGGGAAAATTGCCGGCGCGGTGGCGTTACCCTCCCAGCCGCTGGCAATAACCGCATCTGGCGAGCCGGCAGCAGCATAATGCAGTGCCACCATGCTGGCAGTGGTAATTAAGGGTAAGTCTGCCAGCATGATCAACAAATGACTAACGCTGTCATCCTGTTCAAAATGCTCAACAGCACGATGAATACTACTGCTCATGCCATCCTGCCACTGCGCGTTGTAGGTCAGCATAACCTCATGACTGAAAGGCTGACTGACCAAATCGTCGTGATAGGCTCCGCTGACAATAAGCAGCGGGATGGGCGATAGCGGCATACACTGCTGAACCGTGCGCGCTATCAGGGTCTGCCCCCCCGGTAGCTGACACAATAATTTATTACTGCCAAACCGCCGGGCCTGCCCGGCAGCAAGAATGGCTACGCCGAGACTGATTGCCATGAGTGAGAGTTTATCCGGTAAGGTTTATTAAACAGCGCCGCATGAGCCTGCGCCAGCATGGATAATGCAATAGATTCAGGCAGGTCACCACCAATATCAAACCCGGCCGGAGATTGCAGCGCAAGCGGTAGATCCTTGCTACTGAGCCCCGCTTCAGTAAACACCCGTGAAGTGCGGTGATCCGGCCCCAGCAGAGCCAGATAGCCTAACCGTGCAGGCCGGTGCTGGCTTATCGCCTTTAATGCTTCTCCATCCAGGCCAATCTGATGGTGCATGACAATGATAGCATCAGCCTGATCCAGCACTCCATGACCGGCCAGTTCCGATAGCGGTAAATCATGGGTCTGGGCGCAGGCAAAGTCAGCGGCACGGGCGTAGCGGGCCCGCGGATCAGACACCGTGACCTGCCAGCCGATGCGATCAGCCAGCTCTGCCAGCGGAATGGCATCCACCCCGCCACCCAGAATAAGCAGGCTTTTACGTGGGGTAAGCTTATGACTGTACCAGCGCTGCGAATCATCAACCGGCCCCAGCTGACATCGTGCTTCGGGCGAGCCCAGCCAGTGGTGATATTCTACCGCCTGCTGCTGCTTCAGTGCATCGAGTACTGCGGGAAGCTGCAGATAGTGATTGTCGGCAGTCACCGGCTGCAGCAGCAAAGTCACCTCACCGCCACAGCCAATCCCCAGACGCCAGGCGACATCACCTTCATCCTGCATATCGTAGGTTACTGTCCGGCTATTGCCGGTCATCCAGCATTTACGCGCCTGATGGAATAAGTCGCTTTCCAGACAGCCGCCGCTGACCACGCCAAACTGGCCGCCATCTTCGTTAAATAACATCATGGCTCCGGCTTTACGATAAGACGAGCCGCGGGTCTGAGTAATCGTAGCAAGTAACCAGCGTCCATCATCCTTGTGCGCTATCCAGTGTTCCAGAATATGATAAAGATGATGTTTCATCAGCCACCCGTTTTATTTGTTGCAGTATGTCATTCGTTATTACTACGCAGGCACACTGCGCTTAGTTCGCTACAGTGTACCTAACCGGCGTAATACTCTCTACCGGTTACTACAAAGTGACCGGCCCCGATTTCAGGCAACAACTACAAGCCCGGCCGGCTCAGACGGCTGATGGCCTCTGCCAGACCATCCAGGGTCATTGGATACATCCGCTGCTGCATCAGCTCTTCAATGACCGACACCGAATGGTAATAAGGCCAGTACCCCTTAGGCTGAGGGTTGAGCCATACCGCGCTGCCAAAATGATGCAGCAGACGCTGCAACCAGGTGGCCCCGGACTCTTCATTGAAATGCTCCACACTGCCGCCAGGATAGGTGATTTCATACGGACCCATGGTGGCATCACCCACAAATATTACTTTATAGTCCGGCCCGAAGCGATGAATGATATCCCAGACCGGAATGCGTTCACTATCCCGACGGCGGTTATCTTTCCATACTTCTTCATACACACAGTTATGAAAGTAAAAATATTCCAGATGCTTGAATTCACTGTGCACCGCAGAAAATAATTCCTGAATCTGGCGAATGAAGGGATCCATGGACCCGCCCACATCGAAGAACATCAGCACCTTCACTGCATTGTGCCGCTCAGGCGCCATATGAATATCCAGCAAGCCGCCCTTCCGGGCGGTTTGGCTGATAGTCTGATTCACATCCAGTTCCATACTGGCTCCCGTACGGGCAAACTTTCTGAGCTTACGCAGGGCCATCTTGATATTCCGGGTGCCCAGCTCCACATCGCTGGAAAGATTTTTAAACTCGCGTTTATCCCATACCTTGGCCGCTGAGAACTTACGATTTGCATGCTGACCGATACGGACCCCTTCCGGGTTATCCCCGTAAGCGCCAAACGGGGAAGTGCCGCCGGTCCCCACCCACTTGTTGCCGCCCTGATGCCGTTTTTCCTGCTCTTCGAGTCGTTTTTTAAGAGTGTCCATCAGCGCATCCAGACCACCAAGCTTTTCAATCGCCGCGCGTTCCTGATCACTGAGATTTTTTTCAATCTCCCGGCGCAGCCAGTCCTCCGGGATGTCCTTACCAAACAGATCAACGGCCTGAACGCCATCAAAATAGTCGGCAAATGCCCGATCAAACCGGTCGTACTGGGTTTCGTCCTTGACCATCACCGTTCGGGCCAGATAGTAAAAGTCTTCCATGTCGGCATACGCCACATGGTGCTGCATGGCCCGAAGCAAATCCAGCAGTTCCCGCACGGTGGTTTTAACCCGGTATTTACGCAAGGTAAAAAAGAAATCAATCAACATTAGCGGCGCGCCATAAACGCCAGCTTTTCAAACAGGTGTACGTCCTGCTCGTTTTTTAACAGGGCACCGTAAAGCGGAGGAATGGCCGCCTTGCCATCTTTGCTGTGCAGGGTTTCAGGCGGAATATCCTCGGCCACCAGCAATTTAAGCCAGTCTATAAGCTCAGAGGTGGAGGGTTTTTTCTTCAGCCCCGGCACGTCGCGTAATTCAAAAAAGGCATTCAGCGCCTGTTCCAGTAAATCACTTTTTAAACGAGGAAAATGCACATTTACAATATCGCGCATCTGCTCGGGCGTGGGGAACTGGATATAATGGAAAAAACACCGGCGCAGAAACGCATCCGGTAACTCTTTTTCATTGTTGGAGGTAATGATCACCACAGGGCGCTGTGTGGCTTTCACCTGCTGCTGCGTTTCGTAAACAAAAAATTCCATCTTATCCAGCTCAAGCAGCAGATCGTTAGGAAACTCAATGTCCGCTTTATCAATCTCATCAATCAGCAGTACCGGGCGCTTGTCGGCATCAAATGCCTGCCACAATTTGCCACGGATAATGTAATTGCCGATATCATGGACTTTATCGTCGCCTAGCTGAGAGTCGCGCAGACGGGACACCGCATCGTATTCGTACAGCCCCTGCTGAGCTTTGGTGGTCGATTTGATGTGCCACTGAATCAGTTCGGTATCCATACTGCGAGCCAGTTCCTCGGCCAGCAGGGTTTTACCGGTGCCCGGTTCGCCTTTTATCAGTAAGGGTTTTTCCAGCGTGATCGCCGCGTTAACCGCCATTTGCAACTCTTTGCTGGCGATATAGTCATCAGTACCTGTGAATGCCATAGTAACTCCTTATTTTTGTTCTACTAGGCCAGAAAATAATGCTCAATACAAATAACCATATCATATAGCTAAAAATCACTTTAATTTTTAGTCTGCGCCACCAATGATACACATGTATTGTAAAATTCCGTTGTGGGTGTGTCAGTTAGCCAGAATGGTCAAACGCACAGCAGTAAAACGGTATATTCCACGAAATAAGGAAGAGTAATGAAAGTATTTGACGATGCCTCGCTATCTATCGGCCAGACGCCGCTGGTAAAATTAAACCGGGTCACCGGTGGAAATGTGTACGCAAAGATTGAATCACGCAACCCGAGTTTCAGCGTGAAGTGCCGGATTGGTGCCAACATGATCTGGGATGCCGAGAAACGCGGTGTGCTGACAGAAGGTAAAGAGATCGTTGAGCCGACCAGTGGTAATACCGGTATTGCGCTGGCATTTGTTGCCGCTTCCCGTGGTTACAAGCTGACGCTGACCATGCCTAGCAGTATGAGTCTTGAGCGTCGTAAGCTGCTAAAAGCACTGGGTGCCAACCTGGTCCTGACAGAAGCCCCTAAAGGGATGAAAGGCGCTGTTGCGGCTGCGCAGGAGATTGTGGCCTCTGATCCTGAAAAATACGTGCTGCTGCAGCAGTTCGACAACCCGGCTAACCCGGAGATCCACGAAAAAACTACAGGTCCTGAAATCTGGGAAGCCACTGATGGCAAGGTTGATGCGTTTGTTGCGGGTGTAGGTACCGGCGGTACCATCACGGGGGTAAGTCGTTACCTGAAAAATACGCAGGGTAAAGCCATTACCTCTATTGCTGTAGAGCCGACTGACTCGCCGGTGATCACACAGGCCAGAAATGGTGAGGAACTCACACCGGGACCACACAAAATTCAGGGCATTGGCGCGGGTTTTATCCCGGGCAACCTGGATCTGGATATCATTGATGAAGTGGAACAGGTCACCAACGAAGAATGTATGGAAATGACCCACCGCCTGATGAAAGAAGAAGGTATTCTGGCAGGTATTTCCTCTGGCGCCGCTGTGGTAGCTGCCAAGCGTTTTGCCGAACGTCCGGAAAATCAGGATAAGGTAGTGGTTGTACTGCTGGCCAGTGGTACCGAGCGTTACCTGAGTAGCCCGCTGTTTGCCGGTGAATTTGGCGACCAGGAAGAAGTGCAGTAATCTGACTTATCCTACCTGATAAAGTATATGATTAGGGCGGGCTGATACCCCGCCCTTTTTTATACCTGATAATCAATTTTCAGACTTGTGGCAGTCGACGTTGCCAGATACCGGCGATACACTATCACGCCAATACACATTCACTGATAACACAAACTATGTTCACAATTACAAGGATGATGGGTGCACTGTCTGTGCTTTGTGCACTGCTCATGTTAAGTGGTTGCCTGGAAAAAGAAAAAGGCGTGGGTAAATACGGCATGATGGATGAAAACACGCCCGAATATACCGCCCTGCGCTTTGCCCAGAGTATTTATGATGACCCGGACATTACTGTGGCGTTAACCCTGAGCACCGATCGCATGCAACGTATTTTGCAAAACTACCGCACTAATCGCAATGTGCAGCGCCATGTGATGAACTTAAAATACGATTCGGTTGAGATTAAGCCGGACGGCGGAAATAAAATCGGGCGTACACAGTTCTCTGAGAGCTCCACCATTACCCTGTTTTTTACCGGTACCTATAACGACGATAAAATCGAAGATCTGCGTGCACTGGAGCTGGTCCGTGAAGACGGTCAGTGGCGGGTTGACCGGGTGACTTCACAATATATGTAAATAGTCACGGCCAGTTATTGTGCTGGCCGCCATAATGCCTAACGTCCCACGGCCACGCCCTCGCGTCGTGGATCGGCACCACCAATATAGGTGTTACCTTTTACCTGAATTCCATGCAGACCACTGTTCAGGTCAATCACTTTCACATTGTGGCCTAATGCCTCAAGGGGCTGTTTCAGCGCTTCAGCAGCCGTGCCTTTTTCCAGCGCGGTATAATCATTGCGATTGGTAATGCGAGGTAAGTTAATGGCCTGCTGAATATCCAGTCCCTGATCAATAACACCAATCAGCGTCTGGGCCACATAATCAATAATCCGGCTACCACCTGGTGAGCCCACCACCAGTTCCAGCTCGCCCTGGTCATTAAATACCATGGTCGGACTCATTGCGCTGCGCGGCCGCTTATGGGGCTCAGCGCGATTGGGAACCGGGTAATGTCCGCGTGACGGGTTAAACGAAAAATCCGTCAGCTGATTGTTCAGCAAAAAGCCATCCACCATTAACCCGGAGCCAAACATAAATTCGATACTGGTGGTCATCGATACCGCATTGCCCTGCTTATCGATAATGGAAATATGGCTGGTGTTAGGCAACTCCACCGAGGTACCCAGACTGACTCTGGCATCCTGATAAGGTTTGCCCGCCCGGGCCCGGCGCCAGGGTTTATCAACAGCAATGGTTTGTGCCCGGCGCTTAAGGTACGGCGGGTTAATGAGCGCCGCATACGGCAGGTTGGTAAAGTCGGTATCAGCAATATACATATCCCGGTCAGCAAAGGTCAGTGCACTGGCCTGGGTAAACAGGCTGACAAACTCCTTGCCGGTTGGCGCCATCGCGGAGAGCTCAAAACCTTCCAGCATCTTGAGAATTTGTAACACATTGATACCACCGGAGCTGGGCGGCGCCATGCCACATACTTTATGCGTCCGGTATTCACCGCACACCGGTGCCCGCTCGATCACACGGTAACCAGACAAATCATCAAGCGTGATATTGCCCGGATTCACCGGTGCCTTGTTCACCGTATCGACAATCTTTTGGGCCAGCGGACCGGTATAAAGATAATCAGCGCCGTGTTCGGCAATTTGGCGCAACGTGGTGGCAAGCGGTTTATTTTGTTTGATGACCCCTTCTTTGAGCGGTAGTCCGGCCGGATAAAAATAGGTGCTGCTGCCGGTAAACTCACGCAGACCCGGATGATAATCCAGCGCCACCAGCCTGGCCAGCCGGGCTGACACTTTAAAGCCCTTGGCGGCAGTGGCCGCCGCATCGTCAAACAGACTATTCCAGGCCAGCTTTCCAAACTGAGCGTGACCGGTTTCTAAAGCCCGCAGTGCCCCGGGCACGCCAACAGACTTTCCGCCGACCAATGCTTCCAGGTAGGTCATGGGCTTATTTTTATCCATAAACCAGTAAGGGGTGACCCCGGCCGGTGCCATTTCCCGGCCGTCAAAGGTGTGTAGCTGCTTATTCTGGTTGTCCCAGTATAAGATAAAAGCGCCACCACCGATGCCCGACGACTGGGGTTCAACCAGTGTCAGCATAGCCTGAACAGCCACGGCGGCGTCCATGGCACTGCCGCCCTTTTCCAGTACATTCTTGCCGGCCCATGAGGCATAAGGGTTAGCAGCTACCACCATGTACTGCTTAGCTACATGGGCTTTTTTCTCGATCCTTCCGGTGGCCGCTTCCGGCTCCCCGGCTTCAACCGGGCTGCTGGTCTGCGCCGCCCCGGCCAGCGGACTCAGAAATAGAAAACCGGTGGCCAGAACACTATAAAATCGCTGAAACACACTCTTATGCCCAATCACGCTTATGCTTATCCTATTATCTGAATTTGTCCCGGTTAACCGGTCGCTTGTTTAAAAACGCATCAAAGGCTTCCTGCGCCGCCTCGGTCCCCATCGCCTCAATAAACAAATCCATTTCTACATTGATTTGCTGTTCTACGGCGTCTTTGTCGTTATCCAGTAAGGCTTTGGTATGGGATAACGCAAACTGGGGTTTGGCCGCCAGTGACTGGCATACCTGTGCGACTTTGTCTGCCAGTTGGCTGGCTTCAACAACACCGGATACCAGACCAAACTGCTGTGCTTCATCAGCGCCAAAAGGTTCGCCCAGCATCAGCCATTCACTGGCTTTGCGGCGACCGGCCAGTTTCGGCAGCAAGTAACTTGACGCATATTCGGGCACCAGCCCTAAATTGATGAAAGGTAATACAAATTTCACCTCAGGCTCGCAGTATACTAAGTCACAATGTAGCAATAAAGTTGTACCTATACCAACTGCCATACCATGAACCTGGGCCACCACCGGATGCCGGCACTCCACCAGCGCCCGCATGAACGCCGATACCTCTGCCACCTGATTGCCTTCGTCCCGGTTGGCAAAATCGCTGATGTCGTTACCCGCGGTAAAACAACTGCCGGCAGCGGTCAGCCTGACCACCCTGACCTGCGGGTCCTGATTAGCCTCGTTCAGGGTATCTGCCATAGCCTGATACATTTGTCGGGTCAGCGCGTTTTTCTTATCGGCCCGGTTCATCTCAAGGGTCAGGATGCCCTCTTGCAGGGTGACATTAATATTACTCATGCTGTGTCCTTTTTTCTTTAGCAGGGTCAATTATGACGGTTTTTCCGGTATCATAACCAGCAACAACGAAAATAAAAATCATTGTGAGTGATGATCAAACTACCTCTTTCCTTTGGCCACTGGATTGGCCCTGCCACCATTGCGCTGTTATCTGCCTTGTGTTTTGTGCTGCCTGACAGTCAGTTTCGCCTGCTTACCTTCGACCGGTACGCCGTCGATGGTCTGGAAACCTGGCGGCTGTTGTCAGCCAACCTGTTGCACACCAATATCAATCATTTGCTGTTAAATACTGGCGGTCTGCTGATGCTGTGGTTGCTGCACGGTGAACATTACAGCCCGCTGCGGTTTATGAAGGTGTTCTGGTGGTGTGCGCTGGCTACCGGCGCCGGGCTTTACCTGCTATCGCCGTCTATGCTCTGGTATGTAGGGTTATCCGGTGCGCTGCACGGGGTCTTTTGCTGGGGCGCCTGTATGGATATTCGTCACCAGATGAAATCTGGCTGGCTGTTGCTGGCCGGGGTCACCGTCAAGATTGCCTATGAACAAATTTATGGAGCAAGCCCGGCGGTAGCGACTATGATTGATGCCAAAGTAGCGGTTGATGCGCACCTGTACGGCGCTGTGGCCGGTGTGCTGTTGTTTGTGGCGATTCGACTAACCAGTACATCCTCTGCCCCCAGCACCTCGGGCACATAAAAAACGCCGGCTCAGGGGCCGGCGTGCTATTACAGGTTTTGTTCGAATAATTTATAAATCCGACGGTACTCGTCCAGCCATGAGCTGGGCTGTACAAAGCCATGGGGCTCAACCGGATAAATAGCCGTTTCAAAATCTTCTTTTTCCAGCTCGATCAACCGCTGAACCAGGCGTACCGAGTCCTGGAAAAACACATTGTCGTCCACCATGGGGGCGTTGATAAGCAATGGCTTTTGCAAACCTTCGGCAAAGTAAATGGGCGAACTGCGTTCATAGGCTATCGGGTCAGTCTCAGGCGTATTGAGAATGTTCGCGGTATACGGCGTGTTGTAATGAGCCCAGTCAGTAACCGGACGCAGTGCTGCACCGGCAGCAAACAAATCCGGTGCGGTAAACATCGACATAAAGGTCAAAAAGCCACCGTAGGAGCCGCCGTAGGTGCCAATACGGTTACGATCCACATTGGCATTGTCTACCAGCCAGTCAACGCCGTCCCGTAAATCCTGCACCTCAGGTGTTCCCATCTGGCGGTAAATGGCCGTACGCCAGTCCCGGCCATATCCGGCGGATGCCCGGTAATCCATATCCATAACCACATAGCCCTGTTGTACCAGCATGCTGTGGAACATAAATTCACGGAAATACCCTGACCAGCCCATGTGCGCATTTTGCAGATAGCCGGCACCGTGATTAAACACCACCGCCTTGTGCGCATCGCCCTGCTCTACCCCTTCAGGCAAATACACCCGGGCATAGATTGGCTGGCTGGTATGTGATGATTCAATCGCTACCACCTGAGGCTGCGCCCACGGCAACGCTTTAAACTGCTCACTGACAGTATCGGTAATTTTGCTGGCACCGGTGGTGGTATCAGCCGGCTTAATATACAGCTCAGGCGGTGTAGTGACCTTACTGTGGGTTAACAGCAAGGTCTGCTCGTCAGGCGACAGGGTATATTCTGTCATCCCATCAAGGTCAGTCAGCGCTTCATTCTGGCCGCTTTTCAGATTGACCCGGTAAATCTCATAAATGCCCGGATGTTTTTTATTCGCCTGATAGTACAGATAGTCGTCATTGCGGGTCAGCGTGGGGTTGTCTGTAATAAACTGCCCCTGGGTCAGGGCCTGCGGCGCCTGACCGGGAACCTGGGTATACAGATGCGCATAACCGGACTGTTCAGACTGATAATACAGGGTTTCACTGTTATGCAGCCAGCCGAACTGATTAAACCGGTAGTTTATCCAGGCATCGTCATGCAGGCGATTTTGCGACACCAGTTTGGCCTCATCCAGATCCACAGTGGCAATCCAGCGGTCTTTGTTATCCCAGGCTTCGAGCATGACAGCCACCTGTTCGCCATTGTCGTGCCAGCGAATGGATGGCTCAGTCCAGTACCAGCTTTCCAGCAGGGTGATGTCGCGGGGTAACCGGTTGACCTGATAAGTCTCGCCATTGGCTTTGGCGTTTTCAGCCTTCACTTCTGCCAGCACATCTTCGTTATAACCCGGTAAAGAGACAAACGATAACGGCTGTTTGGTGGCCGTGTTTAAATCCACCAGCCACAGGTCGTGATTTTCCGGTTCGGCATCCGCCACTCTGGGGCGCACCGGTTTTGCTGCAATCCGGCTGTCTTCCTGAATGTAGTGAGGCATGATGTCGTTTTCACCACGCCATTCGCCTTTTTTAGTCGTTGCAATGATAGCTTTATCACCTTTAGGCGACACCGACACCGCGACCAGTTGCTGGTCAGGCGACAAATACACGGTTGATGGCGCCACCGCCGGATTGACTCTGGCAATTTGCTCATCCTGATCAGCCTGTGCCTGGCGGTCGCTGCGCTGGCGGGCAATATACTGCATCAGCGACACCTGCTCGCCGGCAATATAATCCTCCGGGGCTTTGACCACTTCAGGCTGTTCTGCAAACTCCCAGTGCAGCAACTGTTCACGCTGACCGGTGCGAAGATCAATAGCAATGGCTTTATTGCCGGTCAGACCCATCAGGCGCCCGTCGGTCATAAAGGTCAGTTTTTTAAGTGGGGCGCCCCCCCGGGTCAACTGAACTGTTTTGCCATAAGCAAACCTGACAAAAACGCTGTCTTTATAGCGATAGGCGATGGTCTGACCGTCCTGACTCACCGCCTTCTCTTCATAACTGACATGTTGTAACGCATCCAGCGAAACCTGTTGGGCCTGTTGCGGCGAGGTAATAGCGGCGGCATACACATCCTGCAGGCGGCTGTTCTGACGCTGACGGTCATAAACAACCTGACTGCCATCGACCGAGAAGCGGGCATGCTCTGGCTGGCGGCCCAGCCACTGTGGATCAGACATAATTTGTTTCAGTGTGATCTGACCCGCCGCAGCCGGATTAACATCGGCGACCGGGGTGACCACTTTTTCCGGCTGACGGGTTGGCGCTGTGTCAGGGGAGCTTGATGAGGTTTGCGGCGCGGTAGCCGCACAGCCAGACAATGCAGCGGCAACCGCAGATGCCAGCAGCAATGATGATAGTTTTTTCATGTCGTGAATCTTTTATAGTTTGTTATACGAACATAGGCCATTATACGCAGGGTCACTTTGTGCTGGTCAAGTGTCGTCTGTTTTGTTGTTGCAACTATCTTATAAACAAAACGTAAACCACGCTGGCCCGCTCACATAAACAAGGAATCTTCTGATGAAAAAACGTCTCGCCGCGGTGGGCTTGTGCCTGTTAAGTAGCTCAGTGCTCGCCCAGGACTGTCCTTCGGTATTAAAGTTTGTGAAACGCAAACTCAATTCTCAGGAAACAGTAAATTTATGTCAGGCTTATCAGGGCAAAACACTGTTGGTGGTCAACACGGCCAGCTATTGTGGGTACACACCCCAGTTTGAAGGTCTGGAAGCCATGTATGAAAAATACCGTGACCACGGTCTGGTGATTCTGGGCTTTCCTTCGCATGACTTTAATCAGGAGGCGGATAATGAAGAAAAAACCGCCCAATTATGTGAACTGACTTACGGCGTGAAGTTTCCGATGTTTGAACCTACTCATGTGCGCGGCGATGACGCCGATCCTCTGTATCAGATGCTCAAACGGGCCACCGGTGAGGCGCCGGGATGGAATTTCAATAAATACCTGATTGATAGCAGCGGCAATATTCTGGAGCATTATCCGGCCAGCGTCACTCCCACGGATCCGGCGCTTGTCAAGCGGGTAGAAACTCTGCTCGATTCCTGATGTTCGGGCAAAAAAAAGCCCCGCATCCGGCGGGGCAATCAAGCACACTCAACTTGGAACACACTTTAGCATGAAAACAAACACTGTCTGACGCGTGCCAGACACCGCTTTTTTGCTAACTGCATAAATTTAGTCAGTGACTTATCCGATTAGTTCAATAATTTTTTCATTAGCCGACGAAAAAGCGCTATCTGCCACCTCAGAGCCCATAGCCAGACCTTCTGCGTACACAAAACGTACATCGGTGATACCGATAAAACCAAAGAAATGCGTCAGGTACGGTGTCTGGGTATCAAATTCAGATCCCTGATATTGTCCGCCCCGCGCTGCCAGAACGGTAACACGCTTGCCTTCTACTAAACCAACCGGGCCGTTTTCGGTATATCTGAACGTAATACCTGCACGGGCAACACGATCAATCCACGCTTTGAGCACTGATGGAATACCAAAGTTGTACATAGGTACACCAATTACAACCTCATCTGCCTGCTGAAATTCCTCCACCAGGTTATCAGAAAGTGCCGCTAACGCTTTTTGCTCTTCGGTACGCTCTTCGGCCGGTGTCATCCATGCCCCCATTTCAACACCGCTTAAATGTGGCAGAGCATCCTCAGCCAGGTTGCGTTCTACAATCTGCACGTCAGGCTGCTTGGCCAGCGTGTCCACGTATTTCTGAGTTAGCTTGCTGGAGTTACCTTCTGCATGGTTCAGGCTGGTATTGATTACTAACACCGTCGACATAACACACCTCTTGTGGTTGCTGTAAGTTGTTTGACGGTTGGCATTGTAAAAAAGCAGGTAAATAAAAAAAATGGCAAAGAAGTGATATGAGCGTTCGTTATTTTAGAATTTAAAGCAGGTTGCAAGTGTGAGGCTCCCACCGGGAAAGTATACTGAAGTTCGCCAAAACAGAGAGTAACCCGACCAGATGTTTATTCGGAGCCTACGCACTTTGCTTTATGATAATAACACTGCTACCGGGGCTTGTCTGCCGTTTTTTTAACGCGCCATTTACAAATCTTGTCGTGTTAGCGGAAGATGTTACGTGAGATAATAAAAGTACGGTAAAACAAGCAGGTACGCCGTTTAATCCAGCTAAAATTACGATTTATCGCGCCAGACTATACCCTGTTCGCAAAATTCGTCATCATAGCGGAAAGAAACGTTAATAATAACAACATACAGGAAATGTCATGCGAAGACTGGCTGCAGGCCTTATTCCACTGATAATACTAAGCGGCTGCGCCACCCGTGACCCGGTGGTGAAAGGTCAGCCAACCCGCGAGCTGTCTACGCCCTACACCCTGAAAACCGGCGGACAGACACCGCCTCTGCAACGGGGCCTGACGGTAGAACATGCGGAACTGTGGTTCAATTTCGATTTTAAACGGCAGGTGCTCTACGGCACGACCGAACTCACCCTGAACAGCGAACGCCGCAAGCGTACCCTGTCGGTTGATCTGGACACTCGCTTTGAAGTGGAAGGCGTATGGCTCAATGGCAAGCAGGTCCCGCCGGGAAATGTTAAAAACCCTGACGGTCAGCTGCTCATTACTCCACAGCAGGCGATTCAGTTTCCGCTCAGCGTAAAAATTAAATATGTGGGTCGCCCGCGTAAACCGGTCAATGCGCCGTGGGATGGCGGTGTAATGTGGAATACCACTGATGACGGTGAACCCTGGCTGGCCACCGCGGTGCAGGGCGAAGGCTGTGATTTATTCTGGCCTTGTGTCGATCAGCCATTTGGCGAGCCCCAGTCGATGGATATTCACATTACCGTGCCCAAAAATCTGGTGGCTGCGAGTAACGGTAAACTGGTGGATGTAGCCGAGCAGGAGTCTGCCCATACCTATCACTGGAAAACCAGCACGCCCACTAACACGTACGGGGTAGCCCTGAATATTGCGCCGTACAAAACACTGACCTCCCAATATCGCAGCATGTACGGTAATCGCTTTCCCATCACCTATTACTATCTGGCCAGCGATGAAAACGAAAAAGCACAGGCACAAGGCTTGTTTGATGAGCTGCCCGCCATGCTGGCTTTTTTTGAAAAGCTGATTGGTCCCTACCCGTTTGCCGATGACAAAGTCGGGGTGGTACAAACCCCACACAAGGGCATGGAACATCAGACCATTAACGCCTATGGCAATAACTACGAAAAAGACGAGTACGGCTTTGACTGGCTGATGCAGCATGAATTTGCCCATGAATGGTTTGGTAATCAGCTGACCAACAAAGACTGGGATGACATGTGGCTGCATGAAGGCTTAGGGACCTACATGCAACCCTTGTATGCCCAGTACCTGCATGGCGAGCTGGCTTACATGGCCTATTTGAACAAAATCCGCAAACCGCTGATAAATGATGTGCCTATTGTCAGCGGGCAGACCCGTTCTGAAGAGCAGGTTTATGAGGATGGCCCGGGGTTGGACATTTATTATAAAGGGGCCTGGGTGATGCACACCCTGCGTCAGCTGATTGGCGATGGTCACTTTTTTGCTGCGGTGACGCAGGCGGTATACGGGCGCCCCGACCCTGAGCCGGGTAATTTTTCACCGGTTTATCTTAATACCCAGGACTTTATTGATATCGTTAACCAGCAAACAGGACAGGATTACCGCTGGTTTTTTGATGTGTATCTGTATCACGCCTCGCTGCCAGAAGTGATTAGTCAGCGTACCCGCAATCAGTTGCGCCTGGAATGGCAGACCGAAGGCGACCTGCCTTTTCCCATGCCGCTGGATGTCAGCGTAAACGGTGATATCACCACGCTGGATATGCGTCAGCCGCAAACTATTACAGTCAGCCCTAAACATGTGGTGATTATTGATCCGCTGAGTAAAGTGCTGCGCTATGACCAGCGCTATGAAGATCTAAAGGATTACGAACAAACTCAGAAAGAAAATAAAAAGAAGTAACGTAAAGTGCATAGCAGCGGGTCACTGCCAGTGACCCGCCTGCATGGTTAATACTGGTCAAGCGCCTGACGGAAGTCTTCTACCAGATCATCAATATCTTCAATGCCCACAGAAACCCGGATCATGGTTTCTGAAATCCCCATTTTTGCCCGTTCCTGCGGGCCGTTTTCAAAGAAAATCGTCGGTGCTACCGGCAGTGCCAGTGTCCGGGTGTCGCCCAGATGGGTCGCGCATATCACCAGCTTAAGCTTGTTTAAAAAGTCGACCGGGTCAATACCGGCTTTCAAATCCAGACTCAAAATTGCGCCATAACCGCCGCTTAACTGTTCTCTGGCCATAAAATGCTGAGGGTGGTCCGCCAGTCCCGGATAAAACACCCGCTCAACCTGCGCATGATTATCCAGCAGCGTGGCAAGTCTTGCTGCATTGTCGCAGGCTTTGGCCATACGCAGCGCCAGTGTTTCCATACCCACCGCAATTTTATGCGCGGCATCAGGTGTCAGGGTCGCGCCCATATCCCTAAGGCCTTTTTTCTTAATCTGGGTCAGCCCCCACTGGCGGGTATCTGCCACCTGATAAGCCGGTTTGATGTTAGCAAACTGCTGCCAGTCGTACAGGCCGGTGTCGATGACCGCGCCGCCCAGTACATTGCCGTGACCGGCCACATATTTGGTCAGTGAGGTGGTAACCAGACTGGCGCCGGCTGCTTTGGCATCAAATAACGGTGGCGGCGTCATGGTATTATCCACGATCAGCGGAATGCCCCGCTCTTCACAATAGCGGCCAATGCCCTGAATATCCGCCACCTGCGTCACCGGATTGGCCACGGTTTCGGTGAATACAGCCCGGGTATTAGGCTGATAGGCATCTTTGATATTTTCCAGCGAGGTCACATCAACAAAGCTGATTTGAATACCCATGTCCATCAGCGTATTCATCAGGCTACGGGTATTACCAAACAGATACTGGCTCACAATTACGTGATCGCCGTGTTTAAATAACGATAAAAATACAGAGCTGATGGCAGCCATGCCAGTGGCAAAGCACACCGCACCGATCCCGCCTTCCAGTGCATTAATCTGATTCGACAGCGCCATGGCTGAATTAGAAGACGAGCGTCCATAAACATGGCCGGCCTGTTTGCCCTGGAAAACATCAATAATGCCCTGTGCGTCGGTAAATTCGAATAGCACAGAATTGGTAGAGGCGGTATGAACAGCACCGTTTTCCGGTGAATTAAGCAGGCGATCAGCATGCACCTGACGGGTGGTAAAGCCCTGTTTACTCACGTAAGTCGCTCCGATTGTAGATATTAAGATAAGGCAGGTAGGCAACACTAGCATATTTCGGTGCGGTTGTTTAACCAATGAAATAATTATGCAGGCGCCCGAAACGGGATGAGCGCGCAGACTCATTCATTGGTTTTATACTGATCTGAACTACGCCGTATGCTTTATATAAAATTTACACCAGGCAAGGGGAGAAGTAGTCGCCAATGTGTATTTTGTTTATCGCCAGTCAGCAGCGTAAAGATTATCCGCTGATTATCGCCGCCAACCGCGACGAGTTTCATGCCAGACCCACTCAGGGCTCGCATATCTGGTCTTCCCACCCTCCCATTTTTGCCGGTAAAGACTTACAGGCCGGCGGCACCTGGATGGGCGTTACCCGGGGCGGGCGAATCAGTGCACTGACCAACATCCGCAAACCCGGCAGTGACAAACAGGACGCCATCAGTCGCGGCCATCTGGTACTTAACTACCTGACCAGCCCAGACAGCGACGAACAGTTTACCGCGCAGATGCATCAGCATCGCGCTGATTACAATGGCTTTAATCTGCTGTATGGCACCTGGCAATCATTGCAGGTTTATAACAATCACAGTGGCCGGCATGAGCCGGTGACAGCCGGTGTGCATGGCCTGTCTAATGCCAGTCTTAATGCGCCATGGCCAAAAGTGTCCCGCGGGGTTGCCGCACTGAGTGAATATTGCGCGTTTCAGCCCACCTTAAACGAGCAGGACCTGTTCCGTCTGTTGCAGGATGACACCCCGGCCCCGGACGAGGCCCTGCCGGATACCGGCATTGAAAAGAAGTGGGAAAAACGGTTATCTCCCATATTTATTCGTTCCCAGGATTATGGCACCCGTGCATCGACCCTGTTACTGGTAAAGCGAGACGGCACAGCTATCTGGTCTGAACAAACCTATTTACCCGATGGCAGTGTGGCTGACCAGTCTCGGGCACACTTTCAGTTTAATTAATATTTTTGCATAATTATTCAAAAATATTCTGATTAATTGAGAATCGGGTCTCGTATTTTTCAACACTGATGGCATAATGCCAGCCTCGCTTAAATTCACGCAACGTGAGGAACTATCGTGTTTGAAGTATTACCCCATTTAGAACCAGATCCGATTCTGGGTTTGTCTGCCGCTTATAAAGAAGATACCAACGACGCCAAGATTGATTTGGGCGTAGGTGTTTATAAGGACGAGCAAGGTAATACACCGATTATGACGTCGGTCGCCAAAGCCCAGAATATTCTGCTGGAGCGCGAAACCAGCAAAACTTATATTACGCCACAGGGTCATCAGGGCTACATCGACAATATGCTAACGCTATTGTTAGGTGAAGGCAGTCAGGTCATGCTGGCAGACCGCGTGGCAGCTGTTCAGGCACCCGGTGGTTGTGGCGCTCTGCGTATTTTATCGGAGCTACTGGCACGGTGCAGTGACAATGCGCGGGTATTTGTCAGCGATCCAACCTGGGCCAATCACATTCCTTTGATTGGCTCTGCCGGTCTGAAGCTTGAAACCTACCCGTACTTTGATAAAGACACTGCCAGCATTCGCTTTGACGCCATGATGGACAAGTTAAAAGAAGCGGGTAAAGGTGATGTGGTACTGCTGCATGGCTGCTGCCATAACCCAACCGGTGCAGACCTGACCAACGCGCAGTGGGATGCGGTGCTTGAGCTGGCTCAGGAGCGTGGCTTCCTGCCGTTCCTGGACGTGGCTTACCTGGGTTTTGGTGACGGTCTTGAAGAAGATGCCTATGGTATTCGCCTGCTGGCAGAAAACCTGCCAGAAGTCATTATTGCCGCATCATGCAGCAAAAACTTTGGCCTGTACCGCGAGCGTGTTGGCTTAGCAGCCATCATCACCGAAACCAGCCAGATTAAGAAAATTGCTCAGGGTCAGATCCAGTCTGTTGCCCGCGGCATTTATTCTATGCCGCCTAGCTACGGCGGTGCGCTGGTTGACATTATTCTGTCAGATGTGGCGTTAAAGCAGGAATGGGTTGGTGAAGTCAACAGCATGCGTAATCGTATGCAAACCCTGCGCGCTATGCTGGTTGATAAACTGGAAGAAAACGGCGCTGATAAAGATTTCAGCTTCTTAAATACCCAAAAAGGCATGTTCTCCTTCTTGTGTATTTCGCCAGAACAGGTCCGTGAAGTACGTGCCAAGCACAGCGTTTATTTTGTTGACTCAAGCCGCGTGAATATTGCCGGTATTAACCAGCACAATGTTGATGCACTGGCTAAAGCCCTGGTGTCGGTACTGTAATATTGAGGATGCCCTCAGTTTAAAAACGTTCCATATCAAGTAGCCGGGCTCCGCCCGGCGCTTTTTTTTCAGACCACTCAGACATTCCCGACACGGTTTTATCCAGCCGTCCGGCCAGTTGTTTCAAACCCCGTTCGCCGGTTTGCGTATCCTGCGCGTTAATCAGTTCAAGCACCGCCAGCTGTGTTTCCTGCAAGGCCTGTTTATGACGTAACTGACAATAATGAGCGTGGGCAATGATAAGGGTTTTCACACACACATCGATAATCGTTTCGTATAACGCCTCTTCACTATGTGCCACATGTTTTATCAGTAACGACACATCCCCTTCATTGATGATACAGCGCCGCCCGAATCGATAGCAGGTGCCCTGATTCTTAAGTACGGCAAAGGTTTCCGCCAGATTATCCTCACAGTCGCGATCATCACAGTTGAACTGATGCTGCTGGTCCAGATCACGAAACTCCAGGGCGCAGTGAATACCGTTGAGCGTTAACGTACTGAGTATTTTTTTGCTCAGCAGTGTCATGCTATCGGTGGTGACCAGCGATGCCGCCAAATCCATGCCCATGCCGTATATCCGGCACTGATGAATAGCTTCCTGAGTCGATAGCGCAGTTTCCTCCCGGTCCCGGCGCATTTGCCCTAAGGTTTCTATCTGATTTTTTACCGCCAGTACCGACTCGGTGAACTGAATCACCTTATACGGTTTGGTAATATAAAACGAGGCACCGTGGTTATACGCCTCGATCATACTGGCTTCGCGGGAATCGTCGGTCACCACAAGCAGCACCGGTGATGCGCCAGCCTCGGTATTGTTAAAATAGCGGTGTAACCCGGTGACCTTTTCACCGCCCACCGCAAACACACTAATCACGATATCGCTTTGTGTAATGAGCGGGGTCGCGGCATTAAAATCTGCCACCCGGGTAATAGAAAAATACTCATCCAACGCCATTTCAAAAATGTCAGCCTGAATGTCATCCGGCTCAATCAGCAATAAATTAAGCATCCTTTGCTTCCCCCTGACGATGAAAAAAAGTTAATACTTAATAGTTATAGTTGGAAACCGGCGCATTTGCTGAAATTTAATCCCCTGAAAAGCACGCATAAAAAAAGCCGCAAACAGATGCAGCTTTTTTTCAGGTTCAGCCAGGTGTTATTACACCAGTAATCCGCCATCCACGATAACCGACGCCCCGGTGGTATAGCTGGAAGCATCGGACACCAGATACAATACAGTGCCGGCCATTTCGTCCGGGTCCGCCACCCGGCCCAGTGGGATCTGGGTTAACGCGCCTTTAAGAATCTTCTCGTTAGAGGTCAGCGCTGAGGCAAATTTGGTATCCGTCAGGCCAGGCAGTAAAGCATTGACGCGGATATTGTGCTGACCACATTCTTTAGCAAATGATTTGGTCATACTGATTACCGCCGCCTTGGTGATTGAGTAAATGCCCTGCATATCGCCAGGCACCACCCCGTTTACCGATGCGGTGTTTAAGATCACGCCACCGCCCTGCTCGCGCATCATTTTGCCCGCGGCCACTGACATGAAAAAATAACCACGAATATTCACATCCACGGTTTTTTCATAAGCCGCCATATCGGTATCCAGAATATGTCCGAAGTAAGGATTGGCCGCCGCATTGTTCACCAGAATATCCAGCTGGCCATGGGCTTGTTTAACATGCTCAAAGACCGCTTCAATCTGCGCCATCTCACCTACATGGCAGGCAAACGCCGTGGCCTTGCCGCCCGCATCCCGAATGCTGGCAGCCACAGTCTCACAGGCTTCCTGTTTGCGGCTTGAAACAATCACGTGGGCACCATACTGGGCCAGCAGGTGAGCAATGGACTCACCAATTCCCCGACTTGCACCGGTAACCAGTGCCACTTTTCCTGAAAGATCGAATAAGTTTTTCATTGCAGGCTTTCCTTGTCTCAGGCTAGTCGAATTTCAACACCAGCTTGCCAAAGTTTTCCCCTTTAAACAGCATCATCAGCGTTTCAGGGAAGTTCTCAATACCGCTTTCCACATGTTCTTTGGCTTTTAGTTTGCCTTGCTGAATCCAGCCTGCCATTTCTTTAGCGGCTTCGCCGTAATGTCTGGCGTTATCAAACACCACAATGCCTTCCATGCGGGCACGGTTAACCAGCAGCGACAGATAATTGGCCGGGCCTTTTACCGCACTGGTGTTGTTGTACTGACTGATAGCCCCGCAAATCACGATACGGGCTTTCAGGTTGATACGGGTTAACACCGCATCCAGAATATCGCCACCCACATTATCAAAATACACATCCACGCCATCCGGGCAGTGTTCTTTTAAGCCCGCATGCACGCTTTCATTTTTGTAATCAATGGCCGCATCAAAACCCAGTTCGTTCACCACATAACCGCATTTATCCGCCCCACCGGCAATACCGACAACCCGGCAGCCCTTAATTTTAGCGATTTGGCCGACCACGCCGCCTACAGCACCGGCTGCGCCAGATACCACTACAGTTTCGCCCGCTTCAGGTAAACCGGTTTTCAGTAGTCCAAAATAAGCGGTCATGCCCGGCATGCCCAGTACGCCCAGATAACGCTCCAGTGGCGCCAGTGCCGGATCTACCTTATGCACGCCCTTGGTGTCAGACACCGCAATCGTCTGCACGCCAAAGTTGCCATAGACCTTGTCACCCACAGCAAATTCATCACTGTTAGACTCCAGTACCTCACCTACTGCGCCGGCCCGCATTACATCGCCCAGCTGCACCGGCTCAATGTAAGACTTGCCTTCATTCATCCAGCCTCGCATGGCCGGGTCCAGCGATATATACTCAACCTTGACCTTGATCTGACCCGCGCCGGTTTCAGCACTGTCTGTTTCTTTAAATTCCCAGTTTTCGCGGGTCGGTTCACCGTGTGGGCGCGAAGCCAGTAACCATTGTTTATTCTTCATATCTTCTCCCTAACCCTGTGTAAGGCAATGCCGATATCGGCGTGAATGTTAAATTATTGTGGCACAGGTCTGACCTTGAAATGACTGTCAAAAATGACACAATGTTGGTCATTAGTGACAACCATTCGGTTTTGTTATAGTCGTCTATGGAGAGATTCTATGTGCCCTGATACCCGCCCTGCCAATGTTGTGATTTACGGATTTGACCAAGCTCTGGCATCAACGATTTCCGGCGCTTTTGACTTATTTGCCCAGGCCGGGGTGACTTGGCAGCGTATTCATCATGCGCCAAAAGCGCCGGTATTTTCAGTCAGCCTGGTATCGGCCACCGGGGCTGATATTCGCTGCGCCAACGGCATGATATTAAAAAGCAGCGGACCGCTGACTACCGAACTCGCCCCCGATATCTTACTGATACCCACGATTGGCGGGGCTATTGATCAGGTGCTGCGTAACGAACAGTCACTGTACCCGCTGTTAAGGTATTTTGCTGGCCAGAACACCGATATTGCGGCCAACTGTACCGGTGTGTTTTTGCTGGCACAGGCCGGTGTACTGGACCACCGGCAGGCCACCACGCACTGGGGGCTTGCCGATGAATTTATGCAACGCTTTCCGCAGGTGGAGCTGCACAGTGATAAGCTGCATACTGTTCACGACCGGCTGTTTTGTGCTGGCGGCGGCATGGCCTGGATTGATCTGGCGCTGCTGTTTATTGAACGCTACGCCGGTGCCCATACGGCCCGGGAAACAGCCAAGGCCCATGTGCTGGACTTACCGCGGCTGAGTCAGTCGTTTTATGCCGGCAGCCGCCAGCAACAGCAGCATCACGATTCGCTGATTCATTCGATTCAGAATTTTTTAAATCAGGACATTCAGTCCCTGCCCGGTGTGGATGAGCTGGCAACACGGTTTAACCTGACTTCACGCACTCTTAACCGCCGCTTTAGAAATGCTACAGGATTCACTCCTGGTCAGTATATTCAACAACTTAAGGTTGACCAGGCGCGCAAGTTGTTAGAGACTAAAAACTACACGATGGATCAAATTCTAAGCGAAATCGGATACGAGGATGCCAGCTCCTTTTCGCGTTTATTTAAACGAAAGACGGGTTGTTCACCTTCCGAATATCGCTCAAGATTCAAAGCTAATGGCATCTTGTAATAAAAATGTCATATAAAATTTTGAAAAAGCCAGTAAACTATCGCGCCGCGAGCGGTCCGTTCAGTAGACTGCAACAATAACGACAAAAAATTTTTTACCTTCACACTTGGTGGACAAATGAAAACACATCGTATTGCCTCGCTTGCGCTGGCTATCAGTACAGCGTTAAGTGGTGCCGCACTGGCACAGGACGACGGGACGACACAACAACAAAAAGACACGTCTCTGGAACAAATCACCGTTACTGCACAAAAACGCACCCAATCCATTCAGGAAGTTCCTATCTCTATCGCCACCCTCAGCGGCGAAAAATTCGATAGCTTATTTGCCGGCGGCGGCGACATTCTGGAATTAGCGGTACGTGTACCTGGCTTATACGCAGAATCGTCAAATGGCCGTGTTGCACCGCGTTTCTATATTCGTGGTCTGGGCAATACCGACTTTGACCTGGCGGCCTCTCAGCCGGTTTCTATCATCATGGACGAAGTGGTGATGGAAAATGTTATCCTGAAAAGCTTCCCCCTGTTTGATGTTCAGCAGGTTGAGGTTTTACGCGGCCCGCAGGGAACCCTGTTCGGACGTAACACCACCGCAGGTATTGTGAAGTTTGACACTGTAAAACCGGGTCAGGACTTTGATGCCTACACGAAGCTGAGTTACGGCACATTTGATACCGTGAATATTGAAGGCGCTGTTGGCGGCGCACTGACTGATGATTTGTCAGGCCGTTTCTCGGTCTTGTCTCAGCACCGCAGTAACTACATCGACAATGGTTTTACTGGTCAGGAAGATGTGATTGGCGGGTTTGATGAGCGCGCGTGGCGTGGTCAGTTATTGTTCGAGCCGAATGACCGCTTTTCTGCGCTGTTAAATGTGCATGGCCGCTCAATAGATGGCACCGCGTCAATTTTCCGCGCCAACGTATTTAATGCCGGCAGTAACGACCTGAACAGCAATTATGACCGTGATGTGGTGTACTACGACGGCGATATCGACGGTAACGGTGTGGACAACAATCCGCAGTCTTATGACGGTTTTGGTTCATCACTGAAACTGACCTATGCATTTGACAGCGTTGAGCTGACCTCTATCTCTGCTATTGAAACCGCCGAAGGCTTCAGCCTGGGTGATATCGATGGTGGCGCCGGCGTTGGTGAGACAGAAAACTCAGGATTTATTCCGTTTCCGTCTGCCACTCAGGATAACCTGGATGATTTGAAGCAGTTCACTCAGGAAGTACGTCTGGCCAGTCTGGGCAACGACGAACTAAGCTGGCAAGTGGGCGGTTTCTTCTTTGACTCCTCATTTGATGTACTGACGAATGCTGGTTTTGCACAAGCCACCGTCAGCCATGACAACAAAACCTGGGCTGTATTCGGGCAAACCACTTATGATTTGTCTGATAAGTGGGATATCACCGCGGGTTTACGTTACACCCACGATGAAAAATCACTGCGTACAGACTTCAACGATGTTGCACCGATTGATATCGACGATGGCCAGATGAGCTACGAGCTGAGCACTAACTATCGCGTGACCCGCGACTTCTCTGTGTTTGCCCGTTACTCTAACGGTTTCCGTGCCCAGACTATTCAGGGCCGTGATGTGGTCTTTGGCGGAACCCCGTCAGTGGCAGATGCTGAAACCATCAACTCGTTTGAAGTTGGCTTTAAGTCTGACCTGCTTGACCGTACGGTACGCTTAAACGGTGCTATCTTCTACTACACCGTAGATGATATGCAGTTATCAGCTATTGGTGGCGGTAATAACTTCACTGCCCTGGTCAATGCCGATGAAGGTGTGGCTTATGGTGCCGAGCTGGACGCGCAGTGGCGTGCCACTGAAGCGCTGACCCTGACCGCGGGCTTCTCGTACAACAATACTGAGATTAAAGATGACACCCTGACAAATGGCGGTTGTTTCTCCTGTACTGTGACGGATCCAGTGGCCGCTAACGGTAACTTCAGCCTGGACGGCAACCCGTTCCCGCAAGCGCCGGAAACTATCTTTAACTTCACAGCCCGTTATGCCATTCCGTTTGGTAGCGATGGCGAACTGTTTGCCTTCACCGACTGGGCCTTCCAGGGTGAAACCAACCTGTTCCTGTACGAGTCAGTGGAATTCCAGACCGACGACAACGTAGAAGGCGGTCTGCGTCTGGGTTATGAAAACTTCACCGACAGCTACAGCATTGCCCTGTTTGGCCGTAACATTACCAACGAAGACAATGTTAAAGGCGCTATCGACTTTAACAATCTGACCGGTATTATAAACGAGCCGCGCATCATCGGTATTGAGTTTAAAAAGTCTTTCTATTAATTCAGTGTCTGGCTGTTAAAGCTGCTTAAAAACGCCGCGAATTATCGCGGCGTTTTTGTATGTGTAACAACACGCGGCGGCGCTTCTGTCGTCGTCATTAATAAATTAACCCTGGGTCATAAAAACGTCGTGCTGTAAGGCTTTCGGCATTTGTGGACCGAGTGCGTGTTAGCCGCTCACCTTACCTGTATAAATGACTAAAGCCAAAACAGAGCAACATGCTCCCTACTATTGGACAGCATCGACAGCGTTGTACGTGAACCGACCATCAGTGCGTTGACCCTTGAACGGTGACAAAGCGCGATAGTGGATGTAGCGGGCATTAACACGGGGGCTAAAATTCGAGCGAAGCGACAGAGCCCACCTGGTGCTGCCCCATGGAGCTTACGGCCGTCTTAATGTGATTGTTTTAAGCCCAGCTAATTATTGCCACAGTTTTTTAAACCTGTAGTTCGCCCACATCAGTAAACCTAAAACAATACTGCCAGATAGCAAAAATATAGCCCTTGTGTGTTTAGTATCGGGAGCTACCTGAAACACGGAGTTTAGCCATAAAGGGAAAAATATTGTTACAGGAATAGCCGTGACGATGAATATTGCGAAAACCAAATAACAAATAAGTATATTGCCGATGCCACGTGGATTCGGCCACCCAAAGCGCAAATTCACGATTTTATGTAACTTAACTACAAGATGCATTGCAGCTAAGTAAAGGATTATTTCTAAAGCAAAAAACAAAAAATCCAGCATGTTCATGGCTTATAACACCCATATAAGGCGCAGTAACAAATAGGCTAAAATCCGATCGATGCGACAGAGCCCATGTGTTACTGTCCCAGCGAACGAAGTAAGTCAGTTTATTGCGTTGTTATGGTTCATTACTTATACGAAGTAACTCACTCAGCTCTTTTTTGCTTTGTTCAGGCGTTTTTCCCGCAGTGTCGATAACAATACGTACTGTTTTCCACGGATGATAATCCCTTGAAGTCACGCTTTCCCACGACGGAAGCAAAAGATTAGGAATATCCGTTTGCCTTCTTTCGACGCGCTCATTGTGTTCATTTTCATCAGAGCAGATGACTTCGATTTCTGTGAAAGGTGATAATGCTTTATTTGCAACGCTTATCCATGCTTCACGAGATTCTAAAACTGGATTGGTTGAGTCTGCTACTACAGAAAGACCGTTTTTTAGGTTCTCTAACGCAATAGCAAAAGCAATCTTATAGCCCTCGTCATACAACTTTTTTAATCCAACGTTCTTCAACTCTTGTTCGATAGTGTCGATGCGAATATGGACTGCACCCAATGAGGAGGACAAATACTTTGAAAGTTCAGTTTTGCCTGTCGCAGGCAGACCGCCAAGTATATACAACATAAGACCTTATCGATTCCTCCTTGAAACATAACTTTCCAATAACGGGGGCAGACATGTTGGGCATAATGGCGCAGCAACCCCGCGTGTATGGGTCCTAGCAAACGCAGTGAGTGTGTTTATTGATTTGTTATCTTCTTTGCATGATTGCCCCAAAGTAGACCATTAACACTTAAATCTTCGTCCAATTGAGGCCAATGAATACCTTCGCCATCACCCAGAATCTCCCAATCTTTTAGTTGATCTGCAGTCGCAGATGAAAGCGATGGGAACCAAGCTAAAGGAACGGAAAGAGTGCGGCCATCAATTAGACTGACAATAAGTGAGTCTGAGTCAAAACTAACTGAGTGGGCAAGAGGGTGATGTTCAACTGCTAAAGTAGCCATTCCAAGCCTCCAAAAATGTTTCTTTATTTTCGACCACCAATTGCTCGAGTTTTCTTAACTCTTTAGGTGGAAAACGAGTAGAGCTAGCTAGAGCAACAGGCTTTAACCAGAATTTAGCAAGCATCTTCTCTCGCTGAATATGAATGTGTGCGGGTTCACCGTTTTCATTACTATAAAAGAAGAAACGATAAGGCCCTAATCTTAATACTGTCGGCATACGCTAAGATTATCGCAGAAGAGCACATATGCCAATTGGAAGATAACACCTGAATAAGTGGGACAAATATGGCGGTTATAATCGGAGCGAAGCGACACAGCCGCCATGTTTGTGTCCCAGCAAGCCCGCGAGCGACTTAACTTGATTGTTAGCTGGCCACCTACTAGTAATGGTAACGGCAAGAGATAACCGTAATTGCGGTATCGTCCACGGCATATACCAAACGGTTGGTGTCATCTATTCTGCGGGACCAGAAACATGAAAGATTTTCTTTGAGAGGTTCCGGTTTTCCAATTCCATCAAATGGAGAACGACTAACATCTGAAATTAACTTATTGATACGTTTTAAGATTTTCTTGTCTTGTGTCTGCCAATAAACGTAACTATTCCAAGCTTCGTCAGTCCATGACAACAACCTGTTACTCATCGATAAGCTCTCGCTGGATCGTTTTTGCCGCTTTAAACTGTGCTATTGAACGATTTAAGTGTTCAGCGTTCGCTGGAGAACGAAGTAGATGAACAGTTTCCATAAGACTGTTGTAATAATCTAATGACATTACAACAGCATCTTCAGAGTCACGACGAGTGATTACTGTTGTATCTGCATCGTTGATGACGTTGTCCAAAACGGCTTTTAGACTATTTCGTGCTTCGGTAAAAGAGACTATTCTCATTTTGATCACCACTTGTACATTATATGGAACAAGTTTAGATCGGGAATGAGCACATGTACAGGATATTGTACATTTCTGAGTCGTGGCAGCTAACGCCCAGCTTAGGGCAATAACACGTGGCTAAAATTAGGAACGAAGTGGCGCAGCCCATGTGTTAATGTCCCAGCGAACGCAGTGAGCGCCAACAGTTGTTTGTTAGCTGCACATGCTGATTAAACCGCAATTATTAATATTAAACAGACAATAATTAGCCAACCATAAATACTAAAGTACTTGAGCATATCAGATTGCAACATAGGCAAGTAGTTTTGACTGAACTCTGCTGCTACACGTGGAAACATAGCAATACCGAAGCCAACGCTTGGAAACAAAAAGAAAAACATAAAGCGTGGATCGCGAATAGTCGAAACTGGTTCATAGAAGGAATAAATGCCTGATTTACCCAAAACTAAAATCATTCCCAAATAGAGCGCAAATAATAAAGAGGCTATTTTTTCAGCCCTCCCCCAAATCTTGGGGTCGTCAAAAATGCCATATTCGTTGAAATGACGCACAGCAAGAAAAGACGGAATAGAAATTAAAACAACTGTTGAGATTAATGTTTCCATATTTGCAGCTAACGCCCCAAGAAGGGGCAATAACACGTGGGCTATAATACGGAACGAAGTGACGGGAGCCCACGTGTTATTGTCCCGCTTACTTGGTTTGTTATGTGCCTACGATGTTTATTACGAGGTAAGCACTGGTTGAGAGAATTGCCACACCTAGGGTTACGTAGGATGAATGAATTAGCCAGTAGCGTTTTGACTTAAAGCTTTCATTTGTATCCCAATTTCGTTCTTTTTCTGGCTTGTTTAACTCTTTAGCTAACGAGAAGAAACGTTTAGCGTCTATGCGAAGTTCATACAAGCACAAAACTACTGTTAAAACGAATGCTATCAAAGCTATTGAAAGAAGCCACTTCTCAGAACACGCTAAAGGATTTTTATCTGTTTTATTAGTAAGCGCTAAGAAGAACACGCCTGTGGCACCAGATGAAACAGATAAAATATAGGCCCTGAGCCGATTTCCTGCATCCTTGGCTAATTCATGATATTTTGATATTTCATCCATGATTCAAATTTCCATTGGCACATAACTTTTAAATAAGGGGCGCATACGCGAGGGCTAAAATGCGAAGCAGCCCACGTGTATGCGTCCCAGCGAACGAAGTGAGTGACTTAATTTTTTTGTTATGTGGCACTTCTAAAAACTACCTTGATATACATTTGCGCTGAATATAAACCACTTGTTGTCTATACAATGACAGACATACAAGGTACGGAAGTCTATATTTGAATTGCCAACGTTAACACGCCAAGCAATTGTAACTGCTACTTTGTCTTGTCCAAGTGGCTGCTCTTGCATAATTTTGAACTGAGCGTATTGATAGCCAAAGTTGCGCATAGATTCACAATTTAACGCAAACTTTTCAATAAGCGCAGGTCTATCCGTAAATGTTTGAGTGCCGTCGGCGTCTGAAATAGCACAGGGAAGGCGATAAAGGCTCGCTATGGCCTCTGAGTTAAAAGCGTCAAAAGCCTCTGTGTATTTTTTAAAAAGTTCTTCCATGCTTGATTGTTACTCCTGACACATAACGCCCAAAGCAGCGGCGCGCGTTAGCGCGTCCAGCCCGTAGGGCGATGCTGCCTTTGCTTGTTAAGTGTTTGTGGTCCATTTGTACTCTGAATGCCCATGCTCGACACAAACCACCATTTTTTTTAATGCTTGTTTCTTACAACCTGAATAGATACATTGTTGTTCAGATAAACCACCGCGCTTGGAAATAAGCCACTGAGCCAACGCTGGACTTGTATCATGGTTGAGCCAATTTTCTGGATCATCAAGCTTGAAAGCTTTATTGGAACGACGATCCATTTCCGCACCTTCTTCTACAATCCAGTGCTGCCCGCAACTAACACATGCAAATAGCTCAGCCCAAAGCTTGGAACTATGATCAAGTTTATTGAATCCTGCTACGAACTCATCCCTTGTGGGAAGAGCTTCAACACATTCATTTAATTCTTGGCAATTGCACATAATTCTTATGACACTTAACATCTTATTATGAAGACTTCACAGTAACACGCAATGTGTTTCATGCTACAAAACTTCATATTCTTTTTAATATCAATCACCTGAAAGCTTCAGTGTTGAAGATCGCCGTTTTAAGACGTGTATTACTGAGACTTCTCTTTAATTTCATATTTAAATCATACCCCATTTCTAACAATGGTGGAGCCTACGGCATGATTTTGTCGTAAATTCCTTGCGCGTTACTGAGATTTCTCAGTAATTACAAACGCTAAACTGTACCAAACCCCTCAAACCGTACAGGGTACAAGTCTGTTAATCCAACTTTATGATTCGCATTACTGAGAGTCCTCAGTCATTACACACCACAAGATTGGAGATACTCATGGGTCAAAGCCCTTTTTTAGAACAAATCCGCAATATTATGCGCACCAAGCACTACTCTATCCACACAGAAAAGACCTATCTGTTGTGGATTAAACGTTTTATTCTGTTTAATAAAAAGCGCCATCCGAAAGATCTTAGTGAGCAGGAGGTGACTGATTTTTTGACTTATCTGGCTGTTAAACGCCACGTCACTTCATCAACTCAGAATCTAGCGCTTTGCGCCATCGTGTTTATGTACAAGCATGTGTTCGAGCGGGAACTGACCTTGCTGCCTGATACTGTGCGAGCCCGGGCGCCCAGGCGAGTCCCCACGGTACTTAGTCATGCAGAAGCGCTTAATATCATTGGTCAAATGAATGAGAAGTATCAACTGGCCTTTTCGTTACTTTATGGTTGTGGATGACGTAAAGCGGAGTTGCTTAAATTACGCGTCAAAGATATCGACTTTGCAGGCAAGAGCGTATTTGTATTTCGCGGCAAAGGGGGCAAAGATCGCGTGACTATGCTGCCAAATAGTCTTGTCCCCGCGCTGGAAAAGCAAATAGAGTCAATCAGGGCCATTCACCAACGTGATATTGCTGAAGGTGGTGGTGAAACCAGTCTACCCTCAGGCTTAGCCAGAAAGTATCCGTATGCAATCAGAGAGTTTAAGTGGCAGTACTTGTCCCCGTCTACCACTCGATGCCAACATCCTGTAGATGGTTACTACTGTCGTCACCACTTGCATTGGTCAGCATTAACTAAAGCTTTACGTATAGCGGTGAAAAAAGCAGGCGTCACAAAGCACGTAACCGCGCATACGTTTCGGCATTCGTTTGCAACACAACTTCTTCTTTCAGGCGCTGATATAAGAACAGTGCAAGAACTACTTGGGCACAATGATTTGCGTACAACCCAAATCTATACGCATGTGACTGGTCAACACTCATCCGGTACAACAAGCCCTTTGGATAGGTAAAAATAATTAAACAGCGCAAAACACGTATCAATGACTGAGTCAGGGTATCAACTGAAGCATGCCAGCACCTGCTGTTCTGTGTTGCTTATACTTACGGCAGTGTTGTCATTAGCAGGCACCCACGAGTAAGTTGCCCCCTTAAAGCAAAAAAGCCGGTCCACGAATGCGGAACGGCTTTTGGTTTATGTTTGTTTGCTGATCTTACGGGTCGGTGGCTGAGGTCACTTTCACATGCCCCTGCTCCGGCTTGCGAAACAGTCCCTTGATATCATCCAGTATCAGATACAGCGAGGGCACCAGCAGCAGCGTGATAATAGTGGCAAACAGAATACCAAATGCCAGGGAGATGGCCATGGGTATGACAATCTGCGCCTGCAGGCTGCGTTCAAACACGATAGGCATCAGGCCCATAAAGGTGGTCAGTGATGTCAGAATAATCGGACGAAAACGCTGGGTACCGGCATTGATCGCTGCATCAATAAGGCGATGTCCTTCGGCCCTGGCCCGGTTAACAAAATCTACCATGATCAGGCTGTCGTTTACCACTACCCCGGAAAGCGCAATAATGCCGCACAGGGATAATGAACTGACCGCCATACCCAGCACCAGATGCCCGACAATGGCCCCTACTACACCAAACGGAATCACCGACATGATGATAAAGGGCTGAGAGTAGGATTTCAGGGGAACGGCCAGCAGTGCATAAATGGCAAACAAGGCAAACAACAGGCCCTGTGCCAGGCTCAGCATGGCATCGCCCTCTTCTTTGGAGTTACCCTGCAACTGGAAATGGACTTTTGGATGTTTTGCCAGAATGTCTGGCACAATACTAAAGGCCACATCCCGGGTCACCTCGCCAGGATCCAGTCGGGCTTTATCCACCTTGCCGGTTACTGTTATCGAGCGGGCACCATCCACGCGAACAATTGAAGAATACCCTTCACTCAGGTTAATTGTGCCGACTTCCTCAAACGGAATATCGTCGCCATTGGGGGCGCGCACACGCATATTTTCAAGATGAGCAATGCTGTTACGCTCCTCTTCGGGGTAACGCACCATGACTTTGACTTCTTCTTCGTCACGTTGCACGCGCTGTACTTCGGCGCCGTAAAAGCCGTACCGCACCTGCTGACCCAACTGCTGCAAGGTGATCCCCAGCGCATCAGCCTGCGGCTTCAGAGCTAGTTGTACTTCGTCGCTGCCACCGGCATACGAGTCGTTCACATCCGAAACACCGTCATAGTCATTCAGCCGGGCTTTCAGTTCACTGGCTGCGGCAGTCAGGGCATTGATGTCTTCAGAGGTAAATTCAAAGCTTAGATCCGGCCCGGAGAAACCGCCGCCTGAACCAATATTGAGTGTTTTCACACCGGGTATTTCAGGCATTTCTTCACGCCATAAGGCATGAATTTCGTAATCCGGCATTTCGCGGTCTTCGCCTTTACTCAGCTCAACAAACACTTCGCCGCCCAGGTTGCCGTTATCAAACCCGATGGCATGTTTCACCACGCCCTGACCGGTTTCTTCTTTCAGCTTGCTGTCCATGCGGTTCATGGCATCAACCATTTCACGCAGCGCCGCATCACGCTGTGCCACCGACGAACCTGCTTCCAGTTCAAAACTGGCTGACATAAAATCGCTGGGTATATCCGGGAAAAATACAAAACGCACAATGCCACTCATAAATAAACCAATGGTGACAATCAGCATTGCAATAAAGGTGGCCAGCGTGGTGTAGCGGTTACGAATGGCTTTGGCCAGAAACGGCGCATAGGAATTCACCACAAACCGTTTTATGCCCTCACTGAAAATATTTCTGAACCGCTGAAAACGATTCAGTTTATCCGGCTCATGGGGTTTAAGCTTCATATGCACCAGGTGAGCCGGCAAAATCAGCTTGGACTCAATCAGTGAAAACACCAGGCACACAATCACGACCCAGCCAATTGATTTCCAGATCACCCCGAACGGGCCAGACACCATCAGCATAGGAGAAAAGGCAGCAATGGTGGTCAGTACACCAAAGGTGGCTGGCATCGCGACCCGTTTCACCCCGGCAATTACGTTGTCGGTAGTATGCCCTTTCTGATCAATCTCGGTGTAGGCCGACTCCCCCATGATAATGGCATCATCCACCACAATCCCCAGCACCAGAATAAAGGCAAACAGGCTGAGCATGTTGATTGACACGCCAATAAATTCCATCGGCATGGCCAGAATCGCGCCTAAAAAGCATACCGGCAGACCCCAGATCACCCAGAACGCCAGTTTTACCCGCAAAAACAGAGATAAAACAATAAATACCAGTAGCGCACCAAACCCCATGTTTTCCAGCATCATGTTGAGCCGGTCATTCAGGTAAAACGACGAGTCCCCCCAGGTATCGGCGGTCAGATGCGCAGGAAAATCCTGACTGGCTTGCTTGATGTACTGATTCACCTGTTCGGATATTTCCAGTGCGTTCTGGTCTCCTACCGCACGCACCCGCATACTCACGGCGGGCTTGCCATCAAAAAAGGCAAACCGGTTATCTTCCACAAAACCATCATTGATTGTGGCCACATCCCCCAGCCGGACCCGGGTACCATCGGCGCGGGTCAGCAGCGCAATCTGGGAAAAATCATAACCAGTGTAAGCCTGTCCTTTGGTACGCAGTAAAATATCGCCGTTGTCGGTTTTAATTGAGCCGCCGGGCAGATCCACACTGGACTGGCGCACCTGCTCAACCACTTCTGAAAATGTCAGGTTATACTTTTGCAGGTCCGTTTCAGACAGCTCAATGCTGATTTCATAATCCCGGGCGCCGACGATTTCCACGTTGGTGATGCCCGGTAAATTGGCAATATCGTCGCGAATATCTTTGGCAAATTCTTTTAGCTCGCGCTCTGTGGCATCGCCAAATACCGAGACCCAGACCACATCAGACTGAAATTTTTGCTGATAAACCACAGGTTTTTCCGTGTTACCCGGAAAGCTGGGAATCGCATCTACCTGCGCTTTTACTTCATTCAGCAGTGCCTGTATGTCGTAGTTTTCCTCTACCTCAATACTGACACTCCCCATTCCTTCCGAGGCGGTCGAGGTGATTTTTTTGATACCATCGAGGTTTTCCACCGCTTCCTCGACTTTAAGCAGCACTCCTTCTTCCACTTCCTGTGGTGCAGCGCCCAGATAAGGCACTTGTACACTGATAATATTGACTTCAATATTCGGAAATATCTGCTTTTGAATAGTAAAGGCGGAGAACAACCCACCCACCAGCAAAATCCACATGAGCAGGTTGGCTGCCACACTGTTTCTGGCAAACCAGGCAATCATGCCTTTGTGTGTGTCAATTCTACTCATCCGTGGCCACCTCGTTGGTTATGGTGTCCTGACTCTTCTGGTTATCGTCATCATGATTGTCGGTAGCATCCCCGGGCAGCCGAACCGGCATACCTTCATAAGGATTAGGCACAGCGCTCATCACCACCAGCTCACCTTCAGTCAGGCCGCCGGTGATATATACCTTGTCAGCATTGCTACGCACCACATCAACCGGCTTGATATGTAACTGACGTTCGTCATCCACCGTCAGTACGGTCTGGTCCAGACGCATTACAGAGCGCGGCAATACAAACAGCTCCCGTTCTTTGGAGGCAGTAATATCGGCCTGCACAAACTGGCCAAATTGCAGCACCGGTTTTTGTTCACCCGCGCCGGTGCGATTATATGGATCAGCAATACGCGCAATCACAAAGGTCATGCGACTGGCACTGTCCAGCACGCCTTCGGTCCGGGCTAAATCGGCCTGCCAGGTATGAGGAATACCATTGACCCTGGCTTGCAGGCTGACATTACCGGTGCGGCTCAGTGCATCCTGCATATCAATAAAGGCCATGTCACTGTCGGGTACCGGTAAGCGAATCTCGGCGACATCCGTGCTGTATATCGTGCCAATGGCGCTGCCAATCATCACAAACTGTCCCAGGTCTATATTGCGATTAACTACCAGGCCGTTGTACGGGGCTTTGATTTCGGTGCGTGAGAGGTTGCGGCGGGCCCGCTCCAGTTTGGCTTCGGCGGCTTTGACATTGGCTTGTTCACGGGCCAGCTGCGGTTTACGCAAACCCAGTTCAGGCGGAACCACAGAGTTAACCGAGCTCCATTCCTGCTGAGCCACCCGGCCACGGGCAACTTCTTCGGTCAGTGCGGCTTTGGCCTGCGCCAGTTCTGCCTCAGCCAGCTTCACATCCGTTTCATAGTCCTGCTGTTCAAGCACAGCCAGCACATCTCCCTTACTGAACATACCGCCTACTACAAACACATCAGACAGCGACACCACCCGCCCACTGACCTGGGCACTGATCACCGTCTGGTTGCTGGGCAGCACATTACCCTGTGATGACACGGCAAATTTTACGGTCTCACGAGACACCGGGCTGGCATCAACCAAAAAAGCCGGTGCTTCCTGAGGTGTTTTTTCCGGCGGTGTTTTAGAACCAATAAGAATGACCGCCACAATAATTGCGCCAAGCACAATAAGTAACGGAATGCCTGCTTTGGCGAGTGCCGAATTTTTCATGAAATTCCCTATTAATTCACTGTTATTGTTTTAGTTTTACTGCTAAACGGCAGATGTACAGCATGCCATTTTTTGTGTGCCTAGTGTACTGACAAAAGCAAAAAAGTGCTTTTTTAAAACTGTTAACAAATATGTATCGGGGAAGCCGCGTAATTTTTCTTCATAGTGGTGACATTAACACCAATGGCGGATTATTTTTTGAGCCAAACAGGCTTGATAAGCTCAGTTTTTAATCGTAATTTAATAAGACGCCTTAATGTAATACAGAGAGTAAACATGAGTCTTAAAAAGCAGTACCTGAAGTCAAAACCGGTATGTAAGGTCACATTCAGAATTAACGCCAAGGAGGCAAACAAGGCTGGTACCGCCCGTCTGGTAGGTGATTTCAATGCCTGGGACGAACATGCTGAGCCTATGAAGCGGCTGAAAAATGGCGACTTTACGCAGACCATTGCACTGGAAAAAGATAAAGAATATGCCTTTCGTTATTTTCTGGATGACACCACCTGGGAAAATGACTGGCAGGCAGATGCCTATATACCGTCTGGCATGGGGGGAGAGGATAACTCTGTTGTCAGAGTATAAATCTGTGACAAGATCATAAGTATTGACCGGCACATTGAACCGGGTACAAAAAAGCTGGCAAAGTATCGTTTGCCAGCTTTTTTAGAGACTGAGTATTGCTTATCTCAGTTACAGCGACTTTTCAAGCTCCGGAAGCACGTCAAATAAATCTCCCACCAACCCATAATCAGCCACCTGAAAGATAGGGGCTTCTTCGTCTTTATTGATTGCGACAATCACCTTCGAGTCTTTCATCCCGGCCAGATGCTGGATTGCCCCGGAAATACCCACCGCAATGTACAACTGAGGCGCAACAATTTTTCCGGTTTGTCCAACCTGCATGTCATTAGGTACAAAGCCGGCATCCACCGCAGCCCGTGATGCACCAATGGCAGCGCCCAGTTTATCGGCAATGCCTTCCAGCAGCGCAAAGTTTTCGCCGTTTTGCATACCACGGCCACCAGAGATAATCACGTCAGCTGCGGTCAGTTCAGGACGTTCTGACTCGGTCAGCTCTTCACTCACAAAGCGCGACTGCTCAGCGTTAATGACCTTATCCAGGTTTTCCACAGCAGCATCGTTACCCTGCCCAGCTGCATCAAATGAAGCCGCCCGCACCGTAATCACTTTAATGCTATCCTGAGACTGCACGGTAGCAATAGCGTTGCCGGCATAAATAGGACGAACAAAAGTATCGGCCGACTCAACACCGATAATGTCAGAAATTTGTGCCACATCCAGCAAGGCAGCGACCCGCGGCATAAAGTTTTTCCCGGTGGTAGAGGCACAGGCCAGAATGTGGTCGTAATCCTTACCCAGTTCAAGTACCAGCTCAGCCACATTTTCAGCCAACTGATGCGTATAGGCTTCGTTGTCTGTCACCAGCACCTTGTTAACGCCATCAATTTTTGCTGCCTGCGCCGCCAGCTCGCTACACTGATGACCCGCTACCAGCACATGAACATCACCGCCAATCTGAGTGGCTGCATTGACCAGCTTGGCAGTTTCTGACTTCAGCTGTTTATTATCATGTTCTGCATATACCAAAACTGTCATGAGATCACCTTCGCTTCATTTTTCAGTTTATCAACCAGCTCAGCCACATCTGCGACTTTCACACCGCCCTTGCGCTGTTCAGGCGCTGCCACTTTCAATACCTTCACCTTACTTTCCAGCGCAACGCCAAAGTCCGCTGCGGCTTTCACATCCAGCGGCTTGCGCTTAGCTTTCATAATATTCGGTAATGAGGCATAGCGAGGTTCGTTTAATCGCAGGTCGGTGGTGACCACAGCCGGCAGATTCAGCGCCACAGTTTGTAAACCACCGTCAATTTCGCGGGTCACGTTAACCGTTTCACCATCCACGCTGACCTCAGAGGCAAAAGTCCCCTGTGGCATTTTGGTCAGTGCCGCCAGCATCTGGCCGGTCTGATTGTTATCTGAATCAATGCTCTGTTTACCCAGAATAACCAGCTGCGGGGCTTCTTCTTCCACCACTTTGGCCAGTAATTTGGCAATCTGTAATGAGTCCAGCGACTGGTCGGTGTCAATCTGAATGCCCCGATCTGCGCCCAGTGCTAGAGCGGTTCTGATTTGTTCCTGGCAGCTTTTATCGCCCACAGACACCACCACGATTTCGCTGGCAATGCCTTTTTCTTTTAGTCTGACTGCTTCTTCAACAGCGATTTCGCAAAACGGGTTAATCGCCATTTTTGCGTTGGTCAGGTCAACGCCGGAGTTGTCCGACTTAACCCGTACCTTTACGTTGTAGTCAATTGCACGTTTGACCGGTACCAGTATTTTCATTTTCTACCTCAGAATGTGAGTTGTCGGTGATACTTCACCTATTCTCTTCTCGATACCCCCGAACAAGGATAACGGTTTGTCCGGATGTCCTTTTAAGGATTTTGCTGTTTGACGCAAACTGCTAAATTATTTTTAACATGGTTTACGTTAACGTAAACTAATTTGCAATCTACTTCCTGTTGACGTAAACGTCAACCTGGATTACCTTTCGAGACGACAAATAATTTACATCTTTTTGACACTTTGCATTATTTGTTTCACCTATAGTGCACTATAAAAACGACTATTAAGGAGCCACTTATGGAACGTGAATCAATGGAGTTTGACGTTGTCATCGTCGGTGCCGGACCATCGGGTCTGGCAACAGCATGCCGGCTGATGCAAATGGCCAGCGAAGCTGAACAGGAACTGATGGTCTGTGTTGTCGAAAAAGGCTCTGAGGTCGGTGCGCATATCTTGTCGGGTGCGGTGTTTGAGCCTCGCGCCCTTAATGAACTCTTTCCGGACTGGAAAGATCGCGGTGCGCCATTACATACCCCTGTCACCAGTGACGAAATCTATCTGTTTAACGACGCCAGCAGCGCCCGCAAAATGCCCGGCTGGATGACGCCAAAAACCATGCATAACGATGGTAACTATATTGTCTCGATGGGCAATGTATGTCGCTGGCTGGCTGAACAGGCCGAGCAGCTGGGCGTGGAGGTATTCCCCGGATTTTCCGCAGCTGACATTATTTATAACGAAGATGGTAGCGTGGGCGGTGTGATCACCGGAGATATGGGTATTGGTGAAAATGGTGAACATAAAGACGGCTATATGCCTGGAATGGAACTGCGCGCTAAATACACCGTCTTTGCCGAAGGCGCCCGGGGTCATCTTGGCAAAGAACTGATCAATCATTTTGCGCTGGATAAAGACAGTAGCCCGCAGCATTATGCTATTGGGTTTAAAGAAATCTGGGATATTGATCCGGCTAAACATCAACCGGGTCTGGTCATCCACTCAGCGGGATGGCCGCTGAATGATGCTACCGGCGGCAGTTATCTGTATCACGCCGAAGATAATCAGGTATTTGTGGGCTTAATTGTGGATTTAAATTATGCCAATCCTTACTTAAGTCCGTTTGATGAATTTCAGCAATTAAAACATCACCCGAAAATTAAACAGTATCTGGAAGGCGGTAAACGGGTGGCTTATGGCGCCCGTGCCATTACCAAAGGTGGCTTTAATTCACTGCCAAAAATGACATTCCCGGGCGGTTTACTGGTGGGTTGTAATGCCGGCACGCTGAATTTTGCCAAAATAAAAGGTAATCACACGGCGATGAAGTCGGGCATGATTGCAGCAGAAACTATTTTTGCTGAATTAAAACAATCCTCGCCGGCAGCGGAATTAACTCAGTATACTGAAAACGTTAAATCCTCCTGGTTATACGATGAATTGTACAAATCCCGTAATTTTGGTCCCGCAATCCATAAATATGGCACCATGGGTGGCGGCGCATTTAACATGATTGAGCAGAATTATTTTAGCGGCAGTCTGTTTGGTATGACCCTCAAAGATGACTCAAAAGATTATGCGCAGTTAAAAACAAAAGACAGTGCAAGTGTTATCGACTATCCCAAACCCGATGGTGTATTCAGCTTTGATAAATTATCTTCTGTCTATTTATCGAATACCAACCACGAAGAAGACCAACCCTGTCATCTGCAGTTAAAAGATCCGACCATTCCCATTGAAGTGAATTTACCTAAATATGCCGAGCCTGCGCAGCGTTATTGCCCGGCCGGTGTGTATGAAGTGGTAGAGGATGAAGGCGCGCCCCGCTTCCAGATAAACGCGCAAAACTGCATTCACTGTAAGACCTGCGATATTAAAGATCCGTCACAAAATATTCGCTGGGTAACCCCTGAAGGAACGGGTGGACCGAATTATCCAAACATGTAAATTTAAAAATAAATTATAATTAAATTAAAAAGCAGCCTCGGGCTGCTTTTTTTTTACTAAAAACTTAACTATTATACTTTCGAACAAGTAATCAATATAAACGCAAGGTTAATAAATGAGCGAATTTTTAGAAATTTTAACCCATGGAAGACGTTTACAGGGTGCGGTAAAAGATTTATCTCTCTCTGAGCTGGAAGCTGTTCAGGAAAAACTAACTAATATCATTGAAAAGCGTCGTGAAAAAGCCGCTGAAGATGAAAAGATTGCCCAGCAAAAACAAGCCAAAATTGCTGAAATTCAGGAACAATTACAGCAAGCCGGGTTAGATGTCAGCGATCTTGAATCTGCACCAGCTCCAAAAACCGCTATGCGTAAAACCGGCAAAAAGCGCCCGGTTAAATACCGGCTAACAGATAAAGACGGTAAGTCACATGACTGGACCGGCATTGGACGTATGCCTCGCGTATTTAAAGATGCGCTGGAAAAAGGCAAAAAACTGGAAGACTATTCCATCTGATAAAAAAGGCGGCATCAGCCGCCTTTTTTATTTTCCTTTTTATCTTATGTCCTGAATTATCAGGCAAAGCACTGTTATCAATTTTTTGCTATGACCACACAATTACATTTTACCGCGCAGGTCAGTGACGACTCTGCGCCCTGGCTGGTACTTATTCACGGCTTATTCGGTGATATGGATAATCTGGCGGTGGTGCGTCGTCATTTTGCGGCAACTCACAATATTATTAATATCGATTTGCCTGATCACGGGAAATCTCCGCATCTCGACACATTTTCCCTGCAGGCCTGTGCCGATAGCATTAAACAGGTTGTCAGTCAGACAACTGAAGCAAAAGTCACGTTACTGGGCCACTCTCTGGGTGGCAAGGCTGCCATGCTGTGCGCCCTGCAGAATCCTGAGCTAGTCAGCCGTCTGATTGTAGCGGACATTGCCCCGGCTACCTACGATGCGCGCCACAACAGTATTATTGAAGGCCTGCGTAGTGTAGACATGCAACAAGTGAGTAAACGCAGTGATGCTGACAAACAGCTAGCGGCACATATACCTGAGACCGGTATCCGGCAGTTTTTACTGAAAAGTCTTGCGCAGAATGACGAAGGTCACTGGTACTGGCGCTTCAACCTCGAAGGTCTGGCTGCCAGTTATGACAATGTACGTGGCTGGCCGCACACAGACTTGCAATTTTCTCAACCCACCCTATTTATAAAGGGAAATGAGAGTGATTATCTTTTAGCGGAGCATCAGGGTATCATCGCAACGCTGTTTCCAAAGGCCAAAGCTCATATTGTAGAAGGGGCGGGTCACTGGATTCATGCCCAGAAGCCAGATGCCTTTAACAGTGCCGTGGAAGGATTTTTTCGTCGTACAGACAACCAGAACTGAGTCAATTACGTAAATTTAAACGGTTTGTGTGCGCTCAGGGGCTAGACTTATGGTATAGTGCGCGCCGATATTGATGAGGGGTCTTATGACCGCCAGCAGTTACGAATTATTTGAATCCATTTCAATTTATGTTGGCCTTGGAGGCCTGTTTATTTTAATGGGTTTAGCGGTACACGATGTTCTTAAGAAAAACGACGTGCCCCTGATTGGGAAAATCGTGGTTTATGGTGTACTGGGCGCGGGAGCGCTGGGCTTTTTAGCTAAAGGATTAATAGAAGTATTTTGGCTTGGTTCAGGTGTCTGAGCACAGATAGATAAGAGATAGAGGTTAATTATGGCAACCGTTGGCCTATTTTTTGGTAGCGATACAGGCAACACCGAGCATGTTGCTAAAATGATTCAAAAAGAATTAGGCAAAAACCTGATTGATGTTTTTGACATTGCCAAAAGCAGTAAAGAAGCAATTGCAGAATATGACCTGCTAATCTTCGGTATTCCAACCTGGTATTATGGTGAAGCACAGTGTGACTGGGATGATTTTTTTCCTGATTTAGAGGAAATTGATTTTAACGATAAACTGGTTGCCATTTTTGGTTGTGGCGATCAGGAAGATTATGCTGAGTATTTTCTGGATGCGATGGGCATGGTGCGCGATATCGTTGAGCCTCGCGGGGCAATTCTGGTTGGTCAGTGGTCAACTGAAGGCTATGAGTTTGAAGCCTCTAAAGGGATGGCAGATGACGATCATTTTGTCGGCCTTGGCATCGATGAAGACCGTCAGCCAGAACTGACTGAAGAGCGGGTTAAAAGCTGGTGTAAACAGCTTCATGATGAGTTGTGTCTGGCCGAGCTGGCCTGAGGCTGACGCCGTTTAAAAAAAAGCTGCACTGTGTGCAGCTTTTTTTATGTCTGCCGGAGCACAGACTGTTTACAGACGAAACGTCGCCACTGCTGCCCGCAAACTGTCAATTTGTTCATCCAGCTGACGTATAGACAGATTGGCCGAGTGAGTGCTTTGTCCGCTGGAGTCCGCCAGACTCACAATCGTCTGTAAACTACGAACCACTTCGGCCAGTAACCCGTCCTGCGCCTTGGTATCGTCAACAATTTGCCTGTTGATATGATGCAATCCTGAGATAATATCCTGAATTTCTGCAACCTGTGCATCAACCTGCTCTACGGTTTCCTGTCCTCGACAAGCCAGGGATTTGCCCGCCGAAATCGCCTCAACCGCCTGCGCGGCGTCCTGTTGCAAGCTGGCAATCATTGCCTCTATTTCCGCCGTGGAGTTTTGCGTGCGGTTGGCCAGTGTTCTGACTTCATCGGCGACCACGGCAAATCCCCTGCCCTGCTCGCCGGCCCGGGCTGCTTCGATAGCTGCATTCAGGGCCAGCAGGTTAGTCTGCTCTGCAATTGTTTTAATCACATCCAGTATACCGCCGATGTTACGGCTGTTTTCATCCAGCCGCTCAATCGTATGCGCTGACTGTTCAGCCTGAGCAACCTGCTCCTGACTCTGCCGGCGACTGTGCCCCACCAGTTCGGCAATTTTACTGCTTTGCTGATGCACCTGGCTGAGCGCATCCATCGCCTGACTGATTTGCGTGAGATTGCTTTGACTGGTGCGCTGTACATGGTTGGTGTTATCCGATGTCACCGTCACCTGTTCGCGCTGACGATCAACATCCTGCAGGCTTTGCTCACCCATGGCCACGCCCTGCTTTGAAATCGCAATCAGCTGCTCTTCCTGCTGATGAATATTGCCCACCAGCTCGCGTAAACTGGCAGCCAGCGCATTCACTTTGCGGGCAAGACCGGCAAACTCGTCATGCCCGGAGTCATCGAGCCGGCAGGTCAGATCCCCCTGACTAAGCTGGCGCAATCCGCCATTGATGCGCATCAGCGGTCGGGCAATACTACGGGTGATTACCACTGCCAGAATGATCGCCACAATCAGACCTGTGGCAGATACCACCAGGGTTTCGAGCAAGCTTTCCTGTACCGTGGCTAATATAAGCTGCTGGCCGCTCACCGCATCCATACTCGCTTTTTCAAACAGGCTGTTCACCCCTTCAAGGGTTTGCTGGAGTGCCTCTTCTGCCCGGGCTTTACTGACGGCAGCCGTATTGCTGTAGTCAATTTTCTGCTGTTGCAGCATGATAAGACCATTATCGCCCGATAATGCCGATTTCAGGCTGGTATACTGTTGGTTAAAGGCCTCTATGATGCCGCCATCATCTATTGTTTCTGCCAACCGGTTCAGATAGCCGGCATCGACCTCCAGGTTGGAAATCTGATAGTGGATATCTTCAATAATCGACTGCGTATTGCTGTTGTCTGTACTGGCCGCTAAGTCTTCCAGCCCGGTGGTCAGGGTAAGTAATTTATTATCCACATTATTGCCCGCTCCGATGAGCGTTCGCACGCCGGCCTGACTCTCCTCTAAATAACTCAGATCAAGCATCAGTGCGCTGGCTTCATCACTGGCCGACAATACCCGGGCCAGCTGGTCAATCACCGCTTGACGGGTCATCAGAAACTGATGGCGCGCCTCATACATGGCGCTGCTGTGAGTGAGAAAGGTCTGTCCCGCTTGCTGCGTAAATTGCTGTTCATCGGATAAAGACAGGCCATTTAGCTGTTGTTCAAACTCAGCGGCCAGCGCAGTAAACTGCTGACGGCTTTGATTAAGCCCCTGAATGGTGTCTTTGTGATAGCCATTAACAATAATGGTGGCAAGCGTCAGGGTTTCTGACTTCATCTCCATCATCTGATTTTGTATTGGCATTTTGTCTTCTACCACAGATACTGCTGATCCACGAATATCGGACAAGCCTGCATAAGACAGCAGACCGGTTAGAATCAGCAGTCCGCAAAAGACTGCAAATCCCAGAATAATTTTTGCGACCACGGTTAAGCGCATGCTTTACTTCCTGTTGTTATACCGCTCATGACTAACATACAAAAAAGCCTGCATTAATGTTACCTATTTGTTAACAAATAGTATTTCGGCTGATAACTAATTTTATCTTAGTACAAAAAACACGAATTGTTAGATAGGAGGATCTGGCTTAATTCGCAGAACACGAATGAATGCTATTCACATAACCGGACTGACCGCTTTTTGGGCAAATATTTGACAAAGTGCCCCTTTTACTTTCAAATCAAATCAACTTACCTATAATAGCGCCTATAGTAAAAACAGCCTCTGAAGTTGGTATTCAATGGATCAAAATAAAGAGTTAAAAAAGGCCGGCCTGAAAGTGACATTGCCTCGCCTTAAAATTCTGCAAATTCTGCAGGAACCTGATAACCAGCATATCAGTGCTGAAGATGTATATAAGCTGCTTATCGATCAGGGTGAGGAAATCGGTCTGGCGACGGTATATCGCGTACTGAACCAGTTCGATGATGCGGGCATACTGATCCGCCATCATTTTGAAGGTGGCAAATCTGTCTTTGAAATCAGCTACAAAGACCATCACGATCATCTGGTATGCCTGAAGTGCGGCAAAGTGATTGAATTTGAAGATGACATCATCGAGCAGCGACAGGAAGAAATAGCGAAACAGAATAATATTCGTCTGACCCACCATAGTCTGTACCTGTACGGTGAGTGCGCTGACGGAAACTGCGACAATAACGACTGATTTGTTTCTCGTCTCAGGATCAAAAAAGCCCGTTGATTAACGGGCTTTTTTCATTATAAATCGTATTTGTGCTGGTTAAAGATGGTAATCGCCTGCTGCCATACCGGGCCAGGTGTGCCATCTGCCACCGGCGAGTCACCAATACTCAGTACCGGAGTAATTTCCTTGCTGGAACTGGACAGCCAGACTTCCTGTGCCGCTAACAGCTCAGCTTTGGTAACCACACGCTCAGTTACCGTGATACCCGCGCGCGCCAGACTCTTTATAATCAGTTGGCGAGTGATGCCCGGCAATAACTGATGGTCCAGCGGCGGCGTGACAATCTCACCATTTATTACAGCAAATACATTGCATGAGCTGGCTTCTGTGACCTCATCGCTGGCGTTCACCAAAATGGTTTCCTGCTTACCCTGTGCTTTTCCATCCTGAAAATGCAGCACATTGCCCAGCAGCGAGGTGGATTTTATATGACACCGCTCCCAGCGCAGATCCCGGCTTAGCGCCACATGTAAGCCTTTTACGCCGGCCGCCTGAGGCACCGGCGGTGCAGCAATGGCAAAACCGTAGGCAAACACGGTTGGCGGTACGTCATCAGGAAACCCGTGAGCGCGGGTCATTACCGTCCCTCTGGATACGTGCAGGTAAACCCCCACATAGTCTGCCTCAAGCGCCGTACTATTGCGCCCGACCAGTTCATTCACCAGACTTTCCCATTGTTTGATATTCATCGGGTTGGCGATACCGATAGCCTGCAGACCATCATTTAATCGTTGCAGGTGCGCCTGCAAGCCGACGGCTTTGCCCTGATGGGCAGGTATCACTTCATAAATACCGTCGCCAAACAAAAAGCCGCGATCCATCGGAGAAATGCGGGCTTCCTCAAGCGGCATGAAGTCGCCGTTTAGAAATGCTATTGCCATTTTATATTTCTTCGCTTTCAAACTGTTCAAATAACTGTCGTTCCAGCCGGTCTCTCAGAAGCCAGCCGGCTCTGGCATTATCAATATCAACTGCCCTGAACGTTACGGTATCGCCGGGCACAGCCTGCGCCAGCCGGTAGATATCATATTCAGCCACACACCCGATTTTGGGGTAGCCGCCCAGTGTCTGGCGATCAGACATCATTACAATCGGCTGTCCATCAGGAGGAAGTTGGATGGCACCAAAATTAATGCCTTCTGAACGCATTGTACGCATTTCGCAGCTGACTGGCTGACCGCTTAACCGATAGCCCATCCGGTCTATCTGATTACTGACCGTATATTCACTGGCAAAAAATAGCTGACGCTGCCAGGGAGCAAACGCATGATACTGATAACCGGTGACGACATCCAGCGGCGTACTCAGGCTGTAATCCGGGATGTAAGGAGCGGTCACCTGGCGAGTCTCCGACATGTTGCGCGGCTTAATTTCATAGACCTGCCCGGCCTTGACCGGGGTACCGTCATTATGCAAACCGCCTACTCCCTCGCGCATCACAATACTTTGACTGGCCTGGGTACGCGGCAGCTGCCACTGACCGGTTACCGCAACATAGCACTTGCTGCCTGTGCGGGCACTGCCACAGCGTAACTCATCGCCCGCTTTTAAATGCAGAGTTTGCCAGGCCGGTACTGGTTGCCGGTTAATCCAAACATCAACCTGCGGGCCACCTACCGCCAGACTCAGTGGCGCATCAACGGTCAATACCAGCTCGCCAATACATTCAAAAGTCGCGGCGTGGTGCTGATTACCACACAGCCAGTTGACCAGATTATAGGTGCGTATATCCACCGCCCCGGATACGCAAAAGCCCTGCTCCTGGGCCGATAAGTGACGTCCGGCATCGACCACCAGCGTGAGCAGTCCGGCAGACTCAACCGTAATATTACCGCTGCTCATGTAAACGCTCCTGATATTGTGCTTCTGTGATGGCATAAAATTCCACCGTATCGCCAGCCTGCAGTTTCACCGGCTGCTCCCAGTGCGGGTTGAACAACGGCTCTGCACATAAGCCGAGTAAGTTCCACCCACCGGGCGAGGCGGCCGGATATACCGCTGTCTGGGCATCGGCAATAGCCACTGCACCTGTTGGAACCCGTTTGCGCGGGCTGTCCAGTCGCGGACAATGCAGCGATTCAGGCAGCTCGCCCATGTAAGCAAAACCGGGCGCAAACCCCACCGTAAACACAGTAAACGGTTGCCCGGTATGACCGGCAATAATCTGCTCGTCTGATAACCCGCTATGTCTGCGTATAATGTCAAAATCGCAGGCCTGCGGCGCTCCATACCAGACACCAAGACGATGATGTTGCCCGTTGCCTGTGGCCTGCTGCGCCGGGTTTACCGAACGTAATTCCTGATATACGGTATGACTGTCGGCCAGATTCAGGTCAAATAACACCAGCAAGGTGTCGTAACCGGGGATCAGCGCCTTAAGCCACACCGGATTGTCTTCGCGAATGGCTGATTTCATGTTTTGTACAGCCTGATTGGCCTGCGTCAGGGTGGTGCCGTTGAAATAAACAATAAGTCCGTCTATGCCGGCCGGCTGAATCTCGCGCACCGTGCCAAATGCTTCCATTACAGCGTGTTCCTCCTAAAGTGTTAAGTTTACCGTGCCAGTAGCTGACGAATATGGGTTGCCATCTCTACCGCGCCCGGGCTGTCACCGTGCACGCATAGTGAGTCAACCGGAAAAGTCAGAATTTGCCCATGCTCGGTGGTGATCGTGCCCTGTTCAATGATTTGTCTGGCCTGCGTGACGGCCTCGTCATGGTTAAGTACCGCGTTACTCTGGCTGCGCGGTGTCAGCCAGCCTTCATCGGTATAACGCCGGTCGGCAAATGCTTCAAAATAAAGCGACAGACCCAGCGCATCGGCTTCGGCCTGAAAGACAGCATGGTCAGGATGGGCCTGAATCATCAGGGCTAGTGAAGGATTGCTGAACTGAGCCACGGCCCGAAAAACCTGCCCTCTCAATACCGCGCTTTTCATCATGTCATTGTAAAGGGCGCCGTGGGGTTTTACATAGGTAAGCTGACCACCGGCCAGCGTTGCCAATCCTTGCAGGGCGCTGACCTGATATTGAATACAACCGATAAGCTCGCTTTCTGATAATTGCATGCTGCGACGCCCGAATCCCTGCAGATCAGGGTATGCCGGATGCGCACCAATCTGTACCCGGTGTGCAACAGCCAGGCGTAATGCCTGTTGCAGCGTGACCGGATCACCGGCATGAAACCCACAGGCAATGTTGGCCTGGTCGATGACACGCATCACCGACTCTTCCACCGGCATTTTCCAGCTGCCGTAACTCTCGCCTAAATCGCAATTTAACCACATAGTTGTTTCGCTCTTGCTGCGTTAGTGCTGTATCATACTACCTGTAATTTCTCTGACAGTCAGGTTCAATGATACAGGTTGGTAAAACAAATCAGCTCCAGGTAGCTGCCGAATTTCCCTTTGGATTTCAACTCACTGCAACCGGTGATGACGATACCACCGTCACACTGGCAAGCACCTCTGCCCCCGCCGATCTGAAGGTAGGCGACACGCTGGAGGCTTTTGTCACCACCGATAATGCCGGTGCGCTGATAGCCTTTGCCCAGACGCCACTGATACAAATTGGCGAAACCCGGGTTTTAAGAGCAGTGAATGCCACCGATTTTGGTGCGTTTTTCGACTGGGGGCTGGAAAAAGACTTGCTGGTGCCGGCCCAATACCAGGAACAGCCGGTTAACCCCGGGATGCATTATGTGGTGCATGCCTTTTATGACGAAAAAACCAGCCGGGTACTGGGCGCCACCAAGCTGCACTATTTTTTGCGCGACAAAGAGACCGGTCTGGAACCAGGCACTCAGGTTGAGTGCATCGTGTACAGCAAAACAGAGCTGGGCTACAAAGTGGTCGTCAATGAAGTCTATGCCGGTTTAATTTTTCATTTTGATGCATTTAAACCGCTGCGTATTGGCGAAAAGCTCGACGCTGTGATTAAAAATGTGCGTGAAGATGGCAAACTGGATATAGCCCTGCAACGGGTCGACAAAGTGGGTCGCCGAACACTGGAAGAAGCCATTATTGATGATCTTGAAGCGCATGGTGGATTTTCCACACTGACCGACAAAAGTCAGCCCGACGAAATTTATGCGCGCTTTAGTGTTAGCAAGGCGGCTTACAAGAAAGCGCTGGGTGCGCTGTACAAACAACGTAAAATAGTCATCGACAAACAGGCGGTACGCCTGGTAACCAAGTAAGAGGCCAATATGAAAGCAAATGTAGTGTGGGATCGCGATCTGACCTTTACCGGTGTCACCGAAAGTGGTTACAAAACCGTAATGGACGGTAATGGCGATGCCGTATCACCGATGGAATCGGTGCTGCTGGCGGTTGGATCCTGCTCCAGCATTGATGTGGTGGATATTCTGAAAAAAGGCCGCAATGAGGTTACGCACTGTGAGTGTGAATTAAATGCTGAGCGGGCCGATTCAGCGCCCAAAGTCTTTACCGCTATCCATGCCCATTATGTGGTAAAAGGCAAAGGTTTATCAGAAAAAGCGGTTGCCCGCGCCGTGGAATTGTCTGCGCAGAAATACTGCTCAGTCATGCTGATGCTCAAAGGCAATGTGGATATTACGACCAGCTACACGCTGGAAAATACACCGGACTAATCTGACCGGGGGTATCGCCGGGCAGCCATCAGATAAGCTGCCCGGGCGTTACCTGCCAGCACGATTAGCTACGTGCTACCAGAAAATCATGGACGTCACTGGCATGACGCTCAACTGAAAAGTCAATCAGGCTGGTACCATTACAGGTTAAGCCGTTCTCAGCGGTAACCAGGCGAATCACTTCACGCTGGCTGGTGCCAATGCGACCGACATTACGGGCAACCGCAGAACGCAGGATGCGAACATCATCCTGTACAATGGCTTTACAGAAACCAGAAAACTGGGTGTCGCCTACAAAGCGAATATCTTTTTCAGGTTGTGCAGCGTGCGCCTGGCCAGCCAGAGCAATTACACCACATACAGTAGCAAAGGTTTTTGTTAGTGCTTTCATCGTCATTATCCTCAATAAGTTTTGGCGAACTTAACTGCGTCTCAAAGTCAAAACGCATTATATTTATGCACTAAACTGAAAAATAATGCTGTTGGTTTATTGTTGTAAGTCAGTAACAGGCGAGTAAATAATTAATGAGGCGTTTCTTTACATTTGTAAGCTGTTGATAATAAAGAATTTAATGTTTCAACATAAGCTTTTTAATATACTTTAGTCTGACATTTATAACTATTTAGTATTAAAAAAGACCGTCACCGACGGCCTTTTTTTGGTCAAAAGCTGAAAGTTTTACAAAAAATAGTTTAAATATTGTTGTTTATGGCATCACTCCATCACAAAATGATGTAATAAAACTACGATTTAAACAAAATTTCGGTGGCGTTTTGTTTCTATTGTGTCGATATATGCATGCCAGGATGCATAGCCGATAAGTGGCATCAGCACGATAAATCCAAAGAATCCGGTAACAAACCCTAAAGCCACGGTAGAAAAAATGATGCCTGACCAGATCAGCATCGGGATTTTGTTCATCCATACCGCGTTCACACTGGTCAGCAGTGCGGTAGCCAGGTCGACTTTACGTTCCATCAGTATGGGCTGGGTAAACGCACTGATAAACAGCAGCAAAACAGAAAACACGATGCCGATGCCGGTTCCCAGTAATAAAAACGGCCACAAATCTGACAAGGTGTCATCCAGATATGGCGGGTACAGGGCATGAATTAACGAGGCCACCCGAAGCCAGAAAATCATCATGATAAGCAGTACCATGCCAAAGCCCCAGCCATTGACCGCATTTCGCTTCATGGCTTTTAGAGAATGTAGCAAGGTGGGCTTATGGCCTTTTTCCAACTCCCAGCTCACATCATACAGGCCTGCCGCCAGAAACGGTCCAATCAGCATAAAGCAGACGATAGCCGGCATGATAATCAGATGCCAGCCGGTCAGATTTACCAGATAAGTAATAGACCAGGGAATCAGGGCAAAAACACAGCCATATAAAAGGGTATGCACAGGCGCGCGCTTCATGTCGTTTGCTGCCAGCGCTAACCATTTTACCGGATCGCCATAATCCAGTTCTTTACACGGAATGACCCTGGCAATACCACTGTCTGTAATCGCGTTATGGGGCGTTTCCTTGAATGAGTGTGACATGGGGTGTCTCGCTATGTCGAACGTTTCGAAAACCGGCAGCCTGTTGGCTACACAGTCGTTACTATAAAACTAGAACACCGGGCCAATTTAACAACCCTGTTCCCCCCTGCATGACAACAAATTAAGAGTGGTCAGCACTGGAAATCTTGCAGTTCAAAAAGCAGTCACTGCTAACCCTCTAAAAGCAAACATGATTTCGCACTCAGGCAAGCACACCAGTAAATTAGTCAAATGGTATAAAATTTTCGCTGTAAAGCCTGAATAACACCTCGCAAGGCGCCGGCGATTGCGATAATCTGGCAGGCCAGACAACCAACAAGACAGGATTATGAAACCAGTAGCTCGTTCACATAAATTAGATAATGTTTGTTATGACATTCGTGGCCCGATTGCCGCCCAGGCGCGCAAAATGGAAGACGAAGGCCATCGGATTCTAAAGCTGAACATTGGTAACCCTGCCCCTTTTGGTTTTGATGCCCCGGACGATATTCTCAAAGACGTCATTTACAACCTGCCCACCTCCCAGGGCTATTCCGACTCGACCGGCATTTACGGTGCCCGGGTAGCGGTGATGCAGTACTACCAGCAAAAAAACGTCAAGGACCTGCGCATTAATGATGTGTATATCGGCAACGGGGTCAGTGAAATGATCATGATGTCGATGCAGGCCTTACTGAACACCGGTGATGAAGTACTGATTCCGTCGCCGGATTATCCTTTATGGACTGCCGCGGTCAGTCTGTCATCCGGGACGCCGGTACACTATCGCTGTGATGAACAGGCAGGCTGGTTTCCGGATATTGACGATATAAAAAGCAAGATCACCAGCCGGACCCGGGCCATTGTGCTGATAAATCCCAATAACCCCACCGGCGCGGTTTACAGTAAAGAATTGCTGATGGACGTGGTGGAAGTTGCCCGTCAGCATGGTCTGGTTATCTTTTCTGATGAAATCTACGATAAGATTTTGTATGACCAGGCACAGCATACCTGTATTGCCTCGCTGGCGGATGACGTATTTGTAGTGACGCTCAGCGGCTTGTCGAAAAACTACCGGGTGGCCGGATTCCGGGCTGGCTGGCTGGTTGTCAGCGGCAACAAACGTATTGCTTCTGACTATATAGAAGGGCTTAATATTTTGTCGAGCATGCGGATGTGCGCCAATGTGCCCTGCCAGACCGCCATCCAGACCGCGCTGGGGGGTTATCAGAGCATTAACGAACTGGTGGCCGAAGGCGGCCGGTTGAAAGTACAGCGCGATGTAGCCTGGTCGCTACTCAATGAGATTGACGGCATTGAGTGTGTTAAACCGATGGGCGCCATGTACTGTTTTGCCCGGGTTGATGCCGCTAAGTTTAATATTACCAACGACGAACAGATGATTTTTGATTTGCTGAGCAGTGAAAAGATTTTGCTGGTTCACGGCAAAGCCTTTAACCTGCAGGACGGCATTTATTTCCGGCTGGTATTTCTGCCTCATGCCGATGTTCTGCGTCCCGCCATCAAGCGGATTGGTGATTTCTTTAACTCATATCGCCAGGTATAAAACCGGATGACGGATAAGAGCCATTTTTTTGCCCATCTGGCCAGAATGAAACTCATCAATCGCTGGCCGCTGATGCACAATGTCAGAACCGAAAACGTGCAGGAACACAGTCTGCAGGTTGCGATGGTGGCGCATGCTCTGGCACTGATAAAAAACAAATTTTTTGGTGGGCAGGTGAACCCTGACCGGGTTGCCACCCTTGCCATGTTTCATGATGTGTCTGAAGTGCTGACCGGCGATCTGCCCACCCCGGTCAAATATTTTAACCAGGCCATTGCCGCGGAATATAAAAAGATTGAAAAGATCGCCGAGCAGAAGCTGATTGATATGGCTCCTGAGGCGCTGCGGGCTGATTACGCCGCGTTGATAGACGGCCAGCAGCATTCCGACGAAGAAGCGTTTCTGGTGAAGGCGGCCGATGTGTTGTGTGCTTACCTTAAAACCATGGAAGAGCTGTCAGCAGGCAATAAGGAGTTTACCCTGGCCAAAAAGCGGCTGGACAAAATTCTTAAAAACTACCACTCTGAAGAAGTGGATTACTTTATCAGTCGTTATGTGCCCAGCTTTTCTCTTAGCCTGGATGAAATTACCCAGGATGAATTCGACAGCCCGACCGGTTCTTCGTAGCAATAGCCAGGATATGCGTTATGCCGACTTCATTATCTGATCACGACAGCTGGCTGGAACGCCGGCTGCCACGCATGCAGACCCGTGATGGTGACCATCGCAGTGCTTACCAGCGAGACAAAGCCCGGGTTCTGCATTCTGCTGCTTTTCGTCGCCTGCAGGCCAAAACCCAGGTGCTGGGAGTGGGTCAGAGTGACTTTTACCGCACCCGGCTGACCCACTCACTGGAAGCAGCGCAAATTGGCACCGGCATTACCGCCCAGCTCCACGCTAAATACCCGGAAACCACCGCCACCGTTGATCTGGATGCCAGCCTGATTGAAGCCTTGTGCCTGGCCCATGATATTGGCCATCCGCCCTTTGGTCATGGCGGTGAAATTGCCCTGCATTATATGATGCACGAACATGGCGGTTTTGAGGGTAACGGCCAGACATTTCGCATAATTACCCAGCTGGAGCCCTACACTGCCGAGCATGGCATGAACCTGTGCCGGCGCAGTATTCTGGGTCTGGTCAAATATCCCAACTTTATCGATACCCTGACTAATCCGGCCTGTCACGGGCACACTTCTTCCTCATTCAGACAAGTAAAGGCTGGTGACTGGCATCCGCCTAAAGGTCTGTTTAACTGTGATGCCTATCTGGTGGACTGGTTACTGGCGCCGTTAAGCGATGCCGATAAGAACACCTTCATGGCGTTTGACCGGTTTGAGGACCGCCACGGTAAAACCCGGCACAAGTCTTTTGATTGCAGCATCATGGAGCTGGCTGACGATATTGCCTATGGCATTCATGATCTGGAAGATGCCATTGTCATGGGCATGATCACCCAGCCGGTATTTGAAAAAGGACTGATGCAGCCGTTACAGCAGTGCCAGGTTCCCTGGCTGGCAGAGCAGGCAGAATCCCTGACCCTGCGCCTGTTCAGTGAGCATCACCATGAGCGTAAAAATGCAATTGGTGCACTGGTTAACTGCTTTATCACTGCCATTGAAATTGTGCGCAACGATGTATTTTCCCACCCGCTGCTGGCCCACCAGGCTTGTTTGCCTGATGCCTACCATCAGGCGCTGGAACTGTTTAAAGGCTTTGTTTATCACCACGTCATTCGCCGCACCGAAGTGCAGCGGCTGGAGTTTAAAGGTCAGCAGATGGTGATGGAGCTGTTTGAAGCCCTGTCCTGTGACCCGGCGCGATTATTTCCGGACAACACCCGCAAACGCTGGCAAGTGGCTGAACAGGCCGGTCAGGGACCGCGGATCATTGCCGATTATATCTCCGGTATGACCGATGAGTTTGCGGCCCGTCTGTATACCACATTGTTTGTTCCCGGTAGCTGACCAGATCCGGTTTCACCGCCTTTGTGCAGATGAAGATTTTGTCATCCGGTGAAATTTATCTGCACTATCAAAGGTCTTATGCGTAGGAATCTTAAATCATTTCGTACCACAGGACCTGCTATGAGCAAACGGTTTACGCCGTCAGTAAAGCTGACAGACAATGATGTAACAGACGAACGCATTTACCGGCAGCGTCGCCGCATTATTAAATCGCTGGGGTTTGCCGGCGCCGGCTCTCTGCTGGCCGGTAAAGCCAGTGCCATTGGCTGGTTTGACAGTGATGACGACAAGCCTGCATTTAACGCACAGCCGCTGGATTTTGTCCCCGGCAGTGACTATTCCACCAGCGAGAAAAAAACGCCTTACGATAAAGTGACCGGATTCAATAATTTTTATGAATTTGGCACCGGTAAAGAAGATCCGGCCGAATATGCCTCGGCGCTGACAACCAACCCGTGGAGTCTGTCGGTTGATGGCATGGTAGAAAAACCGTTTACGCTGGACCATGATGCCCTCACCTCCCGCTTTACCATGCATGAACGTATTTACCGTATGCGCTGTGTAGAGGCCTGGTCGATGGTTATCCCCTGGGTAGGGTTTGAACTCGGCGAGCTGATTAAACAGGCCCGACCGCTGTCCGGCGCCAGATATGTAGCGTTTGAAACACTTGAGCGCCCCGATGAAATGCGCGGACAGCGCAGTCGCTTTACCGGCGGCGGTATTGATTATCCGTATGTCGAAGGGTTGCGTCTGGATGAGGCGATGCATCCGCTGACCCTGATGGCCGTGGGCCTGTACGGGAAAACCCTGCCCCCGCAAAACGGCGCGCCGATACGTCTGGTGGTGCCGTGGAAATATGGTTTTAAAAGCATCAAGTCTGTGGTGCGTATTACGCTGACAGACAAAGAACCTCCCACTACCTGGAACCGGCTGGCGGCTAATGAATATGGATTTTATGCCAACGTCAATCCGCAGGTGGACCATCCCCGCTGGAGCCAGGCCAGTGAGCGGCGCATTGCCGGCGGCGGTCTGTTGTCCCGCAACCGGATTGATACCCAACTGTTCAATGGATACAGCGAAGTGGCATCACTGTATGATGGCATGGATCTGCGTAAATTTTTCTAACCCATAGTAGTATTTTATGAAGCGATTGTTGTCCCGGCCGGCGCGTCTGACCCGGCCTCAGATACTGGTTGGCAAATCCCTGGTTCATCTGTTATTGCTGGGGCTGCTGGCTTTTCAGTTTCAACTGGGTCTGTCCGATCAGCTTGGTGCGGATCCTGTCCAGGCGCTGCTGAACTTTACCGGCCTGAACGCCATTCACCTGCTGTTGATTACCTTACTGGTGTCTCCGGCTGCAAAACATCTGCCCTGTGCCGATTTAATGAAATACCGCCGCCTGCTGGGTCTGTATGTGTTTGTGTATGCACTGGCGCATCTTACCACTTATATTTTGTTTGAATTGCAGCTGAACTGGCCGCTGATTGGCAGTGAGATTATCAAGCGTCCCTATATTACGGTTGGTTTTGCCGCCCTACTTATTTTAGCCGCGCTGTCGGTCACCTCACCCAATTCCATACGCCGCCGGATGGGCCGGCGCTGGCAAAAGCTGCACAACCTGATTTATTTGTGTGCTGGGCTGGCTTTACTGCACTACAGCTGGTCGCAAAAAGTGCTGTTGGCCGAGCCGTTAATTTACTGGGCTATCGCCATAGTGATTCTTCTCCTGCGCAAAGATAAATTCCGGCCGCATCGCCGCCCCCGCTGAATGTTAACAGCCGCCGGCGCTGCACAGCGCAGGCCGGCTGTTTTTTGTACAGCAAAAACAACAACCTTAGCTTGCTCTGTCCGGGTTTAAGCATTTCAGCGTACTCAGCTCAGTGTTATTAATTAACAAAAACACTACATTCAAGTCGTTGAAATGTGTGGGAAACCATACCAGTTACCGTTACTTTGCCTGTTCGATAATGCTACGATCCTTTTTCTCACGAGCACGTAAAGCATTACCCTGAATATATCCAGCCGGCAGACAGACAGTCTGGCCGGGAAGATGTGATCGGGCATGTTGCCAGTCTCCCAGGCTAAAACGGCTACCGGGTGACTGAATGGTAAAAACTGAAAGAACATAAGGTAGTTTATGGCGAATCAGACTGACAACATTACTGCTGACCAGACTCAGGCGACCGGTGAATATTCACTGGCCACCATTACTTTCTGGCTGGCATTCGGAACCTTTGTAATAGGTTGCAGCGAATTTGCGGCAATGGGCCTGTTACCCTATTTTGCTGACGATTTTGGGATTACCGAAAATGTCGCAGGGCACGCTATCAGTGCCTATGCCATAGGCGTGGTCGTAGGTGCCCCGCTTATCACTATTTTCTTTTCCCGGCTGGCACGCCGTACCATGCTGATTTCGATGATGGTATTTTACGCAGGCGGCAACCTGCTTACCGCGCTGGCCTGGTCAGAATGGACAATGAATATCGCGCGCTTTATTGCCGGCCTGCCCCATGGCGCTTACTTTGGTATTGCCATGCTTTTTGCTGCCGATATCGCCGGTAAGAACAAACGGGCCCAGGCGGTCAGTAATGTGATTCTGGGTTTAGCGATTGCCAATATTATCGGTGTGCCGTCGATTAGTGGTATCGGGCAGATATTTGGCTGGAGAACCGGCTTTTTCATGATTTCTGCTTTTGCCCTGGTCACCGCCCTCATGGTGTGGAAAACCGCGCCGTACCGTGGTCCTAATCCGGATGCCAAGCCACTGACCGAGCTAAAAGCACTGAAAAACAAAGACGTGCTACTGGTATTGCTGATGGGCGCCATTGGTTTTGGTGGTATGTTCTCGGTGTACTCTTACTTCAGCGCCTCGTATCTGAACACCACCTCAATGCCCGAATGGGGCGTATCGGTGACCTTACTGATTTATGGCGTGGGTGTTACGCTGGGCAACATTATTGCCGGCCGCTACTCTGAAGGTCGCCTGCTGACCTCGGCGATTGTATTTCAGATATTACTGGGCGTATCGGCCGCAGCATACGCCGCGTCGATGGGCAATCCGTACCTGATGGCTGTGTCACTGTTCTTTATCGGTATTGGTGGCGGTATGGTAGTGCCACTGCAAACCCGTTTGATGGATGTTGCCGGAGATGCACAGACGCTGGCAGGTGCCATGAATCACGCTGCTTTTAACACCGCTAATGCGCTGGGCCCGTGGCTGGCCGGAATGACGCTGTCAGCCGGCTATGGTTATGCCTCAACCGGCTGGGTTGGACTGGCACTGGCCGGTGGTGGTGTTCTGGTATGGCTGGCGATTGTGATGTCACAACGCAGCAGCCGCCTGCAAAATGCTACGGTCTCGGGCTAACACTTCTTTGGCTATGGCTCGCGGATATCGCCGCTAGCCAAGTTCTGCCAGGCTGGCTGCCAGTTGATGCAGCCAGCCTCCTGCCAGACCGGGGCGCCACAGCGCATATAACTCTTCGTGCTGTTCAATCCCCGGTATATCAAATCCGGCAAGCTGTTCTGCCTCAATAACATAATCTGGCAAGAACGCCACCGCCTGCTGCTGCTTTACCAGCTTGACGATAGCCTGACAGGTATCAGCGCGAAAGCGAATCTGTCTGGGATGGGTCATATCCGGCCAGCCATCTGATCCCCGTCCCCGTTCACGGCCACAAAAGACAGATGTAGCAGGGGTCACAAAGGGCTTACTCGTTAATACGCTGAGATCATCACCGGCTAACCGCGCCACCTTTGCGTCAACAGCCAGCCGGAAGCGACACTCGCCAAGCCTGATACTGACACATTCAGCCGGCATCTGCGCTTCCGCTTCAGCGGTGACCAGCGCGAAATGGGTAAAGTCATTTTGAAGCCGGTTAACCGCCTCTCCCTCAAATGCCTGCCGGATAGTAAAACTGCACTGCTGCTGACTATCAGCAGCCACTATTGTATTCATCCAATAGTCTGTGATGATAGCTGGCCCGGTGACAATACAGTGTTGCGGTTTATGTGGGGTAAACAGCGCAGCAAATTGATCAAAGTCAGCCACCAGCCCGGTAGCAAAACGGATAAACATGCGGCCATTTTCATTCACCTGAAGGGTGTTATTTACCCGATTAAATAAAGTGACCCCAAGGCTGTTCTCTACGCGTTTTAACGTTTTGGATAACGCCCCTGGCGTCATATTCAGCGTACTGGCACTACGCTGAATACTGGTACTATGACAAATCAACAGTACTTTACGAAGATCTTCAATCTCCACAGCAATTCCATTTAAGAAACGAAAGGTGACTTTTTATCGCTTTATAGGAAACATAGCAAGCAATAGTCTGACTGGTAGTTTTATACAAAAGGTACTGTTTCATGCCCGCCCGACGTTTTTTTATCGTTGTTTTGCCACTCCTTTTTACCTTACTGTCACCGCGTATTCATGCTCGACCGGATTATCATGGCAGCCATGGTATGGCTATTATTCAGGGCAATGCCGGTACCTGGTATGCCTATCATATGGCTTTATACAACCCGCCTCATAACTGGCAGATTCTGTATCAGATAGCGCCGGAAGATTCAGCCGCTTTTTCTGATCTGGCAGCAGGATTAAATACGTTACTGCCGGCCCATTTTGACCTGCAAAAACTCATTGACGGACAGTCATTTTCTATCAATGCCACCATTTACCAAGGGCACTTTGAGCGAGGTGGCAAGCCGACAAAGCGCACTACCATACGCTTTATCAGACCGGTATATCGCCATTTGCTACGCCAGAATCCGGTTGATAAGAATAAGTTTGATACTGTTACCCATTTATCGGATAAGTTTGTTATTCACCGGATACAGCCTGCACCTTCATTTGATGCCATCGCCACATTATCTCTTACCCGGAATACGCAGACTTTGTCAGCCTGTATGGCCCTAAACGATGCCAGAACCGATGCAGAACAATTCAGCGATTGTGGTGGTAGTGATGTGGTATATATGGAAACAAAAGACTTTCGTGTCTCACAGTGACTACCTCAGAAACTGACTATTTCATGTGAACTTTACCACCAATCATCTTTAAGGCCGGTGTTCCGCGAATCATGGTTTGTCTGGCAAATGCTTGCCCGCAGCCTGGGCAGTGGCAAGGCGTATGGGTGTAATCTTCAACAATACGCTCAATAAAGCACTTCACCAGCGCTCCCTTGCCGCCTTTGCGGTATTTAAAAATAGGGGCCTTACACTGCTGACAGGAAATCTGCACCGTTTTCACCGGCCCTTTTTTGTTGGGTTTTGCCATACTTCTCCTGGGTTGTCGCCGATAGATTCAAGCCGCCCATATCATACGTCCCTGTCATGATTTCGTCCAAAACAGCCGGCCATACGCTGAACCTCTGTTTATATTTACCCGCCTTGCCCTCATAATACTCTGGTTGACGATCTGGCCTGAATGATGACTGTGCACCCGTTTTATCCACTGCTGAAAATAGCATCCCGTAGCGGGATGGTGGCAGCGCTGTGGGTGCTGCTTTTTGCTGCCGGCCATTCTGCCAGTCACACTGCCACCGGCTATACCGACCAGCGTCCGGTATCCAGTCTGGCATGGGCGTACAGTGGCGGGGTCAGTGAAAACCGGTCCAGACTGGTATTACCCGAATCCTTATCCGGTGCAGATCAGGACCCGGCCATCCTGCCTGGACTATTCCGGTCCGGATTCAGCCTGTTTGTGTTGTGGTGCAAGGAGCTACAACGTTCTGGCAGCCTGTCTGCCACTGCCCGCCTGCGCCCTGAGCCTCGCGCCCCACCCGCTTTGTTGATTTTCCGCTAATACACGTCAGGCGTTATGCCTGCACACTCAAACATGATTTATGGAATATCGAAATGAAGCGTTTTTCATTACGAGCTTTTGCGTATGTGCTCGTTGTGCTGCTGGGACTTCTCAGCGCGGCACCAAACATACTGCCTGCCAATCTTGCCAGTAAACTCCCCAACTGGTACACCCACAATGTGCTGGCGCTGGGTCTTGACCTTCAGGGTGGTTCTCACCTTTTACTACAGGCCGACACTGACGAGCTGTATCAGCGGCATTTTGATGATGCCTACAAAAACTGGCTGAGCGCGCTGCGAAAAGCGCATATCCGCTATAGCACTGATACCCGTTATCACGGCGCTGCAAATACTGCCCGAATCTCTATTGTGCAGGCCGACCAGACAGATAAGGCTCGTTTTCTGGCCAGCCAGATTAGTCAGAACAGTCAGGGAACAGCCGCGCTTGATATAAGTGCCAGCGATAATCACCTTACCGCCTCGCTGTCTGCCACCTATCAGCAGGCGTTACTCAAAGACGCCATAGACCGCAGCCTGGAAGTGGTGCGAAAACGGCTTAACGAAACCGGTCTGACCGAGCCCAGTATTACCCGTCAGGGCGATGATGCGGTGCTGGTGCAGATGCCGGGAGTCAGTGATCCCTCGCATATTAAGAATCTGCTGGGGACCACCGCAAAAATGAGCTTTCACTGGCAGGCCAAAGCCGATCAGCTCAGCCACACCTTCATGCTAAAAGACAATCACGGCAATGCCATGCGCCTTGAACAGCAGATTGCACTGGAGGGTGAGCATATTGTGGATGCCCAGGCATCCTACAGTCAGCAAACTGGCCAGCCGATTGTGACATTCCGGCTGGATAACAGCGGCGCGGCACAATTTGCCGACATGACCCGGGACAATATCGGACGCGCCCTGGCAGTGGTCCTGGATGGTAAAATTGTCACCGCGCCGGTTATTCAGAGTGTGATCCCTGGCGGACGAGGCGAAATTACCGGTCAGTTCACGCCCACCGAAACCCGGGATACCGCCCTGATGCTGCGGACCGGCGCACTGCCGATGCCACTTTCGGTAATAGAAGAACGAACCGTGGGTCCGGATCAGGGCAGTGACGCGATTAAAATGGGAATTACCACCGGTATTGCCGGGGCCTTACTGGTACTGGGCTTTATGGCCACTTTGTATGGCCGCTGGGGGCTGATTGCGTGTGTCGGGCTTAGCATCAATATTGGTCTGGTCTTTGGCTTATTAAGCCTGTTTGGCGCCACGCTGACCCTGCCGGGTATTGCCGGTATTATTCTGACCATTGGTATGGCAGTGGATGCCAATATACTGATCAACGAGCGGATCCGCGAAGAGTCGCTTAAAGGCCGCCCGGCCGGAGGTGCCCTGAAAGCCGGTTTTGATAAAGCCTACGCCACCATCCTGGACTCCAATCTGACCACCCTGATTGCCGTGAGCCTGTTATTTATGTTTGGTAGCGGGCCGATTAAAGGCTTTGCTGTCACCATTGCTATCGGTCTGCTCACCTCCATGTTTACCGCGGTGGCCGTTACTCGCATGATGATGCAGTGGGCAATTGCCGGCAAGGAGCGTCAGGCTCTTACCTTCGGCGCCCAGAAGTTTGCCACATGGTGGCAAAACCGGCAGTTTAATTTTATGGGTGCCAGGCTTCGGGCGCTGGTAATATCAGTGGTGTTAACACTCTCTTCAATCGGGTTATTCTGGTATCCCGGCCTGCATTACGGGGTTGATTTTACCGGCGGGACCATGATTGAAGTGAACAGTCCGGGCGTGGATGCCAGTGCCATGCGTACCGCGCTTGGCAACACCGGTCACAGCGATGTCAACATTCAGCAATACGGTGATGGCAATCACTTCCTGCTGCGAGCCGCAGAAGGTCAGCAAGGGGCTAACGCCATGCAAAACCTGGAGTCGCTCAAGCAGGCCTTGCGCACGGCCAATCCGGATGTGGAGTTTTTAAAAGTGGATGCGGTCGGGCCGAAGGTCAGCGGTGACTTTGCTGATTTGTCGACACTTGCCTTACTCATTGCGGGTGCCGGTATGCTGGTTTATTTGTGGTTCCGGTTTGAGCGTCACTTTGCACTGGCCGCCATACTGACGATTATTCTGGATCTTACCAAAACCATCGGCTTTTTTGCCCTCACCGGGATTGAGTTTAATCTCACTGCGGTAGCCGCCCTGCTGGCCCTGATAGGTTACTCGGTCAACGATAAAGTGGTGGTATTTGACCGTATCCGGGAGCTGTTCAGGCTTACCCCTGGGGCTGATGTGACCCTGACTATTAATCAGGCCATCAATGCCACCCTGACCCGGACGCTATTTACCTCACTGACTACCTTGCTGGCCCTGCTTCCCATGGGGATAGCCGGCGGGGATGCCGTGGCCAGCTTTGCCTTGCCAATGATCTTTGCGGTGATTGCAGGTACCTCGTCTACCTTGTTCATTGCGGCAAATATTCTGGGATATCTGGCCGACCGCAGGGAGCGCCAGGGCATCGCTCAGCTCAGACCCACATCGCAGGAAATAAAGGCATCGCTGGCTGACATCCCGTGACAATCCTGTAAATACGAACGTTTATCGCAATATTAGGAAATATTTATTCAACCATGGTTGCAGGTCTGGCGCTGGCGTCTCCGTTAGCGCTGGCCGGCGAGCCTGCGTCCGGCTTACTCACCCCGGATAATCACACTGTCATTCTGATTGACCACCAGCCACAAATGGCATTTGCCACCCGCTCCCACAGTATTGAGGAAGTGCGTAACAACGTCACAGCACTGGCCAAATCAGCCCGGGCGTTTGATGTTCCCACCATCCTCACCACCGTGGCGGAAAAGTCTTTCAGCGGGCCATTGTTTCCCGAACTCAAAGCAGTATTTCCTGATCAGCAGCCGATTGACCGCACCACCATGAATACCTGGGAAGATGACCGCGTGACCGACAAAGTGAGTCAGTTTAAGAAAAATAAAATTGTGATTGCTGCACTGTGGACCGAGGTATGCGGGGTTGGACCGGTGCTATCGGCCATTGAGGAAGGCTACGATGTCTATTTTGTTACTGATGCCTCGGGTGGCGTAAGTAAGGAAGCGCATGATATGGCAGTCCAACGCATGATTCAGGCCGGCGCTAAGCCCATTACCTGGTTACAGTATCTGCTGGAGCTACAGCGGGACTGGGCGCGTACCGGCACTTATCAGGAAGTGACCGACATTGCCAAGCAACATGCCGGCGGTTACGGGCTTGGGCTGATTTACGCAACCGAAATGTTTAATGCCAAAGAAGGCCAGTAATTTAGCAGGCTTATCGACACTGGCTCACGCAACTGCCGGGCCGGTGTCAGGAGACTCCCATGTACCGATTATTACTATTATTCAGCACTCTGGCTTTACCGGCGTGTGATGCAATGGCACAGGCAGACGACATAAAGCGCGGCAAAGCGCTCGCTCAATACTGCTCTGGCTGTCATGGTGAAACCGGTATTGCTCCGGTTCAAACTAATCCGAATCTGGCCGGGCAAAACAAGGCTTATCTTATTTACGCACTAAAAGCATACCGAAGCGGTGAACGCGGCGGTTCAATGGCAATGATTATGCGCCCTAACGCGCGTCAACTGTCTGACGATGACATCAACGCACTGGCAACCTATTTTTCCAGCCAGAGGAGTAACCAGCATGACTAAATCTGTATTGATAACTCTGCTTTGGGCCCTGCTTTTATCAGGTAGTGTCCGGGCCAGTGATATCACACTGGTTATAAATGGCAGTATTACCGATTACGAGGGAAATCAGTATTCGGCATTTACCATCAAAAATGGCTTGTTTGAGACATTTTACACCGACTATGCGGCGATACCCGGCACGGTAAAAAACAGCGCCAGGATTATTGACGCCCGTTTTAACCGGATAGTTCCGGGTCTGAATGATTCACACCTGCATGTTGTTCGGGGCGGACGTTTTTATAACCTGGAGCTACGCTGGGAAGGTGTAACTAGTCTTAAGGAAGGACTGGCCATGATATCCAGACAGGCAGCGCGCACGCCAGAGGGCCAGTGGGTCAGAGTCATCGGGGGATGGAGTCCGTATCAGTTTACAGAGCAGCGATTGCCAACGCCGCAGGAGCTGACCGCTGCTGCCCCGGATGTTCCGGTGTTTGTTCTGCACCTGTATTCCACCGGTATCATGAATAAAAAAGCGCTGGAGGTGCTGGGGATTACTCGCCAGAGCGAGGCACCACCGGGCAGCTATTATGAAAAAGATGCCTCCGGCAACCCGACCGGCGTACTGGTTGCCGATCCCAACCCGATGCTGCTCTACAAAACCATTGCTGCGCTGCCTCAGTTAAGTGTGCAGGAACAGGTTAACTCCAGCATGCAGTTTTTTAATCAGATGTTGCAGTACGGTGTCACCAGCGCGGTGGATGCCGGGGGTGGCGGTCATGCCTTTCCACAAGACTATCAGGCCAGTACCCAGTTGGCACAGCAGGGAGATTTGCCGCTACGAATCTCAAACTACCTGTTCCCCCAGACGCCGGATACAGAAATGATCAGCTTTATGCAATGGATGGATGACTTTCATGCTGACCAGAACCTGCATCAGCATCTGCCCAACGGTTTTGTGATTGAAGGCGGGGGCGAACTGCTGACCTATCAGGCCTCAGATTATGAAAACTTTCGTGCGGCGCGGCCTGAACTTCCTGAACGGGCTGAACACGCGCTCGAGGAAGTGGTTCGGTTACACCTGCTCAATCGCTGGCCTTTTCGGTTACACGCCACTTATGATGAATCTATCAGCCGGATACTCAACGTACTGGAAAAAGTGAATCAAACCCAGCCCGTCAACTCGGTACGCTGGATTATTGATCATGCAGAAACGATTTCCGATGACAATATTGAAAAAATTGCTGCACTGGGCGGTGCGGTTGCCGTGCAGGGTCGGATGGCCTTTGCCGGAGAAGATTTTCTGGCTCGCTACGGCAAGCAGCAAACAGCCCGTACCCCTCCGCTTAAAAAGCTACTGGAGGCTGGTATTGATGTTGGCCTGGGCACAGACGGAACCCGGGTTTCAAGCTTCAACCCCTGGGCCACCTACTACTGGGCTGTGAGTGGTAAAACCGTTGGTGGCACGCCGCTTATCCCAAAACAGGATTTGCCGGATCGGCTGACCGCCCTGCGCTTATTTACCCGCGGTAGCGCAGCATTATCCGGTGAGGCGCAGGTCAAAGGCAGCTTTACACCAGGACAATATGCAGACTTTGCTATTCTTAATCAGGATATTCTGCACGTAGACGCCGAACGACTGCTGTCTACGCGGTCGCTGCTGACCGTTGTTGGCGGTGACATTCAGTATGCCGACCCACAGGTTTACAGTAAGTGGCACAAACCGCTGCCGCAGGCTACACCGCTGTGGTCACCTGTTAACTTACCGTTGAAAAAATAGCGAGGCCAGTATGGCAACTTTACTTAAATCTCACAGAAAAGACCTGGGCGGTTTCTCGGTAAGCCGAATCATTCCAAATGCCCGGGCTAAATCCGTCGGTCCCTTTGTGTTTGTAGACCACATGGGACCGGCTGAATTTGTCGCCGGTACGGGTATCAATGTGCGGCCGCATCCGCATATTGGGCTGGCCACCATCAGTTATCTGCTCCAGGGCAGTATGTTGCACCGGGACAGCCTGGGCACCATTCAGGAAATTCACCCCGGCGATGTTAACTGGATGACCGCCGGTAAAGGCATTGTTCACTCAGAGCGTGAAACACTGGAAACCCGGGGGCAGGACCATACCCTTAACGGTTTGCAATGCTGGATTGCGCTTCCTGAGGACAAGGCAGATATGGAGCCGGGGTTTATTCACGTTAATAAAGCACACCTGCCTTATATACATTGTGAAAAAGTGCTGATGCGTTTGATTGCCGGTGAGGCATTTGGCTACAGCTCACCGGTTAAAACCTACACGCCTATGTTTTATCTGGATATTATTACTGAACAGGGAGCGGTGGTTGCCCGCCCCTGTCATGAGTCTCAGACAGCCTGCTATGTTATGTCTGGTGCAGTGACTATCGGCCAGAACACCTATCGGGGCGGTGACTTTGTCATTTTGGATGATGAAGCCGACATCACCACGCAGGAAAACAGCCGATACTTTTTACTCGGGGGCAAGCCGCTGGCCCGGGAGCCGATACTGAAATGGAATTTTCTGGCGTATTCGGCAGACAAAATTGCCCAGGCAGAACAACGCTGGAAAAATGGCCAGTTCCCGACCATCCCCGGCGATGATCACGAATTTATTCCTCTGCCTTAACCTACGGCTACCCGCGCTGCTCCTGCGTGTCGCGGGTATCTTCTTCCACCACCAACAACTGCTCCTGAGCAATGGTTTCTTCAATCCTTGGGTCCATCGTGGCGGCCAGCGGTGAGGTGGTCATGTCGGATGCGCTGACCACAAAGTCGCTGTGATCAGGTTGCTCTGCTTTCTGCCGCAGGTTGATCAGAGTAAGTAAGCCGAACATCAACGCTGCCAAAACCGCAATAGCACCGTAAAGCGCACTATGCCCAAAATGATTCATCGCCTGCGCCAACATCGCCGAGCCCAGACCGGCACCGGCACCAAAGGCCATTAACAGGGCTGATGATACGCCTACCCGATCTTCATCATTTACCCGTGAGTTAGCCAGTGCCGAGCACAGCGGATAAAGCGTAAATGCGACAATCCCGAACAAGCCCGTGAGACACAACACTGCAAACTGAGACAACGGCAGCATAAACATGATGACTGCAATGATACACAATATCACCGCGTTGAATCTTATCAGCACACTGCGCCGCACCCGGTCAGACAGTATGCCCATAGGCCACTGGGCCAGTAAACCGGCAAAGATTGTCACTGACATAAATGTGGCAATGCCCTGCGCATCAAAGCCAGCCTGACGGGCATACGTCGGCGCCAGTCCGTAAAAGCTGCCGTTTATAATGCCGGCAAACAAAATGGCCGTAAGCGACTGCGGGATCAGGGTCACATAACTGAACAGGCCGACCTGCAACGGCTTTAGCGGTTTGGGGTGAATACGGCGGGTCAGTGTAATAGGAACAATACCAACGGCAACCGCAAAGCACACCAGAAACAAGGGGGCATAGCCTAATTCAGGAAACCGGGATAAAGCCAGCTGCCCCATCACGGTTCCCAGGTAAGAGGTGATCATGTAAAACGAAAATACCTGACCACGCTGTTCATGGCTGGCCTGCTCGTTTAACCAGCTTTCCAGAACCATAAAGTTACACATCATGGCTGCCCCCACCAGCAATCGTAAGGCCAGCCACACCCACAGGCTGTCTGTGACACCATGCAAGGCGACGCAGGCTGTCACAGCAGCAGTGCAGGCAGCAAAAGACCGTATATGGCCCACCGATTTAATCAGGTAATAGCCCAGCTTAGCCCCGCACAGCAGGCCGATGTAATAAAGCGAGGTTAGCAGACCAATCCACAGCGTGGCCGTGCCCTGCTTATCCATGTACAAGGCCAGATAGGTGGTCAGCAATCCGGTGCCTCCCACCAAAAATAAGTTTGCCAGATACAGGGAAAAAAAAGCCTGCATGGTATGCCCCTTTTAACATCGTCTGATTAAAAGCTACGTTGAAATGACGCAGGATTCCACAAAATATGTCATGAGGTAACCAATTTCAGCTGTAATGATACAAACTAAATCAGTGCAACGCCGGCTGGATCATACCGGCGATTTTTGGCCGGTGGACTCGTATTCGGTTAAGACAGGATTCGGTTGAGACAATATCAGAGAAAACAGCTTACGCTGCAGACAAGTACCCAATATGCCACCGGTAACATACCTTGCTGATTAAGGAAAATCGGTCAGACAGCCGGACCAGGCCTGCTTTGCTACGTGAATATACGCTAATTTAACCGGCTGAATACCGGGCACGATTCAACCGCACATAAAACGGGAGGCTGAGTTAGCCAGGCAAAGGAATGGCGACGATCGGCAGGTCCAGTGACTTTTTCATAGCTGGCTATCGATGACAGTGTTTTGCTCGCTGAGTAAATGTTCGATATGACTTGCCTGCATGGGCTTGCCAAACAGATATCCCTGCCCTTCCACACACCCGCATCCAAGCAGAAAGTCAATTTGCTCCTGGCTTTCAACCCCTTCGGCAATGATAGCAAGACCCAGACGATGAGCCATTGCCACAATCGCTGCAGTAATCGCCATATCATTTTCATCATGGGGAATGTCATGAATAAACGATTTATCAATTTTCAGTTTCTGCACCGGTAGCTGTTTAAGGTAACTGAGCGAAGAATAACCTGTACCAAAGTCATCAATGGAGATATGCACACCAATGTTGCGCAGTTGCGTCAGCCACAAAACAGGGTTATCTGAGTGCTGCATAATGAAACTTTCGGTCACTTCCAGCTCCAGCATATGAGCCGGCACACCGCTAAACAGTAAGGCTTCGGCAATGTCGGCAACCAGATCGCCACGTTCAAGCTGCATTCCGGCGATATTGATGGCAACCCGATTGATGGCCACGTGGCTTTGCTGCCAGAATGCCAATTGATTGCAGGCTTTTTGTAACACCCAGCGTCCGATATCAACAATAAGCCCGGTCTCATTGGCAATATCAATAAATTCTACCGGAGAAAGCAAACCGCGCGTGGGATGGTGCCATCGAAGTAATGCTTCCACACCGCTTATCTGATTTGAAAACAGGTTGATCTGGGGTTGATAAAACAGCTCAAATTCGCCACGTACGATCGCCAGGTGCAGGCTGTTTTCCATCTCAAGGCGGCGCCGAATATTGTCAGTCAGCGCCTGGGTGTAAAACTGATAATTATTTCGCCCCCGTTCTTTAGCCAGATACATGGCTGCATCAGCATGGCTGAGCAACGCATCAACGGTGTCACCGTCGTTTGGATAAATACTGATCCCCTGGCTGGCACCAATCATCACAGTCTGACCCAGCACAGGTAATGGCGTAGTCAGTGAGCGGGATATTTTTTCACAAATCAGTCTGACCCGGGTCAGGTCATGAATGTCTTCCAGCAAAACCACAAATTCATCTCCCCCCAGACGAGCCACCATATCGGTATCACGCAACACACCCTGTAGCCGGGCGGCCACACTTACCAGTAACTCATCCCCGGCTGAATGCCCCAGGCTGTCGTTAACATTCTTAAACCGGTCCAAATCCAGAAAGATAACCGCCAGCATAGTATTTTCACGCCGGGCACGCTTAATAGCTTTGTCGGTAATTTCATTGAACAGAGTGCGATTAGGCAACTGAGTCAGTGCATCATGATGAGCCAGAAAATCGAGTTTGTCCTGGGCAATTTTACTTTGCGTGATATCGCTGATAAGCGAGGTAAAACCCAGCAAATTCCCATCAACATCACGACGGTATGTCCAGTCGGCTTTTACCCAAATAAGCTGACCATTCTTGTGCCGGCTTTTAACAATTAAGGAGGTGGGTTCGCTATGGCTGGCCAGCAGGGCAAAAAACCGGGCTTTCATTAATACAATGTCATCATCGGTAGCCAGCACATCCCAGAATTTTTTGCCAATCAACTGGCCATCTTCAAAACCCAGCATGGTGTGATATGCCTGATTGGCATAGGTAATGGTGCCAGTGCAGTCATTTTCCTGAATACCGTGGGATATAGCGGACATGATAGACAACAAGCGCTGCTCGCTATCGTAGATTTTAGACTCTGCCATCTTTTGTGCGGTGATATCAACACAGATTCCCAGAATCCCCACAATCTGGTCTTTTTCCATCAAGGGGACTTTGGTGGTGCTGACAACACCAAATCCGCCATGGGCATCATCATAGTGCTCTATCCGATCGATAATCGGGATGCCGGTGTCAATCACTCGCTGATCATCCTCCCGGTACCGATGAGCCATGCTGGTATCACGCAGAAAATCATAGTCACTTTTTCCAACCACATCATCGGTACACGAAAGACCGACAACCTCAGCAAATGCTTTATTGCAGCCAAGGTAGTGAAGGTTCAGATCTTTCCAGAAAATCTGGTTAGGCATATGATCCAGCGCGAGGCGGGTGAATCCGCCTTCTTTAATGAACGGATTCGCCAGAGGTTGCAACTTGTCCATGTCTTTTTACTTACTCCTGATAATATGAAAGTAGAGTAACGAAGCAAACTCAGCAGTTATTTGCAAACCGATGTACGACTTCCCGAAGCTTGTTCAGCAGCGCATCAATATTAACAGTGTTTGTATACTCTGCTCTATTGGCTAAAATTTCACCTATACTTTAGTATAAGAATTGACTGTTTTTTGTTCACAATAGTTCATTAAACTATTCTGCATTTTTATTCTGCATTTTTTATGCCCCCTGCTCACCGGTCATTTTGTTGATTAACGCACTGGCTCTTATCGACCCGCATCAACGTGGCTTTCTGCAAAATTCTTGTATACCTGTATACCTGTATACCTGTATGCCTGTATGCCTGTATGCCTGTATGCCTGTATGCCTGTATGCAATAGGCTCGCCCACAAAAAACAATAAACCCATCAAAAACATACGCTTACTAAAATACATCGAACATTTATTAACCAGCGACTTGACCTTACTTGAATATCTTTATACTGTATACACATACACTGTATAAACAAACAGTAACAGGGAATCATTATGAATACGCACACTAATTCTTTTCAGCTGCCACTTCCTCTTGATAGCGGCGTAGTACCACAACCCGCCCCGCGGGCCTGGCGCTATCTGCTGGCCGACTCACTGGTATTTTCAAAAAGTGTGGAAGATGGCATTCGTATTCAGAAGCCAGCCTGTGAAAAACTGGCCCTGTGGATTTCACGGCTGGTAATCTGTGGGCAATGTGCCACGATCTATGTAGAAAATTTGTCGCTGACCACGAAAGAAATGCAGAACGTGGCTGTTTTATGTAAACAAAAAGGGGTTTCTCTGATTAATATCACCGTTACCAGCGAAGCTAAGCAGAATTTGGTGGTAGGGCCTTGGTAATCTGTCGCCGGTAGCGATAAGATCAGGGCTTTAGTCAGTCCCCCAAGTGTTCTATGAATTGTTACTGTTGTAGTAAAACACCCTACCGCGAGTGTTGTGAGCCCTTCATTACTGGTAGCGCTGTGCCGGAAACAGCGGAAAAGCTGATGCGCTCACGTTTTTCGGCTTATTGCACTGCCCATTATGGCTATATTGTTGATACTTATGCTCAGGTGTATAAAGAACAACTAACGGTGGAAGATATTGCTCAAAGTGCTGCTGGTACTCGCTGGTTTGCCCTTAATGTCATTCCCCATTCGGCGTCAGACAAGGTTGAGTTTAAGGCCTGGTATTTTGACAACAAAAAAGTCGGGCTTATGCATGAAACATCAAACTTTATTGTCGAGGCTGGCCGGTGGAAATACACCGACGGTATGATGCATGACGATACTGGTTATCAGAAAATTGGCCGAAACGATCCGTGTCCCTGCGCCAGCAATAAAAAGTTTAAACAATGCTGTCAGCGCCTGCTACCATAAAACTGTTGTCGTAAAAAAAGGCGTAAGTACGACATTAGTACTTACGCCAAGACAGGAACGCAATGTCGAAACATGTCGCTTGTATCAAAAGGACAATAAGCAACGTGCAACACTTCAATCAGTCCTTTGATAGCGTCGGCACAGTTATACCCGAGCATTCCCTTACCTGCCAACCCCCGGGTAACAAACTGAAACGCACTGTTTCACTCTGTTACATGTCCGGTTACAAACAACATGGTTTAATATGCTATTGAACTGCTGCTTATCTCAACTATCTGACCGCTAGTGGCAACCTGTCTCTTTTCTTGATCCTGCTGGCACTGCCCTGCGAACAAAGCACACAATCTTAAATCAACGGAGCTTATTATGAGCAGTGTTTTAGTTATCGGCGCCAGCGGGCAAATTGGCAAACAGGCAGTACAGAAACTTCTTACCGCAGGACATGCAGTCACCGCTCTGGTGCGGGATAAGAGCAAAATTGATGATCTGAATGACGACAATCTTTCTGTATTTGAGGGTGACCTGGAAAGTGATTTTTCTGCAGCGCTGAAAGGCTGTGACACCGTCGTCTTCAGCGCAGGCTCTGGTGCCAGCACCGGCCCGGACAAAACATTACTTATAGATCTGTGGGCGGCGCGCAATGCTGTCGAATATAGCAAAGCAGCCGGTATTTCGCAGTTTATCATGGTTAGCTCAGTGGGCTCAGATGACCCTGACGCCATTGACTCACCGCTGAAACCTTATCTGGTCGCTAAACACATGGCCGATGAACACCTGAAACAAAGCGGCCTGACTTACACTATTTTGCGCCCGGGTTCGCTAACTGATGAACCCGGCACTGAACAAGTTCAGGAGTTAATGCCCGGCGATAAAGAGGCACGTAAGATTCCTCGTGAAGATGTGGCGACCGCGATTGTCTACAGCGTAGATAATCCTAAAGCTCATCAGCGAATTTACGGGTTATTTAAAGGGGATCAGCCGCTAAAATCAGTCATTCAGTAACAGTTGCCGGCAAGACAACGGACCTGAGTCAGGTTTCTTGCCACACAAAGGTCGTGGCCAGTTTATCCAGCACCATTGACTGGTAGTACTGGTCCGCCTTTCGCATTTCACGCCCAAAGCACGTGTGTAACGGAATGAGATGTTCTTCTCTGGGGTGACAATAGCGAGCATAAGGTGCCTGTTTCCATTGCTCCAGCTTTTGCTGCCGATCCGTTGCACATACTTTTTCACCTGCAATAGTATCCACCAGCCAGTCTTGAAATGCAGCGTTCATTTCATGATCATCCCCATCCACACGTTTGAATGACGCCATGTTATGAAACGAAAACCCTGAGCCAATTAACTGAGTATTGGCAGGTAAACACCGCGCCAGTATCTGACCTAACTGAATATGCTGAGCGGCATGCAAACTTTGCTGCAAAGATATCTGAACCACCGGAATATCCGCTTCAGGATACATTATCGACAGCGGCACAAACATCCCGTGGTCAAACCCACGCCGGGTTTCCTTGCCAGCTGCCATCCCCGCCTCTGTTAGTGCGTTAATAATGGTGCTGGCCAGCGCGGGTGAGCCTGGTGCCGGATACGTCAGGCTGTAAGCTTCGGCAGGAAATCCGTGATAATCGTAAAATAAAGCTGGCGCTGTCTGACTCATAACCTGAAACTGACTGTCCTCCCAGTGCGCACTAACCAGCACAATCACATCCGGCTTGCGGCTTTGTTTGGCGATCTGTTTAAGCTGTTGAACCAGTGCTGTGTGCCTTTTATCTTCTAGCAATGGTAAGGGACCACCGCCATGCGACAAATAAATAGTGGAATAAAATGGCTGGCTTGTCATGCTGCTGCCTTGTTTAACAATGTGAGCCGGTACTGTGCCTTAAAAACGCCGGTTCGTCTTTTTCAAACAATGCGTTAAACCAACCGACTTAACAGAATGGTGGTTGAGCGAATCACCGTGAACAGATTTGGCAGCGCGTGGATATAACCTGTACCTTTACAGATTTTCGAAGATGGAGACACGATGAAAAAAGCACTTATTGTTGTAGATTTTATCAATGACATTATTCACGAAAAAGGCAAAATGGCTGCCAAAGGGTATGCAGCGTTTAATCAGCGTCACCACACTCTGGACAAGGTAGCCAGTCTGATAAGCTGGGCCAGAGCCAGCTCTGTCCCTGTCATTCATATCGGGTTAGCATTTTCCCCTGCCTATCTGGAACATCCGCCACACTCTCCCCTGTTTGGTCCGGCCAAAAAGAATGAACTTGCCCGGGAAGGTGACTGGGGCAGCCAGTTTCATGAGCAGGTAACCCCCGAAGCAACAGAAAAGCAGATCACTAAACGCCGGGTCAGCGGATTTTACAATACCGACCTGGCGGCCACACTATCCAGTCTGGGTACCAAACACATACTGGTGGCCGGCGTCGCTACCGATATGGCTGTCCAGTCACTGGTTCGCGATGCTCACGACCGGGATTTTACCTGCACTGTCATTGATGATTGCTGTGCAGCAGCCAGCGATGAAGATCATTCACAAACATTACGGATGCTACAAAATGTCAGTGCTGTAACCACCCTTGCGGCCTTACAGCAAAGCAGTCACTGAGTCAGATTCAATCCGGGAGCACTGCTGACAACAGATAGCAGGTTATTGTTGCACAACATTGTCTGTTATCAGGCAGACACTGTTGTGCAGCCGATATAAATACGCCGGGGTGGCCCGTCTTATATAGACACTCCCCCTCAACAAAGAAGGGTTTACGCGTATTATTTTTTATCAGTCAATGTGTTACTGGCCGTAAGTAGCGCGCAAGCCAGTACCACCTAACTCGCTGAAGACGGACTTCTCAAGATGGCATGATGGACGGCGAAGCAGAATATCGGACACTTAACTGTAGAGCAGGTTTCAGCGCAATCCGGGAATTTAAAAATAGAAGGGACACGACCAGGTCGTGCCTATACCGTTATCAGCACCGTACAAGGCCGGATAAACAGTAATGATCATGCCTACCTGCCGCCGGATATGAGTGAGTCATCTTTTAGCGGACCAGCTTTCCGTCACGCTGCCTCAGCAGGTGACTCATAACCACAGTTATCAGCGGTGAGAGCCAGTGACTGCGCTCTCCCCCCATCAGGACTTACTGAATAATATTGAGCTGAGATCCGATTTGAATCAGGGTGTTGTCATGATCAATAAAGGTCTTTTCATCTTCGTAAACTGTGCTTTGGTAAAATTCCGATTCCATAACCTGTTGTAAGGATGATTCTGATTTAAACCAGATTTCAGCCGTACCATCATATTCTGCATTGTCCGTCGCGATAACATCAGTCCCTTTGGGATGCGTTTGAATATAACGCAGTACATGGTCTTTGACCCCCGGAATCTGACGAAACAGCGTTGCGTGTCGGGTACTGTGATGTTCCACGAAAGCTTCATGAGACATGCCCTGTTTACGTTTAAGGAACATTGTCATCTTGATAACACCCGCTTCGGTTAATTTTGCTGAGGCTTCCAGACTACGGTTGCTGTTGTCCACCGGTGAGTTGTCGGCGTCACTTCTTGAAGGTTTCCACCGGCGAATGGTAGTTTCAGGCGCGTAGTCTATCCCATCGGGGGTGGTAATAAGCTCTATCAGCGTTCCCCACGGGGCTTTGCCGTATACCCCGGCATTATTCTGACTTTCTTCCACACCTGCCAGCGGGTGCACCTGTGACAGCAGACTGGCACCAGCGGCTTCCATCTGGGTAGCCACCTGGTGAATATCATCAACATATAACGCCAGATGGTTTAAGCCATAGTCGTTCAGTGCTGCGGCATCACGCTGGGCTGTATCGCAAAAGGTAAACAGCTCAAGCGTGGCACCATTACCGATGCGTAACAGACGCATGTGGGTGATCTTTGCGCCTTCTGGAATTCCCAGCTGATTTTCCACAGCCTTACCCGCCATCGCCGGGTCGCGTGGTGACTGCACATCATAAACAATGCGGGCGCCAAATGCCTGGGCAAAAAAGGTGGTAGCCTTTTCCATATCAGGTACACACAAACCAACATGATCAATACCGCGAACATTCGCATGCGCAAAGTGCGGGTTGCCTACGCTGTCAAAAAATTCAACCGTTGATTTACCCCCTACCGCTACGGTTTTCAGCGCATTGTTAAAACTGAAACAATGGGGCGTGTTGATATGTGCCTGAAAGGCAGCCTCGTCGGTATAATTTTCCACAATCGTAAAGCAGGCGGGCTTGCTGGAGTCCTGATAAACCAGAAAGTCTTCGTTACCCGGCTCCTGGCGCACTTGCTGAGCCAGCTTTTCTAACAGAGCGGCTAAAAATGCTTCCTGTCCGTCCAGGGCGGTGATTGTGGCTATTACTGTTTTCATTGCTTATTTCTCCGGTTGTTACCGTATATCAGTCAGCCAGTTCAACGGGCCGGCATCCCCTAAAAGCTTTATATCGCGGGGCGGTAACAGATTCAGTCTTGCGGATAGAGTACGCTATACAAAGGAATAAATAAACAAAGTTGATTTATTAAATTAACACTATTATCCGGACAGCTACATTTGGGTTTATGACAGCAAAACCTCTACGTCAGCCTGATTTAAAGTTCATGGCTGAGACCATTGCAAACCGGCCCCCCTGACTTGTGTGTTGAAGGGTAAAGCAGTACTCTGAGTGCTCTATAGCTAATGACAGGGACATTTCATGGGCATGATCATCAACATACTGATCACATTTGGCGTAGTCATTTTCATTATATTTGTTATCGGACTGATGGCGGGTAAGCGTCTGAACGATAAGCAGGACAAATAAAGACAGGATGCCGAACAGGTAACGGCAAGCAGATAGTAACGCCTGTCTCCCAGGATATAGACAGTTATTCTGACAGTGTGTCTGTACGCTGACACCGGCTTGCGACGCAGTGTCAGTATCATTATTTATCAGGGTATCACCGGCTGTGACACCCAGTTGCCCTGCTCGTCCATCCAGTGTTTTTCACGAAACTGCGGATTCCCCTGCAAAGACAGGTAATCCACAGCACTGACATGAAATTTAATTACACAAAAATGGGCTGGCGGCTGGCTCATATCATCTAAGACCCGCAGGGGCGCAGCATTATTACGAGCAGCGCCCGGCGTTCCCCAGAAATACTGTTTGCGACCCGTTTCAGACAAGCGCTCCCACTGCTGTGCGATCAGCTCAGGCTTATCTTCCATGGTATGTAACCGCGCTTCCGCTGTGAACCGGTATTGTTCCCTGCTTTTAGAAAAGTACCAGCAAATTTCTGCCTGCGGCTGTAACTGCAGTTCCTGCCATTTTGCTGACCGGGTATCGGCAATAATCGCCAGCGCCAGGTCATCATCATCCATATAACGAAATACCACTGTGCGGTTGGCCGGCAAGACATCATTAGTGACGGTTGCCAGCTGAAAATAGCGACTCTCAGGCATGCTTCTGGCCTGATGAAGACTCTTAGATAAACGTTGTTTCCACGCTGGCATACCGTATCCTGCTAGTGCTGTGATTTAACCTGATCAAACAGGGTATAAAAATTGTCTGTGGTGATGCGAGCCAGCTCATCTACGCTGATACCTTTAAGATCTGCAATATATTCAGCAACCTCCACCACATACCCAGGCTGGTTTTGTTTACCACGATGTGGCACCGGTGCCAGCCACGGCGAATCCGTTTCAATAAGTAACCGTTCAAGAGGCACGGCTTTCACTACGTCACGGAGTTCCTGGGCAGAATTGAACGTAACAATACCGGAAATAGAAATGTAAAAGTCCATTTCCATCGCGGCCTGCGCCATCTCCAGCGACTCAGTAAAGCAGTGCAACACACCCTTCACACCAGGCGCCTTGTGTTCCCTCAGTAAATCCAGCGTATCCTGGCGCGCATCCCGGGTATGGATAATCAGCGGTTTTTGCAGCGCATTGGCAACCTTAATATGATCAATAAATGACTGCAGCTGAACCTCTTTTGTTTCGGCGCTGTAAAAATAATCCAATCCGGTTTCGCCAATGGCGACCACTTCAGGACGAGAGGCTTTTTCCAACAGTTGTTCATAGGTGCAGGCATCTTCCTGATGTAACGGGTGAACACCGCAGGATACTGATACATCATCAAACTGTCTGACAGTGTCGTACATCGCATCAAACTCTTTCACAGAGACACTGACACATAAAAAATGTTCTACACCACGATTACGGGCAAAATCCAGTGTATCGGCAAGGCTGCCGTCTTCTAATTTAAGCCGGTCAAGATGACAATGGGAATCTACAAACAAAATAGCCTCGTGTTGATTAATCGCTTTAAAAATTCAGGGTTTTACCGGTCGCTTTACTTCAGCCAGCAAGCTGCTCAGGAGCATAATTTTATTTACCCCGGGATTGAGCAGGGTTCTTTGCACCTGACTACAGGCTTCAAACAGATGAAAATGCTCTGTTTGCAGGGTTTCTGTGTACTGCGCTCTGGCAAACTGCTGCAACCACCCAACAACCCGCCCTGCACTGTCCTGCCACTGGGTTGCCAGGGTCACCGCATCAACCTGCCCGGCGAGTAAATTATCCAGTCCGTCGGCATACTCCCGATAACTCAGCCCATCGCCCTGCTCCAGCGCCGCTTTTAAATCCAGCGGCGCATCACTGTACGCGTGCAGCAGTGCTTCAGTGGCATCATGAACGCCTTGTTGCTGCAACCATTGCAGAGCCATCTCAGAAGACGGCCTGGCCAGCACATGTTTTTCACACCGACTGATAATCGTTGCAAGAAGCTGCTGCGGACGATCGGTTATTAACAGCAGAAACGTATTAGGTGTGGGTTCTTCGAGTGTTTTCAACAGGGCGTTGGCGGCAGATTCTGTCATTTTGTCTGCTTCCGGGATCATCAGCACCTTGTTGCCACTAAATTGCGCCGTGGCACTTAGCGAGGTAATACCTTCACGAACCTTATCCACGCCAAGCTGCTTTTCACTGACCAGCGAAATAAAGTCAGGGTGAGTACCAGCTTCAAATACCTGGCAGCTGTGACACTGTCCACAGTAGCCCATCTCATCAACCTGCCGGCATAGCAGGGTTTTGGCCAGTTCGCCGGCCAGCAGATCTTTACCAATACCGGCCGGGCCGGTCAGCAGTAAGCCATGGTGCAGCTTACTGGCCAGCAACCGTCCGGTCAGATGCTGGTATATTGGTGTAAACCAGGGCAACACACTCATCGGATATACGCCTGAAGCTGTGCACTGACAGCCTGATGAACTTGTGCCATTGGCTGGTTTGCATCAATCGTGATGATGCGCTCATCCCGTGCGGCCAGTTCCAGATAGCGAGCCCGGGTGCGCTCGAAAAAGGCCAGTCCAGATAGTTCAATCCGATCCAGCTCACCACGCCCCCGGGCGCGCTCCAGCCCGGTTTGCGGGTCCACATCCAGATACAGGGTTAAATCCGGGGTAAACCCCTGCAAAGTAATATCACTTAACGCCTGCATGGTGGCCTGATTAATCTTACGGCCACCGCCCTGATAAGCCAGCGACGATAATTCATGCCGGTCACCCACAACCCACTGTCCCTGCTCCAGCGCAGGAAAGATACGATTCACCAGTAACTGGCGGCGGGCGGCATACATCAGCATCAGTTCGGTTTCTTCGGCGACCTGTTCTTCCCAGGGGTGCTTCACGCACTCCCGAATAGATTCAGCCATGGGGGTACCACCGGGTTCACGGGTGGTCACCACCGTTTTACCGGCGGCTTCGAGGGCCTCTACCACAAGCTGAATCACAGAGCTTTTTCCCGCCCCTTCCAGGCCTTCCACTACAATAAATTTACCGCGCATATTGTCTGCCATTGATTACTGGTTTAACTGGTATTTCCGCACGGCCTGATTATGCTCGGCCAGAGTGCGGGAAAACTGATGAGACCCGTCACCACGGGCCACAAAATATAAATCTTCGGTCTGGGCTGGCTTCAACGCAGCCAGAATCGCCGGGCGTCCTGCCATCGCTATGGGGGTGGGCGGCAGTCCTCTAATAACATAGGTATTGTAAGCGGTTTTCTGTCGTAAATGGGCCCGGGTGATATTGCCATCATAGTCGCTGCCTATCCCGTAAATGACGGTTGGGTCGGTTTGCAGGCGCATACGGGTATTAAGCCGGTTGATAAACACCCCGGCTATTCTGGCCCGCTCCGCCGGCACCGCGGTTTCCTTTTCAATGATCGAGGCTAAAATCAGTGCGTCATACTGATTATCCAGTGGTCCGCCAGCGGCTCGTTGCGGCCAGTGTTTGTCTACAAAGCGCTGTAAGGCCTGCATAGCGCGCTGCAAAATAATACTGGCTTTGGTTTGGTCGGTAAAATGATAGGTATCAGCTAAGAACATCCCTTCCAGTGAGGTCAGCCCATTTGCCGGCGGCCAGGGCCACTGCGCCTTTAAGGCACTGAGCTTTTCCTCATTGAGATCAAACTCGATGTGTTCATGATCTTTGAGTCGTTTCAGCCACTGTTTAAAAGTCAGACCGTCGATAAGACTGATCGTAAACTGATACTCATCGCCACGGCTGATTTTGCGAAAAGCGTCCTGCAGGGTCATACCGGGATGCAATTCATAAGTACCGGCGCGCAGACTGTGATTATCCACCCCAACTTTGAGCCAGATCTTACCGCTCAGCTTCCCAACTTCGGTGAGTTGCTGCTGTCGTAACGCGGCCATCACGCGATGACCTGAGGCCCCGTCAGGCACGGTAAACAGTGTCGGTTCAGATAAGCGTAAAGGGGCATTCACCTGATGCTGCCAGTACCAGGCAACAGCGCCGGCCGACAATACAACAACCCCGATAAGGGTTAACACCAGCACTTTAATACGTGTCATATTCCTGCTCATAATCTGCGCGTAGTTGTTGCGCTATCTGTTTTACCGGTTCCATTCTCAAACCGACCTGCGTGTCTGCATGTAAATCCCGCACCGGTACAATCTGCATCAGTGCATTGGTGAAAAACATGGCCTCGATGTGCTGCGCCGCAGGCATGGGTTGTTCTGTCACACTGACCGGGCATTGCTGCGCTGCCAGACGCTCTGTGACAAAACTACGCATGACACCGGCCACACCACACTGGCTAACATCCGGCGTCACCCAGCGGCCTTTTTCACACCAAAATACATTAGCGGCACTGGCTTCAATCATATTCCCGGCAGTATCAGTAACCAGCACATCGTCAACATGCTGTGTGGCCATCTGCTGCTTGATGAGCACCTGCTCCAGACGATTGGCATGCTTAAGACCAGCCAGTAACGGCTGCCGAGCCAGGCTTACCGGGCTGACTCCCACCCTGATCCCCTGTTCACGCCATTGCGCGTAATGCGCCGGCAGCGCATGTACTGAAAAGTGTAACGACGGCTGTCCGTTACCCCGGGCATAACCGCGTCCGCCCTCACCGGCACTGATAAGAAGTTTCAGCGTTCCCTGCTCCATCGATACAGCATGCTGGCGTATCGCATCGACCAGCACGTCATTATCCAGCGAGATCCCCAATTGTTGGGCATCGTGCAGTAACCGTTTGCGATGACGCTCAAATAAGGCAACCCGACCGTGACTGACAGTCATGGTGGTAAACAGCCCGTCACCATAATTGGCAACCCGGTCATTAAGGGAAAATTCACTCACCGGTATACCACGCTCCGTGTAATTTCATTAATTGGGCAGCAAGTATAACAATCCGGCCGGCGCCGGCATAGCACTGACCCTATCTGATTAAAGCGCCAGAGGATCATTTGAAGAGGAAAGCAGCAAGAAACAAAAAAAGCAGCGTAATGCTGCTTTTTTATCGCAAATTCTAAGTTAGATTCGCTTGAAGATCAGTGAGCCGTTAGTGCCACCGAAGCCAAAGGAATTACACAAGGCGTAGGGTGATTCAAACGATTTTGCCTGATGAGCAATAAAGTCCAGATCACAGCCTTCGCCGGGTTCATCCAGATTAATCGTCGGTGGTGCTACTTTGTCGCGCAGCGCCAGAATCGTGAAAATTGCTTCAACGGATCCTGCCGCACCTAACAGGTGGCCGGTCATGGATTTTGTCGAGCCCACCATCAAATTGTAGGCATGATCACCGAATACCCGCTTCACGGCGGCGACTTCGGCTTTATCGCCGGCTGGCGTAGAAGTACCGTGGGCATTAATATAACCAATCTCGGTACCATCCAGGCCTGCATCACGCAATGCGTTTTGCATCGCTGACGCAGCCCCTTCGCCATCTTCAGGCGGTGAAGTCATGTGATAAGCATCGCCGCTCATACCAAAGCCAATTAGCTCGCCATAAATGGTCGCGCCACGTGCTTTAGCTGCTTCGTACTCTTCAAGCATCACCACACCAGCGCCTTCACCCATCACAAAGCCATCGCGGTCTTTATCCCACGGACGACTTGCCGCCTGCGGGTTATCATTACGCGAAGACAACGCCCGGGCTGACGCAAAGCCAGCAATACCTAACGGGGTAATAGACGCTTCAGCACCACCGGCCAGCATCGCATCAGCGTCGCCATAGGCAATGGTACGGGCAGCAATACCCAGATTATGAACGCCCGTTGTACAAGCGGTCACAACATTTAAATTGGGTCCTTTCAGGCCTTCCATGATCGACAGGAAACCTGAAATCATATTGGTAATAGTGGAAGGTACAAAAAACGGAGATACCCGCTTTGGTCCACTGTTCAGCAATTTAAGATGATTCTGTTCGATTTGTTCCAGGCCTCCGATGCCTGAGCCGATGGCCACACCGACACGATGCGCGTTATCAGCATTAATCGCTAAACCAGAATCTGCCAAGGCCTGTTTACCAGCGGCAATACCTAGCTGAATAAACCGGTCCATCTTTTTTGCTTCTTTTTTATCGATGTACTCTTGCGGGTCAAAGTTATCAACCTGACCGGCAAAACGAGTCGAATAGTTACTGCAGTCAAACAACGTTATCTCACCAATACCGCTTTCGCCTTTCAGCAAGCGGGTCCAGGTTTCGTCAACAGACTGAGCCAGCGGGGATAACATGCCAAGACCAGTAACCACTACGCGACGTTTTGTCACAAAAAGCCCTCGCATTGGAACTAAGGAAGGAAAATAGAAAACGGCTCGTGGTGAGCCGTTTTGCTAATAAAGAGACTTACGCGTCTTTGTTCGCGTTGATGTAATCAACAGCAGATTGAACAGTGGTGATCTTCTCTGCTTCTTCGTCTGGAATTTCTGTGTCGAATTCTTCTTCCAGAGCCATTACCAGCTCAACAGTGTCCAGAGAATCAGCGCCTAAATCGTCAACGAATGATGCTTCTGGTTTTACTTCTTCTTCTTTCACGCCAAGCTGTTCAATGATGATTTTCTTTACGCGCTCTTCGATGTTACTCATAATTCTAGGTTTCCCTTAACGTAACTAGATATAAAAAGTGCCGCTAGTTTATTTTGCAAGACTCATGCTTGCAAGCATCAGACCAAACAAATTTTCTGGTCTAACCAGCGACGCCCCAAAGTCTGATAAACAATTTTTTTACATGCTGAGCTGACAAAAAGCAACCCTGCACCCTGACAAAATGCGTATTATACGCATTTAGTTCATGTACATACCACCATTAACATGGATAGTTTCACCAGTGATGTATGCTGCATTGTCACTGACCAGGAAGGCCACAGTGGCAGCAATTTCTTCTGGTTTACCTAAACGATCGGCTGGAATATCTTTGAAGATAGCTTCCCGCTGCTCATCGTTTAACGCTTTAGTCATGTCGGTATCAATAAATCCTGGCGCCACCACGTTGACCGTGATGCCACGTGAAGCAACTTCACGGGCCATTGACTTACTGAAACCAATCACACCGGCCTTTGCAGCAGCATAGTTTGCCTGACCGGCATTGCCCGAGCTGCCCACTACAGACCCAACGTTAACGATCCGTCCATGTCTTTTTTTCATCATGCCCCGTAAAACGGCTTTCGACAAGTTGAAAATTGAGGTCAGGTTGGTATCGATGATGTCCTGCCATTCGTCATCTTTCATACGCATGAGCAGATTATCGCGGGTTATACCGGCATTATTAACCAGAATATCCACGCCGCCGAAGTCATCCTTAATCTGTTTTAAACCTGCTTCCAGTGAATCTTTGTCAGTGACATTCAGGCATAAGCCCTTACCACCAAATTCCTGCAGGTAGTCGCTGATTGCATCAGCGCCCTTGGCACTGGTAGCTGTCCCCACAACAGTGGCACCAAGCTGGGCCAGTTGTAAAGCAATCGCCTTTCCGATACCACGGCTGGCACCGGTCACCAATGCTACTTTTTCAGTTAACTGAAACATAGTTAAACCTTTGTTATCCGTGTTTGTTATAGCGCGTTAATGCTATCAACAGTATTTACTGCTGAGGCAGTTAACGACTTATCAATGCGCTTAATAAGGCCCGTCAGTACTTTACCGGGGCCAATTTCCAGCACATTTTGTATGCCTTCACTGGCCAGTGTTTCAACACTGGCAGTCCACTGCACCGGGCAGTAAAGCTGACGAATCAGGGCATCGCGAATGCGTGCAGGATCATCCTCAGCCTTCACATCAACATTGTTGATAACTGCGGTGGTCGGTGCGTTTAGCGTAATGCTTGCCAAAGCTTCTTCCAGTTGGTCAGCCGCCGGACGCATAAGTTCACAGTGTGAAGGTACGCTGACCGGCAGGGGTAAAGCACGCTTAGCACCGGCTTCTTTACATGCGTTACCGGCTTGCTCAGTGGCATTTTTCTCGCCTGCAATGACCACCTGGCCGGGCGAATTATAATTCACCGGAGCAACCACATCACCGGTTGCGATCGCCGTTTGCTGGCAAATATCAGCAATAGTGGCATCGTCCAGACCAATAATGGCATACATAGCGCCAGCGCCTGCCGGAACCGCCTGTTGCATAAATTTGCCCCGTGCTTCAACCAGCTTCACTGCATCGGCAAAGTCCAGTACACCGGCACACACTAAAGCAGAATATTCACCCAGACTGTGACCGGCCATATAGTCAGCTTTCACGCCCTTTTCATTCAGCACACGCCAGATAGCAACACTGGCGGTCAGCAGCGCAGGCTGAGTAATATGGGTTTCGTTCAGTTTGCCTTCGGTATCGTTTTGTACCAAATCCCACAAATCATAACCTAATGCATCAGAAGCCTGCTGAAAGGTTTCCGTTATAACCGGAAAATCAGCAGCTAAATCGCCCAGCATACCAGGCGCTTGAGAGCCCTGACCTGGGAATACAAAGGCTGTACGAGTCATGTTCAATCCTTTCTTGTTATCTCTATTTAGCGCCCAATGCGCACGATATCAGTAGCGTACCAGTGCAGAGGCCCAGGCGAAACCACCGCCGAACGCTTCCAGCAGTAGATTCTGTCCTCGCTTAATACGGCCATCGCGAATCGCCGCATCCAGTGCGGTTGGTACTGTTGCCGCTGAAGTATTGCCATACTTTTCCAAGGTCAGTACAACCTGATCCAGCGACATATTTAATTTTTTCGCGGTAGCTTTGATAATTCTGAAATTAGCCTGATGCGGCACCAGCCAGTCCAGCTCAGACTTATCCATATTATTCGCTGCCAGCGTTTGCTCAACAATTTCTGACAGCTTGGTCACCGCAACTTTGAAAACTTCATTGCCGCGCATGACGCCCCAGTTCTCATGCACTGACGCTTCGTCACCACGAGTCGGGTTGCCCACATACAATAAGTCTTTATAAGAGCCGGCAGCCTGAATATGGGTAGATAATATACCCGGCTCATCGCTGGCCTCGATAATGGCAGCGCCGGCGGCGTCACCAAACAGGATCACCATGGACCGGTCTGCCGGGTCAATCAACCGGCTCAGACAGTCGGTACCGACCACCAGAATGCGTTTGGCCATTCCTGATTTTACATACTGATCGGCAACACTTAATGCATAACACCAACCGGCACACGCCGCCGCTACATCAAAGGCAGGAATACCGTCAATATCCAGAATTTGCTGGATCTCGCAGGCGGTACTCGGTAGTGCGTAGCGACCGCTAGTGGTGGCACACACGATCATGTCAAGGTCTGAGGCTTTCAGGCCAGCGGCATCCAGTGCGTGGCGACTGGCTTGTGCGCCCATCGTAGCAGCGGTTTCGTCAGCACCAATAATGCGACGTTCTTTAATTCCGGTACGGTCAGTGATCCACTCATCACTGGTATCTACCATGGCTTCCAAATCTGCGTTGGTACGCACCTCGCTGGGGTAATAACTGCCCGTCCCGATTATTCTTGAATAGTTACTCAAAGTTGCTCCAACAAAACCGTTTCTATTTTGGTTTTTATTTTTTCCGGAACACGTAAACGCGCTTCCTGCATAGCCTGAAAAATCGCATAATAAAATGCGTCGGCTGAAGCGTTTCCGTGACTCTTAACTACAATGCCGCGCAATCCTATCAGACTGGCACCATTATACTGGTCGGGGTTCATCCTGTTATAGATGGATTTCAGCAATGGTAAGGCAATTTGTGCCATTATCCGAGTCGCCCAGTTTCGCTCTGACTGCTTTTTTACCTCATGGATAATCAGCTTAGCCAGTCCTTCGCTGGATTTTAATGCCACATTCCCGGTGAATCCGTCAGTAACCACCACATCAGCATGGTCTGTAAAGATATCGTCCCCTTCCACATACCCGATATAATTCAGTGCCGGCACAGCCCGCAATTGCTGATCTGCCATTTTTACCAGTGCATTGCCTTTGATATCTTCTTCACCCACATTAAGCAAGGCAACTCGTGGACGGTTTTTGCCAGTCATCGCTTCGGCTAAAACCGCGCCCATTACGGCATACTGGAATAAGGTATCAGAGGTACAGTTCACATTCGCGCCCAAGTCCAGCAACAACACTTTGTGATGTTCAGCTGTGGGCATAAAAGATACCAGTGCGGGACGGTCAACCCCGTGTAGGGTTTTTAACAGATAATAAGCCAGAGCCATCAGAGCCCCAGTGTTACCAGCACTGACACAGGCGTCAGCTTCGCCACTTCGGACCAGTTCAATGACACGACGCATAGACGCGTCTTTCTTATTTCGGATAACCTGAATAGGTGAATCAGTCATCTCAATGACTTCGGTACAGTGAATGACCTGAACTCGTGCCTGCTGAGCACCGGAAAGTTTTGCTAAATAAGGATTGATAACGGCCTGATCGCCGCAGAGGATAAATCTGAAGTCAGCATGATGCTGTATTGCCCGCATGCAGGCAGAAAGGATAACTGGGGGACCATGATCGCCCCCCATGATATCTAACGCTAAGGTTAGCTCAGACAAAATGCATTACCGTTCGCTTAGCGAGCGATAACTTTTTTGCCTTTGTAGTAACCGTCAGCCGTCACGTGGTGACGACGATGCGTTTCACCTGACGTTGAATCGACAGACAAAGTCGCGCCTGTCAATGCATCGTGTGAACGACGCATGCCGCGCTTAGAACGCGTTTTACGATTTTGTTGTACTGCCATAACTTACTCCTGGTCTCGCTTAAGTTCTTTCAAAACCGCGAAAGGGTTTGGTCGCTCTTGTTCCGGTTCCAGCTTTCCAAATGTCATATCATCTTTGCCGATATTACACTCCTCCTCTGCATGAAGGGGTATAATCGGTAAAGCGATAATCAATTCGTCTTCAAATAAATGAAGTAAACTGACTTCTCCATGGTCGTTGACCTCTACCGGATCGTAAGCTTCGGGTAACGTGTCGATTTCATCGGACCCCTGCACCGGGCTGAAACAAAAGTCGACATTTAACGCATGGTCAAATTCACCATTACACCGCTGACAGATAAGTGATACCTGTGTGGACAAGTGACCGTGAAAAACAGTAAGACCCTGCGCGTCTTTTGAAAACTGTACTTCTGCGTTCACCCAGTCATCACACCGGACAACTGCATCGAGCAACCGCCCCAGATCTTTGCTGGCTATAACTCCCTGATAATCAGAGCGTTTAACCGCACTTTTAACCGGGTCGACTTGATGAGGTAATTTCACTTTCTGCATAGGGCGCGAATAATATAGATTCAGCCCTTGCGTGTCAAAGGTTTAATACAGGCGGTAGCAAAAAATCTTGTTAGCCTGATTGCCATACTTTACACCCTGCTAAAGCCCATTACACTGTACGGCCATAAATTCAAACGGGTCACCATCATGTGCAAACTTCTGCTAGCTTCTTCATCAGCCTATCGCCAGGCTCAACTGGCCGCCATCGGTATTCAGGCTAAAGCAGTTGCTCCGGACATTGACGAAACCCCGCTTGACGATGAAGCCCCGGCCAATCTGGCCAGGCGACTGGCCGAGCAAAAAGCCAGAAAAGTGGCTGCTCTTTACCCTGACCATCTCACCATCGGTTCAGATCAGGTCGCGGTGGTCACTATTGATGGTGTGGCGCATAAACTGGGAAAACCGGGCACCCCGAAGAAGGCCCGCGAGCAGCTGGCAATGTGTGCCGGTAAAGTCGTGACCTTTTATACCGCTGTGGCAGTGTATAAAGCACAGACTCAGCAAATGGCCAGCGCCACCGAAACGGTCGACGTGCACTTTTTACCGCTGAGCGATGAGGCGATAGCACGCTATGTGGATGCTGAGCAGCCACTGGACTGCGCCGGCAGCTTTAAGGCAGAAGGTCGTGGCGCACTGTTATTTTCCCGGGTGACCAGCCGTGACCCCAACACCCTGATAGGTCTGCCGGTGATGCTGCTTCGTGATCTGCTGGCCGGCTTTAAGGTAGATTTGCTGGCGCTGGCTACCGGCGTCTGACAGATTGCCTGAGTGCCGGTAACACGGTAAAGCTACGTACTAAGCCCGGGCCAGAAACTGATGCAGCTGTTCTATTGAATCGGCAATATAAACCGGACTGTGCGCCTGCAGACGCGCGGAATCATGGACTCCGTAGGTGACACCAACCCGGTCCATGCCAATGTGTTCGGCCATCTGCATGTCATACACAGTATCGCCAATCATGACCGCGTCAGACACATCCACTCCGGTTTCGCGCAACAGCTGCTCCAGCATGTCTGAGGAAGGCTTTGACTGCGCTTCACACGCTGTACGTGAGGCACTGAAGAACCGACCGGTAGCGGTATTACGCCAGGCTCTGTCAAGACCCCGGCGCGCTTTGCCTGTTGCCACAGCCAGTGTAAGACCTTGCTGATGCAGTGCCGCGAACATATCCACGGCTCCGTCGAACATCGGGCAAGGTGTCACGTCCTGTTCAAGGTAAGCGGCTTTGTACGCTGCCACTACCGTATCAGCAGCAGCGTCGTCAGACAGATTAAACAGAATCTTTATTGCCGGGTGCAGACTGATGCCGATAATGTTGCCCACCGCGGCGGCATCAGGTACTGGCAGGTCACACTGGCGGGCAGCGATTTGCATACACTGCACAATTTTGCCAACCGAGTCCATCACCGTGCCGTCCCAGTCAAAAATAACCAGTTTATACTGCTTCATGACAACGCCTCCAGCGTGCGTGCCAGTTGCTCATCATGAGGCGCTTCAAACTTCACCGGCTGCTCGGTTTTAGGATGCAGCAGACTGATACTGGCAGCATGCAGAAATAAACGGCTTAGTCCGGCTTTTTTCATCCGCGCATCAAACTCTGCCTGACCATATTTAGTGTCGCCGGCAATGGGGTGGCCGGCATGCAGACAATGGACCCGGATCTGGTGCGTACGTCCGGTAATCGGCGACGCTTCAAGCAGCGTGGCATCAGTATAAGACTGTAAAATACGATACCGGGTTTCAGAAGGCTTGCCATCCTCGCTGACACTCACCAGACGTTCACCGGACTGCAGCACATTTTTACGCAGCGGCGCTTTCACCTTAAACCGGTTTTGCGGCCAACTGCCGGCAACCAGCGCATGGTAGCGCTTATCCATCTGCCCGTTTCTGAGCTGTTCGTGCATATGACGCAGCGCAGAGCGCTTTTTCGCAATCAGGATACACCCAGAGGTATCCCGGTCCAGCCGGTGTACCAGTTCCAGAAAAGCGGCCGCCGGCCGCAGGGCCCGCAACCCTTCAATCAGTCCAAAACTCAGGCCGCTGCCGCCATGCACCGCAATGCCGGAGGGCTTGTTAATCACCATTATGCGGTCATCCTCGTACAGGATATGCGCTTCCAGCGATGCCACTTTTTCCAATTTAGGATTGGGTTTGTCGGTCTGCTCAGAGACCCTGACCGGCGGTACCCGGACTACGTCATCGGCCTTGAGCTTGTATTCGGGTTTCACCCGGCCTTTATTTACACGCACCTCACCCTTGCGCAAAATGCGGTAAATCATGCTCTTTGGCACGCCTTTTAGCTGGGTACGCAAAAAATTATCGACACGCTGACCTGCCAGATCGGCGTCCACCGTTACAAAACGGACTTTTAATGGGGCTTCTTCATTCATAGGGCGCCAAGTATAAAGGAAATTACAGCGCTAACCTACTGCTTCAGCCGCCTGCCATAAAAAATTCTCCGGCAGTATTAAAAAGAGCAAATAATCAACAGGTTAATATGCATAAGAATATTCATTTCTGCACTGTAGGTAAGGGTGTGGCTGCTATTGGTAAAAAAGCTGCATCTCCCTGCTTATCTTTCCTTGCTAATTTTCAGGTTATGGTGCGATAATCAAGGCGTTTCATCGCGCTTATCATACATGCGCTGTTGAAATGGCAAGAACTGAAAAGTAAGTGAACCAGCTGCAATGATTCGGCACGAAAACAACATTGCCTGACGTGAGCTGCCAAGGTAGTACTAAAACCTTCCCTCACCTGAATATTGCGGCCTGTCAAAAAACACAAAGTTCGCCGTTTAGCCATACAGAATTGAAATGACAATTATTCTGATCGTCTGTGATGACAGGTCGGAATAATGAAAAGAAACTAGCACAAGTTAAGGGTCGTCGTTCCCGACACCCGGTTTGTAACAGTAATACCAGCATGTCAGTATCGCTGGTTTGTACAACCCCGGGTAATGCGACATTACAACAAAGTCCCCACACTGCCGTGAGCCAGCGTGGCGAGGGTTTGCACATGTCAGTTTAATTTTGTGTCTGAACGGCTGTAATAAATACAGAGTTAGATACAATGAAAAGAATGTTAATTAATGCAATTCAGCAAGAAGAATTGCGTGTTGCCCTGGTAGACGGGCAACGTTTGTACGATTTGGATATCGAAAGCCCGGGACACGAGCAGAAAAAAGCCAATATTTATAAAGGCAAAATTACCCGTGTTGAACCCAGCCTGGAAGCTGCTTTTGTTGACTATGGCGCAGAACGTCATGGTTTCCTCCCGCTAAAAGAAATTGCCCGCACCTACTTCCCTAAAGGTTATAAATTTGAAGGCCGCCCAAACATCAAAGATGTGATCAAGGAAGGTCAGGAAGTCATTGTTCAGATTGACAAAGAAGAACGAGGTCAGAAAGGCGCTGCGCTAACCACATTTTTATCACTGGCAGGCAGCTACCTGGTACTGATGCCAAACAACCCCCGGGCGGGCGGTATCAGCCGTCGTATTGAAGGCGATGAGCGGACCGACCTGAAACAGGCGCTTAGCAAGCTAGAATTGCCTGATGGCATGGGCCTGATTGTACGTACTGCCGGTGTTGGCAAGTCGTATGAAGAACTGGAATGGGACCTGCGGGTACTGCTTAAACACTGGGATGCCATTAGCGAAGAAGCCGGCAAACGCCCTGCGCCTTTTCTTATTCACCAGGAAAGTAATGTTATCGTACGCGCTATCCGGGATTATCTGCGCCGTGACATTGGTGAGATTCTGGTGGATAAAACCGCCGTGTATGAGCAGGCCTTACAGCATATCCAACTGGTACGCCCTGATTTTGCCAGCCGGGTGAAAAAATACGATGGTGATGTGCCGCTGTTCAGTCATTATCAGATTGAAAGTCAGATTGAGTCTGCTTTTCAGCGTGAAGTTCGTCTGCCATCCGGTGGCTCGATTGTCATCGACCCCACCGAAGCACTGACCTCAATTGATATCAACTCCGCCCGCGCAACAAAAGGCGGTGATATTGAAGAAACGGCCCTAAACACTAATCTGGAAGCGGCTGACGAGATTGCCCGCCAGTTACGTTTGCGTGATGCCGGTGGGCTGGTCGTTATCGACTTTATCGATATGACGCCGGTTCGCCATCAGCGCGAAGTAGAAAATCGTCTGAAAGAGGCGGTGCGTTCTGATCGCGCCCGTGTTCAGCTTGGTCGTATATCTCGCTTTGGTCTGCTGGAAATGTCCCGTCAGCGTCTGCGTCCGTCACTGGGTGAGTCCAGTCATCGGGTCTGTCCGCGCTGTTCCGGGCATGGCACCATTCGTGGTACTGAGTCTCTGGCACTGTCTATTCTGCGTATTATCGAAGAAGAGGCGATTAAAGATAACACTGGTCAGATTGAGGCACAGTTGCCTGTGGCTGTTGCCACGTACCTGCTTAATGAAAAGCGTAAATCCATCAATGTGATTGAAAAACGCTATAATGTATCGCTGCTGATTATTCCTAACGCGAATATTGAAACGCCACATTATGAAGTGACCCGTCGTCGTCCCGAAGAAGTTATCTCTGATGTCAGTTACGATGTAAAACTGATTGAAACTCCGGACACCGAGGCAGACAAGCCAACAGCGGCACCAGCCAAGCGTGAAGAGCCTGCGATTAAAGGCATGGTAGCACCAGATGCCGCCCCTGTGGTTCCGCCAAAACCAGAAGTCAGCACGCAACCTGCTGCGCAGTCAGGTGGTGGTCTGTTCAGCCGGATTGCCAAATGGCTAAGTAGCCTGTTTGGCGCGCCTGCTACCGAGCAGCAAGAAGCCAAGGCCGAACCAGAGCAGAAGAAGTCGACTTCTGAGCAGCGGCCACGCAACAACGACAATCGCAACCGTAAACCTCGTAATAACAATAACCGCAACCGTCGCGGCAAATCTCAGGGCGAGCACAGCGAGCGCGATGATAATCGTGGACAAGGCAATAACCGCAGTGCAGATAACAATCAGGACGATAAGCCACGTCAGTCTGGTAACCAAAAATCTGGCCAGGGCAATAGAAAGCCACGCAAGCCAAGAGAAGACAAACCAGAACAAAAGCAGGATCAGGACGTTGCCGTTCAGGCCGGTGATAACACCGATACCCAACAGCAGCCGCCGAAGAAAAAACAGCTGGCAGAGCGTCGTAAACGTCGCGATATGCGTCGTAGTGTGCGGGTAAATAAAGATGGTAGCCCGGTTGAACTGGCCCAGACATCACAGACAACTGAAGCTAGTGTTCAGCAGCCCGAACAGGATGCTGCTAAAGAAACCAAAGCGCAAAAGCCGTCAAGAAAACCAAAAGCTGCACCAAAAGCCGACAAAGTAGAAGAGCAGCCTGCAGAGCAAGTCTCTGATCAAGGTACCGCAGAAGTCACTGAACAGTCTGGTCAGGATGACAACAAGCGTGACAATAACGGTAACAGCCGTGGACGTAGTCGTCGTTCTCCACGCCATGTTCGTGCTGCTGGTCAGCGTCGTAAGAAAGAACAGGGCCAGCAGGAAGACGACAGCAACGCTGAAATTATTAGTGGCGGCGAGCAGTCTAAAGCAGGTCAGGCAGCAATTGCGCAAACGCCGGATCAGGCCATTAAGGCTGCACCGGTTGGCTGGAACGAAGAAGCTGATAATACTGAAGCTCAACGCAAAGAGAATGACTCTGCACAGCCTGACACCAGTGAGACAGCCAGTGACGTTACTCCGGCCCAACCTGTGGTAGAGCGTAAAGACACGATTGCCGAGCCGGTTGAGCCACCTGCCAAACTGGATGCTGATACATTCACTGAGCAGGCGGAGTCTGCCAGTGCTGACCAAGTGACTGATAACGCGGTCAGTGATGATTCGCCAGCTAAGGCTCAACAGGACGAACTGGCTCTGGATATGCCTCAGGCAGAGGACAAGCCAGCCCGTAAACCCCGGGAAAAGTATCACGCCGATGGTCAACGGGTTGAGCAACAGAGTCAGCCTCAGCAGGTTGAAATTGAGCTGGAAGAGCAGACTGCATCTGTTGCACCAGAGTCAACCGTGGCTGCAGCCAAAGCCGACGAGGTCAGCGAGCCGGAAGTTGCGGAGCAACGTCGTGAAACAACCAGCCATGCTGATGTGGAGACACCAGCCGAAACACCAGTGCCGGCCCCGGTAACAACAGAAGCGGCTTCAAAACAGACTGATAAGGTCTCACAAGCGGTAGCGACAACAGTGGCTGAAGCGGTGTTGAACAGTCTGGCGGCAAGTAGTCGCGGTAAAGTGAATGTGTCTCATCCGATGGCCCTGCCTGCCCAGGTAGAAGCCACCTTTGGTGACCTGACACTCACCGCCAAAGAGGACGACAGTCGCCCTGCGCTGGCAGTGTCCGGACGCACGGCAACGCTGGCTCACAGCCATACCAGTGCTTCTGCGCCGCCGACCAAGCCACAAAGCAGTGATGCGGCATAATAGCGGTACCTTTTCCGGAGCATGGCGCTCCGGATGTCTGACATCAGACATTTCAGCGCAATATAACCCCGCTGTTTATGTCTGATGTTCAGCCCGAATTTGTTCAGTGGGTAAGCCGGGTTTTACACGACCCGGACATTACCCACTTTAATTTGTTACAAACCTTATGGAGCGGCTACGGCCAGTGCTTCCGGTTTTATTCGCCCAGATTACAAACCAATCTGGTTGCCAAGGCAATCAGCCCCCCTGCCCGGCCACAGCACCCAAAAGGCTGGCACACCACAGACAGTCACCAGCGTAAGCTTGACTCCTATGCCATCGAGCATCATTTTTATCAGCATTACCCGGCTAAACTCACTCATTGTCCGGTTCCGGCATTACTTGCCAGTGATAAGCATAACCATCAGCGATTGCTTATCATGCAAGACCTCGATGTGCTGGGCTATACCGCCCGCCATACCAGCCTGACGCTGGATCAGGCTCAGCCGGTTATTGCCTATCTGGCCGGTTTTCACGCCGCCCTGATGGACGTCCAAGATGCCAGTTTATGGCAATGGGGCAGTTACTGGCATCTGCCAACCCGTCGCCAGGAATGGGCAGCCATGCCCGAGGGCGAACTGAAACGTCAGGCCGGCGCCATTCATCAGACACTGGCCCAGGCCCGGTTCACTACCGTGATTCATGGCGATGCCAAAGTGGCTAACTTTTGTTTCAGTGACAACGGAGCCCGGGTGGCAGCAGTGGACTTTCAGTATCCCGGCAGAGGCACGGGTGTGCAGGATCTGGCGTACTTTATTGGCAGCGCCCTGTCTGATGATGACCAGCTTCATGGTCTCGACAGGTGCTTAGATACTTATTTTAACGCTTTGAGACAGGCGCTGGCGCCGCAGTATAGTGCGCAGGAGGTTGAGCGCGAGTGGCGTGAGCTGTATCCGTTTGCCTGCGCTGACTTTCAGCGTTTTTTAAGCGGCTGGAGCCCGCAGCACTTTAAATTAAACCAGGCCCTTGAAGCACAGACACGTCTGGCACTGGCGAAGCTTAACCGCACTCCCGCCAACAATGCCTAACCAGCAGCAAATGCATCAAATGTCTGTCCGGCCCGCTCGTTATTAAGACCGTTACAGATATTCAGCAGCCATTCCCGGACACTCTCCAGCAGTGGCTCCTTGTCGTTGGCACAGTGCCAGTACATATGTACCGGCAATAAAGGTAATGGCATTGGCACCGGGAGTACTGATAAGGGCACGACCTTTAAAATGGCTTCCAGATATATCCGTGGCAAGGTCAGCAGATAATCACTTTCACTGGCGATCCGTGCCGCGGCCAGATAATGCTCACAGATAAGCGCAATATTACGGCGGTAACCCTGCTGCGCCAGCGCCATATCGACATGGTTGACCTCAGAGCGCTTCACCGATACCAGCACATGCCGGCTTTGAATATAGGCTTTCAGGCCGGGGCGCTTTTCGATGGGGTGGCCAGGCCGGCACAATAACACAAACGACTCCTGGCGAACCGGCATCTGCATAATATGATGGTTAACCGGCATCATCGCATCAATGGCAATATCCAGCTCGCCTTTTTCCAGTTTTTGCGAGATATCAGCCATGGGAACGTGAGTACTTCGCAGCTGTACCTTAGGCGCATGGTCACGCAGCTGTGTAAGCAGCGGTGGCAGCAAGGCCGACTCAGTGATATCTCTGAGTCCCAGATTCACGGTACGAGTCACCGACCGTAAGTCAGCCGATTCGGTCTGACTGGCACTTACATATAAACTTTCCAGCGCTTTTTGTACATTGGGGAGCATGGTGTGACAACGCCGGGTTGGCACCATTCGACGTCCCTGACGTTCAAACAGCGGATCACCCAGCGACTCCCTGAGTCGCCCAAGTGCGTGGCTGACTGCCGGCTGGGTCAGACACAATTGGTTTGCGGCTGCGGTAATTGACCCTTGCTCGTAAATGGCCACCAGCACATTGAACAGGTTAAGATCGAATTTACTATGCATGGAATCTATTACAATTCATTAACAATAATCACTATTATTTATCACAGATCGGTTTAAGCTGTACAGAGAAGTTTCTTTAAAAACAGATTTAAAGGTGTGATATGCAACAAGATAATCTGGCTGACAAACTCACTATTGGGGCAAAAAAGTTTCCGCTGTTCTCTATCCCTGAGTTTCCTGATAAACAAGCTCAGCAGCAATATGAAAAGCAACGTCTGGCCGGGGCTTTCCGGCTATTTTCAAAATATGGATTTGATGAAGGACTGGCCGGACATATTTCTTTGCGCGACTGTATCGAACCTGACACATTCTGGGTTAACCCGGTCGGCATGCATTTTGGTCTGATCACCGCCTCGTCGCTGGTCAGAGTATCCCATGCCGGAGACATTGTTGAAGGTCACGCGCCTATCAATAATGCTGCTTTTGCGATCCATTCGCGCATTCACGCGGCCCACCCGGATATCAACGCGGTGGCACACTCACACACCACCTATGGCAGAGCCTTTGCCGCGTTGGGCGAACCTTTGCTGCCTATCTCACAGGATGCCTGCATGTTTTTTGAAAATCACCGTGTTTTCAGTGAATTTAACGGCGTTGTAGCAGATACTCAGGAAGGAGACTTAATTGCTGAGGCTTTAAGTGGTAACAGCGCGGTTATTTTGCAGAATCACGGTCTGCTGACAGCAGGTAAAACGGTTGACGCAGCGGCGGCAAATTTTGTCATGCTCGATAGCTGTTGCCATAGTCAGCTACTCGCTCAGGCTGCTGGCACGGTGCGCCTGATAGATCCGGCCACGGCACGAAAAACCCGGGCAATGAACGGCTCTGATTTAGTGACCTGGGGGAATTTTCAACCGATGTACCAGAAACTGTTGAGTGAAGACGACAGCTTTTTAAATTGATCAGAATCACATAGGGCAGACATAATGACCGCTTCAGTGCTGACCGATTATTTACTTCCGCTGTGTCTGGCCTGCATCATGTTCGGGATCGGCTTATCTCTTACCCTGTCCGATTTTTCCCGCCTGATTAAAAAACCGGGCTGCGTATTGACCGGCCTGGCGGGTCAGATTATCGTTATGCCGGTTATTGCTATTGCCTGCGCCGCGCTGGCGATCACCCTTGCCGGACTGTCACCGGCGATGGCCATGGGAATAGTGCTGCTAGCCGCCTGCCCCGGCGGTACTATGTCGAACCTGATGAGTCATTTGCTGCGCGCAGATACCGCCTTGTCTGTCACGCTTACAGCCCTGTCCACCCTGATTTGCATTATAACTACGCCGCTGCTGATCGGCCTGGGTTACACTTTATTTTCTCCGTCCAGTACCCAGGCTATATCCGTGGCGGGTATCACCACCGGCCTGTTACTGATGGCCTTATTCCCGGTAGCGCTGGGGATGACAATGCGACATCTAACGCCGCTTCAGGCAACTCGTCTGGAGCCTGGTTTCCAGCGTTTCTCCCTGATCTTTCTGGGTCTGCTGATTGTCGGAATGGTTGTAAGGGAATGGTCACTACTGATAAACAGCGGCTTTATGTTAATTGGACTAGCACTGCTGCTCAGTCTGCTTACATCACTGTGCGGCTGGTTCAGTGGCCGTGCGGGCAGGCTTACGCTGACCATTCGCCGGACCTTGTGTATAGAGGTGGGCATTCAAAATGCAGCGCTTGCTATGGTGATTGCACTGAGCATTCTTGAACAGCCTGAGCTGGCAGTATTTCCCGGGCTGTACGGTATTATTATGTACCTGTGCCCTGCCCTGATATGTTTAGCGTCGGGTAGAGATTATCAGGCGTCTGCCGCTAAAGAGCGTCCCCGGTCACTGGAAACTAACCCATAATAGCCACTGCTGTTTTACACTGACCGGTGGTAATGATGAAAATAATACGAGACGATCTTAGCGGCGACACCATTGCCCGCTTTCTTCAACAACATATTCAGGACATGCAGTCGGTATCACCGCCAGAGAGCAAGCATGCGCTTGATTTGGACGGTTTGCGACAGCCTGACATTCAGTTCTGGTCGGTGTGGCTTGAAGATGATCTGGTTGGCTGTTGCGCTATTAAGCAGCTGACCAGAACGCACGGCGAGATAAAATCAATGCGGGTGGCACAACAGGCACGCAATAAAGGGGTTGCCACTTTTATGCTTCAGCACCTGATAAAACATGCCGACTCTTGTGGGCTCTCACGTCTGAGCCTGGAAACAGGAACCATGGATTTTTTCGCCCCCGCTCGCCGCTTATATGAAAAATCTGGCTTTGTTTCCTGCCCGCCTTTTGCTCAGTATCAGTGCGATCCTAACAGTTGTTTTTATACACTGACGCTGGCATGAATATGCATATTAAGGTAACAACCCTCTACCGGATAGTGTAAGCTGATCGTTTGCTTATTCAGGAGAAAGACTGTTGACGATTTGGGTAGATGCTGATGCCTGTCCGGGGCCCATCAAAGAAATTTTATTTCGCGCGGCGCAACGCACAAAAACGCAGGTTGTGCTGGTGGCCAACCACGCGCTGCGCACACCAGCATCAAAATACGTGAGTTTTGTGCAGGTCACCAAAGGGTTTGATGTTGCAGACAGCGAAATAGTTAACCGGTGTGAACCCGGTGATCTGGTTGTCACCAGTGATATTCCTTTAGCTGACGAAGTGATCAGCAAGCAATGCCTGGCGCTGAATCCCCGGGGTGAGATACTGGATAAGGAAAATATAAAATCCAGGCTCAATGTCAGGGACTTTATGGATACCTTGCGTAGCAGCGGAATCCAGACAGGCGGGCCGGCGGCATTGTCGGCAGCCGAAAAACAGGCATTTGGAAACGCCCTCGACAGATGGTTGAGCCAGCACGCGGGCTAATAATAAGTGGAATCAGGATTACATGGATATTCGAGTTATTCCCCCTACTGAAGCATTTCAGCAATGTTATAACGCTTATATTACAGAACTGGGTGATGAGGAACGTTACCCGATGCCGATGGACCTCAATCATGAGGACTTTCCGGCTCTGATTGAACGTCTCAACGGTTATTCTGACGGAATTGGGTTGCCCGATGGCCTTGTACCCAATTCCACTTTCTGGCTGATATGTAACGATACACTGGCTGGCGTGGCCAACCTGCGCCATCATCTCACCCCGGCATTACAGCACGCCGGCGGACATATCGGTCTGGGGATCAGACCTGGCTATCGCGGTCGTGGGCTAGGCACTTTGCTGTTGGCTTACACAATAGAAAAAGCCCGCTCAATGAACATACGCCCGGTGCATATTCACTGCCACCAGCATAACCTGGCTTCTGTAGGCATGATAAACGCCTGTGGGGGCAAACTGCATAGTCAGGAAGACTGGCAAAATCAGAAGATATCAAGGTATATCATTAACAATTAATTCGCTAGTTTGTGAATACCGGTTTTACAGACAATAAAAAACCGGCTTTAAAGCCGGTTTTCAAGTAATGCTACTGTTTAACGACGGTCAAAATTAACCGGCTTATCAGGATGCTGATAAAACCCGTCTTTAAGCAGTTTTTTGTACCGTTTTAACTTGCCATCCAGTTTCAGCTCTTCCAGACCTTTATTAAACAATTCCAGAATCAAGCGACCATCTTTACTGTTTTTCGGAATGATTAAGTGTGAAGTCATGGTTTCAATTGACGGAGTGAGTTCCACCACCTGCGCCCGCTCATCTTTGTCAAATTCACGTTGCAACCAATACCAGCCAGATAACTCATCAATAGCAAATACATCAATATCGCCGTCAATCAGGGCCTGCAAATTTTCATAATCGGAATCACGCTTTTCCACATTATCAGCATCACGCAGGTAGGTCGCCAGTTCGTCGGTAAACAGGTAGCCTTCTGTCATCCCCATTTTATAGTTATCCAGGTCAGACAGGGAATTCCACTGAGTCAGGCCGGACTTCTTGCTGGCATATAATACCAGGTTCTCGGCGCTCATCGGATCGCTATGCCAGAAGTCTTTTTCTCTTTCCCGTACATAGTTAGCGTATGACATCGCATCATACTTGCCCGCCAGTGTCGCCTCTTTAGCTTCTTCCCATGGCATCGACGTGTACGTCACGACGACACCCACTTCTAAAAATGCTTCTTCGATGATGTGATTAATATAGCCCTCATGCTTCATATCTTCCGATGTGTACGGCGGGTATTCAGCAGTGGCGATATCCAGTTTTAACCAGGCGTCAGCCAGGCTGGGTAATGGCACTAACAATAAAGCAGTTAAAAGCAGTGTCGTTCGTTTCATGGTGTTTCCTTTTTCTTTTTTTTAGAAATACAGACCTATGTTTACGTTAACGCGATGTGTAGTATCCTGCAAGCCGCCTAAATCGAGTCCGACACCCGGGCCGCCAGAGAACCACATATTTTTGCCGTGAATGCTGTCTACGTACACGAACAGTTTTTCCCAGCCAAAGCTACAGCCATTTACCCATTGTGATGAGTCGCGTCCGGCTTCAACATCAGACTCAATCCGGCTGTATTCGGTGTAGCATTTCAGTTCTGAAATCGCGTCAAACTCATACGGAATAGTATAGGCCAGATTGGCGATATAGCTTTTTCCTTCAGCCGTTTGCAAAAAAGCAGAATCAAAGGATGACATGGCAATACGGTCAGTTGGCACACCATCAGGCGCCGATACGTCATAATCAAAATCGGTGTACTGCAGATCTACGCCAATGGGGCCATCTACATGACGTACGTGAACCGCATAAGCGGTCATATCACCGCGGTCACGGGTATCCAGATTCACAATATCGCCATACTGGTATGACACGCCGATATCTGTGGTCGCATCACCATAAAGTTCAGCATTGTAACTGGCACGCAGATTCACCTGACCATCTTCTTTATTGCGATACTCTTCAAAATCAGCCACATCAAAGCTGTAGCGACCGAAATTAGCCGCATCGCTGTACTCATCATTGAAAAAATAAGCAGCGTGGATGTTCCAGTTACCCGGAGTGTAGTTGGCAACCAGACCTGCATCATAGTCGTCTTCAAAGCCAATATAATAATTTCCCGAAAACCAGAAATTATTAGAGGCAAATGGCAATAAACCGAACGGCACCTGGGTAATACCACCGGTAATGCTAAGCTCTTCATCCACCGTATAGGTCAGATCAGCATAACGGATAGTGTCGAAGTCTACGTTTTCATACCAGCGATATTCTGCTTTGTAGGTAAACTGATCGGTTTCACCGGAAATATTCAATTTGAATGATTCAAATTCCAGTCCACTGCGCTGTTCTGAAGGCAACCAATCCTGGTAACCGTAGTTAACCCGGACATGTCCGCCGATGGTAAATGGTAATTCATCAGCCTGAGTGGGCATAGAAACCGCTGCGCCTAGCATCGCAAACGGCAGTGTAGTTAGTAATTTTCTCATTCACTAGCCTTTACATTGGTATTGATAACACGCCTTTGACAAAGATTCATCCAGCTACCACAACCGGGTCAAAAGCAAATTCAGAAGATAGCCGACGATGTAACGGTAATTCGTTATACAAGGAAAATGACTGCGTATCCTTTACAAAAACAGCGGGATTTACCAGCTATCCGTTTCAATGTTTGAACACAAACTATATCGTTGAGGCTGACAAAAAGATCACTTACGCTAACCGCGCTGTTACATTCAGCTTGCAAAAATCACGACTGACAGCCAGATTAAACAGATAAGTTACGGAACTCGCGCATCGTCGGCGGCGAAAACTACCAGAAGTAACCCAAAATGAAAAATCAGCGTTAACAAACCACCAAAATGTAAACTCAACTTTCGTAGCATTTTGCAGAATATACCGACACATTTAATTGGAAATAAAGGCATTTGACTAAATATTAAAAATTTACTGACTACCCGCCTTTGGTGAATAAATACCCACAATTTAATACTGCCTCTGGCCGGTTTTTCAGCTATATCAGTAACAACAAGAAACAGGCAGAACTGATATGTATAAAAGAAAACTATTTATATTTGGTTTTATTTCTACCCTGGTGCTACTGATAGCGTTGGGCAGTGCAGCGATCACCGCTCACCTTACGCGGGAAAACCTGCAGCAAAGCCAGCTTGCACAGCGGTTGCTCATAGAGCATCAGCAGTTATCCAGTATTTCCTACCGATTGTTTAAACAATTAACCGATGAGCTGATATTCGGCCAAAATGCCAATCAGGCCAAAGTACGCAATAAACAGCAACAAATCTCTCAGTCACTGACATTAATTGCCAGCCTGGAAAAGGAACAGCGCCAGGCACTGGGAGTTGAGGCAACCCGGGGCAGTGTCGAGGATACCGCTGGGCTGAGTATTCTGATAAACGATATTGTCAGTGAATTTAAAAGTATTATTGCCAGTCAGGACCAGACTCCCCTGGCCCAGCAGGAGCGCGTGCAGGAGTTGCTTGAAAACACCATCGACAACCAGTTCCGGGAAGCCATTAATGCCGCGGTGTCCCGGCAAAGCCGAGTAGTTAATCAGCTCAATGCCGCCACCGAGACACTTAATACCGCCATTGTATGGTTTACAGCAGGGCTTGGGCTTATTACCTTCCCGTTTATCATCCTTGGCTGCTATTGGCTGTTTAATCAGCTCTATTACCCGTTGAATGTGATTAATAGCGGCGCTAAAGCTCTTAGTCAGGGAGACTTCTCAACCCGAATGCCGGATACCCTGGACAAGGAGTTTGCCGATCTGGCCAGCACCCTGAATCAGCTGGCAAGCAAAATGGCGGAACAAGAGAACCGGGAAGAGCAATCCCGACAGGCGCTGGAAATTGAGGTCAGCCAGCGCACACAGGCGTTAAGTGAAGCTAACCGGCAACTCACCCAGCAGGATACAAAACGTCGCCAGTTTATGGCAGATGTCTCCCATGAACTGCGTACTCCCCTGACGATTATCCGTGGCGAGGCGCAGGTCACCTTACGTCAGCAAAGTCAAACCGCCGAGGTATACCGGCATACTCTGGAAGCTATTTTATCGCAAGCTGTAGCGCTAAGTACGCTGGTTGATGATTTATTACTGCTGGCCCGCTCCGAGATGAGCCAGCTGGTGCTGGACATTCGACCTGATAACCTGACCGCCTGTATAAGAGAGCTTGCCGAGCGCTGGCAGCGACAACACCCACAGCGCCAGATTTGTTTTGAGGATCTTACACACGACCATTATACCGCGCTGCCCTTTGACCACCAGCGGGTGTGCCAGATCCTGACTATTCTGCTGGATAATGCCACCCGCTATTCAGATGCTAATCAGCCTATTACTATCACGCTTCATTCGTTAAACCACTCCATGGACAGGCACTCACAAACTCAGGACACCCACGCTGCTCACACCATGGACAGGCACATGCAAACTCAGGACACCCACGCTGCCCACACCGTGGACAGGCACATGCAAACTCAGGACACCCCCACGGCTCACACCATGGACAGGCACTCACAAACTCAGGACACCCCCACTGCTCACACCATGGACAGGCACATGCAAACTCAGGACACCCACACTGCTCACACCATGGACAGGCACTCACAAACTCAGGACACCCACACTGCTCCCACCATGGACAGGCACATGCAAACTCAGGACACCCACACTGCTCAATCCATGGACAGGCACATGCAAACTCAGGACAATCACGTGAAGATCTCCGTTTCAGATCATGGCCAGGGTATTTCACCTACTGAAATTGAAAGGATTTTTGAGCGGTTTGTCCGCTTTAAGCGCCAGCAAGGCGGTGTTGGATTAGGACTGGCCATAGCTAAAACGTTGGCAGAGGCTCATGGCGGAACGCTTACCGCTACCTCGGTGTTGCACGAAGGCTCTGTTTTTACGCTTACTTTACCGACCGGAATACATCATGAAAATACTAATCGCTGATGATGAAGCGCCTCTGGTAGCATTTCTGCATCGTGGCCTGATATCGGAAGGCAATGAATGCATTACCGAAACTCAGCTACACAATGTCCTGACCCGGCTAAAACAAGAGCAGCCTGATCTATTGATACTTGATCGCATGTTTGACGATCAGGATTCGGTAGCATTACTGCCAGAAATCATCGCATTACCTACTCCACCCATGGTGCTACTACTAACCGCAATTGATGATGTGAAAGAGCGCATTAGCGGCCTACAACAGGGAGCAGATGATTATTTGTGCAAGCCGTTCGACTTTGATGAGTTGCTGGCCCGGGTAATGGCACTTGGCCGGCGGCGTCCCGGCCAGAACACTGAAACCAGCGGCGCCGGGCTGCACAGTATTACCGTTGGTAACCTGCAATTTGATACGCAGTGCCGGCTAATAACCCTGGCCGGTGAGGAGCTACCGTGCACGAAAATAGAATATGAACTGTTGCTGTATTTTGCCCAGAACACTGGCAAGGTACTCACGCGAGAGCGAATCTTAAGCCGGGTATGGCAGGCCAATAGTGATCCGATGACAAATATTGTGGATGTATACATCAGCCGGTTACGGAATAAGCTCAGCGCAGCGCCTGACGTGACTATTCAGACACTACGCGGCAACGGTTACCGGCTAGTAAATAACCGACAATAGCTCAGGGTTTGTCACCAGATTACGTACACCGTGTGCGCCCTGTTCGTTAAAGGGATTATCCTCGCACCAGTCGGCAACAGAATTGATATCCGCGACTTTTACCTGCGGGCGTACGCTCCAAGTGACTTTTAGTGGTGATGGCGACTCATTAAAACCGGGACCGGTGGTTGAGCCTGCGTAAACGACCGGCGTACCGGTATCATCCGGGATATTCGGCGCCTGAGCATAAGTGCCCTGCTGACTCACCGCGGCCAGTTCTTTAAAGTCAGCCGCCTGAGCATCATTTGCCAGTACCATCACTTGCGTTTCCACCCGTAGTGTCGGGTTCATGCTTTGCTCTGACAAACACGCGTTTAAGCTGGCCCCAGGCGTAACCGGCGCTGAGGAAAAAACATAATGCACTTCTATTGTATCTCCGGGGAGCAGGCTGTGTTCTTTCACCGGGCAGACCTTGCCAGATACCGGACGTAATTGAGCATCACTGAGCTGGCCACTGTATAAAAATCCGGTGCCGTACCCCTTACCATCACCATTGCCTGCATAGCGGGTAAACTCGCCTCCTTTATGCTCTGCGTTGGCGTGAAAATGGATATTACACAGATTCATTTTTGTGTGTGACGGTGCCATGCCAAAGTACTGAGGGTTATTCCCGTTGAACTGATTGATATCCCGGGGGGACTGTGGACCTGTAAAATGACTATGCTCTGCAAGCAACGCTCGCTGAGCATGAATTGTGTCGTCTGGAACCACGTTGGCCATCACTGGTAAATGACTGGATAAAGTGAGTAAAGCAACTGCGACTGGCAAGGTTTTCATAAGGGTATTCCTCTTAATGGACAGACACAGAATACCGGGCGCAACTTAAATTGACCTGAAAACAACATTAAAAACAGATTAACGCCTGCTGATAACAAAAAAGCCCCTGATTTTCAGAGGCTTTTTAGATTCTAAGACCATCACTGTTACCAGGTCAGATCATCCGGAATTTCAAAATCAGCATACCAGTCATCTTCTTCGCTAGCAGCCTGATCCTCCGCTTTAGTATCGGCGCGATAAATCACCGAGGCTTCATCACGCTGAGCGATTTTATCTGCCACCGGCGTAGGTACCAGATGATACTCCTCATCCAGTCTGACCACCGTCAGACGACCCTGAGTGACCAGCTTACGTACCGCTTCGCTTACCGGCATCCGTTTGACCAGATTATTGTCGGTGAAGTTAAGCACGCCTTCGTCCTTGCCTTTCGACTGACTGTTCAGGGTTATTAACTGGCGCACCTGAGCCGCAACGGAGCGTTCTTCACGCTCTTTTTGTTGCTGCTCATTTAGCTGCCGATCACGCGCTTTTTTCTCATCAAGTGCCTGCTGTGCAGCAACTTTATTCTCATCAACAACGTCTTGCTTATTTTTGTTTTTGAGCTTTTGTTTTTTTCGCTTTTCCTGACGCGCCTGGCGGGCAGAGGATTTATCTGCCAGCCCTGCTTTGAGTAGCTGGTCCTGAAGTGATGCCACAGGATTACTCCTTATTTCGATTTCTTGCGGGTGTCTTTTTCCACCCATTTGCCATTTTCGTACCAGGCAGACCAGCCCGATGCCTTACCACTCTCGTTTTCAGACATCACATATTGCTGCTTGGTTTTACGACTAAAACGCACGATGGTCGGATTACCGTCTGGGTCCTGCTGCGGCGCATCAGCCAGATAGAAGAATTTTGGTGAAATTCTATCTCTGAACCGAGCCAGTTCTTCAACTTTAGGGGCCCGTGTTTCCCGGCTTTTAGGGAAGTTATGCGCGGCCAGGAAAATGCCTGAAGCACCGTCACGTAACATAAAGTGAGCATCAGACTTTTCACAGGGCAACTCAGGTAAATCGACCGGATCTTCTTTCGGAGGAGCAGCTTCACCGTTTCGCAACAGTTTACGGGTATTTTTACATTCGCTGTTTGTACAGCCAAAGTATTTGCCAAAACGACCGTTTTTCAGCTCCATGTCGCTGCCACACTTATCACATTCGATAATCGGGCCATCATAGCCTTTGATTTTAAATGTGCCGGTTTCAACATAAGTGCCATCACAGGAAGGCGCATTGCCGCACACATGCAGCTTACGGGTTTCATCAACCAGGTAGCTGTCCATGGCTGTACCGCACTTATCGCAGCGCCGTTTGGCACGTAATGCTTCGGTCTCCTGCTCTTCGTCAGCCACTTTTTCCACTTCATCACCAGGCACCAGATTAATCGTATTGGTGCAGCGCTCCTTCGGCGGTAAATTGTACCCCGAACAGCCCAGGAATACACCGGTACTGGCTGTGCGAACATTCATCTCACGTCCGCACTTATCACAGTTAATACCCGCCGGTACGGCCTGATTCGGGCGCATTCCGCCTTCCTCGCTATCGGCTTCAGCCTTTAGCAATTTGGCATAAAAATCCTCATAGAACGCATTGAGCACTTGCTTCCAGTTTTTATCCCCTTCGGCAATATCATCCAGCTGCTGTTCCATGTTGGCAGTAAAATCGTAGCTCATCAGGTCAACAAAGTTTTCCAGTAAGCGATCGTTAACGATTTCACCCATTTTTTCTGCATAGAAGCGTTTGTTTTCCAACCGCACATAGCCACGATCCTGAATCGTAGAGATGATACTTGCGTATGTTGACGGGCGTCCAATGCCACGCTTTTCCAGTTCTTTTACCAGTGATGCCTCGTTGAAACGGGCGACCGGCTTGGTGAAGTGCTGCTTGGGATCTAAATCTTTCAGGTCAAGTTTATCGCCCTGTTTCACATCCGGTAACAACAGATCTTCTTCGCCTTTTTTGCGAATTTGCGGCTGCACCCGGGTCCAGCCATCAAAGCGCAGAACGCGGCCTTTTGCTGTCAGCTCGTAGTCATTTGCTGCCACCCGAATCGTGGTCGCATCGTATTTTGCCGGTGTCATCTGACAGGCAACAAACTGACGCCAGACTAATTCATACAGACGCTGAGCATCTCGCTCCATATCACCCAGGCTGTCAGCTTTGATATTAACATTGGAAGGTCGAATGGCTTCGTGCGCTTCCTGCGCGCCTTCCTTACTGCCGTAACGATTGGGATTTTCCGGCAGGTATTTGCCACCAAAATTATCGCTGATGTAATCACGACAGCTATCCAGTGCTTCCTTACTAAGATTGGTTGAGTCAGTACGCATATACGTAATATGCCCGGCTTCGTATAATCGCTGTGCCATCATCATGGTTTTCTTAACGCCAAACCCCAGACGTGTACTGGCTGCCTGCTGCAGTGTTGACGTAATAAACGGCGCAGATGGACGACTTTGCGTGGGTTTTGACTCGCGGCTTTGTACCAGATATTGCGCGTCTTTCAGATCACTTACCGCTTTGTCGGCCTGCGTCTTATTAACCGGCTTAAAGGCTTTTTCCTGATACTTGCTGACCAGCATACGCAAAGCAGCTTTATCCTGCGATGTCAGATCGGCATGAATGTCCCAGAATTCTTCCGGGACAAACGCTTTAATTTCGCGCTCACGTTCGACCACCAGACGCACAGCCACAGACTGTACCCGGCCGGCAGATAAGCCACGGGCAACCTTTTTCCACAACAGCGGCGATACCATAAAGCCAACAACCCGGTCCAGAAAACGACGGGCCTGCTGCGCATTTACCCGGTCAACATTGACCTCACCTGGCTTGGAAAAGGCTTCCTGAATCGCATTTTTGGTGATTTCGTTAAACACCACGCGCTGATAGTCGGCCTTTTTATTCCCCAGCAGCTCTCGCAAATGCCAGGCAATCGCTTCCCCCTCCCTATCCAAATCCGTTGCCAGATAGACAGTGTCAGCATCTTTGGCCAGCTTTTTCAGCTCATTAACGACCTTTTCCTTGCCTTGCAGCACCTGATAGTGGGCCTGCCAGTCATTTTCAGGATCCACACCCATACGATCAACCAGCTTGCGATATTCATATTTTCGCAAGTACTCAGAACGCTCTTCTTCAGATAACGTTTTCAGCTCTTTTGCTGGTTTTTTCGGCTCGACATTCCCCAGCGCTTTGGTTGGAAGATCACGAACATGGCCAACAGAAGATTTAACGATAAAATTTTTACCGAGATATTTATTTATCGTTTTTGCTTTGGCCGGAGACTCGACGATGACCAGTGATTTTGCCATAAATTAGAAATAAACCTGTTTTAAATTATAGACTTACTACGCCTACATTTAGAATTTTCAGCCCCGTGACCAAGTCATACGGAGCCAATGCTTTTTTAACATATATCTACAAAGTGAATGGAAAACAAGATCTTCTTAATAGTTATTCTGACAAGCGCTTCATTCCCCACCAAAAACTGTTCACTTTATAGCCGGCACGATTGGCAAGGCAATGAAAAGCCGTATAATGCCAGCCATTCAGCCGTGTCTTTACTGCAAATTATGCTATACCAACTAGCATGATGAATACACCTTCGCATAAAAAGACCGCCTTTATATAGTGACAGTTTTATGTCATTCAACATTAATTGAGGGACGCATGAAGCATTTTGAAGTGAATTTTGATGGTCTGGTTGGCCCGACGCATAATTACGCCGGGCTGTCATTTGGCAATGTGGCATCACAAAGCAACGCTAATGCTGTGAGCAGCCCTCGCCAGGCAGCCAAACAAGGCCTGGCCAAAGCTAAGGCACTGGCTGACATGGGCATGGTACAGGGCGTGCTGGCCCCGCAGGAGCGCCCGGATATCAATACACTTCGCCGCCTCGGTTTTACCGGCTCAGATGCCACCGTGCTTGAAAATGCCGCCAAACAGGCGCCCAAGGTTTTTCTGGCATGCTGCTCAGCTTCAAGTATGTGGACAGCCAACGCAGCAACTGTCTCGCCAAGTGCAGATACTGCTGACGGTAAAGTACATTTTACCCCGGCAAATCTGACCAATAAATTCCATCGCTCACTGGAGCCGGAAGTTACCGGCCGCATACTGCGCGGTACATTTGCAAACGAAAAATATTTTGCTCACCACACGCATTTACCGGACAACGAACACTTTGGTGACGAAGGGGCGGCAAATCATACCCGGTTATGCAGCCAGTACGGCCATGCAGGCGTAGAACTGTTTGTGTACGGACGCTATGCTTTTGATAGCAGCAAGCCCGCACCACAGCGTTATCCAGCGCGCCAGACCCTTGAGGCATCTCAGGCCATTGCGCGACTCCACGGCTTAGAAGACGAGTCAGTGGTGTATATCCAGCAAAACCCTGATGTTATCGACCAGGGTGTATTTCACAATGATGTCATTGCAGTGGGAAATCAGAATGTGCTGTTCTACCACGAGCAGGCGTTTCACAATGCCAGTACTGCACTTAATGAAGTAAAACAGAAGTTTGGCGATAATCCGCTCCATTTTATTGAAGTGCCGACATCGCAGGTGTCAGTGCTTGATGCAGTGAAAACCTATCTGTTCAACACCCAGATTATTACGTTACCGGACAACACCATGGCGATTATTGCGCCGTCTGAGTGTCAGGAGAATGAAGCGGTCAGTCGCTATCTTGAAGAACTGGTGACCATGAACACCCCCATCAAGCAAGTGAAGTTCTTTGATGTTAAGCAAAGTATGCGAAATGGTGGTGGGCCAGCTTGCCTGCGATTACGCGTGGCGTTGAACGACGCAGAACTGGATGCTGTAAACCAGAACACGTTACTGAACGACACCCAGTTTGAGCGCCTGAATGCCTGGGTGGATAAGCACTACCGTGATCAGTTAAGTGAGGATGATTTGCGCGATCCACAATTACTGATTGAGTCACGTACTGCTCTGGACGAATTGACTCAGTTATTAAAACTGGGCTCAGTGTACCCCTTCCAGCAGGCCTGATAGCACAAAGCTATGTTCAATAGGCCAGATGGGCCGGGCAAGTAATAAACAAGGGCACTTCACACAGGTGCCCTTTTTTGTGCCTGTTAATTTCTTAAGTTCAACCGCGGCATCAGGTATGAGTGTGGGTGTCCATCCGGTTAATTGTCAAAGTCATTCGAAAGTAATCCACGATAATCTGGACAGGCACATTTATAACGTTCCAGGAATCTGGGCGATCTCATTCTGGATACCTGATTACTGGACTACCTGATTACTGGACAGGCACTTTTTTGCGTCTATCTATCCGTGCGTGTGATAACAAGGGCATCCCAGACAAGCACCCTTTTTATTTCATACCAGTTAATGCTGTAGGTTGAACCGCGGTGACGTGTGTGGGTGTCCATCTGGTTGATTTGTAGAAGTCATTCGACGGTCACGCAAGACAATCTCTATGCGATAGCCTGTGGGATATTCTGGGGTATTCAGGACGAGCACTTTTTCGGCGACGGTCTATCCGCGCATTATTGCTTTAGTGCTTATTATTCGTGTAGCCGAGATAGCGATAATATATATGGGTGTCCAGAAAATCACCTTCCGTTTATTACTTTTTGAAGTCATCATGTAAAAATGTGAACAGGCACTTTTGGCTGGTTTTGAGTGGGTGTTTATTAGCATATTTTTTCTTTTGAACTTGCTTTTCGCGCGCATCAATCAGCCGAAGTAAATCGTATTAGCGAATATTTATATTCAAAAGCAAAAAACCAGCCCGGAGGCTGGTTTTCTAAGAGTACTGCGTGTTATTTAATTTACAACAGCACAATTGGTATTGCCGGTTCCAAACGGACTGGCAGGTGGAGTTACAGACTCGGTAGTAATATCCGTGGATAGAACAGGCAATGTAAAGCGAGTAAATGTACTTGCCTCACTGCCTGTAGAGCGTGTAAATACAGATAGTTCAACGTCCGTGAAAATTGCATACTCTTTAGGATATCGAAGTTCAATAATGGCTTGCCCGTTGGCATCTGTGACATCATCATCTTTAAAAGTCACTGCCCCTACAATGCCTGGTGTTAGCAGATTATCGCCGTTATCATCTTCCAAAGGCTGCAGGATTCCATCTGCGTTCTGGTCTTCGTTGAAACAGTAACGAGTAAATACAGGGAACCAGATGGAGTCTTCATCGTTCCAGTTCCAGAACCCCTGACGGTATTCACCGTTATCGGCACGCTTGACGGGTGTGGCTGAGACGGTCAACTGCTCATTCTCAATTGGTCTGCCCGCAGAGTCAGTCACAAATACAGTAAATTCTTTCAGATAGGTTGAGTTATCAGCTTCCTGAAGAACGCTGCCAGAGCCAACAGAGATATCAAAAGCACGATTACCGACCGTCAGTGAAACACTGTTAAACACAGATGTGTTATCAACGTAGCGGGCTACAACAGATACCGCATCTTCACTTGACACTGCTCCAGAGGTAAAAACGGTGGAAGCGACACCGTTGGAATCAGTTGTGGCCTGCGAAGGTGAAATGGAGCCTGTGCTGGTATCGTCCACAGTAAAACTAATTACTGCATTTTTAACCAGATTCCCCTCATCATCACGCACGATGGCATTAATGGTGCTGGTTTGTCCATCTGGCCCAATAATATCCGGTGTAGCATCAACTTCAATTGCAGCAGGTACCGTTGCAATAAATTCTATCTGAGCCCGGGCGCTAACCTGCTCATTGTCGTCGTCAATACCTGTTGCGGTAATTGCAGATATACCTGCATTATCTGAGCTGATAGTAAATGTCGCTTGCCCCTGAGCATCAGTAACCGCACTTTCCTGTCCAGCCGCTATTTCACCACGTGAAGCCGTAAATGTAACCTGCCCGCCAGCGTAAGGATTGCCACCTTTCTCCCAAGTAATCGTAATTTCCTGATTTTGTTTTAACTCAACATCAGTATCCGGAATACCCGAAAATGTAAAGTTATCTTCCTGCACATTGATAGTAAATAAGGTCTGTGCATTTAATGAAGTGGCTGTAATTGTCGCCTCGCCAGGTGTAGTGCTTGTGTAGACTACTGACGCTTGCCCGTCACTGCCGGTAACAACAGAATTTTGGGCTAATCTGCCTGCATCAGCTTCAAGAACAATAGTCTGATTGGCAATAGCAACACCGTCGGAGTCCTGGACACGAAGAGTCAACTCAACATCATCGTCCAGAATCACTGACTGGGCACCATTGATGGTGACTTCTGTCCCACTTATGTCAACATCAAGTGTTTGAGTTAGCTCCCCAACCCGGGCTGTCACCTGTACGGTTCGATTTTCTGAATTGTTTCGGGTAGAAACGGTTGCCAAAGCCCGTCCACTGGCATCTGTTTGTGCCTGATCAACCTGAATCTCTACCCCTGAATCTGCTGGCGCTGAGAAAGAAACAGACTGGCCTTCCATTAATACGCTTTGTGCATTTTTTACCAGTGCGATTAACTGAGCACTATCTGAGCCGCTGGACGGCAACTGGACTTTGTCGGTGAAAAGATTCAGGCTTGCAGGTTGCTCGCTTTCCTGAGTTGTACCTGAAGAAGAAAACGTGGTAGTCCCTACTTCGCCATTGGCGGTCGTTGCCGTCAGCTGACCGTCACCTGAAGCACTTCCCACGGTTAGTCCAATACTGGCTTCACCATTTTCGTTGGTGCTGGCGGTGCCGGTATCGTTGGAAAAATTAGCCAGTTCGTCATTTGATAGCGTAAACGTAATTAATGTGTCGGCCTTTGGATTGCCGTTCTGGTCGAGCACCTGAACAATCGCCGTAAGCGAATTGCCCTGTGTAAGATTTTTGTCTGACTCCGCGTTGCTATTTTGCAGAGCTACACTGACCGTATATTGTGTGGTCTCAGACTGTTCGGTTCCCGTTTCAGTGGTGGTTCCTGTTGAACTGGTGCCGTCGCGTTCAATCGAACCGCCGCCCCCACATGCTGATAGCGTCCCTAATGTGGCTATGAATAAGAGCGACTTGGTAAATGTTCGCATATTCGTCTTCCTGAACCTCTGTTTATCGTATTTGTTACGTTTTTATTGTTTAAATCCCAGTGGAATCTGGCACACTACTGCGCGAATTCAAAAATAAGAACAGAAGTTGCAAGGGAACATTCATGTCTCAAAACACGCATAAGTTTAGTCTTACCACCAGAATCTTTATCGGCATGCTCGCCGGAATCATTATCGGTGTTTTGCTTCAATTGGTTTTTGATGATAGCGGAGATCTCCGTTTCACGATATTTGGTTCTACGTTTTCCACGTATAGCATTCTGGTAGAAGGTATATTTTCCACTTTAGGCCAAATATTTATCGCCAGTCTTAAGATGCTGGTTGTACCTCTGGTATTCGTTTCTCTGGTGTGTGGCGTATCCAGCCTAACCGACCCCAGCAAACTCGGTCGGCTTGGAGTTAAATCCATTGGCTTGTATATTTTCACAACTGCCATCGCAATATCACTGGCAATTGGTATGGGTTTGCTTGTACAGCCTGGTGCTGGCGTTCCAATGACCTCAGACGCCTCATTTGTGGCTAAGGAAGCTCCCTCGCTGTCTCAGGTCTTCATCAATATGTTCCCGACTAATCCCATCAACGCAATGGCTGAAGGCAAGATGCTGCAAATTATTATCTTTGCAGTGCTATTCGGTGTATCAATGGCCATGTGTGGTGATGCCGGTCAACGCGTCGCCAGCTTCTTTGAAGACTTAAATAGTGTGATCATGAAACTGGTTACCATTATCATGAATCTGGCGCCATATGGTGTGTTCGTATTAATGGCCAAGCTGTTCAGCACGATTGGACCGGATATGCTGGGAAGTCTGGCGAAGTACTTCTTTTTGGTACTGTTTGTACTGATACTGCATGGTCTGGTGACTTATTCCCTGTTACTAAAAGGGTTAACTGGCTTAAGCCCAAAGATGATGTTTATCAAAATGCGTGATGCTATCCAGTTTGCGTTTACTACCTCCAGTTCCAGTGCTACGTTGCCAGTAACCATGGAAACCGCGCAGAATAAGCTGGGCATTGGCAAATCTGTATCTTCATTTACGCTGCCGCTGGGTTCAACCATCAACATGGATGGTACGGCGATAATGCAGGGTGTGGCTACGGTCTTCATCGCGCAGGTGTATGGTGTTGATCTGAGTGTATCTGACTACATGATGGTGGTATTAACTGCCACCCTCGCGTCAGTCGGAACTGCTGGCGTTCCCGGAGTGGGCCTGATTATGCTGGCGATGGTTCTGCAACAGGTTAACCTGCCTATTGATGGTATTGCTCTTATTATTGGTGTTGACCGACTGCTTGATATGACCCGTACCGCAGTCAACATAACCGGTGACTGTACTGTGGCTTGTATTATTGCAAAAAGCGAAAAAGAGCTTGATGAAACTTGCTACAACGACATAGACGCCGGTAAGAAAGAAGAAGAACTTAACCTGGACACAGCGAGTAAAAACGCCTGACCTGGTTTGCCACCACCTTCTACAGGTGGTGGTGCTTTTCTGTTTAGCACTTCGTCACGGTAAAACAGTAATCTCCCTCCTCTTATACTATTCCCCCCCTGCCCCTTTACTCATGCCCGATACTGATTTCTGCTTAAATCTGTCATGAGTATCAGTTTACACTTTTTAGCGATATTCAAACCCGAAGAACATTAACTGGATACCTATCCTACTCCCCTGATGGACAGTCACTCAAAACAAGCTTGACTACCATCAAACAGCATCAAACAGGACACCCATAGCCCCGCACTCTCACCCGGATGCAACAGGCTCTCTGCCAACCAAAGGTAAGCCTGTTTTTAAAAGCACTGGCTAAGATAGGGTGACTAAGGATAAGGCGAAAGGACACACACTTAATAAGAGAGCTCAAAGTGACTGTCCAGGCAAGTAAACACAGCTATCTATCCTGTGGACAGTCACTCAAAACAAGCTTGACTAACGTCAAACAGGACACCCATAGCTCCGCACTCTCACCCGAGTGCAACAGGCTCCCCGCCAACCAGAGGCGAGCCTGCTTTTTAAAGCACTGGGTAAGATAGGGTGACTAAGAATAAGGCGAAAGGACACACACTTAATAAGAGAGCTCAAAGTGACTGTCCAGGCAAGTAAACACAGCTACCTCTCCTGTGGACAGTCACTCTAAGCAAGCTTGACTAACGTCAAACAGGACACCCGTAGCTCCGCACCCTCACCCGGGTGCAACAGGCTCTCTGCCAACCAGAGGCGAGCCAGCTTTAAAAAGCAGTGGGTAAGCTGGGGTACCTAAGGATAAAAAGGACAGTCACTTAATCAAAAAGCTTAAAGTCACTGTCCATACAACATATACGGACAATCCTACCAATCGACGGCAGCTGACTGATACTCACCCATTCAATGCGCTGGCCGGGGCCACTTGAGCCGCCTTCCTGGCCGGATAGAGTGTAGATATAATGACAAGCAGAAAGGCAACTACCATTGTGGTTGCCACTTCTGTCCAGTTAAGCTGCGAGGGCAGAAAGTCAATAAAATAAATGTCACCGGAAAGTATTTCGACATTAAGAATTGATTCAATACTGCTGACAATACGCGATAAATTAGGCGCAATCAGAATAGCCAGTAAGGTTCCACACACGATACCAACTGTACCGTTGATAAGCCCCTGATAAATAAAAGTTCGGCCTATCAATGCATCCGATGCACCCATGGTCTTTAAAATAGCAATCGCAGGTCGCTTTTCCCGAACCGACATAACCAGTGTCGATACAATGTTAAAACAGGCCACCGCAATGACTAACACCAGAACAATGTAAACAACGGTGCGAACCAGCTGAATGTCACTGTACAAATGCCCCTGAGTTCGCGTCCAGCTGGACATATATACTGACTGTGGAAATAAGTAGCCAATCTCGCGAATAATACTTGCTGCCTGATAAGGATCATGGAAAGTCAGGCGAAGCCCCTGAGCTCCGCTTTCTATCCCAGCATACTCAGAAGCCTGTTCCAGGTGCATCATCCCAAGATGATTATCCAGCTCACCACCAATAGACAAAGAACCTGCTAACGTCAGTTTCATCAACCGTGGCGCTTTAAAGGTCAGGTCGCTGGAAGTGGTAGGCACCAACACCGTTATTTTGTCGCCTATTTCCAGCGCTAATTTTTTAATCAGTCCTTTGCCGAGCAATACACTTTTTTCTTCGCTGGCAAATCGTTGCCAGTCCGCCTGACTCACTTGCTGCAACCATTGATCGTGGCTGGCTCGTTGGGTACTCAGCCCGGTCAGCTCAACCGGTTTTAAATGACCTTTTTGCTGAATCATACCGGTGATCTTTGTATATGGCTCCACTGCAGCCACCCGAGGGTCCTGCTCTAACGAATCTATGGCGGCCGGCCAGTTCCGAATGCCCTGATTATCTACCGAATATAACTCGCCGTGAGGGATCACAGCTAACACCCGATTGATAAGCTCCCGCTCAAAACCATTCATCACGCTGAGTAATGTAATTAAAACAAAACAACCCAGCCCTACGCCGAATGTAGAAGAAAAAGAAATGAAGGAAATATACCCATTTTTCTGGCGAGCCTGCCTGAACCGCTGGGCCAGTTGCCAGGCCAGATTCATACACTCGCTCCCTTGCTTTGTTGCAGAATATGGCCATCCTGAATTGTTAACGTGCGGTCCATCTGTTGCGCCAGTTCTGTATCATGCGTCACCACCACAAAACTGGTCCCCAACTCGTAACTGAGTTCTTTCAGCAACTGATATACCTGAACGCCGGTCTGATGGTCAAGGTTTCCAGTAGGCTCGTCGGCCAGAACCAGTGCAGGGTTGTTGACCAGTGCCCGTGCTATGGCCACACGCTGTCGTTCTCCGCCAGATAGCGCTGATGGTTTATGCGTCTGCCGGTGAGAAAGTCCGACTCTTTCAAGCAATGCTGCCGCCCTTTGCTGCGCTTTCGCCGGCTTTTCTCCGCCAATAAGCAAGGGCATAGCTACGTTTTCCTGTGCGGTAAATTCGGGCAATAAGTGGTGAAACTGATAAATAAAGCCCATTTGTGCATTACGCAGGCTTGCCAGCTTTTTTGAGCCCAGGGAAAATAATGACTGTTGCTTGAACAAAACATTGCCTGAAGAGGGGTCATCTAACCCACCCAATATATGCAGTAACGTACTTTTTCCAGAGCCTGAACTGCCCAAAATAGCGATGTGCTCAGCAGCGTGAACAGAGAATGAAATGCGATCCAATACCTGGATCGTGGCAGCACCATCCTGATAAGTTTTACTGATGTTCTGACAAACTAGAATTTCTTGCATCACCACAATCTATTTACCAATTTTTACTTAGGCAAATATTACCGTGATAAAGGTGTTGAACCAAGAAACAGACAGATAATAAAAGGAATTTTATGCAGTTACGAGACAACGACTGCATTTTGGGGAAGTTGGCGGAGCGGACGGGACTCGAACCCGCGACCCCCGGCGTGACAGGCCGGTATTCTAACCAACTGAACTACCGCTCCACAAAAGGATGACGTGCTGTACAAGATAGTGGCGGAGCGGACGGGACTCGAACCCGCGACCCCCGGCGTGACAGGCCGGTATTCTAACCAACTGAACTACCGCTCCACTAAGGATATCTTATTGTACAAGCAAATTGGCGGAGCGGACGGGACTCGAACCCGCGACCCCCGGCGTGACAGGCCGGTATTCTAACCAACTGAACTACCGCTCCGCTAAAGGATATTAAATCGTACAAGTTAAAGTGGCGGAGCGGACGGGACTCGAACCCGCGACCCCCGGCGTGACAGGCCGGTATTCTAACCAACTGAACTACCGCTCCACTAAGGATTTTAACTTGTACAAACTAAATGGCGGAGCGGACGGGACTCGAACCCGCGACCCCCGGCGTGACAGGCCGGTATTCTAACCAACTGAACTACCGCTCCGAAGCCTTTAGCTTGTGAGTATTGAAAGTGGCGGAGCGGACGGGACTCGAACCCGCGACCCCCGGCGTGACAGGCCGGTATTCTAACCAACTGAACTACCGCTCCACATTTTTCAATACTATCAGCAAGTTGGAACTTCACATCAAGTGTTCTCCCCCTCACTGCGGCGCAGATATTACGGTTATTGATTATTAGAGTCAATGCTTTTTTTGCATAAAATAATGAAATTGGGGCTGTTTGTTCAACTAATCGACATAATGCTGCAACAACGAACAGCTATGCTGAAATTTTACCCGAAGCCGCCCTTATTCATTCTTATCTTTTGGTTTTTTCTTAAAAATACCGGTGAGTTTTGCCAGTAAACCCGGTTTTGTCTCTGCAGTAAGATCTGCCTCTGTGGTTTTTGTTTCTTTCTTGGCCACCGAAGGTTCAGTAACCACCGGCGCCGCCGCTTTTTTACGTCGCCATACAACAAACCCAACAATAAGCCCTGTTATTAGCAGAATACTCCCGTTCACTACCCCCAATAGCATATATAAGGTACTGTCCTGCATCGTTTCGGACTCTTGGGGCTGAGAGGTGTCTGGCTCTGGTGCCTGTCCATTATCTTCAGGGGCGGTGATAGCCTCACCCTGAATGTCTTCTTCAGGTGCCGGCTCTACATCAAATCGAAATTCAGGGACATCCAGAATAAAATCCCGGCCACTGATGGTTTGCCCATAAGTAGTGAGCTTTACCGCATAAGTACCAATATCTATGTTCAGAATCTGCTGAGTGCGAACCCCCTGCTGTGGCTCGGTAATTGAAAAATTCTGGATATCCCCGTTGGGATAGCGGACTTTCCCGTCAATCAGCAAAGTGTCTGTCTGGATGAGAGCCGGGTCAGCTGCGATGCTCAGCGTATGGTATTCGCCTTCCTGTTCGACCTGCTCGACCGACATTGAGACTGGATTGGGATATAGCATAACCGGCGCATCAACCTGCTCACGGGTATACATCGGCGTGCTGACCCTAAACACAGGCCTCCACTCTCCGGCTGCCACATTTAAATTAAACTGGCCGGTAAACACCCCGTCGGACGGGCGCTCGTCCATTCCCCGACCATTATCCTCAAACCGGGCTATCACTTCCCGGTCTGAGCTGAAGTTGTCGTAATTTGGATTATTCGTGCTGACAAACTCTATGTCCAGGGCAACAACGTCGCGAAACCCTGGCTCGCTGACAGGCTCTCCCCCATTGGTTAGCCGGGCTGTTTGCTTTAAAATTTCGCCTGAAAAAATGACCTCGGGCAGAGGCTGGGCGTGCAGAGCAATGTCAGATACCACCATTATCCTGCTTCCCGGTACTATCTGCCCAACCGCCTGCCATGGGCCGGGAACAGGGTTTTTAATGGTGACCATGTCAAAAGTGTCATCGTCAAACCAGACCACATTTTCCTGTTCAGCCTGGGTCTGGAAAATCTTTGAGCCATCCGGCCTGACCAGCACCACCGGCGCCGAGCCAAATTCCCGGAAGAAAATCATGGTCACTTCTTCGACGTTATAATCGACACGAAACCGGTTTTTTAGCAGTGCTATAGAATTTTGATATTCATTGCCAAGAGAGGCAATGGGAGGAGAATCAGGTTGCGCCTTGGCTGGCTCCTGCGACAATGCAGACGGAATAGTTAACCCCGCCGAAATCAGTACCGCCAGTCTGAAAGTCTTACCTGAAAAGGTTATTCGCCCTGATTTGCTCGCCACAAACATTGTCCACCGCTTTCCTGCACGATATCCAGTCGTGCTTCATGTTGTTCTAATTCATCGGCGGATGCTTTGATAACCTTTAATTTTTTTGCCGTGCGTGCAACGCGCCGAATGCTCCCATCATCAGTTTCCTCTCCGCTTTGCCCGGCCAGATTCAGTTTGGTCTGGCCACCAGTCATGATCAGATACACATCGGCAAGGATCTCCGCATCCAGCAAAGCGCCGTGTAGTTGTCGGTGGCTATTATCAATGCCGTACCGTTTACACAATGCGTCCAGGTTATTTTTTTGCCCCGGGTGCACTTTTCTGGCCAGCGCAAGGCTATCCAGAACAGAGCAGATATCCGCTGTTTTTGTACTTTTAGTGCGGCTATTTAGTCTGAATTCATGGTCCATGAAGCCAACGTCAAATGGCGCATTATGGATAACCAGCTGGGCTCCGCGAATAAACGAAATAAAATCATCGGCCACATCCGAAAATAACGGTTTATCAGCCAAAAATTGATTGGTAATTCCATGTACTTCAATGGCTTCGGCTTCAATCTCACGCTGCGGGTTGATGTAAACGTGAAAGTGATTGCCTGTGAGTTTACGGTTTACCAACTCTACACAACCGATTTCAATAATCCGGTGGCCTTCTTTAGGGTCGATACCCGTGGTTTCTGTATCCAGAACAATCTGACGCATGATAAATATCTCGTTACTGCATAGGTTTTTGCTAGTATACCAACCCCATAGTGGCTGACTATGGGTGAATAGCAAAAAAGGAGCACAAGTGGCCAAAAAAACCATTCATATATTTACCGACGGATCCTGTCTGGGAAATCCCGGGCCGGGAGGCTACGGCGCCGTAATGATTTACAACAATCATCGCAAAGAACTTAGCGGCGGGTATTATCAGACAACCAATAACAGAATGGAGTTGCTGGCTCCTATTGTGGCCCTGAATGCATTAAACGAAGCCTGCCAGGTTGAGATTACAACCGACAGCCAGTATGTAAAAAACGGCATCAATCAGTGGATTCACAACTGGCGTAAAAACGGCTGGAAAACTAAAGATAAAAAGCCGGTTAAAAACGCCGACCTGTGGAAGCTACTGGATGAAGCTGTTAGCCGGCATGACATGAACTGGCACTGGGTAAAGGGGCATTCCGGTCATCCTGAAAATGAACGGTGCGATGATTTGGCCCGTGAAGCTGCCAACCACCCCACCCAACCTGATGAAGGTTTTACACCGTCTTCATAATAGGCAGATACAAGGTTTGCTGCGCCTCATGCGCAGCCACATCAGGGAACAGGGTATGTCGTTCAACAAACGGGGGATGCGTGTGGGTGTCCAGTCTGTCAGCATACTGACTGAGCATGAGACGCAACATCCGGCCAATCTCTCGTTCATCCCCGGTTATCCGACAGGCTGCCACGGTTAATTCAGGTATTGTTGCATTGTGTACCTGCCAGGGATTTAACCTGACTGTCTGGCGATGACTACTGGCAATACCCAATCGCCAGTGCTCTGGCGCTGTAGTAGCAGGATCATCGTAATAAATAGAAAATGTGCGGCTGAAGCCTGGTGCAGAGCCGTATTCTTTACGCCACTGAATAAACTGGCTCACCGACTCAGCAATGGCCGAAGGGGGTCCCTGATGAATCTTTAGCGCCAGTGGCAGCGCTTTAAAATTTTCTTCAGAGATTTCAGGTGAGTTGTGTTTATTGGTTGAATGAAGCAAATTCAGTATGGATTCTGCAGACTGCCAGTATGCCCAGTCAGGCTTTTGTCTGAACGCGATGGGCGATATCCCGCAACACCGGTAAAAAGCCCGGTTAAATCCTTCGGGTGACGCAAAGCCGGCCTCAAGAGCAATATCCAGGACACTCATAGTGTGCCGAAAAGCCAGTTGCCAGGCCGCTCTGCGCAACCTGAAAATACGCATAAAGGTGCTCAGCCCCACGCCCGACAATTCCTTAAAGTGACGCTTAAATGTTGCTTCAGATACTCCTGCAATCCCAGCCAAATTTGTTATATCAGGGTGTTGCTGAGGAAATTGAGTTAAGTGAGAGAGCACTGTCTTCATACGAAATGTCATGCTACTTCCTGGCTAAAAACGATAACGCACAATATACATGCTTCTCTATTCCCTGCCTGACCATTTAGCTCAGTTGCTGCTAACAAAGTGGCATTGGGGTCATACTAGACAGCCACTTTATCCGCTCATACTGTCAACTATCCATGCTTTCCAGCCATAACTGGACATCCATATTTTAATTAAAAAAGATTTGCGCGGGTGTCTATGGGCAAATGTGACCGACGTAAAAGGTAAGACGCCTGTTGGGAGTCCCCACCTGCGCACATGTTGTCTTAATTAAAGTGGCATCTTTACTAGCGACGGCGATTAGTGAAAAAACCTGAAAAAAATCCAACAATAAATATAAGAATATCAGCGCCAAGTAGGCGTCCAGAACATCATATTTATGCAGGGGACAGTAGGCGGAGTATGGATAACGTGCAGGGATGACGCTGACTAACCTGTTCTTTGCATTTTCTGAGAGCGCCACTTTCGTTTGCATAAGTCTATGCTGATTTTACTGGCAAATTGCGTTTCGACTCCAGCGACCAGCCACTGGAACTGTGCCTGATTTAATCCAAACCCTTCATAAAAGGAGGCCATCTCGTCAATAACACCTGATTTTTCTGATGCCATCTCATCAGCAGTGACTGAAACAAGCTTGATATAATCGGCATATCTAAAAGGAAGTTGGTTGTCCTTCCCTCCATCACTGTTGTCACTCATAGGAAAGAGCGTTTGAGGCTGTAAGTTGAGTCTGGCAGCTGTTATTCGCTTTTTTATACTGGTGTGTTGTGAATTTTCTGGTGTTGCCGAAATATTCGACCTGACAGGATTTAAATCAACATACGCCATACAGGCAGCCAGAGAGCCTTCATCTAACAGCGCTTGCGACTTAAACCGCCCTTCCCAGAAGCGGCCAGTGCAGCCATCTTCTTTATTCGCGCGACGGGCAATAAATTCATTGAGTAACCGCATAAACCAACTGATATCGTAGAGTCTTTGCCGGTAAACTGATGCGATTTCTTCCACAGCGTTTAACTCACACGTCGACATATGACTTCGGTCATGAGTATTGATATACCGGTGGGTCAACAATGTCCCTTTGTGTAATCTATGCCAGCGCTGAATAATCTCAGTGGTTGTCCAGCTAAGCGCCTGCTCTTTGTTTACGTGTAAAACGAGATGAGTATGATTGCTCATCACTGCATAAGCGCAGATATCTATAGCGAAGATTTTTCCCAGAAATAACAGTCTCTGCTCCACCCAGCCGCGCCGGTGTTCGTAGCTTTGGCCGGTCAGTTTGTCTTTGCCACATAAAAATGCTCTGCGTACACAGCGGGATACACAATGGTAGTAGGGAGTATCTGATAAGGAAATCTGAGCTTTTCTGGGAGTAGGCATTTCATCGAACACAGTGTGAGTTTTTTAATACCTTGCCAAAATCCTGTGAACTGATCGACTGTACCGTGTGACAGGCTGTGGGGGCTGCCAGGTATGCTTGCTGTTTAACGCTTCAGCCACCAAGCGACAATATAAATATGGATGTCCAGCCTTGCTGGCTGTGCATCAAAATTCTGTGGGTGTCTGATTGTGAGCTAGTCATATCCACCAGCCCAGGAGAAACGCCTTCCTCCTGGGTACTGATGTGCTTGCTTTGACGACTTTATTTTCGCGCTCACATTACCAGGTGACTGTTTACCAGGTAACTATGATTTTTCCCTGAGTATCATTTGCCTCGAGCCGGGCGTGCGCTTCGCCTACATTTTCCACATTGTAAACAGTGTCCAGATTGACTTTCAGCTCGCCGGTAGAAAATGCACCCAGAAATCTTTCTGTGAAACTGTCTATTAACTGACGCTTGTACTCATCGGAGCGGCTTCGAAGTGTGGAGCCTTGCACCCGGGCGCGCTTCATCAGCATCAACCCCATATCGAGCTTATCTGCATAGCGACCGGCAAGCATAGCCAGATAAACAATCGTCCCGTCAACTGCCAGTGATTTCAAGTTACGGTTAAGATAATCTCCGGCTACAAAGTCAATAACTGTGTTCGCCCCCTCAGGCCACTTTTCTGCCAGTACTTCAGCAAAGTCCTGTTCCTTATAGTTAATCAAAACCGATGCTCCCATATTTTCGCAGTGGGCCAGTTTTTTTGCCGAAGAGGCCGTGGTTGCGGTGGTAACACCAGCCAGTCTGCACAACTGTAACCCGGCAAGACCAACACCTGATGCGCCGGCATGGATTAAAGCCTTGTCTCCCTGCCCGACCTGACCAATAGTAAACAGTACCTGATACGCAGTTAAAAACACTTCAGCCAAGCCTGCTGCTTCTTCCATGCTTACACCAGATGGCACGGGCATAACGTGCCCTTCATCTACCAAAGCCTGTTCGGCATAACCGCCACCTGGCATTAAACCGAAAACCTTGTCACCCACTTTCCAGCGTGTCACATCACTGCCTATATCAATCACTTCCCCGGATGCTTCCAGGCCAAGAACCTCGCTTTCACCCGGTGGTGGCGGGTAATTTCCCATTCGCTGCATGGTATCAGCCCGGTTTATACCAAAAGCATGCACTTTAATTTTTACCTGATGCGCTTTTGGTGTCGGTGCATCCATAGTCGCCAGCGACATTGCTGCAGGCCCTTGCCCCGAAACAAAATCAACAAATCTCATAATAACCCCATTATATTTTGGCCGTGACAAAGTCTACGTTGGTCTAGTGAAAACAGATGATAATCGCTATACTCGCGGCCTCTGTGTGTATTAGGTATCAGTATGTCTGCAAGTATCATTCTTCAACCCGAACGGGAAAAATCCTTAAAACGCCGTCACCCCTGGGTGTTTGCCAGCGCGGTCGCCAATGTTAAAGGCCGTTGTCGGATGGGTGATACCGTGGATGTCTACAGTAGTCAGGGGGAATGGCTGGGCCGTGGCGCTTATTCTCCGGAGTCGCAGATTCGGGTTCGTATCTGGACCTTTAATCAACAGGAGCCGGTAGATAACGGCTTTTTTGTGCGTCGATTAGAACAGGCCATGTCGTTGCGTCGCAGTGTTCTGGATTTTACCAACACCAACAGCTACCGACTAATTGCCTCTGAATCTGACGGCCTTCCTGGTGTCACTATTGATGTATATAACACTGTAGCGGTGGTTCAGCTGCTTAGCGCCGGTGCTGATAAACAGCGTAAAAAAATAGTATGGGCCCTGAATAAAGTGCTGCCCGACTGCTCGGTTTATGAGCGTTCTGATGTGGATGTCCGTAAAAAAGAAGGCCTTGAACCGGTCACCGGACCGCTATCAGGTGAACCGCCTCAGCAGGTCGAAATTCTGGAAAATAATCTTCGCATCAAGGTGGATATCATTAATGGCCATAAAACTGGCTTTTATCTGGACCAACGCGATAGCCGTGCCCGAGCTGGCCATTACGCAAAAGACAAGAGCGTGCTGAATTGTTTTAGCTATACAGGCACATTTTCCTGCTACGCACTGGCAGGTGGCGCAACCAGTATCACTAATGTGGATGTATCTGACTCTGCTCTATCTCTTGCCGCTGAACACATTCGCTTGAATAATCTGGATGAGACAAAAGCTGAAATGGTCAATGGTGATGTGTTTGAGGTGTTACGTCAGTACCATGAGCAACAGCGCCAGTTTGAGATGGTTATTCTGGACCCGCCTAAATTTGTTGATAGCAAAGCGTCGCTGAATCGCGCTGCCCGTGGTTATAAAGATATCAACATGTATGGAATCCATGCTGTAAAACCGGGCGGTTTCTTACTAACTTTCAGTTGCTCCGGCTTAATGCCAGCCGATCTGTTCCAAAAGATTGTCGCTGATGCAGCACTGGATGCCGGCCGCACGGTGAAAATTGTTGAGCGCCTGACTCAGGCCTCCGACCATCCGGTCATCACGACTTATCCAGAAGGATATTATCTTAAAGGCCTGATCTGCCAGGTCATGGACTAGGCACAACAAAAGCACTGGTAAATTTATTGCCAGTGCTTTAACTGCTTTTCATCAAACAGACATTTATTTCATTTCTGAAATTTCAATACCTATCACACAGCTATTGTCAGACTCCTGGACGCAGCGAACCACAGTTGCTACCGCAGACAAGGACGGGATTTGAGAACTGGTAGACTCGATCGATACTTTTACCTGAGTGCCCAGTTCAACCGATGGCTCATCCACTTCTAAAGACATGCCGGTAGCGCTGATATCTTTGCACACGGCCTGCAATGTACGGCTGGACTCATCATCGTTAATCTGCACCTGACAAGGTGAGTTAACCATCATTCTGAAAAAGTTACGCTTATCGTCGTATCCCAACATTCTACTTCTCCTGACTGCTACGCCATATGGAACTGAATTATCATTAACTATCTCGTTATAGGGGGTGAGCGAAACCTTGTCAACTGATCTGCCCGGCACCTCTCCCAACCTAATGAATATAGCTGTTTTTTTTCATCTTCGCTTCATTACGTAGCAGTATCGATTTTAGGCTTAAAACTCAGCAATAAAATTGTGAATACGCTTTGCAGAAATCGGATATGCCGTCCCCAGTTGCTGGGCAAATAAGGAAACACGTAATTCCTCAATCATCCATCGGACATCCACTAATGACTGCGGTGCTTTCCCAGTCGGATACTTTTTCAATGCCCGTTCAAAATCATCCTGCACTTTTTCTATGGCAAGTTGTGCCTGTCTGTCTTTGGTCGGATCCACCGGTAATTTTTCCAGCCTGCGGGCCAGCGCTTTTAAGTACCGGTTCCAGTCTGCCAGCCTGTCTGCGCCGATGTCACTGACAAACCCGGCATAAACCAGACTGCTCAGATGCGCTTTGACATCGCCCATCGCACTGACCATCGTCAGAGGCACGCTACCCTTCATCTGCTTTTGACACTGATGTGCCAGTGTCAGTCCGGTTTCCACTTGCTGCGCAATATCCAGAACCTTGTCATTGATATTAGCTCGCACATGATCAACACAGGCAGTGAAGCGCCTGTCATCACGAATTACTGTCCCGGCCGATGAGGCTTCATATTCGGCGCGTAGCGCATCAATTCCGGCAAAAATGCAGTCGTCAATCAGAGCTTTAACCTGCCCGAACGGATTGAAATACAACCCCAGTTTGGCTTTATTCGGCAATTTACTTTGTAAGTGGCCAAGAGGCGATGGGATCGCATTTTTAATCAACACGTTAACGCCCTGATGATGTAACTGGCGCGCTTTGTCGGCTTCATCAACCAGTACGATATCAACCTTGTCACCCTTACGTACCAAAGCCGGGAATGCCTGAACTTCAAAGCCCCCCACTTTTTGTACAAAAGTTTCTGGTAGCGAATCAAAATCCCATTCCGTCAGCCCTTTTCGTTCGAGTTCCGGTGTCGCGGCTTTGGTAAAAGTTTGCTGCACCTTGCCCTGGCACTGCTCTTTTAGCGTGTGCAGATCGTCTCCTGATGCAATGACTGTCCGATCTTCTTTAACCACCGCAAAATGCATTTTCAGGTGGGTGTCCACTTGTTCAAAGTTCCAGTCTTCTGGCTCAACAGTGATTCCGGTCATCTTGCGTAATTTACTGGTCAGGGCTTCAAGCAGAGCCACCGGCCGGCCATTTTTATCCTGCGGGTCAATATCCGCCATACAGGCATCGGCAAAATTGGGGGCCGGCACAAAGTTGCGTCGCAAACGCTTCGGTAAACTTTTGATCAGCGCCACAATCAGCTCATGACGAAGGCCCGGCACCTGCCAGTCAAATCCCACATCCGCTACCTGATTAAGCACCGGCAGCGGTATGTTAACGGTCACCCCGTCATCCTTTGCATTAGGTTCAAAATGGTAGGTCAGTGGCAGCGTCAGATTGCCCTGCTTCCACACATCAGGATAACCATTTTCCATGGCATCAGGCTGATCACGATATACATCCGCCTCGGTGAATGTCAGTGCAACTGACTGATGATGCTGGCGATACCACTTTTTAAACGCGGCTTCATTGTTTACCTCTTCAGGCAGGCGTGCGGCGTAAAACTCCACCAGTGTCTGCTCTTCTACAATCAGGTCACGACGCCGTGTTTTTTGTTCAAGCTCATCAGCCTGGGCCAGTAGCGCCTGGTTATCTCGTAAAAAGGCATAGTCCAGTTTGGTATCGCCGTTAACCAGAGCCTCACGTATAAACAGTTCCTGACAAAGTGCCGGATCCAACTGGCTATAGACTACTGGACGTTTGGGAATAATCGGCAGTCCGAACAGGCTAACCTTTTCGTACGCGATAACCGCACCACGCTTTTTCGACCAGTGCGGTTCAGAGTAATTTGACTGAGTAAGATGGGTGGCCAGTGGCTCAATCCAGTTGGGATCAATGCGGGCATTAATTCGCGCAAACAATTTTGAGGTTTCTACCAATTCGGCAGACATCACCCACTTGGGCTGCTTTTTAGCCAGCCCGGAGCCGGGAAAAATCATAAAACGGGTATTTCGTGCACCCAGATATTCGCGCTCTTTATCTTTGGTACCGATATGGGATAACAGCCCGGAACAAATAGCCTGATGCACAGACTGAAAATCTGCCGCCTGATTACTCAGCCCCATATTGAGCTCTGCCAGTGATTTTTTCAGCTGACTGACAATATCCTGCCATTCGCGCATACGCAGATAATTAATAAAATTGCTTTTACACCATTTGCGCAGCTGATTGTTTGTCAGGCTGTTTTGCTGCTCACGAAAAGCATTCCAGGTGTTCAGCAGACTGATAAAATCAGAGTCTTTATCTGCCCGCTCATTGTGGGCTTCATCAGCCGCTTGTTTTTTGTCTGACGGCCGTTCCCTGGGATCCTGAATCGACAGCCCGGCTGCGATGATCATCACTTCGCGCAGCGCATTGGTTTTATTGGCTTCCAGCACCATGCGGGCATAACGAGGATCAATAGGTAACCTCGCGATTTGACGGCCTGACGGCGTTAACCGGGCTTTATCCTTATCCCGGCTTATCGCCTGAATCTCTTCGAGTAAACGAAAACCATCATTAATATTACGGTTATCCGGTGGCTGAACAAAGGGAAAACGACTGATTTCGCCCAAGCCCAGGGCCAGCATTTGCAGAATCACAGAAGCCAGATTTGTACGCAGAATTTCCGGATCGGTAAATTCAGGCCGGCCCAGATAATCGTCCTCACTGTACAACCGGATACAAATACCTTCAGACACCCGTCCACAACGACCGGCACGCTGATTAGCCGAGGCCTGGGAAATGGCCTCTATCGGCAAACGCTGTACTTTAGAACGGGCGCTGTAACGCGAGATGCGGGCTGTTCCCGGGTCAATGACATATTTTATTCCCGGTACGGTCAGTGACGTTTCAGCCACATTGGTCGCCAGTACAATCCGCCGCCCGCCATGAGGCTGGAAAATCCGGTTTTGTTCAGCGGCTGAAAGTCTGGCATATAGCGGCACAATTTCTGTCGCACAATATTTTTGCTTCTCAAGTGCATCCTGAGTATCGCGGATTTCGCGCTCCCCGCTTAAAAATACCAGAATATCGCCGCTTGACTCACGGCCCAGCTCATTAACCGCTTCAACAATAGCGTCTGTCTGATCAAGATCATCACCCAGCTCCTCAGCCGGACGGTATCGAATCTCTACCGGATACGTACGCCCGCTGACTTCAATAATGGGCGCATTACTGAAGTGACGGGAGAACCGCTCCGGGTCGATAGTGGCCGACGTGATGATCAACTTTAAGTCAGGACGTTTGGACAGTAATTGCGTCAGATAACCAAGCAAAAAATCAATATTCAGGCTGCGCTCGTGCGCTTCATCGATAATGATGGTGTCGTACTGATTCAAAAAACGGTCTTGCTGCATTTCCGCCAACAGCATCCCGTCGGTCATCAGTTTGACATAACTGGACTCACTGACGTTATCTGAAAACCGAATTTTAAAACCAACTTTTTCGCCCAGCGGGGTATCAAGCTCCTCAGCAATCCGGCTTGCCACACTACGAGCCGCCAGACGTCGAGGCTGAGTGTGGGCAATCATGCCATCAACACCCCGCCCAAGCTCCAGACAAATCTTGGGCAATTGTGTTGTTTTACCCGAGCCTGTTTCACCGGCAACAATCACAACCTGATTTTCAGCAATCGCTTTTTTTATATCGTCTTTTTTATCGCTAACAGGTAATGGCGGATAAACAATATCAGGCAGGTTTTCTTCACGCAGGGCACGACGCTGTTGCGAGGACGTTATCGCATGCTGCAGTTTTTCCAGCGCATCCACAGACGGATTATTGCGCGATAATTGCGAAATGCGCCGCTGTAAGCGAAAGCGATCTGACCCCATGACGGTGGCCAGCTCCTGTTTTAACTGTGTAACTGAAACCGGTGTTGTACCTGAATCCAATGCCAAATCCTTAACGTGGTGCCTGCTGACTTTCAAATGACCCGTGATCCTAGGGAAAACGGGCTCGCTTTTCCAGTATTTAGTGCCAGGACGCCTTAACAACAAGGCCGTCACGTGATTTTAGTAACCACAAAGGGCGCAGAGTTCGAAGAAGGATGAATTGTGAGTCCGGTTTTATTGTGACTGTCTGCCTACCCACCCCGGATGAGTGTACCTGTCCGTTTAAATAGTGGTGACTGTCCGCCCATCGACTCCGGATGGGATGTCTGTCCAGACTAGTCAGTGTGTGTCCATTAAGATTGATTGAGATTGCTATTCAGGCGTCAGGCAAGGTTGTGACTGGCCGATTTTTTCTTCATGCCTGTCCAGTATTGACCCAGTTTTGATTTATGGATGTCCACCGGTAAATCTACAGGAGTGGCGGTCAGTGAACAGTGCCTGTCTTGTGATAAGCCATCAACTCCGAATGGGGTGCCTGTCCAGACTAGTCAGTGTGTGTCCATTAAGATTGATTGAGGTTGCTATTCAGGCGTCAGGTTAGGTTGTGACTGCCCGATTTTTGCTTCATGCCTGTCCAGTATTGACCCAGTTTTGATTTATGGATGTCCACCGGCAAATCTATAGAAATAGCGGTCAGTGAACAGGACCTGGCCTGTGGTAAGCCATTTGATATTCAGGAGAATACGGCTGGGGGTACTGATGGTGTGTCAGAAACTGGCTGGATGTATCCTCACTGGCGCCGGGCCCGTGCATCGCCAATAGCCTGCTGGGTGGTACAGGCTGCACCACAATGTAATGCCATCGGCCAACCAGAACTTCAAGCTGGTCGATAGCAAGGCCCTGGCAGGGGTTAGCGGAAACCTCGTGGTATCAAATAAGCACTAAGCGTGCTGGCAACAGGCTGCTAACCGACAGCCTGATACCCTGAGCTTAATTGTTTATCAATCGCTTTTAACACAGCAGTACGATTAATACTGCCCACCAGAATGCCATCGTCATCCACCACCGGATACACTCGTGGCTTTTCTTTTAGCAGGGTTTGCGCCAGTTCAATCACCGACAAATAGGGCTTCACGCTCAGGGCCGGCGTTTGCATGATGTCTTTCACCCGACAGACCTGCTCACGGTAGTAACAGGACTCCACCATTTGCTTGATACAGTCCTGCTCAGACAAAAAGCCCACCAGTTTTCCCCGCGGGCTGACCACAGCCCCACCCGATTGACCACTGTTAAGCAATGCTTCCACCGCTTCAGCCACAGGCATGTCCTCAAGTAAACGAACAGGATGATGGTTCATATAATCACAGACTTGTAGCGATTCCATTTTGCCCCCTAAAGCAGCGTGCTGTCCTGGCGTTTCGCTGCGTGTTATGTGTAAGGCCAGATACTTTTATTTACGCATGTTAAATAGTTTTGGATGCGTTACTTAAAGCCTAGCCCCATAACCGCTATTCAGCTACCTGTTTTGTGGTTTAGCCGGCACTTTTTTGTACTTCGGGTAACAGTGCTTTGTAAATACCCACTTTCACACTGCCATCCTGCCCGATGCTGGCCCGGTACATTCCTGGCGTATTAAATGGCATGGTAATATTACCTCGCTTATCTATCGCAATAACACCACCCTCGCCACCGACCTTTTTCAGCTCTTCGTTAATGACCGTCTCTGCGGCGCGGCTGACGCTGACGCCCTGATAATGGATACGGGCACAAATATCAGCAGCCACATTGTAACGGATGAAAAATTCACCATGCCCGGTTGCAGACACCGCGCAGCTTTCGTTATCGGCGAACGTACCAGCCCCAATCACCGGCGAGTCGCCAATCCGGCCAAAGCGTTTAGCCGTCATTCCCCCGGTGCTGGTGCCAGCCACCAGATTGCCGTTGGCATCCAGTACGACAGCACCGACGGTACCCATTTTTTCATTACCCTGCTGACCACCGGTGTCCAGACCGGCCTGTTCCATCCGTGCTTTTACCTTGTTCAGCGCCTCCAGACGCTGGTCGGTATCAAAAAAATGATTATTCACCGGCTCCAGTCCTTTACTTTGCGCAAAGGCTTCTGCTCCGGCCCCGGACAACATCACATGCTCAGATTGCTCCATCACCAGCCGCGCCGCTGCAATCGGGCTTTTGATTGTTTTAACGCCAGCCACCGCCCCGGCTGTACGTTTCGCTCCTTGCATTATTGAAGCATCCAGCTCATGTTCCTCATTGTACGTGTACACCGCGCCGACACCGGCATTAAATAATGGCGAGCTTTCGAGTACCTGAATCGCCGCCACTACTGCATCTTCGCCGGGTTTACCGGCTTTTAGCAGCTGGTAGCCGGCCTGGGCCGCTTCTCGTAGCTTTTTGGCATACGCTTTTTCAAGCTCCGGTGTCATATTTTCTTTTACAATGGTACCGGCACCGCCATGAATGGCGATGGCCACCTCTGAGGTATCAGCTAAGACCGACTGGCTTAGTGCCAGCCCTGCGAATAATACCCCAAACAACCCTTTTCTCATGTGTACTCCTGATACAGCTCATTGATATATGTAGATTTATCATCACCAATTTTGCAGTGCAATTCCAGTGCCCCTGGTGGTAGAAATTTTCACTTTCAGTACAACCCGTGTAAACTGCCCGGCGTAATTTTACCAATCTCAACAGGTTTACCATGACGACAGCGCCTACATTTCTCTGGCATGACTACGAAACCTTCGGCACCAGTGCCCAAAAAGATTTACCCTGTCAGTTTGCAGCGATTCGCACCGACATGGATTTAAATGTAATTGGTAAGCCAATCAATATCATGAGTCAGATTGGTAACGACTATCTGCCTCAGCCCGGCGCATGCCTGGTCACCGGCATTACGCCTCAGCAAACCCTGCGTGATGGTTCGGTGGAGGCTGACTTTGCCCGTCAGGTTAGCGACGCCATGAGCCAGCCCAATACCTGTGTTGCCGGATACAACAGCATTCGGTTTGATGACGAGGTCAGCCGGCACCTGTTTTACCGCAACTTTATCGATCCGTACGCCAGAGAGTGGAAAAACGGCAACAGTCGCTGGGATATTATCGATCTGGCCCGGGCTTGTTACGCGCTGCGTCCAGAAGGGATTGAGTGGCCACTAAAAGAAGACGGTACGCCCAGCTTTAAGCTCGAAGATTTAACCCGCGCCAATCAGCTGGACCACGGTAAAGCCCATGATGCCTTATCCGATGTGTATGCCACTATCGCCCTGGCCAAACTGATTAAAGAAAAGCAGCCGCGCCTGTTTGACTATGCGTTTTCTTTACGTAGCAAACATAAAGTGATGGATCAGCTGGATTTTTCCAAACCGTCAGTGGTACTGCATGTCTCATCGAAACTGCCAGCCAGACAGGGCTGTGCAACGCTGGTCATGCCGCTGGTTCGCCACCCGTCAAACCCCAATGCTATAATTGCTGTGGATCTGGCCAAAGATGCCGGGGCACTGCTTGAAAGTGACCCGGAGACAATCCGCTCCCGCTTATACAGCAAACAGGTCGATTTAGGTGATGAACCGCGTCCGGGCCTGAAACTGATTCATATTAACCGCTCGCCGTTTATTACCACAGCCAGGGCGATGACCGAAGACACCGCAGCCCGGCTGGGCCTTGACCTGGAATACTGCCGGCAGAATTTTAAACAGCTGGCTGTTGCCGACGATCTTATCGCCCGGGTCACGCAGGTATACAACGACACACCGGTTGACCATGATGATGATATCGATCACGCGCTGTACAGCGGCGGCTTTTTAACCGATGAAGAACGTAGCTGGTGTGTGGATGTGACTGAAGCTGATCCTGAACAGTTATCTGCACTGACTGATAAAACACAAAACCAGAAGCTACAAAGTATGCTGTTTCGTTATCGGGCCAGAAATTATCCGCAAACCCTCAGTGAGTCTGAATTACAGCGCTGGCACAATCATCGTCACTATCGCCTGACCGACCCGCAGTCTCCGGCCACCATTACCCTGGAAGCCTACCTGATGGAACTGGAACAGCTGGCTGCCACCCATGCTGATGATCCGGATAAACAAGGCATTTTGCGGGCGCTGTACCAATATGCGGAAAACCTTTGACGGCCAAATTAAAAACACTATAAAGTAGGGTCTCGGCAGCACTATCGCCATCACATCATGTACCACAAACGGAAGTAGTAATGATCGGTGTATCAGTTAACCTTGATGACTCAAAAAATTATGTGGAGCTAACTCTGGATCCCACCTCATTAGAGCGTGAACTGGAAGCAAAGCAGTTATGGAATACCTTGAACGAAGGACAGTTCAAGAATCTTTATATTTCACAAACCACCGTAAAAAATGCCTGTGATAAGGCCAACCACCTGTTCAAAACCAATGACAAAACTATGGTTCGCGAACGAGTCGGAGAACGGCGCAATACTGAGGTGGAATTTAAGGTCAGCAAAGACAGCATGAGTGCTTCGGTCAGTCTGACTGCGCCTTATGGTGGCCGTATGCCCACCATCGATATTCTGATCAATATGGCAACCAATGCCGGCATCATTCGCGGGCTGAGCCGAAAACGTCTGGCCGCGCTGTTGTATGAACTCGCCCAGGCCGCGCCCGGGGAGGTTATTAACGGAGAAATTGCCCGGGGCCTGCCCCCCAGGGAAGGTCGCAGCAGCAAATTTTTGCCACTGGTACCCAATGCCCTGGAGCGAGTGCTCAAACCTCAGACCGACGACAATGACCGGGTGGATATGCGTAATCTGGGCGAGGTCATTTGTGTCAAAATTCATACTCAGGTGCTGCGCCGCCTGCCCCCTTCACAGGGGCGTCACGGCTACGATGTAAAAGGTCTGACCATTCCGGCCACGCCCGGTAAGTGGCTGGAATTTACGCTGGGCAAAGGCACAGCAGTCAGTGATGATGATCCTGATGTGCTGGTTGCCACCATCTCGGGCATGCCTAAATACCGTGATATGGTGATGACCATAGACGACACCTTTATTTGTAGTGGCGTCAACGTAGGCAGCGGGCATGTTAATTATGAAGGCGCAGTACTGGTTAACGGTGATGTCACCGAAAAGATGGAAATCCGGGCATCGGGAGATGTCACCATTAACGGTTTTGTCGAGTCAGCCCTGATTGAAGCTGGCGGTGATATTATTATTACCGAAGGCGCAATGGGTAAGCTCAATGAAGACAGTGGCCAGTATTCCTGTCGGCTGATAGCGGCGGGCTCGGTACATGTTCAGCACGGTCAGGGCATTGAAGTTACATGCGGCGGGAATATCACAGTAGGCCGTCAGCTGGCATACAGTCGCCTGCACGGCGGAGGTTCGGTCACGGTGGGCAAGCTGAACAACCCTCAGGGGAATTTATTTGCCTGTGATATTGTTTGTCAGGGCACTGTGGCGGCTGGCACCCTTGGTGCGGTTTCCGGCAGCACCCTGAAAATTGATTTCAGCCCCGGCTTCAGCAAACTGCTGGAACGTAAAGACACCATGGATGACTTGCTTGAGCAGCTGCGCCAGAATTCCGCCCGGCATAAAGAAAAAATTGAGCTAATCAAAGCTAAAATCCTACCTGCAGAATTAAAGCAAAAAATGAACAGCGCGGTAGAGCTCTACAAAAATGAAGCAGCGCTGCTTAACTGGCTGGAATTAAAAACGCTTGAAATGCGTAAGGAAAAAGAAAACTACATGCAGGCCATTGGCCTGGATGCCAACAAACGTATTTATAACGGGGTGTCAGTGAAATTAAACAATCGTAGCTGGCGCTCTGAGCGTGAGTACGATCGCAGCACGGTCTCTTACCACAATCACCAGTGGCTGTTTGATCCCAAAAAATCCTGACATTATGACCGGCGAAACGGCATCATCAACAGTCGCACAAAGCGGCTGTTGGCTGGCGTTGCCGGATAGGCTGTCAGGCCAATATCCAACTGTTCATCGGTTTGCTCAGCCCGGTGGGTAAAACTATTAAACAGCCGGTCCCACCACGACACACTGAATCCGTAATTTGAGTTGGTTTCTCTGCCATACTGACTGTGATGAATGCGGTGCAGGCGCTGGGTAATAATCAGCCTCCCCAGCTTGTCATCCAGTGCCTGAGGCAGCCGGATATTACTGTGATTAAACAGGGCAAAACCATTGAGCGCCACTTCAAAGATAAGCACCGCTACCGCCGGTGCCCCCAGCAGGAGTACCGCAGCCGATTTAACCAGCAGGCTCAGACCAATTTCCAGCGGATGAAAACGCAGACCGGTGGTGGTGTCCACATGGCTGTCTGCGTGATGAACTTTATGCAGTTGCCATAACAGCGGAATCCGATGAAACAGCCGGTGCTGCCAGTAAATCACCAGATCCAGCCACAATACGGCTAAAACCACCGACAGCCAGCCTGGTATGGCGATATGATGCAGCACACCGATACTGTGTTGCTGTGCCCACAGCGCCACTCCGGCCACACTGGCTGGCAGCACCACCCGGCCGACCAGCGCACCGCAAACTACCATGGCCAGGTTTGCCCGCCAGCGCAGCGCTTTGTTAACTACTGCCTGACGGGCCGGCCATAATGCCTCAGCCAGTGCCATGACGCCAAATATGCCGATAAACAGGCTCAGCCTGAGCATACTATGACTGTCCATGACCGACCTTTTTTAAGGTAAAATAACCACCGGCAATCCGGGTGGCAATAGTGATGCCACAGGCCGCCGCAAACAGGTAAGCCAGCATAGTAAAGGCCTGTGGCCACAGGCAGACGGCCAGCAAAAACACGACGGTTTCGGTGCCTTCGGTCAGCCCCTGCATGTAATGAAAACTTTTATGATTAAAGTCAGGACGGCTGATCTGGTATTTTTCAGCCGCTATCGCAAAGGCCAGAAAGCTGCTGCCGGTGCCAATAAAACAAAACAGCAGTAACGCAGCCGGTGCGCCCCACACCATCGGATTAGCCAGCCCGAAGGCCAGCGGTACGCTGGCATAAAACAAAAAATCCAGGCAAATATCCAGATAGCCACCAGCACTGCTGGCGCTGTGCTGATAACGGGCCAGTGCGCCGTCCAGGCCATCAAATAGCCGGTTTAGCGCCACACAAATCAGTGCCCAGCCAAACTGTCCGCTGAGGATAAACGGCATGGCAAACAGTCCGATAATAAACCCGGTCACGGTCAGCATATCCGGCGTCAGCCCGGCGCGATCACAGCGGCGCACAACCGGCATTAACAAAGGCTTTATCAAAGGGGTAATTTTTGCATCTAACATCATTAAATTCCGATAATCTGACCGCCAGCAGAGTGACTGTCCTGTTCATCATGGGTCACCAGTACTGCCGGTAACTGATAGGACCGGATTTGATCAAAAACCCATTCACGGGTTTTGTAGCGGGTCGCACTGTCCAGCTTGCTAAACGGCTCATCAAGCAGTAACGCCGCAGGCCGTGAGGCCAGTGTTCGTAGTAAGGCCACGCGGGCTTGCTGGCCGCCGGATAAAGTCTGAACCGGCTTATCGCAAAAGCCCTCGAGCCCCACATCCTTGAGCATGCGGCGCACCAGTGAAGCTTTGTCCCGGCCGGCTTCTGCCGGCATGCCAAAGGCAATATTCTGCGCCACAGTCATGTGCTCAAACAGCAAAGGATCCTGAAATAACATACCCAGTTGCCGCTCATGGGCAGGCATAGCACTGATATCCCGCTTACCCAGCAAAATCTGACCACTCATTCGCATCACCGGTGGTAATAAACCCGCCAGTGCGGCCAGTAAACTGGACTTTCCCGTACCCGACGGACCGGTAATGGTCAGGATACTACCGGCAGACACCGTGGTACTGATCTGACAAAGCCGGCGCGAATCATGATAAACACACACATCATTTAACTGTAGCTCAGGCTGCTTCATCCGCGCCTCCGTGTCATGGGATTAAATAACAGGGTTGGCAGCCACCAGGCCAGTATAAACCCGGCCAGTGGCAGTATCATCTGCATGATGACATACACCGCGGCCAGCCGCCGGCTATTGCCGGCACTGATTGCGACCGCTTCGGTCGTCAGGGTTGCCAGCTGCCCGCCGCCCGCTAATAGCGTGGGTAAATACTGGCTAAAGCTGATTGCCAGTCCCAGCGCAAAAGCCACCATCAGCGGGGCAAACAGCATGGGCAGGCGGATACGGTAAAAAACCCGAAACGGGCGGCTGCCCAGACTGGCTGCAACCTGCAAATAGCGGGTATCAAACTGGCGGTAGGCCACCGCCACCGACAAAAAGACATACGGCATCACATACACCAGATGACTGAGATAGACCGGTATCCACACCGCCTTTGGTGCAACCAGCTGGGCCAGCCAGACCAGACCGTATAAAAATGCGATACCCGGCACAATCAGTGGTACAAAAAGGATGCTGTCCAGTCGAAAGCCCGGCGATCTGCCCGACTGCCCGGCTTCCAGTGCCAGCACCACCAGCACAATAGCGCTCAGACTGACCGCCGCGCCCAGCACCAGAGTGTTAGCCAGTGGCCCGGATAGCTGCCCCAGCCCCAGCTGCCAGTGTATCGTGGTGATATCGTTAGGTAATACAGACGGATAAGGCCAGAAAGTCGCCACTGACCACAATATCAAAGAAGCACAGATAGTCACCATGGCAACGCCAAACACCGCCAGTGTCATGCCCGCCACGATGGGTAAACCCCGTCGACCTGTGCTGCGCATCCCAGTCGTGATTTGGTGCCTGAACCAGGATTTAAGCCCCCATTCGCCTGCCAGCCACAGTGCGATAACCGCCACGGTTGTTACCACCTGTAACAGGGCACCGGCACTGGCCTGTAACCGGTCGGTGAGATCCACACTGTTAAACCAGTGCAATATGGCCACGGCCAGCGTGGGCGGATTATCCGGCCCCAGTATCAGTGGTATCTCCACGCTGGCACTGGCATAGGCTAGTACCGCCAGCAGGGGTAACCTGAGCTGCGGGTAAAGTACCGGCAGCACCACTTTTAAAAAGGCGGTGACTGGGTGATAGCCCAGACTTTGTGCCACGGCCACTTGCCGGGTCAGGGTATGGCGTAACGCCGGCTGCGTCAAAATACCCAGACTGACCAGCAGTAAAAAAGGCAGTTCTTTTAAACTGAACGCCAGCACCATACCCAAACCGGCGCTATCGTTAAGTACACTGAATGCCGGTGGTAGCTCCCAACCAAATAAAGGGGCCACCAGGCGCGACAGCCAGCCTGCCGGCGACAGTAAAAACGCCACGGCGATGGCAGCAGCGGCATGGGGGATCACCAGCACCGGGCTTAACAGATGTTGCAGACGGTGCAGCCCGCGGTGCTGAAAAAAAGTCGCCAGCAGCGCAATACATCCTGCCAGCGACAACAGTGCAGACAGCAATGCAGTACTGACCGACAACGCCACCATCTTCCCGAGGCCCGGCGTTACAGTCAGGGCCTGAATGGCAACGGTGGAAAACGAATGATAACCCAGCGCCGGAAAATATCCTGCCGCCGGTAGCAGCATGCCCAGCAAGCCGGCCAGCACAGGCAATATCAGTACCAAGGCAAACAGCCACCAGCCCAGCTGCAGACAACGCTGAAACAGCATTAATGATGCCTCTGGTAACGGTCGAACCAGGCCGCTTTCAGGGCCTCGGTCCAGCTTGCATGAGGCTCAGCCAGCATTTTGTGATAAGCCCCTGCCGGCAGCGCCGATGGTGCGGCCGTTATCGGGACAAATAAGGCCTGCTGCTCGCCGGACAGCAGGCTGACATCCAGCACGGTTTCGTCCCCCCAGATATCGGCTCGCTGTTTATAGGCCTGAGCCGGTACCGACAACATAAAATTCACCAGCTTTATTGCCTGCGCTTTGTGTGCACTGTTAAACGCAATTGCCACAAAATGTACATTCGACAGGCTGCCATCCTGCATGGCATAGGTACGGGTACTGGCGGGCAGATCATACCGGCTGACGGCAGCCGGTACTTCGGCGGCTGTGAAAGTAAAACTCAGCAGGGTCTGATGGTCACTGAACAGTTGCTGCAATCCTGAGGCTTGTCGTTTGAACTGCTGTCCCTGATGCCACAGATACGGATGAAGCTGATCCAGATACGCAAACAGGCGCTCGGTAATCTTGTCTCTGGCCTCATCGGTTACCGGTGCATATAGCAATGATTGCCAGGGACCGGCCTGGGTAATGGCTATGTATTTTAAAAAGCTGCTGCCAAGATAATCGACCGGTAGCGGATAGGTAAAACGTCCCGGATGCTGACGCGCAAAGTCCAGTAATTCGGTGGCGGTATGGGGGGGCTGATTAATATGCGCCTGATTGTAGTAAAACACCAGCGCCGCTTTGCCCCACGGGGCTTCCTGCTCGTCAGTGGGCACCCCAAAATCCATCGTCATGCCGGGATTTTGCGCCGGGTTAGTCAGTTTAAAATGGGTTAAGCCAGACACCCAGCCTTTATGCAGTAACCCATGCTGCTTCATTGCCGCAAAGTTTTCACCATTGAGCCAAATCAGATCCACGCTGCCCTGCCGGGTGTTGCCGGCGGCTTTTTCAGCCAGTACCCGGGATACTGCATCACTGGTATCTGCCAGTTTGACATGATTAACCGATATCCCCAGCTCTTGACTGGCCTGCTTTGATAACCACTGTATATACTGATTGACCTGCACTGAGCCGCCCCAGGCATGAAACTGCACTTCCTGCGCCTGACTGGCGGATATCATCACAAGCAGGCACCACGCGCCCAGACTACTTTTCAAACTCATTAAGCGCCCAGTTGTAAGGCAAGAACTGTATGTCCAGCTCACCCTTTTGTAATTTTGCACGCTGCGCTTCATCCAGGTTCAGAGCATCAGCATAGTGCATAAAAAATCCGCTGAGGCTGTCGATGCCCTGCCAGCCATGCTGAAAGTCATTGTCATACCATTTAAAGATACTGGACACGTGCAAAGTGGTATTGTCGGCCCGGTTACGGGTGCGATCGGATAAAAACTGCCGGGTCTGAGCCTCAAGCTGCGCATTCAGGCGTTGCCCAGTGTAGGCTTCGGCGCGCAGGGACGGACAGCCGATGCTGGCGCAGTTGACCGCAAAATGAATACGTGGCTCCTTAAACCCCGGGTAATCGCCCTGCGCCCCCCGAATCCAGCCATGTTCAATGTTATCCAGAGAACGTTTCTGCCCCAGTAAACGGGCAAAATCTTTTGACCAGGGTGAGGAAAACAGCGAGCCGGTATCCTTAATAGAGTTGATATCAGGGTAATGATTAACAATCAGTAAAACGGTGTAGGCATTATAGGCATTAATCAGAAAAGCCAGCTGACGCGGTTGCTCCCAGTTTTCATACTCGGCTTTACTGACCGCCGCCAGCTGTGACAAATACGCGCTCAGCTCACTTTTCTGATCTTTGAACCCGGCATAATCCACCTGCGTGGTCGCCCCATCACGGGCCGGATGAACCAGTTCCTTTAACAGGGCATTCCAGGGCGCATGCAAGCTAACTGGCGCGGGCTCATCTGCTATCGCTGGCAGGCTTAGGATCAACCAGCTCAGCCCGATGACAGTCAGCAGCGTCCCCAGTAATGGTTTGTTGGTACATGGTCCTTTACGTTTATTTTCTTCGCCATGCATGGTACTTCTCCACATAGTGTAGCAATGACTCCGGCGCGTTAGCCCGCTTCCAGTTACCCGCCGCATATTTTGCGCTTTCAGCCCAGGTAGGATAAGCGTGGATAGTGCCCAGAATTTTATTCAGTCCCAGATTATGCTTCATCGCCAGAACAAACTCTGCCAGTAAATCGCCGGCATGTTCGCTGACAATGGTCACGCCCAGGATTTTGTCTTTGCCCGGCGGGGTTAATACTTTCACAAAGCCAGTACGGGCACTTTCGGTGACGGCCCGGTCAAGTTCGGCAAATTCATAGCGGGTTACTTCAACCTCAATCCCCTGCTCTTTGGCCTGAGTTTCGTTAATACCGACTCTGGCCACTTCCGGATCCACATAGGTGGCCCAGGGGATCACCCGATAATCCACCTTAAACTTTTTAAAAGTACCAAACAGGGCATTCACCGCAGCATACCAGGCCTGATGCGAGGCCACATGGGTAAATTGATACGGTCCTACCACATCGCCGGCCGCATAGATATTGGGAAAGCGGGTTTGTAAAAATTCATCGGTATCAATGGTCCGGTCAAACGTAATACCCAGCTCCTCCAGACCAAAGCCTTTAAGCCGTGCCTCACGGCCCACCGCAACAATCACATCATCATAAACCAGAGCGCGCTCTTCACCCTCATGTTCAACAACCAGTACCCGGTCAGCGCCCTGACGTTCAAATCGCAGCGCTTTGTGCCCGGTATTCACTGTTATGCCCTGCTCGTTGAGCACGCCGGTTACCAGCTCCGCCACTTCACTGTCTTCGCGCCCCATCAGTTGCCCGGCCATTTCAATAATGGTGACCTGACTGCCCAGCCGGCTGAACGCCTGGGCCAGCTCACAGCCAATCGGACCACCGCCGAGCACCAGTAGTCGCCCAGGGGCTTCCTCCCGGTTGGCAAACTCACTCCACAATGTGTCCGAGGTCACATAGCCGCTATCGTCAATTCCCGGTAGTGGCGGTACAAACGGCCGCGCCCCGGTGGTTACCACAATACTGCGGGTGGTCAGGGTTTGTGTGCTGCCATCGTTTAACGCGATGGTGACTGTCCAGGGATCGACAATGGTCGCGTAGCCCTTAAGCACTTCCACGCCCAGGCTGTTATAGCGCTCTACACTGTCGTTGGGTGCGATAGTTGTAATCACCTCTTGCACCCGGGCCATAACCTGTTTGAACGAAAAGCCGGGCTGGGTAGCATTCAGTCCGTACTTGTCGGCATGACGCATCTGCTGGGCCACCTTGGCCGTCTTAATTATCGCTTTACTTGGTACACAGCCGTAATTTAAGCAATCTCCGCCCATTTCAGAGGCTTCAATCAGGGTCACTCTGGCTTTCACCGCCGCCCCGATATAACTGGTGACCAGGCCACCAGCACCACCGCCGATGACAATCAGGTTACGGTCAAACGAGGCCGGTTTACTATAGCCTTTGTAAACCCGCCGACGATTCACCAGCGCCACAATGCCTTTGGCTATCCAGGGAAAAATCCCCAGCAGAATAAAACTCAGAATCAGACCGGGCGAAACAATACCGGACAACGAATCAATTTGCGCCAGTTGGGTGCCAGCATTCACATACACTGCCGTGCCGGCCAGCATGCCAACCTGAGAAACCCAGTAAAAAGTGCGGATTTTGAGACTGGTCAGCCCCATCAGCAGATTAATCAGAAAAAACGGAAACACCGGCACCAGACGCAGGGTAAACAGATAAAATCCGCCTTGTTTTTCCACCCCTTCGTCAATCTTTTTGAGTTTTTCGCCAAATTTCTTTTTCACGGTATCGCGAAATATAAACCGGGCACTGATAAAAGCCAGTGTTGCGCCGATGGTCGACGCAAAGGACACTAGCAGCAAGCCCAGCCATAAACCGAACAGCGCGCCGGCCGCCAGAGTCAAAATAGCAGCGCCGGGTAACGACAATGCCGTGACGGCAACATATCCAAGAAAAAACAAGCCAATGCTGACCACCGGGTTTTTATCAATAGATTGCTGAAACTCATCGACCGAGGATTTCAGCCCGGCCAGAGTAAAATACTGGTTCAGATCAAACGCAAAGAAGCTGACAATCAGGGCAGCAAACAACGCTAGTAAAAGTGATTTTTTCGCCATGTATCAAAGCTCCGTTTAAAATGCGTATTGCAGGGTGACCTGACCATGCCGGGGTAATTCCGGCATGACCAGCGTGGCGCCAAAGTAACCGCCTTCAAATACCGGCTGCCAGTTTTCTTCATCGGTCAGGTTAACCACTTCGGCGCGCAGTCGCAGATTATCGCTAACCTGCCAGCTGGCGTTTATATCCCAGCGGTACTGATCTCTGATATGCACCGTCTGCAAAAAGTCGAGCGGAAACGATTTAGTATAAACAAGGCCGGTTCCCACACTGATATCCTGGGTGATATCCAGCCCAGCATTCAGCGACACCAGTTGCGGTACCACGCCCTGCATCCGGCTGTCTGATGGCGCAAAAGCGGCAAATGAGGGCGAGCCAACGCCAGTGCCGCTGATAATATCAGGACGGCTGGCATCAAACGCATCGGCCACCTGACGGGTGCCCTGAAACGCCGCCGAATTATCAAAACGGGCATCCAGATAACTGTAGCTGCCGTTAACCCAGTAGTTATCTGCCTGCCAGAAAGCCTGCAGCTCAACGCCCCGGGTTTTTACTCCGGTGTTACTGCCATCACGGTTGCGCAGGCTACGGGTTTGCTCAAACGCCGCGATTTCAGCATACAGATTATTTGCCGGCGCATATTTCAGGCCAATCTCATACAGCTCATTTTCAGTGGCAAAGTTAGCCGGGTTTATCTGATTGTCTGCCCCCAGCGTGGTGCCGCCCGCCATACTGTTTGAGGTGGCATCGTTATGACCCACAGCAGCAAAGAGGTTAAGGCTGTCGGTCAGTGCATAGGTAGCATTAAGCTGAAAACTGGTCAGCGTATCGGAATATGAGTCGGATGCGGCCTCAACACCTGGTGGTGACAATGCATCACGGGCCTGTATATCGTAATAATCAGTGCGCACGCCCACAATAGTTGACAGCCGTTCACTCCACTGAGAAAACTGCTGCAAGGCAACCCCGGTCTGCCAGGTTTGTGAGTCTGTGGTATCGGATAAATTAAAATCACCGGCCCCGTCATTATTGATATCATACTGAGCACCGGGCGACACAAACACGCCTGGACGCAGTGCCACCAGCCGGGCCTGCTGCGCGGCACTTAACGGGATAAGGCGATTACTCAGCGGACCGGTCAGGTCAATCGGGTTATCCGCCTCGGTGGTAAACTGACTGTACCCCAGTACATCGTTATAGCGCACATCCAGCGCCAGTGTGGTGCGCTGCGTGCCGGTCAGCTGAATATCCAGTTCTGTGCGGTTTTGCGCGGTATGCGCACCATCTATAATTTCCACAAAACTGTTGGTACCAATTTCCTCGCGCTCCAGATACTGATAATAACTGAGATTACGCCAAGTCAGTGTGGGTGACAGACTGGTTTGGTAACGGCTGCGTAGTATGGTCGTCTGAGCGCTGTTAATGTCATCGGGGTGGGTCAGAACCCGGTTACGCGGGATCACAACTTCACCGGTAGGCGAGATAATTGCCCCTGCGCCCGCAATGTTACTGCCGGAGGGCTGAACACCCTGCCCGGTGATATACACCCCATCGTCAATCAGCGCCTGGGTCGGACGGTTAATACCGGCGATATCCGGATACTCGGCATCGTAGAATTCGGCGCTGATATCCCACGTGGTGACAGCATCCGGCTGATAGCGGAAAGTAACAAAAATGTTTTCACTCTGGGTCGCGGCAAAATCATAAAAGCTGCCATGATCAAGCCACTGAGCGCTGATTCGAAAAGCGGTTTTACCCTGCTCAATCGGGGTGGAGTAATCCAGCGTACCAGAATACTGATCCCAGCGACCCGCTTTGAGTGTCAGGTTGCCGCTGGCCTCATCCACCGGCGCGGTTTTTGAGCGTAAGTTAACAAAGCCGCCGTTACGCTGGGTGCTGCCCAGTAACACCGTAGGCGGGCCTTTGACCACCGCCACCTGCTCAACACTGTTAAATGAAAACGGCAACCCAAACCCGTTATTACCGGCCTGCCGCCGAATACCATCCTGAAACAGCTCACCCAGCTGACCCCGCACCGTGGGCAAACTGGGCGTACCAAAGCCGCTGGCCGCATAGGTATTGGGCGCCACCCGGGATATGTCATGCAGACTTTCAATATTAAATTGCTCCAGCGCAGCCTGCGATATGAGCGTGAGTGTGCGGGGTGTGTCCTGTACCGATATGCCGGCACCAAACAGGCCTTCGGCCTGACCGGCCGCCGGGTTCAGACTACTTAACGTATCTTGTTGTCCGGTAATTTCAATCACTTCCACATCACCGGGTTGCTGAGCATTAGCGACCGGGTGAAACAGTGCGGCCAACAGACAGGCCATGTAGCATGGGGTTGCAGGTATCACGGTTATATTCACATCCACTTGTATTTCCTTTTCCTGTACTGACCCTGTGCCTGTCCAGAAACTTTCAGCAATAGTAAAAAAACTTTTTAAAACAACGAAATTAATTGTCTCCCATCCCGTTCTTGTATGGCAGAATTTTTTATTATCGGAGTATTTTATGTCTACCGCTGTTAAACCCGGCATTGAAAACCGCCTGAGCTGGGCTTTGCTGGCACTGCGCGTCTCAGTGTTTATTGTTATGTTTGTCTGGACGCTGGACAAGTTTATCAATCCTTCACACAGCATGGGGATTTTTGAGAAGTTTTATTCTATCTCTGGTGTGACCGAACTACCGGTATATATCATGGGCGCGTTGCAACTGGTTCTGGTACTGGCCTTTGTGGGCGGAGTCGCAAAACGCTGGACATACGGGGCAATTTTTATTTTGCATGGCGGCTCCACGCTATCATCCTTTCCTCAATATCTGGATGCCTTCAATCACCTGTTGTTTTTCGCCGCCTGGCCTATGTGGGGCGCCTGTTTTGCCCTGTATTTACTGCGTGATGCGGATACCCGCTGGACGCTGACAAAATAAATCCTCAGACAGCGGTAACCGGTCACACCTGTTACCGCCATTAACATCATATTCAGCGCACAGACCTTGGTTGGTTAACTTTATGCAGGTAACATCTGCGATATTATGGGGAGTTTGCGCGCTCCCCGTGGTATTGACCTTTTATTTTACATCCAGCCAAACCAAGGATAACAATGAAAAAATTCAGTTGGCTATTTTTCACTGCCCCGTTACTTTTTGCCTGCAGTGAACAAGCCCATGAACCTAAAGAGGCCGAAGCGTCATCTCAGCATCAGACCGTTGACGATACAGCCATGCAGGCCGGCACCGATTACCATTCTTTTTCTAATCCCGATGAAGTGACTGTCACCCACCTGGATTTAGATCTGACGGCTGATTTTGATCAGCATGTGCTATCCGGCACCGCAACCCTGACCTATAAAAAACAGCAGGCGCAGGCAGACTCTCTGGTACTGGATACCCGTGCACTGTCGGTCAGTCGTGTTACTGCCAATGGCCAGGCAGTTGACTATCAGATGGGTAAAACCGATCCAGATCTGGGTACTCCCCTGACCATCAGCCTTCCAGCGCAGGGCGACACGGTGACCATTCATTATGCCACCTCACCGGATGCGTCAGGTGTTCAGTGGCTGACCCCGGCCCAGACCGCCGGTAAACAGTACCCGTTTTTATTTACTCAGGCCCAGGCGGTTCATGCGCGTAGCTTTATTCCTCTGCAGGACTCACCGCAGGTGCGGGTCACCTATGAAGCGACGATTCATACCCCCGCAGACTTGCTGGCGGTCATGAGCGCAGCCAATGATCCGCAAACCGAGCGCGATGGTGAATACGAATTTTCCATGCCCCAGGCCATTCCTTCATACCTGATTGCACTGGCCATTGGTGACCTTGAATTTAAGCCCATGGGTGATCGCACCGGTGTGTATGCAGAGCCGGAATTACTCAACAGCGCGGCGGCTGAGTTTGAAGACACCGAAGACATGCTGGAATTGACCGAAAAAACATACGGTCCGTACCGCTGGGACCGCTACGATCTGCTTATCCTGCCACCCTCGTTCCCGTTTGGAGGAATGGAAAACCCACGTCTGTCATTTATTACTCCCACCGTTATTGCCGGTGACAAGAGCCTGGTATCGCTGATTGCCCATGAACTGGCCCATAGCTGGTCAGGCAATACCGTAACCAACGCGACCTGGCGGGATCTGTGGTTAAATGAAGGTTTCACCACCTACCTGACCTACCGCATTATGGAAATGCTGTACGGTGAAGATCGTTTCAATATGGAAGCGGTACTGGGCTACCAGAGCTTACAGTCCGATGTAGCCACCCTACCTGAACAGGACCAGATTCTGGCGATTGACCTGCGCGGGCGAAATCCTGATGATGTATTTTCCGATATACCTTATGAAAAAGGCGCGCTATTCCTGCGCGAGATAGAACATAAGATTGGCCGGGAAAACTTTGACCAATTCCTGATGAACTACTTTGACCATTTTGCGTTTCAAAGTATCACCACAGATGATTTTCTGGCGTATCTTGATGATACCTTGCTAAAAGACTATCCGGAGCTACTGGATCGTGAGCGCATCAATCAGTGGATTTTTGAACCAGGCATTCCTGATGGCGCGCCGGTTCCCACCTCTGATGCATTCAGTAAAATCAATAAAGCCCGTAACCAGTGGCTGGCCGGTAAACAACAGGCCAGTGACATTGATACCAGCAAGTGGACCACCCATGAGTGGCTGTTCTTTTTAAACAACATGCCCGAGACGCTGTCTGCGCAGCGGTTAGATGAGCTGGATGCGGCATTTAACCTGACGGCCTCTCAGAACAATGAGATTGCCCACAGCTGGTTACTGATTGCGGTGAAAAATCAGTACAAGCCCGCCTATGATCGTTTATATGACTACCTGACACATATTGGCCGCAACAAGCTGGTTAAACCGCTGTATCGGGAACTGGTGAAAACCGATGAAGGTAAGGCATTTGCCCGCAAGGCTTTTGCTGAAGCCCGCCCTGGCTATCACCCACTGACTATCAGGGCCAATGAAGGTTATATGCAGTAACCTGCTATTAATGAGCCTGTGTGGCGTTAAACTGCACAGAGCTCAGAAATAGGTGAGTTTTACCACCCCGCCGCCCATGCGGCGGGCCTGGTATAACACACTGCAGGCTTGTTCATACCAGTCATTGAAAGTCCAGTTATCCTGCAAGCCAGCCACCCCGGCGGCAATCGTGACAGTAAACCCTTTTTCCTGCGACGCAGCCTCAATACAGGCCAGCAGTCGCTGCGATAGCACTCCCGCTTCATCCTGCTCGGTGTGAGGGCACAAAAACACCAGCTGCTCGTTACTCCAGCGAGCAATCACATCGACCTCACGCACTGAAGATAAACAGGCTCTGCCCAGACATCGCAATAGGTACTCTTCGGTCTGGCTCCGGGCTGCATCAGTAAACGCTTCGGTATGCAGGATTTCCATAACGACCAGCGAGGTGGGTGTCTGAAAACGCCGGAAACGTGAAATTTCTTCTTCTGCTTTTAAAATAACATGGTTGCGGTTATACAGACCGGTCACGGTATCGTGATTACTTAAAAATTCGATGGTGCGGTTTTTTTCCAGCAAAATAGCCTGCAACGATTCAATTTCAGTGGTTTTGGCATTGATACGCCGGGTGATATCCCTAATTGAACGTTGCCGCCAAAATAGTAAACCGATAACAACAAGCGTCACCAATACCAGTCCGACCACTGGCATCAGATTTTTCACGTGCCTGACCCTGACCTGATTCCAGCGTTTGAACAGACCTACCCTGCGGCTTTCGGGGATGGCACTGATACCGCCGTTTACCAGCTCAGCCAGGTCGACGTCCGACTGGGCCCTGAACACAAAATGCAGGGCATCAAACGGCTCTGCCACACCGGCAATTTTAAGCTTTTCGTAATGTTTAAACAGATAGGCGTTGGCGCTTAGCAGCGACCCGACCATCACGTCGATTTCACCTTGCTCAAGCGCCTGGTAGCCCTGGTGTTCGGTACTCACCGGCACCAGCTCCACCGCCGGATAATAGCGGGCAATAAATTCATTATGGCGAAAGTCCCGGACCACCCCCACCCGGCGTCGGCCAATTCCACCATAGCCGTGTAACATCGGCGTATCATTACGGGTTACCAGAATATCAGGAATATCAAACACCGCCAGAGATTGCTGTAGTTCACTGCGTTCGAGCGGCGCGCTGTCCATCATACTGGCCATACTGCATTTACCGGACTCAAGAAATTCCAGTGACTGCTGCCAGTTATCGGTGGGAACCACGGTAAAGGTCAGGCCGGTCAGTTCGCCCAGCATCTGCATATAGTCAGCAATCAGGCCAATGTGGGTGTCGTTGCGTACGCCCTCATAGGGCATCCAGTTTACCGACGCACAATAATCCACATTCACCGGTTGTGCACGGGTATCAGACGGCCAGCAGAGAACCCCTGCCACCACTATCGCTGATACCATACTTTTCAATGCAAACACCTGATTTTCCGTGGCAAAATTATTACCTGAGTATCTATCGTAGGGGCACTATTTGCAATATTACGTGCGCATAATCTTATATCATTTGCACAAAAAAGCCCCCTTTGCAGGAGGCTTATCATACTGGTTTAAACGGTTTTTGCTTAGCTGCGCTGGCGGCGACCAAACAGCAGCATACCTATGCCTAACGCTAGAACAGACAGTACTGAAGGCTCAGGAACCAGGGCAAAATCTACATCATCTGCGGTAAAAACATCAATGTCCCCATTTGGATAACTAAAGGATACTTCAGTGAACTCCGGGAATGCTTCATCAAAAGAAAATGCAGCCACGATACCTGTTGCCATTGACTCAAAGTCAAAGCTTAAGAAACTAAACGTCTGACTCAGATCCATGCCGTTGAGCACTACCTCAAAATAATCCATATTATCTGGATCAATCATCTCGCCCAGAAATGAAAAGCTGTTGAGTGACAGGATGTCAGGGTCAAATGCCGTGCCTACCTGAGTTGGCTCGAAGAACGGGTCGTTTGCCAGTTTATCGGCGTACGCCATTTCATCAAAATTCAGGCCCATACTAAAAAACGTATCGCCGTTAATTTTCACATCCTGGGTGATAATCGCCGCGTTGGCTGACAAAGAACCTAACAGCAAAGCCGCTGCACTGAACATTTTTACTACATTTTTCATTTTTGTGTATTCCATTTTTAATTTTAATAGCGGGGCGCATTGCGCCCCATTTACTTATTATTATTAGTTTTGTAACTCAAGTACCGTTGTACCCTGCTCGTTACCTTCATCATCAAAGAAGCTGACTGTACCCATGTATACAGTATCTTCCATCAGACCGCGGGTGATAATGTTAACGTTGTTGAAACGTCCATCCACGGCACGGCGTGAAGAGGTCATTCGAACATTGTTCTGCTTACCGTTAACAATCCATACCAGCTGATCAAACTCAGCCTCACCGCTAGGTACGGTGTAGCCATGCGTCATCGCAATATAGAAGTCACCGGCACCGGCATTTGCCGCAGGTTCAGGGTTCAGCAGAATCACATCTTCATTTGAAGCAACATTCAGCGATGAGCCAACCTGTGCACACGAGTAAGCCACACAGCGATATACGTACAGGTCGATGTCTGCGCCGTCATCATAAACAAACTGATCTCGCAGTGAGAAGCGCGCCAGTGTCGTGCCTTCAGGCACAGTCCAGGCGGTATAGCTGGTGCCTGCACCTAAGAACTCAAACGAGCTGGCAGGGTCCTGACTGATCGTATCGGACGCCAGAATTAACGGTGCCAGACCTGCATAATCGATGCTGGTACTGCCGTTATACTGCATTTCTACCGGGAAGGAAGCACGGCCACGTTTAAGTTCTTTAGAAATAGACGCGGGAACATCAATCTTCACATCCGGCGTTGGCATAATAGCGATTGGACTGCGTACCACAGTACCATCGGTATTGGTCAGCACCAGGCCACCAAACACCCACTCACCAATTACCGTATTCGGTGTCTTGTTAAAGGTAATGCCATACGCTGCGCGCATACCAGGCTCAACCACCAGGTTATCAGACTCTGTTGGATTGCCCTCACCGTCGTAAGTCACTACCGACACATCCAGCCCTTCCAGACCTTCCAGTGCCACCGTGTAGTTGCCGCCATTACCCGATACGTCAGTGACCGTACGGAAAACCGTTTGCTCAGAGGCCAGCTCACCAATAGCAATCGACGGGTAGTTCAGCTGTGACGGATCCAGCGAGAAACCGGCAGCCTGATAGTCAGAACAGGCATAGCCTGACTCGTTGGCCACAAATGAGGTTTCGCCCAGACCACACATAAATGCCATGTAATCAAAGTAACCGGCATCATAAGTCAGGCCCGGATTCATCGCTTGTACCGGCGCAGCATGCCCTGCTCCAAAATCAAACGGATCAGCTGGTGTTTCACCATCTTCCTTGGTTACACCCTGATAAGCCGTCGTCATCAGCGCAGATTTAACCTGGGCCGGAGACCATTGCGGATACTGGCCTTTCAATAGCGCAGACATACCGGCAATATGCGGAGAAGACATTGACGTACCGCTAAGATACGCCACTTGCTGGCCTTGCTCACCAAACATTGGGGTATCTGTTGTGGCTGCCAGAATACGAACGCCAGGCGCTGTAATATCAGGTTTGATCACATCCAGGGTTGATGCATTAGGGCCGCGTGATGAGAAGTCAGCCATAATATTGCCCACTTCTTGCTGGTCGATGAAAATAGAGGCGCTTAGCTCAACATTTACATCAAGTCCATCGCTTAACTGCGCAGCCAGCATATCACCGGCTTCATCACCAATCATCCCGCCAGGGATCTGACCGACAAAATCGCCCCCTAAGGCGGTTACCGGGTTACCTGCCACGGTATAGACCACCACCGCAGACGCGCCGGACTCAACGGCCCGGGTCACTTTTTGGGTAAAGGCACAGTCACCACGTTGAATCAGCGCAATGTTACCGGCCACTTCATCGGCATTCGCCAGTGGTGTAGGCGTTACACCATCGTCATAACAACCACGCAGAGGTTCAGCCAGAACCAGCTTGCCGGCTACCGGACCAGTTTCTGACAGAGGCTTGGTTATCGCGCCTTCTACAAAGCTGTAAAGAATAGGATCGCCATTGACAGACGCTTGCATGGCGTTGGTTGCACTCACCCCATCATAAGTCGATGCACCTACGGTAGTAACCCACGGCGCTGGTGTGCCAATAGTTTGTTGAACCGGACCTGAGTTACCGGCAGAAACAGCGACTGACACGCCGGCGTCTGCCGCCCGCAGCATCGCTGAGGTTGACGGATAAGTTAAATCGGTTCGACTGCCGCCAATAGAGAAGTTCAGTACATCGACCCCATCTACCACAGCCTGATCGATGGCCGCCATGCTGTCAGACGGAAAACAACCGGCCTGATCTTCACCTTGTGGGGTGGTGTAATCAGAGTTCCAGCATACTTTGTAGGCCGCGACCCGGGCGCGTGGGGCAATCCCTGACATCACGCCAATCTGCGAGCCATTTTTCATAGCCGGTACGCCTTCGTTACCTGCAGCAGTACTCGCGGTGTGACTTCCGTGACCATCAGCATCACGGGGGCCGATAAACTCGCCCAGTTCGGTCTGAATGTCGTACACGCTGGCAAATGTGTCGCCATAATAGCGGGCACCAATCAGCTTGTTGTTACAACTGAATGTGTCATCTTCACCAGCATCACAGACCCCTTCCCAACCCAGCGCAGCTGGATCAGTGTAGGAACCGTCATCGGCAAAGCTTGGATTTTCCGGCGTAATACCGGTATCCAGAATACCCACAACCACGTCATCGCCTTTAATACCCAGTGTATGCTGACCATCAGCACCGGTCAGGCCTAAAAATTCAGGGGTGTTGGCAGTATCAATGGTAAACATTTCGTCTTCCCAGACACCGGCCACATCCGGATTATTGCGCAGGGCATCAGCCGCAGACTTAGACATTTGCGCTGCAAAACCGTTAAAGGTGTGCACATAGTTGTGCAGTACCTTCACAGCCCCACCGGCATTGGCAATTTCTGTCTGGCGCGCTTTCAGGCGCTTGGTATAAGCCTGTAGTTTTTTGCTCTTGGCGTTATAGCGGTTACCTTTGTTGGCAACCAGCTGGTTGGTGGGTACCAGCTCACCAATCTCGCTGGCATAGGTAATACCGGCCGCCTCTTTCATCTGAACGATATACACGCCAGATTGCTTGGTTGCTTTAGTCACCGGACCGGCTTGTGTGAGTTTCCCTGGATTGGGGACCGAAATCTGATTTCCTGCAATGGCAGCAGGCGCCAGCGAAGCTGATACTGCCAGAGAAACCATGGTTCCCAATAGATGTTTCTTAAATGTCATTTGCGTCTCCCATCGACACTTTTTTTATAATTTTTGTAGCAGCGCTCCGTCCTTGTGCACTATCCACAGACTTAAGTTCCTGCTGTTGAGTCGCACACTCTCCTGTGCACTGATACTCAGCGGAGCTAACACGTGTTGGTGAAGTCTGGATCTATTATTATTTTTTAGTGCCAGCCCGTTTATTATTGTTAAAAGATGGTGACTGACACGTCGAATATGCAAGAGGTAACTCAGAATTGCAATACGTTGATGTGGAAGAATTTTTAAATTTAAGAAACGGTTAAGAAAGGACTAGATGTAAAAAAACCTGACACTATGATCAGGTTTTTTACAATTAATAACTGTGAAGTCAGACGGTTAGATATTTCCCCCCTGAAAACAGTGTGTGCAGGTTTATTTACAGCATTTCAACAGCCAGAGCGACACCTTCGCCACCACCGATACACAGTGATGCGATGCCTTTTTTACCATTTTGCTGTTTAAGCGCATGTAACAAAGTGACTAAAATTCGCGCACCAGATGCACCAATAGGGTGCCCTAATGCACACGCGCCGCCTTTAATGTTCACTTTGCTTTCTTCCAGCCCCAGCTTTTTCACTGCCAGCATGGTGACCATGGCAAAGGCTTCGTTGATTTCAAACAAGTCCACATCGGCTTTGGACCAGCCTGCTTTTTCCATCACTTTTTCCATCGCGCCTACCGGTGCCAGGGTAAAGTTCTCAGGCTCAATAGAGTGGGTGGCATGAGCCACTACTTTCGCCAGCGGTGCCAGGCCCAGTTCACTGGCTTTAGACTCACTCATTACCAGTAAGGCTGCAGCACCATCAGAGATGGAGCTGGAGTTAGCCGCCGTGACTGTACCGTCTTTTTTGAACGCAGGGCGCAGGCTGGGGATTTTTTCAGGGCGAGCATTACCCGGCCCTTCGTCGGTGTCTACGGTAACATCACCCTTACGACCCGAAATAGTCAGCGGAACGATTTCATCTTTGAACGTGCCATTGGTAATGGCATCATTGGCTTTAGACAGTGAACTAAGCGCAAATTCGTCCATCTGACCGCGGCTAATACTTTCAGCATCGGCGGTATCCTGGGCAAAGCAGCCCATCGCCTTGCCATCGTAGGCATTTTCCAGTCCGTCCAGCATCATGTGGTCCAGCACCTGACCATGGCCCATACGATAACCGCTGCGTGCTTTTGGCAGCATGTACGGGGCATTACTCATGCTTTCCATACCGCCGGCTACCACTACCTGAGCTGAGCCCGCTTTAATCAGATCATGGGCCAGCATGACCGCTTTAAGACCTGAGCCACATACTTTGTTAATTGTGGTCACACCCGCAGACAATGGCAGCTCGGCTTTCAACGATGCCTGCCTTGCCGGCGACTGACCTAACCCTGCAGGCAGTACACAACCCATCACTACTTCATCGATCTGGCTCACATCAACATGCTCACAGGATGCCTTGATTGCTTCTGCACCCAGATCAGTGGCTGTCAGCGCCGCCAGGCTTCCGTTAAACCCACCCATAGGAGTACGTTTCGCCGCTACTATTACTACCGCTTCATTGCTCATAATGTGTTGCCTCAGTGTTAGTTGTACATCGCCCGAATCACAAGTGCAGTGCACTTACGAGGACGGGATAAAGCATACCGTCAAAGAAAAAAAGAAAATGTAACGGTATGTTGCCATGTTGACGTTAACAGTTTGTTACTTTACCTTAACGTAATATGCAATTTACGTTAACGTAAACCTGAACAAGTTAATCGTCAACTTACCGGTATTTTCCGGATACCGGGTTTTGACGAGCCATCAGGATAACTACCAGGCGTACTTCACAGGATTAATGTGTAATGAGTCATCACAATTCTGAACCGACCTACACCATAGGCGAGCTGGCACGCGAGTTCGATATCACCCCTCGTTCCATTCGCTTTTATGAGGAACAGGCGCTATTGAGTCCATCGCGTACCGGACAAAACCGCATCTACTGTATCAAAGACCGCGTCAGGTTAAAGCTAATTTTACGTGGTAAGAGGTTAGGTTTCTCGCTGGCCGAAGTTAAAAACCTGTTCGAACTGTACGACACCAACCCGGATTCCGCCGTACAGCTGGAAACCATGCTCACTCTGACCGAGCAAAAACGGGCCGTGCTGACCCAGCAGCTGGAAGACATTACCAGCCTGATGCGTGAGCTTGACGATGTAGAAGCCCGTTGCCGGGAAGAATTAGCCGAACTTAAACGAGGAAACATTGCATGAACACCCCGTACCCTACTCTCAATTTTGGCCTGGGCGAAGACATCGATATGTTGCGCGACCAGGTATATCAGTTTGCGCAAAACGAAATTGCGCCGCTGGCCGCCAGGGCAGACGAAGCGAACCAGTTTCCCAATGAATTATGGCCCAAACTTGGCGACATGGGCCTGTTAGGGGTCACGGTCGCTGAGCAGTTCGGCGGCTCTGATATGGGTTATCTGGCCCATACCGTCGCGATGGAAGAGATCAGCCGGGCCTCTGCAGGGATTGGCCTGAGCTATGGTGCCCATTCCAATTTGTGCGTGAATCAGATTCATAAAAATGGCAGTCAGGAACAAAAAGAAAAGTACCTGCCCAAACTGGTCAGTGGTGAACATGTCGGCGCGCTGGCAATGAGTGAGCCAAATGCCGGTTCAGATGTGGTCAGCATGAGACTGAGGGCAGAAAAACGCGGTGATGTGTATGTGTTAAACGGCAATAAGATGTGGATCACCAACGGCCCGGATGCCCACACCTTTGTGATTTATGCCAAGACCGATGTCAATGCCGGTCCCAAAGGCATCACGGCCTTTATCGTGGAAAAAGATTTTGCCGGATTTTCACAAGCCCAGAAGCTCGACAAGCTGGGGATGCGCTCTTCCAACACCTGTGAACTGATTTTTCAGGACTGTGAAGTCCCGGCGGCCAATATTCTGGGTAAGGAAGGAGAAGGTGTCAGGGTGCTGATGAGCGGGCTGGATTATGAACGCCTGGTGCTATCCGGCGGCCCGCTGGGGATCATGCAGGCCTGTATGGATGTAGTGGTTCCCTATATCCACGAACGGGAACAGTTTGGCTCGGCGATAGGACAGTTTCAGCTGGTTCAGGGCAAAGTGGCCGACATGTATACCCAGATGAATGCAGCCCGGGCCTATGTGTATGCGGTAGCCCGCTCTTGCGACCGGGGAGAAACCACGCGCAAAGACGCTGCCGGGGCGATCCTGTATTCGGCTGAACTGGCCACCAAGATGGCGCTGGATACGATTCAGCTGCTGGGCGGCAACGGCTACGTTAATGAGTATCCTGCCGGCCGCTTATTAAGAGATGCCAAACTGTATGAAATTGGTGCTGGCACCTCTGAGATACGCCGGATGCTGATTGGGCGCGAGTTATTTAAAGAATCTGAATAACCCCGTGTACAGCGCATCATCAGGTGCGCTGAATTTTTATTGTTTTTCAGGAGGGACCCGTGCCCGTTCTATCGACTTCAGTGAATTCAAAATCGCAGGATTTTGCCGATAATGCTGCGCACATGCAGGCGCAGGTTGACGATTTACATGAAAAAATTGCCCAGATTCGTCAGGGCGGCGGCGCCAGCGCAGCCGAACGGCATTTATCCAAGGGCAAATTGCTGCCTCGTGACCGGATTGATGCCCTACTGGACCCCGGCACGCCGTTTCTGGAGATAAGTCAGCTGGCCGGCTGGGAAGTCTATGAAGACTATGTTCCCGGCGCCGGTGTGATTGCCGGTATCGGCCGGGTCAGTGGTATTGAGTGCATGGTGGTGGCCAACGATGCTACCGTCAAAGGCGGTACCTATTATCCGCTGACGGTGAAAAAACACTTACGGGCACAGGCGATTGCTCAGGAAAACAATTTACCGTGCATCTATCTGGTGGACTCTGGCGGGGCCAACCTGCCCCGTCAGGATGAGGTATTTCCTGACAAGGACCATTTTGGCCGCATTTTTTACAATCAGGCCCGCATGTCTGCCCAAAACATTCCGCAGATTGCCGTGGTCATGGGTTCGTGTACCGCCGGTGGCGCTTATGTTCCTGCCATGGCTGATGTGAGCATTATTGTCAAAGAACAGGGCACCATTTTCTTAGGTGGTCCGCCTCTGGTCAAAGCCGCCACCGGTGAGGTGGTCAGCGCCGAGGAATTAGGCGGTGGTGATGTGCATACCCGAACATCGGGCGTGGCCGATCAGCTGGCTAATAACGACCATCACGCACTGAGTCTGGCCCGGGATGCGGTCAGCCGGCTTAATCGCACCAAACGGATTGATTTGGATGTACAACCCATTCGCGATCCGGCTCACCCTGCCAGTGAGCTGTACGGCATCATTCCCAAAGACAGCCGCAAAACCTTTGATGTCCGTGAAATTATTGCCCGGGTAGTTGACGGCTCTGAGTTTGACGAATTCAAACCCCTTTACGGCACAACGCTGGTCACAGGCTTTGCGCGCATCTTCGGCTATCCGGTTGGCATTGTGGCCAATAACGGCATCTTATTTGGCGAAAGCGCGCTGAAAGGCGCCCACTTTGTTGAGCTGTGTGCCCAGCGCAAAATTCCCCTGGTGTTTTTACAAAACATTACCGGTTTTATGGTGGGTAAACAGTATGAGTCTGGCGGTATTGCCAAACACGGCGCAAAAATGGTGACTGCGGTTGCCTGTGCCAATGTACCCAAACTTACCGTCCTGATTGGCGGCAGCTTCGGTGCCGGTAACTATGGTATGTGTGGCCGCGCCTACGATCCCCGCTTTTTATTTATGTGGCCCAACGCACGTATTTCGGTAATGGGCGGTGAGCAGGCTGCCGGCGTACTGGCGCAGGTCAAACGGGATCAGAAAGATCGTGCCGGCGAAACCTGGTCTGCTGAAGAAGAAGCGCAGTTCAGGCAGCCGGTTATTGATACCTATGAAAAACAGGGCCATCCGTATTATGCCTCAGCCCGGTTGTGGGATGATGGCGTGATTGATCCGGCCGATACCCGCCTGGTGCTGGGTCTGTCTTTATCTGCTGCGCTGAACAAGCCGGTGGATGACACCCGCTTCGGCATTTTCAGAATGTAAGGAGACACCATGGATTCGATTAATGCCAGTGTGCTTTATGAAGTGGATGAACGGGGCATTGCCCGGGTTACCCTGAATAATCCGGACAAACACAATGCATTTGATGATCAGATGATTGCTACCCTGACCGATATATTTCGCCGGGCCGGCCAGGATGAGCTGGTTCGCGCCCTGATCCTGCAGGCCAACGGCAAAAGTTTCAGTGCCGGGGCTAACCTGCAATGGATGCAGCGCATGGCCTCTTATACCGAGCAGCAAAATGAGCAGGATGCCATGGCACTGGCGACCATGCTGCAAACCCTGTATACGCTGCCCAAGCCGACCATTGCCCGGGTTCAGGGCGCGGCATTTGGTGGCGCCGTGGGCCTGATTGCCTGCTGCGACATCGCCATCGGCAGTAAGCTCAGTAAGTTTTGCTTAAGTGAGGTCCGAATTGGGCTGATACCTGCCACCATTGCGCCTTATGTTATCGAGGCAATGGGCGCCCGGGTGTGTCGGCGCTATTTTCAGACTGCTGAGGTTTTTTCATCCCGACGCGCCCGGCGCCTTGGCTTGTTAAGTGAGTCTGTCACCGAAGCGGAGCTCGACAGCACCATTGATGACATCATCAGTCAGGTGCTTAAAAATGGCCCGCACGCGGTGAGTCAGGCTAAGCAGTTAGTTCAGCAGGTGGCTGGTCAGCCGATTGACGAAAAACTGATGAAATCGACCAGTCAGTGGATTGCCCGTATTCGTGTATCAGAGGAAGGCCAGCAAGGGCTACAGGCATTTTTAACCCGTCAGCCACCGGCCTGGCAGGAGACCAAACATGATCACTAAACTTTTAATTGCTAACCGGGGCGAGATTGCGTGCCGGGTGATTCGTACTGCACGCCAGCTGGGTATCAGCACGGTGGCGGTGTATTCAGATGCCGATGTCAATGCGCTACATGTCAGCATGGCCGACGAAGCGGTCAGAATCGGGCCGGCTCCTTCCAAAGACAGTTATCTGCAAGCCGACCGCATTTTACAGGCAGCCAAACAACTGGGGGTGAATGCGATTCACCCCGGCTATGGCTTTTTATCTGAAAATGCCGCGTTTGCCGAAGCGTGTGAAGACGCCGGCATTCGTTTTATCGGTCCTGGCGCAGCGGCAATCCGGGCAATGGGATCTAAATCTGCGGCCAAACATATCATGGAGCAGGCCGGTGTGCCTCTGGTGCCCGGCTATCACGGTGATGATCAGTCGCCAAAAACGTTGAAGCAGCATGCCGATAACATGGGTTACCCGGTACTGCTGAAAGCCGCTGCCGGCGGCGGTGGCAAAGGCATGCGTCAGGTATGGTCGGAACAGGAGTTCAGCCATGCGCTGGATGCTGCAAAACGCGAGGCAATGGCCAGCTTTGGTGACGATATCATGCTGGTGGAAAAGTATTTAACCGCGCCCCGCCATGTGGAAATTCAGGTGTTTTGCGATACCCACGGCAATGGGGTGTATCTGTTTGAACGGGACTGTTCCGTGCAGCGCCGCCATCAGAAAATTATTGAGGAAGCCCCGGCCCCGGGTATGACTGACGCCCTGCGTAAACAAATGGGTGAAGCTGCGCTTAAAGCGGCGCAGGCGATCGATTATGTGGGCGCCGGTACCGTTGAGTTTTTGCTGGATGAAGACGGCCGTTTCTATTTTATGGAGATGAACACCCGGCTGCAGGTTGAACACCCGGTGACCGAGAAAATCAGTGGCGAAGATCTGGTGGACTGGCAGATACAGGTCGCCAATGGCCTGCCTCTGCCTAAAACCCAGGATGAACTGCGTTTAACCGGCCATGCCTTTGAGGCCAGACTGTACGCCGAAGACCCGGACCATGACTTTTTGCCCGCAACCGGCACACTGCGCTTATTACAGCCACCGCAGACATCTACGCATGTCCGGGTGGATACCGGCGTGATTCAGGGGGATGAAGTGTCGGTTTACTACGACCCCATGATCGCCAAACTGATTGTGTGGGACACTGACCGGGATCGCGCCCTGCAACGACTGCTGGCGGCTCTGCGCGATTATCATGTGGCCGGCGTCACCACCAATCTGGAATTTTTGTACAATGTGGCAGCAAGCCGCCCGTTCCAGCAAGCCGAGTTGGTCACCACCTTCATTGAAAAGCATCATGACATGTTGTTCAGCCCGGCCATCGACGAGGATCAGACCCAGCGTCTGGCCCTGGCAGCCTTGCTGATTTTACTCAACCGCCAGCAAGCCCGGCAACCGGCCAATCCTGAAGTACCGCCTTCACCCTGGTCGCTGCCGCTGGCCTGGCGGGCCAATTATGTTCATAAAGAACAATTAACTCTGTCGCTACAGGACACCCTGCACACAGTGGATGTCCTGCACAGCGGCAGTACTGAGCAGCCCGGTCAGTGGACCCTGCATATTGGTGATAACGTGGTACAGGTCAGTGGACATATTGAAGCCCATACCCTGCATGCGCGCCTGGACGACTATCAGCAGCGGATAAACTGGAGTCAGGACAGTCACCGCCTGACGTTGTTTACCGCCACCGGTGCCTGTCATGTTGAGCATCATCAGCCGGATTTGGGGGATATGGATGACGCCGCAACCGACAGCGACTTTGCCGCTCCGATGAACGGGACCATGGTAGATGTGCTGGTAACGCCCGGCACGCCGGTAACCAAAGGCACCCCATTACTGGTGATGGAAGCGATGAAGATGGAGCACAGTATTGTGGCACCGGCCGACGGTACGGTCGTGGAGTTTTTCTTCCAGCCTGGCGATCTGGTTGATGGCGGGGCCCGGCTGCTGGAGTTCAGTCGTGATGAATAACTTTCCTGAACAGGTCACGCTGGTTGAGGTGGGTCCCCGTGACGGGCTGCAAAATGAAAAACACCCCGTCACCACCCAAACCAAAATTGAACTGGTTGAACGCCTGGCCGAAGCTGGTCTGACAAAAATTGAAACCGGCAGTTTTGTATCGCCTAAATGGGTGCCGCAAATGGCCGACTCCGGCGATGTTTTTGCCGGTATTCAGCGCAACCCGGTTGTCACCTACTCGGCCCTGACACCTAACCACAAAGGATTTGAACTGGCGATGGCGGCAGGCGCCGATGAAGTGGCGATTTTTGGCGCGGCGTCCCAGTCATTCAGCCAGAAGAATATTAACTGCAGCATTGAGGAAAGCCTGGAGCGATTTGCACCTGTGCTTGATGCAGCCCTTGCTCACGGAAAGCGGGTACGCGGGTATGTATCTTGTGTGCTGGGGTGTCCGTACGAAGGATATATTGCGCCGGAGCAGGTGGCCAGGGTCAGTAAGCTAATGCTGGACATGGGCTGCTATGAAATATCGCTGGGTGACACTATTGGTACCGGCACCCCGGTGAAAACCCGCGCCATGCTTGATGCAGTTATGACCCAGATTCCGGCCTCCCGTCTGGCGGTTCATTTTCATGATACCTATGGACAGGCACTGGCCAATCTGACCATGGCACTTGGCTGCGGTATTCAGGTGATTGACAGTGCCGTTGCCGGACTGGGTGGTTGCCCGTACGCCAAAGGAGCCAGTGGCAATGTAGCCACCGAAGATGTGTTGTACATGCTCGATGGCATGGGAATTCGTACCGGGGTCAATATGGACCGTCTGCTTGATACTTCCCGGTTTATCAGTCAGACGCTGGGGCGCCCGCCGGTATCTAAAGCCGCCAATGCCCTGCTGGCGGCCAGATAACAGCTTGTTTCATCAGCAGGTGGCTTTTTGACTCCTTCAGCCGCCTGCTGCTTTTCTACTTTTTCTTATGCTACTTCCACGCTGCTGACCGCCGGTACGTCGCAGGCGCCAGCGGTAAACCCCCAGTACAAACAACAGCGCACAGGCAAGGCCTGACAATACCCATAACACCCTGCCGGTAACACCCAGTGCACTGCCGGCATGCAAACTGTGCAGCCAGTTCAGCACTGTGGCGGTGAGGTTCTGCTGACGATAATCGCTAACCTGAATGACCGACGGCGTGCGCGTACTGACAAATACCTGAGAATGGGGAAACCGGCGGGACGGATCTCCTGCAACCTGAAACCGGAAACGATAGTAACCGGGCTGGCCATCTTTTGCCGGCGTGTGAATCCAGGCGAGCCGGGCACCGGGAAGGGCTTGCCTGGCCACTTCAATCGCTCTGGATAGCGGCACCTGCACCGGCCCTACCGGCGCCGACACCACCGGCGCGGGCGCTGTGCTATCAGGTCCGCTCACAGTATGTAACAACGCTTTGGTCTGCACGGGTAAGGCAAGCATGGCCCCGGTGCTCAGCAAAATCATCAGCGGGGCGATAAAAACCAGCCCGGTCAGCTTATGAACATCATATAAAATGCCCATTCTGCTGGCCCGCCGTCGGGTCTGAAATGCTCTTATCCACTGCCCTTTGCGCGGCCACCAGGCAAGTAGGCCGCTGAGCAGCACCAACAAACTGAGCAACCCGAAATAACCGGCAATCAGCTGCCCGGTGTCACCACTGAGTAACTGAAAATGCAGGTTAAACAACCAGGTCACCAGGTAATTTCCCCAGTAACTCTGGCGTAATACTTCACCGCTGCCGGCATCCAGCCAGGCCATCAGCGGCGCAAAACCCTGCCCTTGTTTTTCCGGCGGGTTATAGTACCGCACAGGTATAAAGCGCTGTTCGGGAGTCACTTCCAGCCGCCACGGACCGGGTTTATCCGGATAGGACCGGTGAAGCGATGCCAGCGCCTTGTCCCAGTTAATCTGACTGACCGGTGTGGTCGCGGACAAACGCGGATGCAAACCGGTATCCAGTTCATTATAAAAAACCAGTGCAGAACCGGTCAGGGCAAACACCACCAGCAGCGCACCAAGTGATGCGCCCAGCCACAGATGCAGGCGGCGGGATAATTTACGCCAGTTCACAATAAAAAGGGGATCCGTAAAGCGTCATGTTCATCAGACATCATTGCAGGAAAAAACCGGCGTAAGGCTATCACAGTCATAGCCAGGTGCGTACTGCCTGCGACAATTTGTCGCGCTGAGTTTCTGATTATTTTTCTTTAGGCAGCATCACGGTCAGGCCGATAGCCACAATCAGCACCGCAGTCATAATATACACTACCGAGAAGCTGATCATGGCAGGCAGCACCGCATATAATGCACCAAAGGCCAATAATATAAAGCCGATGGCGGTATTACTGAAGGCCACCAGTTCTGTGCGGCTTTGTCCTTCACGCACATCCAGGCTGTAGGTTTTACGTCCGGTGCGCACGCCGGTATGCGCTACCGACAGGACAAAAAATAATAGCCCTGATACCCAGATACTTTCGCTGTTAAACCACAGCAGTCCCATACAAGCTGCCACCGCAATCACACCGGACAGTTGCAGGGTGCGGCGTGCGCTGTAGTCTGACAAGCGCCCCCAGATCAGCGATGACAGCATAGCCGCCGCAGCCTGAGCGGCCAGATACAACGGCAGTAATTCATCCGCGCCTGACTGGCTCTCAAGCATAAAATAAGGTGCCACCAGCGCCGAGTGCACAAATAAACCGCGGACCAGTACAAACCGGTAAATCACGCTGTCGAATTGCCAGAAGCGGGTCTGGTTATCTGTGTCGCCGGACACCCCGGCGGTATCTACATAGGTAGTGACCGGCAGCAGAATCAGCAAGGTAAGCAGTAAGGCTGCAGTGGCGGTGGCTACCAGTGCAACGATAATGGTCAGCCCCATTGATTGTTCAAAGAACACCAGCGGGACTGCTACCATCAGGGTCAACACGCCAGAGGCCGTAGAGGCTTTACCCAGTAAATGCCCCCGCTCGCCCTTAGCGGCAATATTCGCCTCTATATCCTTAACGGTCAGTGAGCAGGCCGAGCGCCCCAGGCTCAGCACTACCAGTGCAGCCAGAATAAGCCAGCCGGCAGTACTGTTTTTAAACATCAGCGCTGCGGCGACTATCACCAGACAGGCGGCCATCTGCACCACAATGCCGGCACGCCAGATCGTATGCCGGGCCGACATGCTGCGCAGCAAAATACCAATGACACTTTGTGGTAGCAACGCACCGGATTCACGGATAGGTACCAGCCAGCTTATCATCCACACCGGAGCGCCCAGCGTGATAAGTAAGGCCGGTAAAGTGGTTTTGGCAGAGATAAGCAAATCTGCCAGCTTATTGGCAGCCAGGCTGGCAACCAGACGCTGTTTGTTATTCATCGCGACGCGAAGACCGGACAGTAATAGTAGTAAAATTTAATTACGTGGATGCAAAATCATCAGATCAGGCGAGCTTCATGTCTGAGACTGGTTGTTTAAGAAGCAATAAAAAACCGGCCAGAAGCCGGTTCAGTTTAACGCTAACAGCCACATGTAGTCGCCATCAGCTTTTATTTTCGACCACCGTTTTGAGATTCTCCAGTCCGGTTTCAAAATCCGGTCCTATCATGTCGTCTATCATCAGCGCGATGTATCGGTTGACCGGGTTATCCCCCACCTCCCCGCTATCAAGCCAAGTCACCCGGGTTCCGTCCGGGGTTTGCTCCAGCACTATTTTGCCGCTGGAGTCCATCTCATAGTCAGGAAAGCGTAACGCATAAACCACTTTACGATTATGTGCCAGTTCGGTAATTTCCATCTCACCATCGCCCTGACTGTCGCTCTCCCACCGGGTATACATACCAATGGCCCGGTCCGGACCGCCATATTCAATCTGCATATTCGGGTCCCGCTGAAACCATACGCCCCAGCTGGACCAGGCTTTCAGATTAACCACCTCAGGGTAGATTTCTTCAGGGGCTGCCTCAATCACTATACTGCGCTTTACTTCATAGTCATCGGGTAAACTAAACCCTATGGCAATAATGCCTGCCATCACTACGCCAAATGCAATAACCAGCTTTTTCAGTAACCCCATGTTCGTCATCCTGTCTGATCAAGTCAGCACATTATAACACTTTATTAACATTTAGCGAGCTTGAGCTTATCCAGCGATCCGGAAAACTGTTCGGTAACATATTCAATCACTTGCTGAGCATCTACCTCACTCACCCAGCGAACCAGACTGCCTTTATCGTCAATACAGGTATGACCGGCAGAGGGCGTGGTCGTCTGCACACTGAGTAAACGCTCTTTAACACTGTAACATTCTGCCGGCAGCCCCAGTATGCTGGTGGCCAGAATGTCCCACAGAAAATAGGTAAACTCGTAGGCAGGTATCGCGGTAGTGGTGGCCGCCCATAACTGTCCTGCTAAGTCCGACAGGGCGGTATCAGCCTTTGCCAGGTTTTGCAAAAATGCGCGGTCTACCGGTAAGGCGTTGGTGGCATCCAGCGGCACCATCAGTAAACTGACATCGCTGTGCACAAGATCATAGGTGGCTTGCGGATCCCAGTAAGCATTCCACTCTGCGCTGCCATCGTGATCATGCATCGCCACATTTCCTTTTACCTCAACGGCACCGCCCATCCAGATCACCTGCTCAATCTTGCTGGCAAGCTGGGGATGACGCTTCAGCACCCAGGCCAGATTAGACGCCGGGCCGGTCATCACCACAGTTACTTTTTGTGTGCAGTGACTTAAGTAATCCACCAGCCATTCGTGGGCCGGTACCGGCTGCACATTATCGCGGCATTCTTCTATTCTGAGCATTTGCGGCATGGCATGACAAACCCGTGGCTGCGCCCGCCATTCTGGCGGAAAAGGATTCGGCCCGACCAGATTACCAACTGCCACCGGCACTTCTGTCTGCCCGGCCAGAGTAAGTAATTTCAGACTGGAAATCAGTGCGTCATCCGGGTAACAGTCGGCCGGCGTAATACATACCCCTTTCACCTCAACCTGAGGCATGGTTAGCGTTAAAAGTAATGATAAAATATCATCAATACCGCCGTCATGGTCAAAAATAACCGGCGTTTTTGCTTGCGCAGAAGTCATAGACATCCTTTTGTGGCTTATCAGTTTTTCTGGTGTAAGATGAGTGCTTACAGCGTAATGTTTCATCAGATTTTACGCATGTATACGTCAAGGTTCAGCCCCTTTTTCAGCGGGCATTTTTTTAAGCAGGGAGACCGCAGTTATGGCAGACAATAGTTCACGTTATATTAGTAACCTTACCAGAGATACCTATGCTCTGATTCTGGCTGGTGGCAAAGGTTCACGTTTACATGAACTGACCAACTGGCGCGCTAAACCTGCTTTGTATTTTGGGGGTAAATTCCGGATTATCGATTTTCCCCTGTCCAATTGTATTAACTCCGGTATTCGCCGGGTGGGTGTGGTTACACAGTACAAATCCCATTCCCTGATTCGCCATCTGGTGCGTGGTTGGGGACATTTTAAAAAAGAACTGGGCGAATCGGTAGAGATATTACCCGCTTCCCAGCGCTTTTCAGACAGCTGGTATGAGGGTACCGCAGACGCGGTCTTCCAGAACATCGATATTATCCGTGATGAACTGCCTAAATATGTCATGATTTTGTCCGGCGACCATATTTATCGTATGGATTACGGTAATATGCTGGCGGCGCATGTGGAAAGCGGTGCAAAAATGACAGTGTCGTGCATGACAGTCCCCATTGAGGAGGCTGCTGGTGCATTTGGCGTGTTATCGGTAGATGAAAACTACCGGATTAACGGCTTTGAGGAAAAGCCAGCGCAGCCAACGCCGGTCCCCCACAACGACCAGATGTGTCTTGCCTCGATGGGCAACTATGTGTTCGATACGGAGTTTTTGTTTGAGCAACTGCGCAGAGATGCCGAAAATACGGGCAGCCAGCGGGATTTTGGTAAAGATATTATTCCTTCCATTATTGCGGATAACTGCGTGTATGCCTATCCGTTTGAAGGCGGCACCGACGGTACGGCTTACTGGCGCGATGTGGGCACCATCGATTCTTTCTGGGAAGCGAATATGGAAATGGTCGCCCCGGTACCTCAGCTAAACCTGTATGACCGTCAGTGGCCAATCTGGACCTATCAGGAGCAGCTGCCACCGGCAAAGTTTGTCTGGGAAGACCATGATCGCCGGGGCGAAGCGATTAACTCGGTTGTATCAGGCGGCTGTATCATCTCCGGCTCAACATTGCGCCAGTCGCTGGTGTTTTCCAATGTGCGGGTACACTCGTACGGCTTGATCGAAGACGCCGTTATTTTACCGGATGTGGAAATTATGCGGCACTGTAAGCTGCGTAAAGTCATTATTGATCGCGGCTGTACCATCCCAGAAGGCATGGTCATCGGCTACAATCATGAGGAAGACCGCGCCCGTGGTTTCCGCGTATCAGAAAAAGGCGTGGTGCTGGTTACCCGTGAGATGCTGGGGCAGCCGGTGGGTGGACTGGGGAACGGTTAACCGGCTGCTGCGCCCAGCGGCTGATCGTCTGTTCAAGTTTAGCGGCCACCACCTGTGGATGCTCCAGCGGTAACATATGCCCGCCAGGTAAGCTGGTATGCTGCATCGGATTCATTTTAATAAAGCGCTGCCAGTGCGCCGGTTTACACACATTTGACTGCTGCCCGGTAATCAACAGCCCCGGGCAGGCCAGCTTATTTTTAAACCGATTCAGGTTATGCGGAATGTTTCGGAAAATATTGGCCTCCACCAGCGGATCAAAGGTCAGTCTGATACGATTTTCCTGCAGTGCTGTGGCAGCATTAACATAATCCCGGATACACGCTTCCTGCATATTGGCAAACAGCGCTTTTTGTCTGAAATAAGCCACCAGATCACTGTCTTTTTCCCAGCTGTGTTTACGAAATTCAGCCAGTCTGGCCGGCGTTAACTTATTAATGTAGCCAGTGTGCTTAGCGCCGCGCAGCAATAAGGTACCCGGCCCGGTGATCAGCGGCGGATCAATCAGTATCAACCCGGAAAACCGGTGTGGCTCGGTACAGGCCGCCATAAAGGAGATAACTGCGCCAAAGGAGTGGCCAACCAGGTAAACCGGCGCATCGCGACTATTGAGCGCCACATAATCAAGTAACTCCTGAACCTGGTTCTGCCAGTTGCGACCAACGGGTAAATGCGGCTCATGACCAAACTGGGGCTTGGCAATAATATTCCAGTGTTCGGGCAGCCGATTAAAGATTTCCTGATAACTGCCTGCAGGAAAGCCGTTAGCGTGCGCAAAATGCAAGGTAATTTTCTGACCTGCCACAATATCTCCCTGTCTCAAAACAAAAAATTTACAATTGGCGTGATACACTGGTTGAGGTAGGATAGCATAACGCACTCATCTGACCAGAATAACTATGCATATTGATGAACTTCTTTCTTTGCCAGAGGTAGAACACACTGGCGACAACAGCGGCGTTTTTTATGGCTTGCAGGTTCCCGCTGACTGGGGACAGGGACGCACTACCTTTGGTGGTCTGACCGCGGGCATGGTGTACTCGGCCATCAGCCGGTTTATCGGTGAAGAGCGCGTTCTGCGCGCTTTTAATACTAACTTTGTCGGCCCTACCTCGCTGGATACTCCGTTTGAAATACAGGTGACCCGATTGCGGGAAGGTAAAAATGTCAGTCACTTTGAAGGTAAACTGATACAGGATGGTAAGGTTTGCGTAGCCTGCCAGGCTTGTTTTGGCGGCAACCGTACGTCAAAAATCCGGGTTGAGAATCATCAGGTCCATGCCATGGCGCCGCCCAAAAAAGCGCAATTTATACCGCAAATTCCCAAGGTAACACCCAAATTTCTGCGTCACTTCGACTTGGCTATCGTCGATGGCGGGGTACCTTTCACCGGCCGTAAGTCCAGCCATTACCACGGTTTTATGCGCTTTACCCAAGCACCGGAAGCGTTTAATGAAGCCCACTTAATCACCATGATCGACGCCTGGCCGCCCACATTATTACAAATGATGAAGTGGCCGGCACCGGCCAGTACGGTTACCTGGAACCTTGAATTTATTCATCCTCATCGCCCGGTCACCGGCGCCGACTGGTTTGCTTACCAGGCACATACCCGGCAAGCCGCTGATGGCTACGGACATACCGAAGCCACCATCTGGGATAAAGATAATGAAGTCGTGGCGATCAGCCGCCAGACGGTCGCTGTATTTGATTAATACAGCACAAAGGAGCTGGGGTTAAACAACCCGATAACACTGATGCACTGCAGATTAGTTACATCCAGTGCATCTTCTAAATCATTACGGCTTAGGTCCAGCACCTGATGTAATGACTCATCCAGGTTGCTGTAACCAGGATAAATATCCGGGTGTACATTATCCAGCGCCAACAGATAGCTCAGCTGCATAATGGTGTTGTCCATATCGCCGGTAATATTGTCTCTATGTAATCCAGCTATCGGGTTATGAATAGACGCCGGAATGCCCCACTTTTCAATCAACAGCGCAGATAATTCATTGTAAGTAAAACCCAGTACCGCATGCTGTAGCTCCGCCGGACTGACCCGGGTATTAAATTCCTGACAACGGCTGACCATTTCCGGCGATTTAGCCAGTACCACCAGCTCGCCAATATTATGCAGTAAGCCGGCCACAAACAAACGCTCTGGTTCGCGTATACGCTTGTACTCGGCAAAATATTTTGCCAGCAGGCCACAACTGACACTTTGCTCCCAGAATTTATCCAGATCGATGTTTTTAGCTTCAATATCGCTAAATGCGTGCGTGACGCCATAGGCCAGCGCAAGATCATAAGCTGAACGGGTACCGACAACCTGTAATGCTTTACTAATAGTTTCTATTTTATTGGGAAAACGATACAGCGCACTATTGGCCACTTTTAATAGCTGGGTAGTAAGGCCCGGATCAAACGAGATAACTTCCGCGACATCATCAATACTTGACGCCTGATCATCCATGCACTCTTTGAGTCGTGTAACAGCTTCGGGAAGCACAAATACGTCCGCTGCTTCTGCTGCCAGGTCCTGAACATTCATGTAATGGTAACTCCTCAGGTAGCCTTGTGTTTGCCATTGCTACATTAACCGGGATGTTTGCACCCCACACTATGGTATAGGTTAGTTTAATGATGAATGCTATGCATCACTAGCGAAAAATTGTGGCTATTTTGTAACTAAATTCATCAAAGCGGTGAAATGTGATTTTTACCGCCTGCTTACGATGCCCTTATACAGTCTGTTTTGCTATCATCCTACGCCTGGCGTGATTTAAAAAAGGTACTGTTGTTTGTCTCAGCCTCATCTGGTTGTCATTGGTTATGTGTGGCCTGAGCCGTCCTCTTCGGCCGCTGGCGAAAATATGCTGAATTTGCTGCTGGCGTTTGTTCAGCGCCAGTGGACAGTCAGTTTTCTGACCGCCGCCAGTGACAGCATCCATAAAGCAGACCTTGCCGCGCTGGGTATCGATGCCTACCCTATTGCTTTGAATAACAGCAGCTTTGATAGTCTGATTTCTCAGCTGCGGCCAGATGCGGTGGTGTTTGACCGCTTTATGATTGAAGAGCAGTTTTCGTGGCGGGTACGTAAAAACTGCCCGGATGCCATGCATATTTTAAATACCGAGGATTTACACAGCTTGCGTCATAGCCGGCAGCAGGCAATCAAACAGCACACCGACGCTACACCGGATTTTTACGATCCCATGACCCAGCGCGAGATGGCGGCAATCTTACGCTGCGATCTGACGCTGATAATCTCTGCCGTTGAATACACTTTATTAACCGACGTATTTAATGTGCCTGTCCAGCAACTGATACAAACCCCGCTGCTGCTTAGCCCCCTCACCGACAGGACCATACCGGACTTTAACCAGCGCAGCGGCTTTGTGTTTATCGGTAATTACCGGCATGCACCCAACTGGGATGCAGCGCTTAAGCTCAAGCAGGTTATCTGGCCACAGATTCGCCGGCAGCTTAAACATGCCACCCTGCATTTATATGGTGCCTATCCGGCCAAAAAGGTCACCGACCTGCATAACCCCAGGCAGGGTTTTATGGTAGAAGGCTGGGCACAGGATGCACGGGCCAGCATCATGCAGCATAAAGTAATGCTGGCCCCCTTGCAGTTTGGTGCCGGTGTTAAAGGTAAGCTGTTAACCGCTATGCAGTGCCAAACGCCAAGCGTCACCACGCCGGTCGGCGCCGAAGGAATTGCTGATGCCTGTCACTGGCCCGGCGCGGTATGCACCACTGATGATGATCTGGTTGCTCACAGTGTGGCCTTATATGAAAACCCCGGACAATGGCAGGCTCAGGCAGACAAAGCACAGCAGATTTTGCATCGCCACTATAATACGGCGCAAAACCAGCAGACGCTGGTGAACCACTGTGAGGCGCTGATGAGCACACTATCTGAACACCGGCGCCAACTGTTTATGCAGCAACTGCTGTGGAATGAAACCTTACGCAGTAATCAGTATATGTCTCAGTGGATTGAAGCAAAAAACACAAAAAACTAAGCATTGGCACCGGTTCTCTGCTATATCTGTTATGAATAGTTTGAGTATGGTCATTATGAAAGCCAACTTTTGTTACACGGCGCTGTTAACAGCGTGCTTTTCAATGGTAGTCAGCCTGTCAGCGCTGGCACAGGTGCCCGCCATCTCACCTGATATGAATTTAGTGTGCCATGCTTTAGGCGAAACGGTCGCAGAGATTCAGACCGACCGCCGGGACGGAGTGGCCGACGAAGATAGTGAAGGCATGCAGTTTATCACCGCTCTTTCCGGAGAAACTGATGCTGATCTGCTCACCCAGGTGGAGCTGTTTCTGGATAAAACAGAACGCTTGCCGGCCCACTGGACCGAAGCGCTGTACACGCATGCCTGTCTGTATAACTATACAGCCCGGCTCAGCCAGGTGGCACTGATGTCCAGCATGGTGAAAGCCCGGTGTAATATGGCTGAGGCTGACTCAGCTTGTCTCCAGAAAATTTTTTCCGGTCTGCCCTACGACCAGGCGATATAGCCCCTGGTCAGGCTAGCTGTCGGGCGGCCAGGTGTCTAAGCTGCCGGATAACCTGATTGATTCCATCGGCCCGTGACTGACTTAAATGTCTTTCCAGCCCCAGCTCGGCCAGATACGTGGCAAAATCAAAACTGGCCATATCCGCCATATTCAGGGTGTTTGCTTTTTCCACCACAAGCGCCACAACACCACGAACAATTTTGGCGTCAGACCAAGCCACAATGTGCCCGTTGTCTATCACCAGCCAGACCTGAGACTCACACCCATCCACCAGATGATTGTCAGTTAGCCACTGCGCATCTGGCCTGGTGAGCGCTTTACCGGCCAGCATGATGGCGCGGGTCACATTATCCCAGCCCTTAGCACGATACACACTGGAAGCTAGCGGAAGGAAGCGGTCGTGGGCCATTATTCCTCCAGCAGGCTTTGCTCAAGCTCTTCAGCACTTAGCACCATGCCGCTTTGCCCTTCCCCTACCGGAAAGATAACCAGACCCACGCCATTTTTAGCCAGCCCCGGCAGCCAGGTTTGCATAAAATCTGTCAGACTGATTGATACCGGCCGGGCATCAGGCATATCACTGCGCTGCCATAACCCGACCAGGTCCTGATGCGGCCACACCGGCAATAAGGCAGAGAATGCTTCTGCATCCTGCTGCGGCTCCAGCATCACATAACCTTCTGCTCCGGCCAGCGACCACAGTGCATCGGCTTTTTTTACATATTGCAGAAGCAGGGCCTGGCGCTCTTCTGGCTCAAGTGATGCGGCTTGTTTTACCACCGCTTCATTCAGGGATGGGGTTACAGTTTCTGGAAACACACTGACTCTCTTTTCAACAATATCGACATTATTTCAGTTGCGCGCAATTATACGGGCCACCAGCCAAAATAACCAATCCGCTTATACGGTATTGTCATCGTTTTTTATCATGAATAAGAGCGGACCCGACAAATATTTTTGATTACCCTTCTTTGCCTGTCGTGTTACCCTAACTCATTATTTTATAGAAAGTAGATCAATGGATTCTGCGTTTTTTCTTACGTCTCACGACCATGAAAAAGAACTGCCGCTCACCGAGCAGCAGTTTCGCGAGCTGAAGCGCGCCCGTAAACGTTTATCGCTGGTGTTTGCGATCTCTCATAAGTACAGGCTCATCATGTCTAATTTTGCGCTGATTGAGCAGCAGATGGCGGAGTTAGGCGCTCTGTATGTGTCCAAGGGGGAAGTGGATGCCATTGAGCACCTCAAACCCAGTCTGAACGCGTCGATAAACAACTACGTATTAAGCGCAAGAATCTTTACCAGTCAGTTGAAACGCCACGTGCAGGGCTGCTTGCCCACTGAGCGCCAGTTAATTGCGGATCTTACTCAGGCAATGGACACTCAGTATCAGCGCTCGTTTGCCTATCGTTTTGTCGATGCCCTGTACGACTACGTAGCCTATTACGGGCTCAGCTGCCATACGTTTTTAACCGACTCCCGTATACTGTTGCAGGAGAATGGAGTTAGCCACCGTGAATATGAGATTAAAGCCTTTATTGAACGGGACTTTATCGGCGGGCCGGCAGACTTTCGTGCCTCGGTGCTCAGTGAGACACCACAGCGCATTGATATTCAGCCACTGTTAAGCGAATACAACAGCTCTATGCAAGTGTTACACGACAAAGCCATGGCGATGACAGAACAGGTGGCCAATGAGTCTCATGCCCTGCTCGCAGAATTTGTGAATGTGTTTGTCAGTGAGTTTGGCGAGGACTATGCTAATGTGTTTGTGGTTCACAAAACCCATGCCTTTGGCAGTCAGGTTTATGACCGCTTCCCCATCTCCATGTATGTCAATAACCATAATATGAACCCGAGCCCACAGGATACCGTGTGATTATTCAAAGCCCTGCCAACGCGCTGGCGCTGCCTGCCGGTTATGATTCTCAGGATCTGGTCAGTATTAACTACCGGCATTTTGCACTATGGCTGAATCAGGCTTCACTGGAGAGTCTCAGTGGTTATGTGTCAGAGCTGTGTTTTCCCTGGAGCATGGCAACCCGCACAGAAAATTTTCGCAGCAGACTAAACCATCTGTCAAAACACGTACTGAGCGCTTTTGACATTGTTGGTCAGCATATTACTTCTGACACCTGTCACATCATTGCCTGTGAAGCGGATAAATATGTGTGCTCCGTCAGCCTGGTCGCGCCCCTGCCACAGGTTGTTTTTCAGGGGCTTCAGGCTATGCCCTGCCCGGATATATTTGATATGCCGGAGATGATCAATCACGATGCATCACCGGTTGCGTATATCGAGTCCAGGCGTCAGCGATACTGCCGGTAACCGGACTCAGGCAGGTTGTTTGTCCTGCTGTATTTTGAGGTTGGCGAGCAAACTGTTGATGGACATTGGCTGATGATAGTAAAACCCCTGCATCAAATCGCAACCGGCAAACCGGGCAAATTCGGCCTGGGCCGCATTCTCTATCCCTTCCAGTAACACCTGCTTACCCAGACGGGTACATAACTGAACCAGCGAATCAACGATAATACGCTTACGCTCGGGTTCGTTATCATTGGGAATAAGCGATTTATCCAGTTTTACAATTTGCGTGTATGGTTCACTCAGCTCGGCCAGCGATGCGTAGCCGGAACCGAAATCATCCACCGCCAACACAAAACCCATACCATGGAGTTCACGCAGCACCCGGCGGGTATTAATATCATGGGTGGCCGATTCGGTCACTTCCAGTACCAGGTCAGCCGGACTGACCTCAAACTCATCGAGAAATTCAATAAACTGTTTTATTAGTGAGGTGGAATTAAGCTGCAGGATAGACACATTGACATGAATGCGGATGTGCCCAAGCCCGGCTTCAGCCAGCAAGTTGTGGGCAATGCAAACTTCTCGCAGCATTTTCAGGCCCAGCTCGTTGATAAGACCTGTTTCCTCAGCAATGGGAATAAACGATGCCGGATTGATATCACCATGCTGATGGTTACGCCAGCGACACAGAGCCTCCAGCGCCACTATCTCGCCCTGATTATCAACAATCGGCTGATACAGTGAATACAGCTCCTGGTTAACAATAGCATTCATCAGCCCCTGCTCTACAAACAAGCGATATTCCACCGCCTTGCTGAAGGTCTCCTGATACAGTTCAGCGCGGTTTTTGCCGCCTTTTTTCGCTTCGTACATGGCAATATCCGCACGCTGAAGTAAATCGTTACTCGACAACTCACTGTTACTTTGTGCTATACCGATACTGGCGGTAACTAACAGCTCTAAATGACGAATCTGAACCGGGTCTTTAAATAAGCGCAATAAACGCTGGCCTAACTGCTCCAGATTCTCGGTCTGCTGGATCAGGATGACAAACTCATCGCCACCGTGACGAATCAGGGTATCCTGTTCTCGCAACGCGTGTTTTAAGCGCAGGGCACATTCGCATAACACCTCGTCTCCCACATCATGCCCGTATTGATCGTTAATTTGCTTGAATCCGTCAAGATCAATAAAAACCAGTGCATTGATGGCGCTGCGATAAACCGACTCGCCAAGCATCAGCTTCAGATAATTACGATTGCCTACCCCGGTCAGGGTATCGGTAAACGCCAATGCTTCCAGTGATTGTTCTGTTTTCAGTAGCTCCCGGGTATCGGTCACGGTGGCAATAAACTGCTCAGCAGAGCCGGCCGATAAATGGCTTACCGTCAGTATGACCGCAATTTTATCGCCGTGTTTATTGACCAATATCACTTTTTGATTAAATTCTTCATTCTGGCCGAACGTTGGCTTTGTAGTGTTTTTGGGCTCCAGAAATGCGGTCAGTTTTTTCCCTGTTATCTGTGATTGCTCCATATCCAGCACTGCCAGAAAACCAGGATTACAGGCGATTACATTGCCGGCGCTATCAAGCAGCGCGACCCCTTTAGCCAGATGCTTTTGCATGACCGAGGTCAGCTTGAGACTTTTTTCAGGCCGCTTGTGTTCGGTCACATCCAGCACCGCGTCGATATGAACCGTGTTGTTCTGCATATGCAAACCGGTAAACACGATATCCAGCCAGCGCCCTCCGTTATCCACCGCAATGCGTTTGTGTAACGACGATGACGCGTGCAGGCTTTGCTCGACTTCGGCCCGCTCGCTTTCGGCAAACAGATTCAGAAAATCAGCTAGCAACAGCTCAGTGGAAGCGCCAAAACGGTGCTGCAGACTCAGTGCGCCATCAAAAGTAAATGATGCCTCACCATCATGCACATCCTCAATGCCCAGGCGTGAGCCCTCTACCGCAGCCAGCAGTCGGTTCTCAGTGCTTTTTGCATGACGCTCCAGCGCAAACCGACGCAGCGCAGTTTCACAGGTGACCCGGATGGTTTTGGCGTCAAACGGTTTTACCACATAACCGTATGGCGAGGTTTCCATCGCGCGGCTCAAGGTTTCTTCATCCGAATAGGAGGTGGTGAACACCACAGGTATTGCGTAACGTTCACTTATCTGGCCGGCAGCATCAATCCCGCTGCTGCCATCAGCCAGATTAATATCCATGAGTATCAGGTGGGGCCGGAACCTATCGGTCATCTCCAGCGCCTGGGTGGCAGAGCGCGCCAGCCCTACCACATCCACCTGCATATTTTTTAGCTCCCTGGCTAAAAATGTCGCGGCAATGGTGGTGTCTTCAACAATCAGTAGCCGCTTACCAGCCAGTACATTCATAATTCACTCTGTTCTGCTAACGTATTTTTATTATTGTCTGGCGACCTGTTTGGTTTACTTTGTTTGTCCAGTTAGGTCGCTGAGCGCCTGTATCAGCGCTTCATGTGAAACCGGTTTGGTCAATACAGTAACATCTTGCAACGTCTCCGGGAGTTGCATTTCATCACCGTAACCACTGACGATAATACAGGGGATGCCACTATCTACCGCCTGCTCCACCAGGGGAATCGCGGTCTCACTTCCAAGATGGATGTCAGAGATAAGCACCTCTGGTTTTCTGCTTAATAAATACTGACGACCGTTACTGGTATTTCCCGCAACCCCGACTGTCTCAATACCCGCATTTTTCAGTTTTTTCTTAAGATCCAGCGCAATGACCAGACTATCTTCTACGATTAAAGCGGTTTGCGGTAGTGTCAGTTGATTACTCTTTGGTGAATCTTCACTATTTTCAAAGTGAATAGACTGTATTTCCCGCTGATTGAGAAAACGGGCAGGAATAGTCAGCTGCGCCTCGACGCCACTGGGCAAAAACTGTACATCCACACTGCCCACCAGTTCGTGGGGAATCACACTTTGAATCAGCGTCATACCAAAGCCTTCCCGGGCGGGTGGTTGAACCACTGGTCCCCCGCTTTCACGCCACTGAATCACTAACCCTTTATGCTCATCGGCTGTCCACCTGATGGTGACCTCGCCATTCTGCTGTGAGTTTGATAACGCGCCATATTTGGCGGCATTGGTAAACAGTTCATGAATCACCAGCACAATGGGGGTGGTAGCCTCGGGTTTCAATGATACATCCGGACCCTGCAATTTTACATGGCCGCGCTCAGCGTTGTAGGCTTTAATTTCAGTATCCAGCAAATGGCGAAATGACACAGTAGACCAGGATGATGCTGTAAGCTGATCATGGGCGGACGAAAGTGCAATCAGGCGACCGGTCAGCACTTCGATAAATTCAGCCACATCCCGGTCACCGTGCTCGGTTTGCATGACAATAGCATTAACCAGATTAAGTATATTACGCACACGGTGATTCAGTTCTGAAATCAGCACTTCGTGTTTACGTGACGCCTGGCGCTGGATATCGTCGCGTTCCTGAAAGTGACGAATAATCACTTCAAGCAAGGTTACCCGCAGCGACTCACCGCTGCGCTTATCCTGTACGGACCATTCTTTGCAGCGGTCATCATGAATCTGTTGCCATAATTCAAAACTGGATCGGGGCACCAGCCGGGCGCCGTTAGGACCCAGTTCAACTGGCTTTTCCGGATTGCCGGCCCAATTGACAGTTTGTGACTGGGCACTGCGATAAAACAGCAGGTAATCCCGGGGACTTTTGGAGATAGGAATAGCTAGCACACCGGCAATATGGTAAGCGCTGGTATCATAACCGCTGATTTCATCAGCCAGACACTGGCAGGTCAGCACCTCGCTGGACGCCTGACGATTAAGGTAACGTTGAATGTCCGAAATACGCTCCACCGGCAAGGTGCGCCCCTGGCTTCGCTGTTCACCATCGACAACCGCTGCAATCCCGTCGCAGTCAATGAGTTTACGCATGGTGGCAAACTGCATTTCGAGTAGTTCCAGTAAAGTGCCCCGGCTGCCCATGGTAGCCATAATGTGGTCGTGCACATCCCGCAGGCGATTAGTCTCGGCTTCCTGCTCCCGGGTCAGCCGGGATGAAAGCTCAAGGGCAAAAATTTCAGCAAACAGTTCCAGCTCGGTGCGCATGAAATAGGATGGCACTTTAGGGCTGTAGTGATGACAGGCAATGAGCCCCCACAACTCGCCATTGACGATCAAACTTACCGACAAGGATGCATTAACGCCCATATTGCGCAGGTATTCCAGATGAATCGGTGACACTGCCCGTAAGGTCGAAAACGATAAATCAATATGGCTATCTGCTACCACTGACGACGGCAAGATAGGATGGGTCTCACCATTGACATCGTAAATGACCCGCAACAGATTTTTTTTGTACAGTGCCCGCGCCTGCTTTGGAATATCAGAGGCCGGAAAATGCAGCCCCAGAAAGCTTTCGATGTCCGGCACTTTTGCCTCTGCGGCAACCTCTCCGGCGCCATTGGGCAAAAAGCGATAGATCATCACCCGGTCATAGCCGGTAATAAGCTGGATTTGCTGTGCAGTCACATCTATCAGCTCTGCACTGTCTTCAGCGCGATAAAACTGGCTGAGCAGGGAACGGACAAAGGATTCTTCAGGACTGCGGTCAGCGGTGATCATTTCCAGTTCAATAATGATAAACTCACCATTGTGATGCACCGAAATATCGACCGGGCTGTCCGAGCGTTCAACGATTCGGCTGAACAAACGCTCATTTTTACCGGTTATGCTGGAGGACTGATACGCTGAACGTATATCATGCAGCAGTTGCGGGTCTATCCACTGGCTAAGTGGCGTTCCCATCATCTCTTCGGCATGAGTGTTAAAGTAGTCTTGGGTATTTTGCGAGCAGGACGCAATAATCCAGTCAAACCGCAGAGCAAGCAGGCAGCCAAATGCCTGAACCCGGCCCAACAAATGAATGGGTTCCCGGTCACAGTTAGTAAGATCAACTGTTTGCTCAGTGTGAATAATATCAGTATCTTTCATTGGCATACCTTTACAACATAATGCTTAAAGATCGTCAGTTTTAATGGTCCAACAAACAAAACAGCATGAACAATTTATTAAGTGAACTTAAACGTGGGACCAGTGAGTCTCACACGCTTCTGGAAGCCACTTATCCTTTCAATACTTTGATGGATAAAACGCAGTTCAGTACCCAGGCTTATCAACATAATTTAATGATTTTAGCGAGTTTTCATCATGCTGTCTTACAGTATATAGCAAAAAATCCGATTTCCGGTACGATTGAAGACATGCTCAACGGCCCGGCCATCATTGAGGCATTAAAACAGGATCTTGCCGAGATGGGAGGTGTGACTCAATTACCAAGATTTCTTTCCCTGCCGTCACCGGCGCACCCCTCAGATACCGCTGCCTGCAGCTATGTTTGGATGGGTTCGTCAATGGGTGCCAGACAAATTCTGAAATGGCTGGAACACCCTGAATATGCGCACCTGCCTACCCGGTATTACCAGCAAATGGGCCGGTGCGGCAGCCAGTGGGCCAGATTCAGGGCGCAGGATATCTGGCAGGCATTAACCTGCACTAAGCAACAAACCCGTTGTATATCAACAGCCAACCTATTGTTTACAGGGCTCAGGGAGACCGCCGTAGCGTTAACTACCGGGCATCCGGCCTGAGATATTTGTCTATTACAAAAATTTAACCAAACCAATCATTTATAAGTATCTATATCTATGAAATTTATCTCGTTTAATATCAATGGCATTCGCGCCCGGCTTCACCAGTTACAGGCTATCATTGATAAACATCAACCCGATGTTATCGGGCTACAGGAAATCAAAGTTCACAATGAACAGTTTCCGGTTGAGGCGATAGAGGACATGGGCTATCACGTGTATTTTCATGGCCAGAAAAGCCATTACGGCGTGGCGTTTCTGACCAGGCAAAAGCCAGACAGCGTGCAATACGGTTTTCCCACCGATGATGAAGAAGCCCAGCGCCGGATGATCATGATGACGTTTTCTGCCGGGCGCACAAAGCCGCTGACGGTGCTAAATGGCTACTTCCCGCAAGGGGAAAACCGTGAACATGAAACTAAGTTTCCGGCCAAGCGAAAATTTTATCAGGACCTGATGAGCTATTTAACCGGCCACCATACCTCAGATGACGATGTGGTTATTATGGGAGACCTGAACATTTCCCCGCAGGACCTGGACATTGGTATTGGCGAGCAAAACCGCAAACGCTGGCTGCGTACCGGCAAGTGCAGTTTTCTGCCTGAAGAGCGCGAGTGGATCGATACCCTGTACCAGTGGGGCCTGACAGACAGCTTCCGCGACCAGCATCCGGATACCGATGATCAGTTCAGCTGGTTTGATTATCGTTCAAAAGGGTTTCTGGACAATCGTGGCCTGCGTATTGACCATATTCTGGCTACCGCAGGGCTACATCAAAGCCTGACCGAAACCGGCATCGACTATGAGCTGCGCGGCATAGAAAAGCCTTCTGATCACGCGCCCATCTGGGCGGTGTACCAGGACTGATTGGTGAGCGGGCTGCAGCTGGCGGCACTCGCCCTGTTCGGGTGTGGTGTGGCGGCAGCTTTCAGCCCGCAACTGATCAGCGAACTGCGCCAGGATAGTTACCGCGCCCGGGCGCTGCTCAATGCCTTTGCCATCTTACTGCTGATAAACTGGCTGCGCCTTAGCCTGCCATCCAGCCCGGATATTCATTTTTTACTCATCAGCGCACTGACTCTGACGCTGGGATTTCGCCTCGCACTTTATTGTGCGACCGCTGTGCTGGTGCTGATGGCGGTGGTGGGGATGACCCCGCCAGCCCAGCTGGGCATTAACGGGCTGTGTTTTGTATTGCTGCCGGTTTTGCTGACTTATCTCATCTATGCCGTTGCTTTTCACCGGCTTCCCCGGCATTTTTTCAGTTATATCTTTTTATGCGCATTTCTGCCTGGTGCGCTTACCCTTGCGCTATCAATGCTGCTGGCCGGTCAGGCTTACCTCGCCCAGGGCCTGCACAGTGAAGATGTCGTTATCCATCACTATTACCCGATAATTCTGCTGATGATTTTTTCCCGAAGCCCTGCTAAACGGTATTATCATGACATTATTGGTGCTCTACCGGCCCGAGTGGGTGTATACCTTTCATGATCGGTTTTATTTTGATGAGCGCTAGTGCACTTGCCCCCAGGCTTAAATAACAGACATAAAAAAGCCGCCCTGACGGCGGCTTGAAAGGATTTATCAGTCTTTAAACAAGACGTCCATCACCCCTGATAACTCGGTTTTACCGGCGCGGATTTCTTCTTCGCTCAGTCCGGCAATTTCATGCGGAAACACCAGCCATTCGTCACTCTGGTTAATGTAGTAATCCGGTACGATGTCGGTTTTATTGTTCTGTGGCTTGTACCACGGACAGGCAATACGAATGTCCTTTGGCATGTTAAGACGCATCAGTTTATTAATTTGGTTAATCAGCGCATCTACACTGCGGCCAGAATCAAACACATCATCCACAATCAATAGTTTGTCGTTGGCGTTCGCATTTTCAACCAGGTAATGCAGGCCGTGAACACGAATCTCTTTGGACTGCTGGTTAATGCCGTAATACGAAGAGGTGCGCACAGCAATGTGATCCGTAGAGGTGTTTTTGAATTCAAAAAATTCCTGCACTGCAATACCGATAGGTGCACCACCGCGCCAGATGCCAATGATGAAGTCCGGACGAAAACCGTCTTCGTATACCTTGGCCGCAAGACGAAACGAGTCCTCAAGAAGCGACTGGGATGTAATAAAATTCTTTTTCATGCGATGTACCGGGGCAAAATGTAAAAGCCGCGATTATAGAGAATCCAGCCCTGATTTGCACGGTAAATCAGGGCTTTTTACACCGACTGGTCTAGTCGTTTTGTAATGCTGCGGCCGGCGTGGTCTGCATAGCGCGGTACGCCGGATACAAACTGGCCAGAAAACATAGCGACAATGAAAACAGGGTACAGAACAGGACCTGAGACCAGCGCACATCGACCGGAATACCGTTGCCGTCTGCTGACAGCGCCAGCTCGATGCCCGACAGCTCGATAATGTTGTTCATTTGCAAGGCCAGTAACAAGCCCAGCGCCAGGCCAATGGCCCCACCGCGCACACCGTTAAACACCCCGTTTAACATAAATATCGTCATAATACCGGCTGGGCTCAGGCCCTGGGTTTGTAAAATGGCAATGTCGCCCTGCTTTTCACTGACCACCATCACCAGCGCAGAAACAATGTTAAAGGCGGCCACTGCAATAATCAGCGCCAGCATTAAAAACATCATATTCCCTTCCATCTGTACAGCATCAAACAGGGTACCCTGTCTGGCCCGCCAGTTTGTGCTCGACAGTCCCATCTCATCCAGCCGGGATACTGTGTCCCGATAGTTAAAGGCATCAGTTAAAAACAGGCGGCTGTCAGCAGGCGCGTCAGCCCGCTGGCGCAGCAGCCGGGCCACATCCTCCCGGTGCATAAAAATGATACTATCATCTATACGCGAGCCCACCTGGTGAACGCCCGCGATGGTCACCAGTTTCTGACTGGGCAAGCGGCCAAACGGGGTGTATACGCTGGCTCCTGCCACCAGCACACGCAGGGTATCGCCCACGTTCACCTGTAATTGCTGACGCAATGACTGACTGATAATGACGTTAAAACTGTCTGGCTCAAGCAGGCTTAAGCGCCCGTTTTGCAAATGCTGATCCAGTACCGAGTCGCGCATGGCAGCCGGTACAACGCCCTGAACCTGCACGCCCCGTAACGCTTTACGTGACTGCAGCACCCCTGCGGTTTCGGTAAAGGGCATGATTTTATCTACGCCGGGCAAAGCGGCCAGTTGCCCGGGCTGCACCGCGTCGCTGTGACTGACCACGATGTGTGGCAACAGTCCCAGAACCCGGGACTTAAGCTGACCCTGCAAGCCATTCATGACAGACACGACTACGATTAATGCCATCAACCCCAGAGCAATACCGGCCACAGAAAAACGGTTAATAAAAGCAACAAAGCTATTGTGTTTGCCGGCTCTGGAATAACGCCAGGCGATAAATGCAGAAATGGGCTGAAACATACGCTCATCTGTGTTGGATAGGTGGTTACTGCGCATTGGCACAGCAAAGGATTTATCGGGCACACAGCCATCGCTGTGATAAGCTGATATAGTACGTGTAAGCGTTTAAGCGCACAAGAATTTGGTGGTAAGAAACATGGATACGATGTCGCTGGAAGAAAAACAGGCACAGTTTGATGAGTTTTTCATCATTCGTCATAACCTGAAAATCAATATTAAACCGTTACCTGATGACACTGCGGTGCCTCGCCAGGCCGATTTGGAAGAAGCGATGCCCTACGCATTTAAAATTGCCGGGGAAATGGCCGAGCTGGACGCAGCAGCACTGCGCCCGCTGCGAAATCTGGGCGATCATGCCAGTGCTCTGGCGGAATACCTGAATCATCAGTCAAAGAAGATAGATCTGATGATGTCATTTATTCTCCAGCAACAAGATGAACCAGAATATCGGCGAACCACTATTAAGTTCGGTGGCGGCGGTGTTGTGGTAAGCAGCCCGACCCCACTAGACGTAGGTACCTGGGCAGAGATCAAATTGTTTTTAACTGAAGAGGCCGCAGCAATTTTCTGCTTTGGGGAAGTTATTGCTTGTCAGCGTGACGAGGATGATTACCATATAGCCTTTATTTTTAACCGCATTCGCGAACAGGATCAGGAACTTCTGGTTAGAGCCAGCTTGCACTTGCAAACACTGCAGTTACGGCAACGAGCCCAGAACCGGCAGGAAGATGTCTGAATCCGGCCTCATCGCGAGCGTTACCCAGCAGATAAATCAGGTGACATGACAGCCACAAAATTAGCCTTGCCTTTACCTAAACTGAATCCGGAAGGACGCACGCAGGACCACCAGCAATGGGGGCATCTTCAGGGTAGCAGTGACGCGCTGGCCATCGCCAGTGCTTATCAACAGGCCAACGGCCCGGTTGTGTTACTGACCGCCGATACCCCGTCTGCCATGAAGCTGCAGCGGGAAGTCGCCTTCTTTTTAAATATTCCGGCCGACCAGGTGCCTTTATTCCCTGACTGGGAAACCCTGCCCTACGATATGTTTTCGCCCCATCAGGATATTATCTCGCAGCGTCTGGAAACCCTGTATCATTTTTCCAGTCAGAAGCAGGGCCTGTTTATCGTTCCGGTCAACACCCTGATGCAGCGGCTGGCACCGGTCGATTATCTGAATAAATACCTGCTGATGCTGAACGAAGGCCAGACCATTGACCGGGAACAGTTTCGTCGTAACCTGGAGCAGGCCGGGTATCTGCATGTTAGTCAGGTCATGAGTCACAGCGAATTTTCGGTACGCGGCTCTATCATAGATTTGTTCCCGATGGGCAGCGACAGACCTTTCCGGCTGGATTTGTTTGACGATGAAATCGAAACAATCCGCTATTTTGATCCGGAGACTCAGCGCTCAGATGACAAGGTCAGTCAGATCCGGTTGTTACCCGCACGGGAGTTTCCTACTGACAAAGATGCCATCTCCTTATTTCGCCAGCAGTTTCTGGACCGGTTTGACGCCAGCCAGGCACAGGAGTCGGTGTTCTCACAGGTTAGCAAAGGCACTATGCCCAGCGGGGTAGAATATTATCTGCCATTGTTTTTTGAGCAAACCGCGACCCTGTTTGATTATCTGCATCCCCAGTCCCGCCTGTTTTTACATGGTGATCTGTATAAGGCCAGTGAATTTTTCTGGCAGGATGTGAATGAGCGCTACGAGCAGCATCGCTATAACCTGACCCGTCCGCTGCTGACCCCGGATGAACTGTTTGTGCCGGTGAATCAGCTGTTTGAGCGAATTAAACAGTGGCCACGGGTTAGCCTGCTGGATACCCCGCTGGAAGAAAAACAAGGCCAGACCAATGCCGCCAGCATTAAACTGGCTGACATCGGCTTAAACCCACAGAAAAAACAACAGGCAGAGAGCCTGCTGAATACGCTGGAAAATGCCTGGAAACAAAATGGCCGTGCACTGTTTATTGCTGAATCGCAGGGCCGACGTGAAAACCTGCTCGAGATTCTTAAAAAATCCGGCATCAGGCCGGCTGTTTTTGCCAGTTATGCTGAGTTTTGCGATGCTGACGATGCCATGGGCATCACTGTAGGCCTGGTTGAAAACAGCTTTAGCTGGTCGGCGGGTAAACAACCATTACTGATTATTACCGAAACCGAGTTACTGGGTTACAAAATCAGTCAGCGGCGACTACGTAAACAGCAGGCCACCAGCGATGAAAGTGCCATCATCCGGAACCTGGCCGAATTGTCGACCGGCCAGCCGGTGGTTCACCTTGAACACGGTGTGGGCCGGTATCTGGGATTACAGACGCTGGACGCCGGCGGTGTCACCACCGAATACCTGTGTATTGAATATGCCAAAAAATCCAAGCTTTATGTGCCGGTGTCTTCACTGCATCTTATTTCCCGCTATACCGGTGGTGAGGTAGAGTCTGCGCCGTTGCATGCACTGGGCTCAGATGCCTGGACCAGAGCCAAACAAAAAGCGGCTGAGCGGGTTCGCGATGTGGCCGCCGAACTGTTGGATGTGTATGCCAAACGGGCAGCCAACCCGGGCTTTGCCTACCCGATAAACTGGGAAGAGTATCAGAGTTTTGCCGATAGTTTCCCGTTTGAGGAAACTCCCGACCAGATGCAGGCCATTAATGCCGTTATTCAGGATATGGGCAGCCCGCAGGCAATGGACCGGCTGGTATGTGGTGATGTGGGCTTTGGCAAAACCGAGGTGGCGATGCGGGCAGCCTTTCTGGCTGCCAGTCAGGGTAAGCAGGTGGCCATTTTGGTCCCCACCACCCTGCTCGCTCAGCAGCACTATGAAAACTTTGTTGACCGGTTTGCCCAGTGGCCATTTAACATTCAGGTGATGAGCCGGTTTGTCAGTGGCAAAGCTCAAAAAGAGATTATCGGTAACATAACCGAAGGCAAGGTAGACATAGTGGTCGGGACCCACAAGTTGCTGAGTAAGGATATTAAGTTCAGCGATCTGGGCCTGGTTATCATTGATGAGGAACACCGTTTCGGGGTGCGCCAGAAAGAAAAATTCAAAGCGCTGCGCGCCGATGTGGATATTCTGACCCTGACCGCTACGCCCATTCCCCGTACCCTGAATATGTCTTTGTCAGGTATGCGTGATCTGTCAATTATCGCTACCCCACCGGCCAAGCGTTTGTCGATTAAAACCTTTGTGCAGCAGCGCAATGACTCGATTATTCGCGAAGCCATTATGCGGGAAATTCTGCGGGGTGGTCAGGTGTATTTCCTGCACAATGAAGTAGAAACCATTGAACGGGTTTCGCAGGAAATTGCCGAGGTGGTGCCCGAAGCCAGAATTGCTATTGGGCATGGCCAGATGCGCGAGCGGGAGCTCGAATCAGTCATGAGTGACTTTTACCACCAGCGTTATAATGTGCTGGTGTGTACTACCATTATCGAAACCGGTATCGATGTTCCGTCGGCCAATACCATCATCATGAACCGGGCTGATAATCTGGGATTGGCACAGCTTCACCAGTTGCGCGGCCGGGTCGGACGCTCACACCATCAGGCTTATGCATACTTGCTCACACCACACCCTAAGCGAATGACTAAAGATGCCGCCAAGCGGCTTGAAGCCATTGCCAATCTGGAAGATCTGGGAGCCGGTTTTGCTCTGGCAACACACGATCTGGAAATTCGGGGTGCCGGTGAACTACTGGGTGATGAACAATCCGGCCAGATTGCCACCGTCGGTTTTACCCTTTACATGGACATGCTCGATCAGGCAGTCACTGCGTTAAAAGAAGGTCGTGAACCATCACTCGATGATACACTGTCAGGCCAGACAGAAGTTGAATTACGGATCCCCGCCTTGTTACCCGATGATTATATTGCCGACGTAAACACCCGTTTATCTTTATATAAACAACTGGCCAGTTGTAAAACCGCCGCTGACATTGATGAGTTTCAGGTTGAGTGTATCGACCGTTTCGGCCTGTTGCCCGACTCGGCAAAAAATCTGGTTAAAGTGGCGCAACTCAAAGTGCGGGCCAAAGCACTGGGTATTACAAAAGTTGACTTATCGGCTGCGGGAGGCTCACTGGAGTTTCGTGAAGACACACCGGTGGATCCCGGCTACATTATTCAACTGGTACAGACCCAGCCTGACACCTTCAAATTTGAAGGCAGCCAGAAGCTGAAAGTGGTGAAAAAGACCGATTCCGCCGAAGCGCGAATAAAACTGATGGACACCATCCTCAATGATTTTTCCAGGGAGATGCGCTAAATGAGGTTTGCGCCAACCGCCTTGCTGGCAACCATGCTGCCGCTTATTTCAACCAGTACTGTGGCTCAGCAGAACTGGTGGTTTGACGTAGAAGTTCTGATTTTTGACCGGGGTCAGGCGATAACCGAGCAAAAAGAAACCTTTAATTATGATGAAAACCTGGCGCCAGTCAGTGCTGACTGGGATATGCTGGGTGACTACCTGCGCCCGGATATCAGTATGCTCCGGCAAAACCTGCCCGCGTGCGATCGGCCGTCCTCACCGCTGTATGTACCGGCTCCTTCTGTAGAACAGATCATCCGTGACTTTGAGCGGTGGCAGCGGGCCCAGCCTGGTTTTACTGAAGAACCATATACACCACCGGCTTTGCCAGGCAGTGAACCAGGCTATGAGCGCACTAACCGCGATGCCCAGACTGCAGATTCGGCATTTAACCCGACATCAAATGGTCCCAGCCCAGCTCAGATCGCCGGTGAATGGCTGGCCTTTCATGGTCCGCAAACAGTACAGCTTAAGCTGGATGTTCCGCGCATGCGCTTTTGTGAGACAGACACTGCCTGGATAACCTATACTGATCACCAATGGAAGGTAAATAATCCGGATAACAGCTTGCCGTATCCGGATGAAGTGCCGATTGTGCCTGACGGCGATAGTCAGTTTACCGGTGCGCCTCAGCTTCTACCTTCATCAGCCAGAGAGCTGACCAAGCTATCTGCCCAGGTGCGCTCTGCCCGTGAGCTGACCAGATTATTACACACAACCTGGCGACAACCGGTTGCTTTTGGTAAAAACAAAGCCGCCAGCGTACACCTGTTTGCAGGTCAAAATTATGCCAGCCAGTTTGATACCTCAGGTCAGCCTAAGAAAAATGAGTTTGTCAGTATCGATTTTTCAGATCGCCGCACATTCTCTTCTGGACAGTCACCTTCAGCAATAGGACAGTCACCTGCGGATACGCAGGCATCAGCAATAAGACAGTCACCTGCAGATACACAGGCATCGCAGGACTTTTTTACTGAATTGAATCAACGATTGGCTGATCCGCAACCGGTTCCGTTTGCCACGATGATGGCCGCCGCCACCGATGATAGTCAGGATCTGCAAAAGCAGGTTGCTGCATCGTCTGCGGATGCCAATGCACCCATCTGGCAATTAGACGGATACATGAAGGTGTACCTGAAGTACATCAATCGTGTGCCATATTTGCATATTGAATCAAAGTTGCATTACCGACAGCCCATTCCTATGAATATCGCGGATATCGCCGCTGGTGCTCAGCCTGAATACCAGCTTGTATCCGTCCCATTCCATCAGATGCGCCGTGTCATCAGTAAACAGCTGCATTATTTCGATCATCCGCTATTTGGGATGGTGGTAAAAATTCGCCGCCACGAAATATAACCACAGTTCAGACCTCACATATCCTGCTGGCCACTGTCAGCAGGATATGTACCGTGCTCCCAACAACGCTTTCTTCGCATGGACAGTCACTATTCTCAGCCCTATCTGATTACCCTTGAACAGTTACTTATCCCCACTGGACTACTTATTCCCACTGGACAGTCACTTCCTCTGAACTAGCTAATGGACAGTCACTTATTTCCACTGGACAGTCACTACCTCTGCCTGAGTACAGTTGGTTTATTTGCTCATACCTGCATAATGAAATTTCTGCCTTCAACCACTGAATATGATGCCAAGACCACGTAAAAGCCTTATCAACTTGTCTGATACGCCATACTATCATTGTGTGTCTCGCTGCGTTCGCAGGGCTTTTTTGTGTGGCAAGGATACGCAGACTGGCCGAAGCTACGAACATCGCCGGCAGTGGGTAGAAGACAGAATACTGTATCTAGCTGAGGTTTTCTGTGTGGATGTCTGCGCCTATGCGGTTATGAGTAATCACACGCATTTGGTTTTGCGCATCAATAAGCAAAAGGCAGACGCCCTGTCTGTTGATGAGATTATTCATCGCTGGCATAAACTTTATAAAGGGATGTTGCTGGCCAGGCGTTATACTGACCCCACCCTTCGCGACTTATTATCTGCTGCTGAATTAGACACTGTTAATGCGCTTGCTGACGTCTATCGAAAAAGACTAAGTGATATCAGTTGGTTTATGCGGCTACTTAATGAATACATTGCCCGGCAGGCTAACAAAGAAGACGACTGCACCGGTCATTTCTGGGAGGGACGGTTCAAGTCTCAGGCATTATTAGATGAAGCTGCGCTGGCTGCCTGCATGGCCTATGTGGATTTAAACCCCGTTCGCGCCTGTCAGGCTAAAACACCGAAAACATCACCTCACACCAGCATCAGAAAGCGCCTTCTGGCTGCCGGTACTGAGTATCAGCCTCGCCAGCTACTTCCCTTCACCGGTGAACCGAAGAGCGTGATGCAAGATGGCTTGCCCTTCAGAGCTGAGGATTATTTTGCTCTTGTTGAATTAACCGGTCGACACTTTCACCCTGAAAAGCCGGGTCAAATAGACTGCACAGCTTCGCCAATTCTGGAACGTGCAGGAATAGAACACACGCACTGGTATCGCATGGTATCCGGAATCGAGACGTCGTTTAAAACCAGAGTGAGCCTTGAGCAGCACTTATCTAAGCACTTCGACGACACAACCTTCAACTCGGCCTGAAACGGCTGAGTCATTTATAGCTTCTTCTAATCAGTCTTGCCACAATGCTTTATTAAGTAAAATGCTGGCTTCCCGCCACAATCTGTTGTCAGGCTTTTTCGCCGACTAAGCGTGCTTAATACGGCTTCTGGCTGTCCAAAACATTTCCTTGTGTGGACCTTTTAACGAGTACTGTGCTCACCTTGGTACCTTGCCGAATATGATTAACCTAATGTGACTGTCCATACGATGTTTGTCCATACGATGTTTTATGTGACTGTCTATACGATGTTTTATGTGACTGTCCATGTATTAATCTCTTATTCTGGCAGCGCTAAGCTTCTCGCGAGAATTAAACATGATAAGAATCAGGTAAAGCCGCCGTCACTGCCGGCTTTACCGTTGCACTCACAAGCGTGTAATAGCCACCACGGCGGTGACAATCAAAGCCAGAATGATATTTAAAATCGCGCCTTCACGTGCCATCACCGGTATTGATAACTTGCCACTACTGTACACAATAGTATTGGTCGGCGTAGCTACCGGCATCATAAATGCGCAGCTGGCACTGATTGCTGCTGGCATCATCAGGACAATAGGATCAATATCCAGCGCCATCGCCGCACTGGCCAAAATCGGCATCAGCAAGGTGGCAGTGGCGGTATTGGAGGTCACCTCGGTCACAAAACTAACCGCAATACACAGCACCAGAATAATGCCCAGTACCGGAAATACTGACAACCCGCTCATCGCATCCCCCATCCGCTGGCTTAAGCCCGACTCAACAAATGCACTGGCCAGACAAATCCCGCCCGCATAAACCAGTAGCAGCCCCCACGGAATCTGAGTCGCAGTATCCCAGTCCAGAATCTGGCCGGGCTTTTCTTTGTTACCGTCAGGAATCAGACACATCATAATAACCCCGGCAACAGCAATGGTAGAGTCACTGACATTGGGCATATTTAAGAACGCAGTCCAGTAGGGACGAAAAATCCACGCCAGCGCTACCACACCAAATGCCATCAGCACCCGCTTTTCAGCCGGTTGCCATTCACCCGACTCTGGCAGTGTGATAGCAGGTAGAGTACCGGCAGAACGAGTCAGCCACAGCGCCATCACCGGTATACCGAGCAGGACAATGGGAATACCAGTACTCATCCAGTTTAAAAAACTGATTTCGTTGCCACTAACCTGCGTATAAACATTCATAAAAATAATATTCGGTGGCGTGCCAATCGGCGTCCCTACCCCTCCCAAACTTGCTGCATAGGCAATCCCCAGCAGCAGCGCGGTAGATAACCTGGGCGCATCCATAGAGTTTATGATGGCCATCGCAATTGGTAACAGCATCAGTGCTGTGGCGGTATTGGAGATCCACATACTCAGGATGGCAGAAGTCAGCATAAATCCCATCACCAGACTGCGGCCACTTTTGGCACCGGTCAGATTAAGCATGTAAACAGCCAGACGCTTGTGCACACCGGACTTTTCCAGTGATTTAGACAGCATAAATGCGCCCATCAACAGCATGATGACATGGCTACCCAGAGCGCCAGAGGCCGTTTGATAACTCATCACGCCGGCCATCGGAAAAGCGACAAACGGGATAAGTGCGGTCAGGGCAATGGGCAGCGCCTCGCTCACCCACAACATTGCAATGAGAATAGTCAGACCGCCGGTGACTGCCTGTTTATATTCCAGACCATTTATTGACAGCAGTTGCCAGCCTGCCAGACTTGCCAGCACACTGATTAAAATCCATTTATAGCTGATTTTCATATTGCTTTAGTACATCCTTTGCCTGTTGATAGCGCTGCGCAGCATCGTCTGACGCCTGACGCTGATTAAAGCGACTTAACCGCGGGTTTGACTGCGCCACATCCAGATTGTCCAGTATGGCCGCCGCCCCTGTCGGATTATTACAGGCCAGAACCATATCACAGCCTGCCGACAGTGCTGCTTTAGCCCGTTCAGGATAGCCACCGACCACGCTGGCACCATGCATCGATAAGTCATCAGAAAAAATCACGCCACCGAATCCCAGTCTTTTGCGTAACACTTCCTGCAACCAGTAAGGTGAAAAACCTGCAGGCTGCGCATCAACCTGTGCATAAATCACATGCGCCGGCATGACCGCATCGAGCCTGGGTGACAGTGCTTTAAACACTGACATATCAAATTCGCTGATTTGTTGTTCGCTACGCTCATCCACCGGCAATGCCACATGCGAATCGGGTTCTACGCTGCCGTGGCCTGGAAAGTGTTTTCCGGTAACCGGAATCCCCTGCTCCTGCATGCCGTCAATGACTGCACCGGCCAGGGTGATCACTTCGCTGATTCGATCAGAAAATCCCCGATCACCAATCACCTTCGAAGCACCGTCAATATCCAGCACCGGACCGAAACTCAAATCAATGTTCACGGCTTTTAGCTCATAGGCCAAAATGGTGCCACAAGCCCGCGCCAGCACGCATTGCTCCTCCAGGCTACCAGCTAATTGCCGGATTTTGCCCATCGCCGGAATAGCGGTAAAGTCCTCCCGGAAGCGTTGCACTCGTCCGCCTTCATGATCAACGGCAATCAGGATTGGCCGACCAGCAGCCCGGCGAATCTGGGCTATCAGTTCAATTAGCTGATCCCGGCATTCGTAATTACGGGAAAATAAAATTACGCCCCCCACCAGCGGGTGCGCCAGGCGTTCGCGCTCTTCTGCCGGCAACGTAGTACCAGCGCAATCTAACATTAACGGGCCCATAAAAACTCCGGTTTATTATTCTTCATTTCACGCATCCGAACCGTTAGGATAGACAAAAAACAGGGAGAGACTCACATGCTACGTCAGTTTAAGTGGTTGTTTTTCAGCGTATTGATTTTGGCTCTGCTGACAGCAGGCGGGGCGTTCTTTATGCTTAACAAGAGCCTGCCACAGCTTGACGGCACTGTACAGAGCGATTCACCGACAAAGCTGGTCAGGTTACAACGTGATACACTTGGTCAGGCAATTATCAAAGCTGAAAACCTGCCTGATGCTGCTTTTGCACTGGGTGTGGCACATGGTCAGGATCGGTTTTTCCAGATGGATTTGCAGCGCCGCGTCGCCGCCGGTGAATTAAGCGTCTGGCTGGGAGACAAGGCCCTGAGAGCAGATAAAAAAGCCCGCTTTCATCAGTTCAGACAACGCGCGAAAACCATTTTAAATCAGCTTTCTGATTCCCAGAAAAAACTGCTTAATCGCTATGCCAGCGGGGTCAATCAGGCTATCCGTACGCTTGGCACCAAACCCTTTGAATACTGGCTGACCGGATTTGATATGCAGCCCTGGACACCTGAAGACAGTATTCTGGTGGTGTTTAGCATGTACATGGATTTACAGGCCGGCCAGGTTGAGCTGGATCTGGCACGTACCGCAGTTGCTGAGCACTTCGGCCCCCAGATGCTCGACTTTATTCAGTCTGCAACGCAATATCAGGCGGCGCTGGATGGCAGTACCCTGCCTTATCGGATTGATGAAATTCCGGTATTAAGTGAATCGACTACCGCGCATTGGAATGGTGAACCGGCACCGGATCTGGGTAGCAATAACTGGGCGGTCAGCGGCGCGTTAACCGATACCCGCGATGCGATGCTGGCCAACGATATGCATCTGGGCTTGCGGGTACCGGCTATCTGGTACCGTACGCAGCTTAACTATACCCGCCAGGGCAAACCTGTACAGATGACCGGCGTCAGCCTGCCAGGTCTGCCTGGTATCGTTGTTGGCACCAATGGTGCGATTGCCTGGGGATTTACCAATGCAAATCTGGACAATGTTGACTGGATAAAACTTGGCGCTGATGCCACTACCTGGCAACTTAGCGACCCGATTCAAAGTCGCGATGGCCAGCATGATTTCAGTATCACAATGAGTGACTACGGCCCGGTGCGCACGATGAATGGTCACAAGTATGCCCTGCGCTGGGTGGCGCACCAGCCTTATGCGGTTAACCTGACCATCACTGATCTGGACCTGGCTCAGCGTACAGCAGACGCTGTTGAACTGGCCCATCAAATACGCATTCCCGTTCAGAATATGGTCATTGTGGACAGTCACGGTCAACTGGCCTGGACTCCCGGCGGCGCGGTCACTGCCCGGCCATCGCCATCCACCACTGCCATCAGCGAAACGGAGGTATCCACATTGTGGCAATACAATGAATTCTCCTTGCCGGTTGTTATGAACCCGTCATCCCAGCGCCTGTGGACAGCCAACGCCAGGGTTATTTCCACCGAACAGCTCAGCCGCTTTGGCGACGGCGGTTATGCAGTGGGTGCGCGCGGACAGCAGATCCGTGACCGTCTGTTTGACTATGAGCAATTCGACGAAGCGCGGTTTTATGCTATCCAGCTGGATAACGAAGCTCGCTTTCTTATGCCCTGGCATAATCTGCTGAGCCAGACTCTGGCTCAGCAAACTGCTCAGTACGGAGATGATCTTAACTATCTGAAAAACTGGCAAGCCTGCGCCTGTGCTGACTCTGTTGGCTATACGCTGGTCAGGGCATTTCGACGTGAAGTCACCAACCGCCTGCTGGACCCGATTACCAGCACCGTCAGTAAGCAGGGTGTCTCCCCGGCCGGCCTGCTACGTCAGACCGAAGGTGCGGTCTGGGCTATCCTCCAGCAGCAACCATATAGCTGGCTGCCGGAGCAGTACGAAAACTGGGAAGCATTTTTAGTGTCCGCATACCAGCAGGCCCGGCAGGAGCTAATGTCTGATCACAACGCCTCGTCGCTCGGCGCGTTAGCCTGGGGTAAGATAAATGCACTTGAAATAAAGCATCCGTTTGCCGCGAATATCCCTTTTATAGGCGGTCTGCTGAACATGCGAAAAATTTCCGGATTTGGTGACAGCTTTGTGCCCGCAGTTCAGCAAAGTGAATTTGGTGCATCACAACGCCTTTTTGTTCGTCCCGGACAGCTGAATAAAGCCATTTTGACCTTACCAGGTGGCCAGTCCGGTCATCCGTTATCACAATACTACCGGGCTGGTTTTAATGATTACTCTGATAACCGTCAGACCCCGCTGCTGCCGGGTAATATTGAACACACCCTCACGCTGGAGCCGGCCCGATGACACCGGCTATCACCCTGCTGACCCGGCATAAAATAAGCCATGAAGTAATTGAATTTGGTCACGACCCAAATGCGACTTCCTACGGTCTGGAAGCGGCTGAAAAACTCGGAGTCGATCCGGCGTGTGTATTTAAAACCCTGATATGTACGCTTAGCACCGGGCAGCACGTTGTCGCCGTACTGCCGGTGAGTTATCAGCTGAGCCTGAAAAAACTGGCTCAGTCAGCCGGTGCCAAAAAAGCGGCTATGGCACATCTGTCACAGATTCCCGGGATTACAGGCTATCTGCCCGGCGGTGTCAGCCCGCTGGCGCAGAAAAAATCTCTTTCAACCTATGTAGATACCTCGATAACCCGCTTTGCTCACATTTATGTCAGTGGCGGTAAGCGGGGTCTGGATATTGGCCTGAGCCCACAGGTTCTTATCTCGCTGACCCGGGCCAGACAGGCAGTTCTTATCGATGATGCGCCATAATATATACATGATACTTGTATTTACTCTTTATTTCGTATATTACTAATATACGAAATAAAAATATGAAGTAACATAATGAATACTGCTTTATTTGCACAGGCATTTATTGGTGGCCTGTTAATTGGCACCGGGGCTGTTGTGCTGATGCTATTTAACGGCCGGGTTGCCGGTATTTCCGGTATTACCGCCAGCGCACTGAGCAAACCAGCCGGTCAGCATCTCTGGCGTTATGCCTTTTTAGCCGGCCTGGTACTGGCGCCGTTTATCACAGCCCCGTTGGGATATGCCTTGCCAGTGCCATTGCCCGGAGATGCTATTTTGCTGGCCGTAGCCGGTTTACTGGTGGGTATCGGCACACGGCTTGGCACCGGCTGCACCAGTGGCCATGGCATTTGTGGTCTGGGGAGGTTATCGTTGCGCTCGCTGGTAGCCACCATCACGTTTATGGTCACCGCCATTCTCACCGTACTGGTATTACGTCTTTTTAGCTAACCGGAGTCAGCATGAAAACATTCTTATCCGCTTTGCTTGCAGGGTTATTATTTGGTGCCGGGCTCACCGTGTCCACCATGACAGATCCACTGCGCGTGCTGGCCTTTTTAGATATTTTCGGACAGTGGGATCCTACCCTGGCATTTGTCATGGGCGGTGCGCTGTGTGTATATCTGCCGGTTTACCAGTTTATCATTAAGCCCCGCCATCAGACGCTACTCAATAGCGCCTTTTATATACCGCAAAAAAGCCAGGTAGATGCTCGTCTGGTGGCCGGTGCGGTACTGTTTGGTATTGGCTGGGGACTGGCCGGTATCTGTCCGGGCCCGGCGCTGACCAACCTCACTGGTGATACCCTGGCAATCCTGTATTTTGTCCTGCCTATGCTGGCCGGACTTAAACTCTGTGACAAATGGTTATGACAGGCACTGCATCATCTGGCACGATGACACCGGCGCAGATGGCCGAAAACGCGACGGTGGCAGCACAGCTGTTAAAAGCAATGGCAAACCCCCACCGGTTAATGCTGCTATGTTTGCTTAATCAGGGCGAACTTTCGGTCGGGCAGCTCAACAAGACGCTGGCGCTGCCGCAGTCCAGTTTGTCACAGCATCTGGCCAAATTACGGGACGCCGGGCTGGTGTCCACCCGTCGCGATGCCCAGACCATTTATTATGTTCTGGCCAGTGCCCAGGTCAAAGCCATCATTGCCACCCTGTATTCCCTGTATTGCGAGTAAAAGCAGATACAAATTCATCACAGCCGGCAAGCGATATAACACCGCCTGCCGGGCAGTCGCCGCCGGTTAAATCGCCCGCTGATTGACCCGTTCACTGACCTGCTCGGCAGACTCAACACGCTCAGAATAACGGTCTACCAGATAGTCTTTGTTATCGCGCAGCATCAGGGTAAATCGCATCAGCTCTTCCATCACATCGACCACACGGTTATAAAATGGCGATGGCTTCATTCGATCATTGTCATCAAACTCCATAAACGCTTTAGGCACTGACGACTGATTGGGAATGGTAAACATACGCATCCAGCGACCCAGTACACGCAGCTGATTAACCGTATTGAACGATTGTGACCCGCCACACACCTGCATCACCGCCAGTGTTTTGCCCTGGGTCGGACGTACCCCGCCCAGATTTAGCGGAACCCAGTCCAGCTGGCTTTTAAAAATACTGCTCATTGAGCCATGACGTTCCGGAGAGCACCACACTTGTCCCTCAGACCACATCATAGCATCGCGCAACTCTTTTACCTTTGGGTGCGTTTCATCAGCGGTGTCTGTCTGCGGTAATCCTTCTGGATTGAAGATGCGGGTTTCTGCGCCCATCGCTTCAAGCATTCGGGCCGCTTCTTCCACCAGTAAGCGGCTGAACGACCGTTTACGCAACGACCCATATAACAGCAGGATCTTTGGCTTGCGACTGTCATCCGCCGGTACAAAATCTTGTGCCGCGGGCAGCGTAAACAGGGCGTTGTCGATATTTGGCATAGATGTATCGTATTCACTCATGATGGACTCCTGACACTTCATCATATTTGTTATTTCATATATAAACTTTCACATACGAAAAAACATATGTCAACAGTGCTATTGACATATATACCAACAAATACGAAAATTCATATATGTGATAAATCGTATGTGAGAGGCAATTATGATTGTTATACACCATAATCCGGCGTGTGGTACCTCACGCAATGTATTACAGGTTATCCGTGATGCGGGCTATGAGCCGCAGGTCATTGACTACCTTAACGAAGGCTGGACCCGGCCACAGTTGCTGGCCTTGTTTGCAGCAGCTGGTCTCACTCCCCGTCAGGCACTGCGTACAACAAAATCGCCGGCTCAGGAGTTGGGTCTGCTGGATGAATCAGTCTCAGATGAAGCCTTACTGGACGCGATGCTCGAACATCCGGTGTTGGTTAACCGCCCTATCGTCTGTTCTTCCAAAGGAGTGAAGTTATGTCGCCCGAGCGAACAGGTTTTGGATCTGCTGGCCCAGTGGCCCACAGGCCCGTATTTTAAGGAAGACGGTGAAATGATGCTTGATGAGCAGGGCATACGCCCCGAATAACGCTTACAAAAAACCACCTGCCGCAGCAGGTGGTTTAAATATAAGATAGGACTACAGAGATAAACAGCACAGCGACTGATTGTGCTTTTACACCGAAAAATCGCCAAGAATAACGTTGTTGGCGTAGCTGTTATACTCATCCCCCAACTGTTTGGCCATATCATCCGGAAAGTTGTGGAAGTCGCCAGCTTCCAGCGCATCAACCACCCCTTTAGCCACGACATCCGGACCAGGAGCGTCGTCAAAGCCAGCACCTTTACCCATATCGGTAGCAATAGGGCCAGGATGTATACTAACAACCGCCACACCCTGCTCGCTCAGTTTTTCTCTCAATCCCTGGGTGATAGAATAAGCTGCAGCTTTCGACGCGCAATAGGTCGTCATATCACCAAATGTTTTCATTGAAGCCACAGAATTTAACTGTACCAACGCACCTTTATTTTTTACTAAGACAGGTTCAAATGCCTGAGCGACATGCAATAAGCCAAACACATTCACTTCGAATTCGCTACGCAGCGCCGCTTCAGCCTCGCCGCTCAGTGGTGACTGCAATTTCATGATACCTGCGTTATTGACCACAATGTCAGTATCGGTCGCCTGCTTGGCCAGCGCCTGAACAGAAGATGCATCGGTGACATCAACGGTAAGGGTTTCAACTTTGTCCGCATATGTGCTGTGCAGTTCGGTAGTTGATTCGGCATCACGTACTGCCAGATAAACTTTGCTCACGCCTCGCTCAAACAGTGCCTCGACAATCGCTTTGCCAATGCCTCTGTTGGCGCCGGTGACCAGCGCTGTTTTACCTGTTAATGTGACACTCATACATCTGTCTCCTGTTGTAAATAATACAATGTGTTCTTTTCAACAGGCAGATAAGATCAAATACCAAAGCCCGCAAAGCGGGTATCAGGCAGCAGCCTAACGCGCCAGTTGAGCTATCCGGCGCATTACATGGTTATCTTTATTGCTCAGCCATTGTTACTGATCGCGCCCGCGCTGAAGCACGATGCGTGGTGCGTCCCATAAGGAAGGTAACAATATCAGCGAGACAGGTACCGCACTGACCACAATAAAGGCTTGTAGCTTATCGATTCCGCCGGATCCGATAGCAATCAGTATTACTGCCATCAGTCCCATCGCCAATCCCCAGAAAACCCGTACGGATACCGCCGGCTCTTCGGTTTTAGACATAGACGCCGACAGTACATAGGTCATCGAGTCGCCGGTGGTTGCCACGAAGGTCATAGTCAATATTAAGAACAGGCAGGTTACCATCGTACCAAGTGGCAAAGCCTGAGTGATTTCAATCAGTGCTGCTGGTAAATTAAAGCCTTCAAATGCAGCAGAGACGGTGCCTGGATTGGCGAGCTCCAACCCTAAACCCGTACCACCCACGATGGTAAACCAGAACATAGTAATCAGCGGCGCTATGACAGACAGCATGGTAATGATTGCCCGCACTGACCTGCCGCGACTGATTCTGGCGATGAAAATGGCCATCATAGGCCCATAACCAAGAAACCAGCCCCAGAAAAAGACTGTCCACCATCCCAGCCAGCCAGCTTCACCAAACACACCAGCTTCGCCACGATACAGCGCCATGTCGAAAAAGTGAGTAACGTGAGTCACCAGTGCATCAGCAAAACTGGAAAAAATAAATCCGGTGGTACCAGCAATGATAATAAAGGCGAGTAGCCCCAGCGCCAGCAGCATATTCAGACGACTCAGTAACTGAATTCCTTTGGTCACCCCGCTTACCGCGGACAATACATAAATCAGGGTAAGCACTACTATCACCATGACCTGCGTGGTGGCATCATCACTGATACCAAACAGATCGTTAAGACCGTAACTAACCTGCAATCCCAGGAAACCAATAGGCCCTACAGTGCCGGCAACAACTGCAATGATACAGGCCGCATCAGTAAACAGCCCAATCGGGCCGTGAATTGCCCTTTCCTTGAATACCGGGTATAGCAGCGTACGGGGCGCCAGTGGCAGACCCTTATCATAGTGATAATGCATTAACATCACTGTAGTCAGGCTGCCCAGGATAGCCCATGCCAGAAATCCCCAGTGTAGATAAGACTGCGCCAGTGCATAAGACACAGCCTCAGCGCTACCGCTTTCCACACCTGAGAAAACCGGCGGTGTTGACACGAAGTGTGCCATCGGCTCGCCAGCTGCCCAAAATACTCCGCCACCGGCAAGTAAGGTACACATGATCATCGAGCCCCACTGAAACAGTGAAAACTCTGGCGTAGACTTGTTACCGATAGGTTTTTTGGCGCCTGGCATAAAAGCAATGCCAATACCAATCAGGAAGGTTGCCAGTAACAGGACCTGCCAGTACAACCCAAAGTACTGAGCTGACCAGGCAAATAGCGCATCCACGGTGGATGCCAGAGCACTGATATCGACCAATGCAAACAAACAGAATGCGGCGATAAAGCCAGCAGTAATAGAAAACAGCGGCCGGTTTATAGCTGCACTGTCAAAATGTTCAGATAACTTGATGAAATTTCCCCAACAGATATCAACGCACAATCTGTGTGCGCTGATAAGCGTCTTATTTTGCTGCGCTTGTTCTTCCGGTAAGCCAGCACCAATGAAAGTTGTACGTTATTCAGTCAAAAACAGACTACCCCTACTCGGTATGCCCGGCATGGTCAGCTTGTTTTTTCTGGTAGCGTTGTTGCCACAGTTGACGGGCCGCTTGTTTATCCTCGGCCGATACGTCATTGCCCTGAGCCAGGGTCTGTGCAATCTGACGGATAATCTGATCACGCTTTTTAATCAGCTTATCAGCATGGCTGAAGAAGCTTTTTGCCTCAGGATATTGTGTTTTTAAATCGTCGATGGGTTGTAGTGCCACAAAACGCTGTTCAAACGCCTCGTTGAATAAAGCGCGTTTTGCATTAAACGTCACATAATCGCGGGCTTTATCAGATGTCAGATATTGTATGTCACGCTCAGATAAGCCTGCCTGCTCTGCCACATCCTGGCCTTTTGCTAGCCATTCATCGATGGCATTTTCATTGCCATTTGCTACAGCCTGTTTAACCCCATCAGCCAAATCTGATGCATTTAAAATATCATCTGTAGTAATAACTGGCGCAGGTGCCTGCGATGTATCTGACGCTGAGTCATGGGATAACCATGCCAGATAACCCGCGGTAACAACAATAATGGCGCCAAGCGCGATCAACAACTTCTTCATTTCAACCCCGGTTGATAAGTTCCAGTAAGTGTAAATGAAGACATCAGGAAGGACCTTATACTTCATTCACGACGTATTGTACCGTCTGAATAAATCATAAGGCAAAACAGATATGGCGAAGCAACCTTGCCTCACCATAAAAAGATAGAGTCGCCGGTTATTCTACCGGCGGTTTTGAGTTTTCCACACGGCTTTTCAACTTCTGTCCAGGACGGAATGTAACCACACGACGCGCCTTTATCGGGATATCCTCACCCGTTTTCGGGTTTCGGCCCGGACGTTCGTTTTTGTCCCTCAGGTCAAAATTCCCAAAACCTGACAGTTTCACTTGTTCACCAGATTCAAGTGCCTCTTTGATCTCCTCAAAGAAGCCTTCCACTAAATCTTTAGCGTCTTTTTTGTTCATACCCAGTTTTTCGAATAAGTGTTCAGCCATTTCGGCTTTGGTCAATGCCATAGTCTACTCTCTTAACGCTGCCCCGAACTCGGATTCTAACCCTTTCACCACGGTGTCCACTGCTTCCTGGATCTCAGCTTCTTCGAGTGTTTTATCCGCGTTCTGTAAAATCAGGGATAGGGCCAGGCTCTTAAATCCGGGCTCTATGCCTTTTCCTTTATATACGTCGAACAAGTTTAGGCCAACTAGTTGATTTACGCCAATATTTTCTACATACGAAAGAATGGCACCTACTGGAACTACGTCTTTTACGGTAATCGCTATATCTCTACGGTTCGCAGGGTACTTTGAGATCGCTTTTGCCGCCGGTAATTGCCGTGTAGACAATGCCTTAAGATCAAGTTCAAAAATAAATGGTCGGCCATTTACCCCTAACAGTTTAGTAAACTGTGGATGTAATGCACCAAGATAACCTATTGATTTTCCATCAAGCAATATCTCTGCCGACATGCCAGGATGTAATGCGCTATGTTCAGCCGCCTGGAACGATACAACACCGTGTCCGGCCGTCAGTGCTAACAGGGCTTCCACGTCACCCTTGGCATCAAAAAAATCAACCTGGGCATCTTCCCCGTGCCAGCTTTCCACCTCACGACGGCCGACCAGCAAACCGCCAATAACCGGTTCCTGGGCTACGCCGTTAGGCGCATCTTCACGAGGTAAGAAGCGTAAGCCAGTTTCAAATAATCTGACCCGCGTTTGCTGACGCTTCTGGTTATACGCCGCTGCCTGTAACAGGCCCGGCCACAGGCTCACCCGCATCACACTCATATCAGAGGAAATCGGATGGGGTAATACCAGTCCTTTTTCATCTGGAAACAGTGCATTTTGCACTTTAGGATCTACAAACGAATAAGTAATCGCTTCTGAATAACCACGGGCAGTCAACAGCCCTTTAAATACATTTGTATCAATCGTGGCTTCCTGCGTCGGCAACATATTCAGGCTGGCGGTAGGCGCAACATTGGGAATATTGTTGTAACCATAAACCCGGGCAACTTCTTCGATCAGGTCTTCTTCGATTGCGATATCAAAGCGATAACTTGGGACCTGAGCCTGCCAGCCGTCGTCAGTTTGCGTCACCTGCATACCTAAACGGGTAAGCATTTCAGTCACTTTGTCCGCTACAATACTAATACCCAGTACGCGATCCAGGCGTGATTTACGCAAAACCACCGTGGATTGTGCAGGCAGATGACTATCTGATACAGCTTCTACCACAGGACCCGGTTCACCACCACAAATGTCCAGAATCAACGCGGTGGCCCGCTCCATGGCATCTTTTTGCAGTTGTGGATCCACACCGCGCTCATAACGATGCGAAGCATCTGTATGCAGGCCATACTGGCGCGCACGTCCCATGATGGCATCACGGGCAAAAAAGGCACTTTCAAGCAGAATGTGCGAGGTATTTTCGTTTACACCTGAATGCAGACCACCGAACACACCGGCCATTGCCAGAGATTTTTTATCATCGGCGATAACCAACGTATCCGCGTTTAACTCAACATTGCTTTCATCCAGCAGGGTCAGCGGTTCTTTATCGCCGGCCAGACGCACAGTGATGTTGCCTTCGATGCTATCTAAGTTAAATGCATGCATAGGCTGGCCCAGTTCAAGCAACACATAGTTGGTGACATCAACAATCGGGTCAATACTGCGAATGCCACTACGGCGCAGCTTTTCTTTCATCCACAGCGGCGTGGCCGCTTTTACATCCACATTACACAGTACCCGCCCAAGATAGCGCGGGCAGGCTTCTGGAGCCTGTAAAGTAATGGTCAGCTTGTCGTCGATAGTGGCGGCCACCGGTTCAATTGCCGGTACACACACATCAAGATTGTTCAGCACGCCAACTTCACGGGCAATACCACGAATCCCCAGACAATCAGCCCGGTTTGGCGTTAAATCCACATCCATGCTGGTATCATTCAAACCCAGATACTCACGGATGTCCTGACCTACCGGTGCATCCGCCGGTAATTCAATAATACCATCGTGGTCATCACTGATACCCAGTTCAGAAAAACTACACAGCATGCCAAAAGACGGCTCGCCACGCAGTTTTGCTTTTTTAATTTTGAAGTCACCCGGTAATACCGCGCCAACAACTGCAACCGCCACTTTGATTCCCTGACGACAGTTCGGCGCACCGCAAACAATGTCCAGCAGCTCGTCGCCGCCCACATTGATTTTTGTTACCCGTAGCTTATCGGCATTAGGATGCTGACCACATTCAACCACTTCACCCACAACTACACCGGAAAAGTTTCCGGCCACTGCAGCCACGTCGTCAACTTCCAGACCAGCCATGCTCAGCTGTTCAGAAAGTGCATGTGAATCAAGTGCCGGGTTGACCCATTCTCTTAGCCAATTTTCACTGAATTTCATATTGGTTCTGCCCTGCCTTAGTTAAACTGCTTAAGGAAACGAAGATCGTTTTCAAAGAATGAACGTAAATCTGTTACGCCATAACGCAACATGGTCAAACGCTCGACTCCCATCCCAAAGGCAAAACCGGTGTACTCTTCAGGGTCAATATTGACAGCTTTCAGTACATTAGGATGCACCATGCCGCAGCCCAGCACTTCCAGCCACTGACCATTTTTACCCATTACATCCACTTCAGCAGATGGCTCGGTAAATGGAAAGTAAGAAGGACGGAAACGGATTTCCAGAGACTCTTCAAAAAAGTGATGAAGAAAGTCGTGCAAAATCCCTTTAAGCTCAGTAAAGCTGACATTTTTGTCTACCATCAGGCCTTCGACCTGATGAAACATTGGCGTGTGGGTCTGATCGTAGTCATTACGGTAAACCCGGCCAGGAGAAATAATCCGCAGTGGCGGCTTTTCTGCTTCCATGGTACGAATCTGCACGCCGGATGTCTGTGTGCGCAGCATAATATCCGGATTAAAATAAAAGGTATCGTGGTCGGCACGGGCCGGATGATTCGCCGGAATATTCAGCGCATCAAAATTGTGAAAGCCATCTTCCACTTCCGGGCCGGTTTTCACCGCAAAGCCCAGCTGACCAAAAAATTGCTCAATACGGGCAATGGTGCGGCTGACAGGATGCAGGTTACCTGGCTGCTCAATGCGCCCGGGCAATGTGACATCCACAGCTTCTTCAGCCAGCTTTTTATTCATTTCAGCGCTTCTAAGAGCATCGCCCTTAGTATTAATAGCTGCGCTGATGGCTTGTTTTGCCTGATTAATCTTCTGACCCGCCGCCGGGCGCTCTTCTGCTGACAGCTTTCCCAAGCCTTTCAGAAGTTCGGTAAGTTTACCTTTCTTACCCATGTATTCGACCCGAACCTGGTCGAGCGTTGCTGCATCTTCGGCAGCGTCAATCTGGCCCTGTGCCTGACTGATAATCGCTTCAAGCTCCATGATTTCCTCAATTTGGCGTGTAACCGGATAACTGCACAACAGTTGTGCAAGTTCGCCTGAACGTAAAAACACATAGTTTACACGACAGATAAAAGCTGCCGCTACCCTAACGGGCTGATAATCTCGACAATTATGCGAAAAATTTTACTTTATAGCGCACCGTTGTCTGGGAGTGGGTGCAATTGTGCGTTTCAGTTCAGGTGGATAGGTTGGTTTATGATTTTTTGCCGCTGAAACGAAAAACGGCGAGCATCCTGCTCGCCGTTTTCCGAAAGAACTTAAACTTAATTTAGTTAAAAAATTAAGCTAATGCGCCTTTAGCCGCTTCGACTAATGCGCTGAATGCTACCTTGTCATGTACCGCGATGTCAGCCAGGATCTTACGATCGATTTCGACAGACGCTTTCTTCAGACCGTTGATGAAACGGCTGTAAGACATGCCATTTTGACGTGCCGCAGCATTGATACGTGCAATCCACAGTTGACGGAATTGACGTTTACGCTGACGACGGTCACGATATGCATATTGACCAGCTTTAGTTACTGCTTGTACCGCTACGCGATAAACACGTGAGCGTGCACCGTAATAACCTTTAGCCTGCTTCAGAACTTTTTTGTGACGTGCACGTGCGATTGTGCCGCGTTTAACTCTTGCCATTATTCAGTCTCCTCGTCTTAAACGTAAGGCAGCATGCGCTGAACCAATTTGGTATCAGAATCATGAACCAGTTTTTTGCCACGTAAATGGCGTTTACGCTTAGTACTCTTTTTGGTCAGAATGTGACGCAAATGAGACTGTTTGCTTTTAAAGCGGCCAGAGCCCGTTTTCTTGAAGCGCTTGGCTGCACCACTGTTTGATTTGATTTTAGGCATTGCTAAAACTCCGCATTGTTAATATCGACATTATTGGCGTGCAGTCACCGCATGTCGGTTCATGTTTACAGCAAGGTGTTTCGAAGGTGCAGAATCTTCGAAAACTTTAGACCATTACTGCTTCTTATTTGGGGCAAGCACCATGATCATTTGACGGCCTTCCACACGACGTGGGAAAGACTCGCAAATAGCAATTTCTTCTAAATCGGTTTTAATCCGGTTTAGCAGTTCAATGCCGATCTCTTGGTGAGCCATTTCACGTCCGCGGAAGCGGATCGTGACTTTGGCTTTATCGCCACCTTCCAGAAAGCGACGCAGGTTGCGCAGTTTTACCTGGTAATCGCCTTCATCAGTGCCAGGGCGGAATTTAACCTCCTTGACCTGAATTTGCTTTTGCTTTTTCTTCTGCTCTTTCTGAGCTTTACTTTTTTCGAAGAGGAACTTGCCATAATCCATAACTTTACAGACTGGCGGCTCAGCATTCGGACTAATCTCTACCAGGTCCAGACCCGCCTCTTCAGCGGATTGTGTTGCTTCTGCAAGTGAAACAACCCCTACCTGTTCCCCTTCTTTGCCGATCAGTCGTACTTCTCTGGCTTTGATTTCATCGTTAATGCGGGCTTTTGCGCCCTGAGCCTTGTTATTAGCGCCTTTAATGTGCTATTCCTCCAAAATTTAATCTTTTTGCCTGTCCCTTTATATATGGACAGAGACAGGCACCTTCAAGCCCTTGAAACAACCTTATTTGATTGTTTTGTCAGCGACTTCGCGCTGAGCTAGCTCAACAAACGCATCTAGACTCATGGTACCAAGGTCTTCACCGCGTCTGGAGCGTACTGCTACCTGGCCGGATTCTACTTCTTTATCACCGACCACCAGCATATAAGGAATACGCTTCAAAGTATGCTCGCGGATTTTAAAGCCAATCTTCTCATTTCTCAAGTCCGACTTTGCTCTAAATCCAATTTGTTGCAGTTTTTCTACTGTTTCGCGCACATATTCTGACTGGCTGTCAGTAATATTCATCACAACCATCTGTTGCGGCGCCAGCCACAGCGGGAAGAAACCAGCAAATTCTTCGGTCAGAATACCGATGAAACGTTCCAGCGAACCTAATATCGCCCGGTGAATCATAACCGGTACCTTACGCTCACCGTCTTCGGCAACATAAGTTGAGCCTAAGCGGCCTGGCATCGAAAAGTCCAGTTGCACCGTTCCGCACTGCCATGCCCGATCCAGACAATCATGCAGGGTAAATTCAATTTTCGGACCGTAGAACGCCCCTTCACCCGGCAAGTAGTCAAACTCAATATCGTTGGCTTTCAGTGCTTCGGCCAGTGCGGCTTCAGACTTATCCCAGATTTCATCCGAGCCCACACGCTTTTCAGGGCGGGTCGACAGTTTAACGGCAATCTTGTCAAAACCAAACGCAGCGTAGGTGTCATACACCATTTTAATACAGCCGCTGACTTCCTCAAGGATCTGCTCTTCAGTACAGAAAATATGCGCGTCATCCTGAGTAAACCCACGCACCCGCATCAGACCATGTAACGCACCGGAAGGTTCATTACGGTGACAACAGCCAAATTCAGCCATCCGCAGCGGCAGATCACGGTAAGATTTCAGCCCCTGGTTAAAAATCTGAACGTGGCCAGGACAATTCATTGGCTTAATCGCATATTCACGCTTTTCAGATTCTGTGGTGAACATGTTTTCAGCGTATTTATCCCAGTGGCCTGATTTTTCCCACAAGGAGCGGTCCATCATCAGTGGGCCTTTTACCTCACCGTAGCTGTACTCACGCAGTTTCTGACGTATAAAGCTTTCCAGTTCAGTATAAATCGACCAACCGTCGTTGTGCCAGAACACCATACCCGGTGCTTCTTCCTGCCAATGGAACAGATCCAGCGTTTTACCGATTTTGCGGTGATCACGTTTCTCGGCTTCCTCTAGACGGGTCAGATAAGACTTAAGCTGCTTTTTGTCTGCCCAGGCTGTACCGTAAATACGCTGCAACATTTTATTTTCGCTGTTACCTCGCCAGTAAGCACCAGCCACTTTCATAATTTTGAAGTGGTGACAAAACTTCATATTCGGCACGTGCGGGCCGCGGCACATATCCACATATTCTTCGTGATGATACAAGCCTGGGCGGTCATCCTGGCTGATATTCTCATCCAGAATTTCCATTTTATAGGTTTCGCCGCGCTGCTCAAACGTATCGCGGGCTTCCTGCCAGCTGACTTTCTTTTTCACTACGTCATAGTTAGTTTTGGCCAGCTCCAGCATCCGCTTTTCCAGCTTCTGCAAATCTTCGGCGGTCAGCGAATGGTCCATGTCCACATCGTAATAAAAACCATTGTCGATAACCGGACCAATGGCCATTTTCACACCAGGCCATAGTTGCTTAATGGCATGACCAATCAGGTGAGCACAACTGTGGCGGATAATTTCCAGACCATCGTCATCTTTGGCAGTAACAATCTGCAATGCGGCATCCTGTTCAATCAGATCTACAGCATCAACCAGTTCACCGTTTACTTTGCCGGCAATGGTGGCTTTAGCCAGACCAGGGCCAATATCGGCGGCAACATCTAACACTGAAACGGCATTATCGAAAGCGCGTTGGCTCCCGTCAGGAAGGGTAATTACAGGCATTTAGATTCCTTAACAGTGGTGACACCTACTCTGTGCCACTTGTTGTGTTTGTTTTGAGGATTGATTTATGGGTGCAGCCGCACTGTCACCAGACATGCTGACATGTCAAAACGGTTGGAATTATAACGGCTTGCCGCCGTCATGCAATGCTCTTTCACGGTTTAAAGGGTTGTCAGGCAGATTTTTATTGCTGGCCATGACCGCCGGTGGCAAAAAATCTGTGTGATTTTGCGATCATTCAGCCAGTCCGTACAGTAAAAAACAGATAACGGATTTTATGCTAACTATACTTGAGGTCAGAGAGTAAAGGTGACGATGCAAGCAAACGGGCAATCTGCAATGTGGCACTTTATCAGTGAAAATATCAGTCAGTCGACAAACCGTCCATTTTACTGCCAGCATGTTCAGCCGGTCAGTGGGGGCGACACGCATCGTGCTTTTGTGGTCCGTGATGAAAGTCGACGGTATTTTGTTAAGGTTCGCCCCGCCCGCGGACCTGCCCAGTTAATTCACGAGGCAGAAGGATTACGGGCAATCAGCGCCACCAATACGATTTACTGCCCATCGGTAATTTGCTGCGGCACCACCGCCGAAGGCAATCAGAGCCATGAGTATCTGGTGTTAAATCATATCCGTTTTCACGAAGGCAGTGCGCCAGACTGGGCGATGGCCGGTCAGCAACTGGCCGCCCTGCATCAGGCGCCCGGCTACACAGAATTTGGCTGGCCTCACGATAACTATATCGGGGCCACCCCACAGCGCAATGAACAATACAGTACGTGGTCGGTTTTTTTCGCCGAGTGCCGGATTGGCGCTATGCTGGACAAGCTCTCCGCAGCCGGTCATAAACTGGTGTCTGCCGACATCTTTACTACCCGCATTGAAAAGCTCTTGCACGGTCACTTGCCGGCCCCCAGCCTGGTCCACGGCGACTTGTGGACCGGGAATACCGGCTTTTGTCAAAACGGCCCGGTGATATTTGACCCGGCTATACATATTGGTGACCGTGAAACCGATCTGGCCATGACAGAGCTGTTCGGACGCTTCCCTGACGCTTTTTACACCGCGTATTCAGACGCAGCGCCCTTACCGCCTGACTATGACCAGCGCAAACCGGTTTATCAACTTTATCATCTACTTAACCACGCACTGATGTTTGGCGGACACTACCTGCCGGCAGCAAAATCTGCAATCATGGACATTCAACACACATTTTAACTAAAGGCCTTTATTTTATGCAGCCTACTCCTGTCTCTCTGGTTACCGGTGGTGCAAAACGCATTGGCGCCCAATTGGTGAAAACACTGCATCAGCAGGGCCATAACGTGATTATTCACTATCACCATTCACAAGAGGCCGCGCAGTCACTGGCAGACGCCCTGAACCAGTTACGCCCGGCTTCAGCCTGCGTTGTGCAGGCCGACCTGTGTAACCTTAATGAGGTCAGTCATCTGGCGGCCCGCGCTCAGCAGTGTTATGGCCGGGTTGATGTACTGGTAAACAACGCGTCTGCGTTTTACCCTACTCCACTGGGCTCTGTAACCCAACAGGATTGGCAGGCGCTGACTGGCAGCAATGTTCAGGGCCCGCTGTTTTTAATCCAGGCACTGGCGGATGCACTCACACACAGTCAGGGCTGCGTGATCAATATGATTGATATGCACATTGACCGCCCGCTGCCTCAGCACAGTGTATATGTTGCAGCCAAGACAGCGCTAGCCTCGGTAACCCGCTCTCTGGCAGCAGAGATGGCCCCGGCAGTGCGGGTCAATGGTATTGCGCCAGGGGCAATTCTGTGGCCAGAACGCTCGCTCTGTGACGCAGAAAAACAAAACTTGCTGGACAGCATTCCGCTTAACACATTAGGTACGCCGGACGATATTGCCCACACTATGCTGTTTTTATTGCAGGCCAGCTATATTACCGGGCAGATCATATACGTGGATGGCGGGCGCAGTATTGCCTCCGGCGCCAGTGCCTGAGCAGGATGAACGCATGACCGGCCAGCTTCCTGCCTGCTTGCTACATTGCTTACTGGTTTTGTCAGTGCTCTTATTAGGCGGGTGCTGGTTTGATAGCGGACTAACCGGCCAGCTGGATGAATATCGCACCCGCCTGGCACGGGTAACCGACAGTGAATTTAGTGCGCCACAGGATGACGATACCGACATCCTGAGATTTCCGGCCGGCGGCCAGCTATATCAAAAGGTCGCCCCCTTTAATGTTAATCTGCGACAGTTTTATCAGTTACAGAATTGCGAGCTGGGCGCGCTGGTAGCACAGCGTAATACGGCCGTGGGCAAAACGGCGCAGCCTTCACAGCGGTTTATTTACGAAGATGCCCTGCTGGATGCACTGGACAGGTGTCGACAGCAGTTACCAGACAACCCACAACTAGTCAGCCAGCTGTCCAACTGGCTGGCAGCCAAACAAGCGCAGCGCCCGGCACTGTGGGCCAACCTGGTGCAGACCAGCGAAGAAACCCGCGCCGCTTTTTCCCGTCCCGAAACATTGCTGACTAAAGATGATAACCGCGACGCTGGCGTGTCAGTGTCTGCGTTGCAGTTTCTGGCCGGGCTGAAAAATAACCGCCAGCAGTCGCTTGATACGCTCGAGCAGGAACTGAAGTATCTGGACTCATCCCGGTTACCGGCTAAAATCTGGCGGACGCAGGCAGTAATCACACACCAGCTGAATACGCTGACAGCACAGTTACGCCCGGTGTTATCTGAGCAGGCCTGTCCGGCCGGTAAAGCCAGCGACCAGGTGGAAATTCTGCGTAATGTGTTTTACCTGTTTTTTATCGAGCAGGTACAGCCTGTTGGCAGCGTGCTCAATCAGTATCATTATCGCCTGATGCCAGTGTGGCAGGCGTGGCTTGAAGATCCGGCGCTGGCTGAGTCATTCAGGGCATACTTGCATCAGCATGCCGTAACGGGCTTTGCGGCCTATCAGCAGGCTATCCATGCCCATGTATCATTGTGGCAGGAGTTGTTTGCCCGGTGCAATTTATCACCGGTAGCACCAAAAGCCGGCAGCTAGCCAGATTTACAATATATTGTCACCATCTTCAGGATCTCTGGCATGCTTTGCCTGTCGCCGTATCTCACTGGTTTCACTGGCCACATCCTCGGTATGGTGTGAGTCTGTGCTGTATTTATCAGATGCATGAGGCAACGAACCATTTTTTGCAGGCGGTGACGATACCTCGTTTTTTTGTCCCCCGGATGGACTGTTCTGCGCCACCGAATTCACTACAGGCACGCCCTGCGGAAAGATAATTTCCCGGGCATCATCGGGCATCGAAATTCCCGCCTGTTCAAAGGTAGCGAGCAACTGCCTGAACAGGGACGAGGTAATTTTCACAATGCTGGTGACTTCTGCATTTATCCAGAAATAGACTTTAAGATTGACAGTAGACGCGCCCAGGTTATCAATCAGTACCAGTGGTTCGGGTGAATCCAGCACAAACTGGTGCTGCCCGAGGACGGTCTGCGCAAGCTGTCGCACCTGCGAAATATCATTGTCGTACCCTACCCCTAGCTCGAGTTGCCCGCGCATATTAGGATTGGCGGTGAGGTTTTTAATAATGCCCTTATAAACACTGGCATTCGGTAGTTGTATATGATTGCCGTCAAAATCAACCAGGGTGGTCGCTCTGGCAGTGACCTTTTGAATCACCCCGGTGTAAGAGGCAATGGTCACCACATCGCCAATTTTGAACGGTCGCTGGACCGTCAGTAACAGGCTGGAAATAAAGTTTTCGGCAATATCACGAAATGCAAAGCCCAGAATCAACCCCACAATGCCGGTGCCGCTCATAATAGCTACCGCAAATTCCGTTAATCCGGACTGTTTTAAAAAAATATACAGTCCGAGTAATATAATCAGCAGACTGAATGAGCGGCGAATGACAGAGTGAAGCAACGGGCCTGACTGAAAATAACTGAATGGCCGCATGCAAAGATGGGACAGTGGCCTGGCTAGCAAGATAGCTATTACCAGGGCCAGCACACCCTCAAGAAAATCGGGTACAGCAGCACTTAACATCTGCACAAAGGCGGTGACATCCCTGAACATACATTCATTTTTATGGTAAATGGGTGATAACAGCTATACGCTAAAAGCGATGCTCAGGACCACCGTCAGCTCTGGGCGCCGGTACTCATTACCAAATACGTACCCAGCCCCACGGTGAAGGCAAAGCTTCCCCAGATGGCGTGCTCTATCACCACCAGCGGTGTGGATCGGGTCTGCATGTAACGATAGCCAAACAGAGCCCCGGCCAGCCATGACACCACCACAGCAATCCAGTTGCCATACACCAGGTGCGCCAGCCCAAACACAAAGGTGCTCAGACCCCATCGCCAATGTTTAGACGGGATAATTTTTTTGTAGCGATGAAAAAAGAAGGTCCGAAAAATAATTTCCTGAGGGATCACCGACACGACCGGGTAAATTAGCAACGTGATTACCCACAGGCCCGGCTGCTCCAGCGGCCAGCGCATAAAAATTTCCGGTTTAAGCAAATAGACCAGCACCATGGTCATGCACGCCCAGGGAACAAACAGCTTTAGTGTGGCACCCAGATGCTTGCTGAAATCCTGCATGTGCCACAGCCGGAATCGTTTAAACTGTTTGTCGGTCAGCAGCAGCGCCAGACAGCCAACACCCATCAATCCAAGAATAGGCATCAGCCAGTCAGCCAGATGTTGAATCCAGTAGACCACAGCCAGCGGAAGTAAGAAAAATAACCCGATTAACTCTGCCCAGCGTCTTGTCAGAACCACGCTCTCTACCAAAAACTTGTGATACTTTGATTACATAATAGCCGCACCGTTCAAATATGAATATGCCTGTTATGCACAAGCCTGATTGTTAACCGTTTTTAAATTCTCCAAAGTTGGTGTAAAAAGGTTAGCAAGCGCTGCTGGGCATCAATCTGATGGTCTGCCAGACTCAGACCGTGTGCTTCATCAGCAAAAAGTAAATAATGTCCCGGGACACCCTGCCGGGCCAGCTGTTCTGCCAGCCTTCGGGTCTGCATTTCGCTTACCTGCGGATCGCGCCCGCCCTGAACCAGCATGACGGGAGTTGAAATATGTTCGGTTTGATACAGCGGCGATATTTGCTGCAACTGACTTGCCTGTGTGGCCGGGTCCCCCATTTCATAGCGCATAAAACGGGCATAGTCTGCCATAGATGGTGGAATAGTTTGTAGATACTGTAGCCAGTCCACCATGCCGTGAAAGCTCACCGCAGCGGAAAACAGCGTAGTTTGCGTCACGGCTGACAGGCTTAAAAAACCACCATAACCGGTTCCCATCACGCCAATCTGCCGGGGGTTAACCCAGTCTTGTCCCGCCAGATACTGCCCTGCTGTAATAATATCCCGGGTGTCCCGCTGGCCGTGCTGCCTGACCGTACTATGCTGATAATCGCTGCCATAACCCTCCGAGCCATGGTAATCCACCGCCAGTACAGCAATACCACTGCTCGTTAAGTGCTGTACCTGAGGGTTATACTGACGCTGATAATGGCTGTGCAATCCGTCATGCGCCAGCACCATGGCAGGCACAGGTTGCGTTGTATGGCGCGGTTTAAATAACGTGGCCGGAACCTGACCCTGAGATGAATCCAGCCAGACCCGGGTACCGCGAATCAGGCTGCCCGGCAATGATTTGCTTGCTGGAACATCTGACATGGTCATAGAAACCATATTCAGGTGCATGGGCGCAGGCTGATGAGTATCTGAACTGTGGTAAAAATACAGCTGACCTCCATCACGGCTAAATACCGGCGCTGACAAATTACCTGACGGCCATGGTGGTTGTGCCAAAAGCTGGCCGTTTTTATTCGTCAGAACAAGCCGGGAGATGCCCTGTTCAATAATTTCAAATACCAGCTTGTCAGGCGAGACCGCCATGGCGTTAACCGCACCGTCAAAATTGGTCAGCGGCGCAACATCATGCGTCTGTAAATTAAACCGCCAGGCCTGTGCACTGCGGCTTCTGGCATCACTGATAAAAATCAGCTCGCGGCCAACAAAGCCCAGCGGGCTGACATGCCGGTGTTCAGCGGATAGCTTAAGCGGAACCTGTCTGGCCTCAGGATAGGTCAGATCAGCGATCACAATCCGGCCATCCGGAACGCCTGGATGATACTCGCTGACAGCAAAGCGCCCGTTACCACTTATCCCGCGAATGGTCAGATTGTTGGCATTGTCATAAATTTTGCTGTGTTGGTAGTTATCAGCCCGATACCGGTAAATCTGCTCAGCGTCATGTCCCGGGCTTATCTGCGCTACATAAAAATACCGGCCGTCATTATCCCAGCCTAAAAACCGAGCCTGAATACCGACCCCGGGAGTAATATCCAGAATTTGCCCATCAGGCTGATAAACCAGCAGGTGATTGCCACTGTCCCGGGCTGAAAAACGCTGTAATAAAATTCTCTCGTCATAAGGAAAGCATGTCACAGCCTCACCCTGCGCATCATCTAGCATGGCAAAGGTTAGTTGTTGTGAAGAGGGTCGGACAAACACCGGGGCGATGGTATTATCAGTAATTTGTGTGACCAGCACCTGATCCGAGGTATGACAGGCAGACAGCCCGCTTAACCTGCTACTTGTAAAATAAGGGGCTGCATCGGTCGCACTTCCCCCGCTTAACGACTGACACCCACTGACAACAACAGCGACAGCAAAAAATATCATCAGGCGGAATAAACCTTGTCTGCGCGATGTCTGTCCAGCATCCTCATCAAAGAGTGACTGTCCAGTATCCCTATCACAAAGTGACTGTCCAGCATCCCCACCACAAAGTGACTGTCCAGTATCCCCACCACAAAGTGACTGTCCGGCATTCCCCTCCCAAACTGACTGTCCAGTATCCCTACCACAAAGTGACTGTCCAGTATCCCTACCACAAAGTGACTGTCCAGCATCCCCACCACAAAGTGACTGTCCAGTATCCCCACCACAAAGTGACTGTCCGGCATTCCCCTCCCAAACTGACTGTCCAGTATCCCTACCACAAAGTGACTGTCCGGCACGGCCTTTCAACTTGGCTTTGCAGCAGGTTTGATTTAACTTATACATCTGTTTCTCTTATATTCAGGTTGCCTGTTTGTCCCAACCGCACAATATTCTTGCGCTGATTGAGCAGCGTTATGCTGAACTTTCCCCATCGGCCAGAACCATTGCCAACTATATACAGCAACATCCTATTGCGGTGATCAGTTTATCGCTGGCTGAACTGGCTCAGGCCAGCCATACCTCCAAAGCTACTGTCAGTCGTTTTTTCCGTCAGCTGGGCTTCAGCTCTCATGCGCAAGCAAAAGAGACGCTTTTAGCACTGCGTGCAAACGGGCAACCGGTCGACACACAAGCCGCAGACACAGATTATGTGGAGCAGGAGCTGAATAATCTGACCCGGACTTATCAGGCTTTGGATGAAGCCACCCTGCAGCGGGTGGCCAGTCAGTTAGCCAGCGCCAGCCGCATTACTCTTATCGGATTTCGCAATGCCTATCCGGCTGCTCTGCATTTTCGCCAGCAACTGAAGCAAATTCGTAGTACGGTGCGTCTGCTTCCGCAACCCGGCCAGACTCTGGGCGAAGATTTATGTGATATTGCCGATGATGAAGTCATCGTTTTACTGGGATTTCGCCGGCGAAGCCGCCTGTTCAGTAAAATGGTTGATGCGCTTGAAAAGCAAAATACAATTCTTATTACAGACCCTACGGGTCAGATATACCGGCCTAAAGTCACCGAAACCCTGATTTGTCATCTGGGACAGGACGCCCCGTTTGACAGTTACGCTGCAGCTATGAGTCTGATTTCGATGCTATGTAACCGCGTTTACCGACTCCTGCCTGAGCAATCCGGAACCCGGGCAACCCGCATCTCTGCCATGTACGAGGCCCTGGACGAACTGGAAAAATAATTTTCCGTAAGTTCAGTTGCTTTGTTGGCGCCTCGAATATTAGGCTTTGATTGTTTTTTAAACGAGTGCATGATAACTAATCACAAAGGGAGGTTGATTCGTATCTATGAAAATTTTTATCAGTCAGAGGGGATGCCATGGACGCAAAACAGTTAGTGACCGTAGAAGAAGCAGCCAATGTTTTGGCATTCTGGTTTGATGAACTGGACAGCACACAATGGTTTAAACAAGATCACGGGCTGGATACCCTGATCCGCTCCCGCTTTGGACAGGTGCACAGCGCTGCGGCGAATGGCGAGCTATGGCCCTGGCGTGCAACCGCACAAGGACGTCTGGCAGAGATCATTGTTCTGGACCAGTTCTCGCGCAATATCTACCGTGATACACCTCAGGCGTTTGCCTGCGACACCATGGCGTTAGTTCTGGCGCAGGAAGCAATTAGCGTGCAGGCTGATTTTATGCTGGGCATCGAACAAAAATCATTTTTGTATATGCCATTTATGCACAGTGAATCACTGAATGTTCACGATGTGGCCATGGAATTGTTTAATACCGAGGGGCTGGAAAATACCCTCGATTTTGAGGTGAAACACCGCAACATCATCGTTCGGTTTGGCCGGTATCCGCACCGTAATAAGGTATTGGGCCGCTCAAATACGCCTGAGGAAGCCCGCTTTCTCGCCCAGCCTGGTTCGTCGTTCTAAGCTGGCTCGGGCATTATGTCAAACTGCTCAAAAGACAGCGCCTGATTAAAGCAGGCGAGCGCTTCAATATCTTCGTAGACATCGGACTGCCACGCCTGTTGCCGGAACTTTTCGTACATGGCACGAAAGTCGGTTTCCACTAAATCGTCGTTGTTGAGCATGACTGACGAGAAATCCGGTGACTTGATTACAATATACAAATTGAACTGCGCATCTAAAAATACCGAATCCCAAAAATAGCCCTTCTGGTTCATTTCGTTAAACGGCAATTCAGGCGAGGATTTCATATAAGAAATGAGTTTATCCACCGGTGCCCGGCTCCCTGGCTTGAGCGGTATTTTTATTAATTTTGTCTGCATAACAGTCTTGCCTGTTTTTCCATCGTTTTGCTGAGCATACTGTGAATGTTTACGCAAAGGAACCCTCTGTGGATGTGTAATATTATGTAACTTCACTGACTGTTTCACTTGACTTAGACGTGAAACGATTGTTTCATGAATAGTCTCGAATACGCAGCTATAAGCGGACTATGAAAAACAAACGCGTCACATCCCCGTTTGTAGAGGGAACCGAACAGGCATTCACCCTGTACCAGGCTGGTACGCAGCAAGCACAACCGCTTAAACACCTGCGACTGGCCGTTAAAGATCTGTTTCATATGCAGGGGTTACCCACGTCAGCCGGAAATCCGGACTGGCTGTTAAGTCACCCGGTTGCCGAGACCACGCACTCATCGGTCATTACCCTGTTGCAAGCCGGTGCCCGGTTTGTCGGCAAAACCATTACCGATGAGCTTGCCTATAGCCTGAATGGTCAAAATGCTCACTACGGCACACCGCAAAATCCGGTTACACCGGACCGCCTGCCCGGCGGCTCATCATCCGGTTCGGCGGTGGCGGTGGCAGCAGGACTGGCTGATATCGGTCTGGGCACTGACACCGGTGGCTCTATTCGGGTGCCCGCCAGCTATCAGGGTTTATTTGGCCTACGTCCAACTCACGGTGCGGTGCCCTGCGACAATATGGTTGCACTGGCCCCCTCCTTTGACACCGTGGGCTGGATGACCCGCTCGCTGTCCGTCATGCGGTCGGTGGCAGAGGTATTGCTCGGAAGCTCTGATTCCAGAGCCCCGTCTTGCGGGGTAGCAATATTGTCTGCCCATATCAATGCGCATCCGTATACCCATCAGCTTAAGCACACCCTGCGTCAATGGGAGAAAACCGACCTGGCGTTTACCCCGGTGGATGCTATTCCTGCTGACCTGGCTCTGGGTGAGGCGTTTCGCTATTTGCAGGGTGCGGAAATAGCCCGTGAGCACGGAAGCTGGCTACAACAACAAAAACCGATTATTGCGCCGGATATTCAGGCCCGGCTTGACTGGTGTATGACCATCACCGCGCAGCAGGAACAACAAGCCCGGCAAACCCGCACACACTGGTGCGAAATTATTTATCCACTGTTGGATAAGTATGAGGCCTTGATTATACCCACCACACCGGGCCTGGCACCGCGGCTTACCACGCCTGACAGCAGCCTGAGTGCATACCGGCAAACCTTACTGACTTACACCGCCATGGCCGGGCTTGCAGGGCTACCGCAACTGCATATACCCTGCCTGACAGAACACGGGGCTCCTTATGGCCTCTCACTCATTGGTGCCAGAAACAGTGAACAACAACTGTTACAGCTTGCCCACCAACTAACGGAATCATAAAGGCATGGAACAACACCCTACATTTGGCTTTACCGCCCCTCATTACGCAGCATCTCAGGTTGGCAACACGATTTTAGAACGTGGCGGCACGGCCATTGAAGCCATGGTGGCTGCAGCGGCTTCCATCGCGGTTGAATATCCGCACATGAACGGACTAGGCGGCGACGGGTTCTGGCTTATCAGCGAGCCGGGCAAAACACCGGTAGCCATTGATGCTGCCGGTGTGGCTGGGTGTCATGCCACGCCGGAATATTATCAGGCAGAATCAGCCATTCCCTCTCGGGGTCCGCGGGCAGCGCTGACCATGGCCGGCGCAGTGTCTGGCTGGCAAAAAGCTCTAGCGATCAGCAGTCAGTGGCAAGCGCCCATGGCTTTATCCACCCTACTCGATACAGCCATCAGCCAGGCGCACTGGGGCATTGAAGTCACCCAGAGTCTGAGTGACGCCAGTTTTAAAACCTTTGAAACGCTGGGCAGTGATCCCGCGTTCAGCCCGTTTTTGATTAAGGGCAAGCCGCTGAAAAAAGGCAAGATTATCAAGCTGACACAGCTGGGTAAAACCTTACAACGACTGGCAGATGCTGGCCTGGATGATTTTTACCGTGGGCAGATTGCCGGGCAACTGGCGGCTGATCTACAAGCCGCCGGTTCACCGCTCACGCTGGACGATTTTCACCAGTATGAAGCTAAAATCATCGAACCGCTTAGCGTGAATACCGCCAGCGGCACCCTGTATAACTTGCCGGCCCCGACGCAGGGGATTGCCTCACTGATCATTCTGGCGCTGTATGAACGAGTGAAGCATCAGGTAAATAACGATGCTGACATGGTGCATCTGCTAATTGAATGCACCAAACAGGCATTTATACACCGTAACAGGCTGGTGACCGACCCCTCCCGGGTGAGCCAGGATTTATCGGCGCTGCTGACAGATGAGGCGCTTGACGACATGGTCAGCCGGATCAGCAATGAACAGGCGCTGCCATGGCCACATGAAGCGAAACCCGGCGACACAATCTGGATGGGCGCCTGCGACAGCGAAGGCCGGATGGTCAGTTATATTCAAAGCCTGTACTGGGAATTTGGTAGCGGCGTGGTCAGCCCGTCCACCGGGATTGTGTGGAATAACCGCGGCACCTCATTTTCACTGGAGCCTGGCCATCTGCAGGCACTGGCGCCGGGTCTGGCACCCTTTCATACGCTCAACCCGGCTTTTGCCGTGCTTAATGATGGCCGTCGTATCAGCTACGGTACCATGGGTGGAGAAGGTCAGCCGCAGACTCAGGCGGCCATTTTCAGCCGCTATGTTCATCACCAGCAACCATTACCTAAAGCCATTGCACTGGGGCGCTGGCTGCTGGGCCGGACCTGGGGCGACCAGAGCCACAACCTCAAAGTGGAACGGGACCTGGATGATTATGTAGGCGATAGCCTGCGCCAGCGTGGCCATGACATGGTCGTCGTCGATGCATGCAACGAATTGATGGGCCATGCTGGGGCAGTAGTGCGTCACCCGCAGGGCCAGGTGGAAGCCGCCACCGACCCGCGTAGTGATGGCAAAGCATTTCCCGAATTTTTCTCCTGATATTTACAATAAGGACTCCTTACTTTTATGCAATTTATTATGGATAACCTGACCACCATTTTGGCAATGATGGGCACCGGTGTTTTTGCTGGCTTACTGGCCGGCTTACTGGGGGTTGGCGGCGGTATTGTTATTGTACCGGTATTGTATTTTCTGTTTCAGGCACTGGGTGTTTCCGCCCAGACCAGTATGGTGGTGGCCACCGCCACCTCGCTGGCGACCATTGTGCCTACCTCGGTCAGCTCTATCCGGGCACACCATGCAAAGGGTAATGTCGACTGGTCACTGCTCAAAGCCTGGGCGCTGTTTATTCTGATTGGTGTGCTGATTGGCAGTTTCATGGTTACCCGCATTGATGGTGACTGGCTGACTATCATGTTTGGTGTCATTGCCTGTCTGTCGGCCATCAATATGTTTGTTAACAAAAAACCGTCGCTGACCGAACAGCTACCCGGACGACTGGGCCAGAGCACCATGGCGACGCTGATTGGGTTATTCAGCTCCATGGTGGGTATTGGTGGAGGCACACTGACGGTCCCTACCCTGACGTTTTGCAACTACCCTGCTCACCGCGCAGTAGGTACCGCTGCTGCGGTAGGCCTGATTATCTCTTTTCCTGCTGCACTGATGCTGATGGCGGCGGGCCAGCCTCCTGCTGATGCACCGTTTGGCACCGTGGGACTGGTTAACCTGGTTGGCTTTGCCTGTATTGTACCGCTAACGGTGCTGCTGGCTCCGGTGGGTGCTACGCTGGCATCTCGCCTGAATGCCGCTGTACTGAAGAAGATTTTTGCTGTTGTTCTGATTATTACCGGCCTGCGCATGCTTGCCCAGGTTCTGCTGTAGGAGAATTTATGAAGCCACTTACCTTACCACCTCGCCTGCTGATGGGACCCGGCCCGATTAACTGTTATCCGCGGGTACTTAGCGCGATGTCTACCCAGTTGGTGGGACAGTATGATCCGGTCATGACCGCCTACATGAACGAAGTGATGGCACTGTACCGCCAGGTGTTTAACACTCAAAATCAGCAAACGCTGTTAATCGACGGCACATCCCGGGCCGGTATTGAAGCCGTGCTCGTCTCTGCAATTGAACCGGGTGATAAAGTACTGGTACCGGTTTTTGGCCGGTTTGGACACTTACTGGCAGAAATTGCTGAGCGCGCCGGCGCTAATGTACATACTATCGAGGTGCCCTGGGGAGAAGTGTTCCAGCCTGAACAGATTGAACAGGCTATTCGTCAGGTGCAGCCCAAGCTATTAGCTGTGGTTCAGGGGGATACATCCACCACGATGCTCCAGCCGCTGGAGCATCTGGGAGAAATCTGCCGCCGCCACGATGTGCTGTTTTACTCTGATGCTACCGCCTCCATTGGCGGTAATCCGTTTGATACAGATGCCTGGCAACTGGATGCGGTATCCGTGGGGCTGCAAAAGTGTTTGGGCGGGCCCTCTGGCAGTGCCCCGGTGACCCTGAGCGAACGCTTTGTTGAAGTAGTACGCAAACGTCAGCATGTGGAAGCCGGTATCAAAGATGCACACCACCATGACGCGGCCGGTAGCCGTATTCGCTCGAATTATTTTGATTTGCCAATGATTATGGATTACTGGGGGGAAGAGCGGCTTAATCATCATACAGAGGCTGCAACCATGCTGTTTTGCGCCCGTGAGTGTGCGGTGAATCTGCTTGAAGAAGGCCAGCAGGCGGTCATTGCTCGCCATCAGCATGCCGGCAATGCCATGCTCGGTGGTATTCAGGCAATGGGACTGCAACCGTTTGGCGATCTGAATCACAAGATGAACAACGTGGTGGGGGTAAATATTCCAGACCAGGTAGATGGCGAAGCAATTCGCCACACCCTACTGCACCGGTTTAACATTGAAATCGGAACCAGTTTTGGTCCGCTTAAAGGCAAAATCTGGCGAATCGGCACGATGGGCTATAACGCCCGTCAGGATGCTGTGCTGCATACCCTGCAATCGCTGGAAACCGTGCTGCGACAACAAGGTTTCGGTCTGGTTGCCGGGGCCGGTGTCGATGCCGCCCTGAAGATTTATGATGAGGCGGACCAATGATGTCATTTGCACAGGCTGCCAGTCTGGTTATGCACCGTTTGCAGGAACTGGGGCAGGTCAGCCAGTCTGATATCCATCTGGACCGCCGCTACCTGACCGAGGAACACCGCCAGGCCAATACTCTGGTAGCCGACTGGATGAGCGATGCGGGTATGCAGCACTGGCAGGATGCCGCGGGCAATCTGTGGGGCCGTCTGGCAGCAGATACTCCTTCTGCGCCACGACTGATTATGGGCAGCCACCTCGATACTGTCCCTAATGGTGGAAAATACGACGGCATGCTGGGTGTTCTGGCGCCGGTGACTCTTGCGGCTATGTGTCGTGAAACAGGGCTGAAGCTGCCGTTTCATCTGGATGTGGTTGGTTTTGGTGACGAAGAAGGTACCCGTTTTGGCTCCACCCTGCTGGGCAGCCGCGCCCTGACCGGCAACTGGCCCGCGCAGTGGGCCGGACTGACAGATGAAAACGGGATCAGCCTGGCGCAGGCCATGGCCGCGTTTGGGCTGGACTTTCATCAGGTTAGCAAAGCAGCTATCGACCCGCAGACGGTAATGGGTTATATCGAGCTGCATATCGAACAGGGACCGGTGCTTGAGCATAATCATCTGCCGGTAGGCGTGGTGACCGGTATTGCCGGTGCCCGGCGTCTTGAGGTGACGGTGACCGGGTTTGCAGGCCATGCCGGTACCGTACCGATGCCAATGCGTCAGGACAGTCTGGCTGCGGCCAGCGAAATGATCCTGCTGGTTGAGCAACTGGCACATGCCCAGGATTTAGTCGCCACGGTAGGCCGCATCGAGAATCGTCCCAACGGGGTGAATGTCATCGCAGGTAAAACGGTATTTTCGATAGATATCCGCAGCGAAGATGATGAGCACCGCGATCAGGTTCTGGAACAGATTCTGCAAGGAATCAGTGATATCGCTTGTCGCCGCAATGTACAGGTTGAACATAAACAAACCCACAGCGCACCGGCGGTAAAATGCGCTCAGGCGTTTCAGGATATCCTCAGTACGGCCATAGTGCAAAGTGGTTACGCGCCGCTTAGCCTGCCTTCCGGAGCCGGTCATGATGCGATGGCCATGGCACAGATTTGCCCGGTAGCCATGCTGTTTACCCGCTGTGAAAAAGGAATTAGTCATCACCCGGGGGAAGCCATTATTACTGAAGATATTGAAGCCAGTCTGCGCGTATTGTTCGAAACCATCAAACAACTGGCAACCACGGTCGATGCCAAGGAGTAAACTGTGATCATTACCCGCATATACAATGACGAACAGGGAAAAAGCCATTTTGGGGAGATAGACATTCCACTGGCAGACGGTGGTCCGATTGGTTTGTTGTCTGAAAAGTACGGCGCCGGCGCTGTGATTTTTCGCGAAACGCCCGCTGACTATGATTTTAAATGGCACCCTGCCCCCGCCCGTCAGTTGTTGTTTATTTTAAAAGGCCGGGCAGAATTTACGGTTTCAGGAGGAGAGCGACGAGTGTTTGGCACCGGCGATGTTCTGCTGCTTGAAGACACTGAAGGTGAAGGCCATTGCAGTAAGGCGTTATACAACGAAGTACGCCATTCTATTTTTGTCACACTCAAAGATGAGGTTAGCTTTAACGCTGCTGCTGCCTGACACTATAACGTTATTTTTATTGCCAGATAGCCCGCTTACAGAGCGGGCTTTTTAGTTCACAACCTTTTCTGCCTGCCTATTGGCTGCTCTTTAATTGGGCAACACTCCCTGTGATTGTGCAACAAAACATCGCACACACTGTTAAACACAGCGTGAATCTTAAAAAACGTTGTTTTTCATAATCTTAAAAATAATCAAAGAATTGACCATATGGTCAGATAGTTGCAATTCCCTGATAGACCGATCAGGAGATTGCATTGCGTACCCTTATTTTATTACTGACATTATTAGCCGGCTTTCCTTTCGCCCCTGCAAACAGTGCCGAGGGCATGCAGCAATGGTTTCGTCAGTTTCGTCAACAGGCCTCACCCGCCCAGCTATATGCGTTTTTGCACGCTATGCCAAAAGGCGGCGATATTCATCACCACCTGACCGGGGCTGGATTCAGTCAGTGGTGGTGGGACATCGCCACCGATCCTGACAACAACGGCGGTTACCATTATTTCACCAGAGTTCGTCCTTCACTGTGTCATGGCTATGGCACTAACGCCTTTGGCCCAGCTCCTGACTGGCTGATGTTTCATACTCTGTCAGCGTTTTCCTATCAGCAATTAACCGATTGCGAAAAACAACAATATCGCGCACTGGATACGCTCACCGGCGAGCAAAAATCTGCATTTTTAAACAGTATCCGGCTGGATAAACCTCACGAGGGACGCGATGAGTTTTTTCAGACCCACTGGCAACGTTTGGGCGATATGTTGAAAAACCCGCACATCCAGGCATTTTTGCTACTAAAAAATATGCAGGCGTATGCCGGTGAGCAGGTTCAGTACCTGGAGACTCAGGTCAACGTTATGGGGATGCGCTATCCCGACGGCACACCCTATGCGCCAGACGATGCGCTGGATGTATTTGAGCAGATGTTGGCCAGTGAAGCGGCCCTTAACACCGGCGTAGAAGTGCGTTTTCAGTATGCCCTGCTGCGCTTTTTGCCCCACGCCGAGCAGGAGCTGGAGAAGATCTGGGCATTTGTGGACAGGCACAGAGACCGGTATGTCGGGATTAATTTTGTCGGCCGAGAAGATAATGACAAAGGCTATCCGCAGCGTTTTCTCTCCACCCTGCGCGCGCTTCGCGCCCGCTACCCGCAGATTGCGCTAAGCATCCATGCCGGTGAGTCCGACGAGCCAAATCAGCATATTAAAGACACCCTGCTATTGGGCGCTGATCGTATCGGGCATGGCTTCAATCTTATTCACGATCCCGACACTCTGCTCTTGATGCGGCACAATCACTATCTGATTGAAATCAACCTTATCTCCAACTTCCTGCTTGAATACACCGCGCATCTGGATGATCACCCTTTTCCTGAATATCTGCGCACAGGGGTCCCCGTTACCCTGTCTACCGATGACAGAGGAATGTGGAGCAGCAATCTGACCGATGAATACTTTCTGGCGGTCACTCACTTTAATCTTTCCTGGAATGAACTGGTACAGCTTAACCGCAACGCCATTCAATACAGTTTTCTCCCCTATTCAGTCAAATCAACGCTGACTGAAAGGTTCGGCCAGAAAACCGTTTTATTTGTTCAGCAGCGCCTGGCCGGCAACGCTTTACCTGCCGTGCCATCTTTTCATCAGTTTATCTGTGGCTATGCACCTAAAGTGTGCAAACCCACGCAAGGAGCGCATTTATGAGTCAGCCTGACGAATTATTATTTGGTCTGCATGATAACCCACCGCTATCCACCAGTCTGGTCGCCGCTTTTCAGCATCTTTTGGCCAGTTTTATTGCTGTGGTAACCCCTACCCTGATTATTTGCGGCGCGTTATCACTGGAATCCTATATGCCCTATCTGGTCAGCATGGCGTTATTTTCCAGCGGCATTGGTACCTATATACAAACCCGCCGAATCGGCCCGGTTGGCAGTGGCCTGGTGGCTATTCAGGGAACCAGTTTTGCCTTTATCGCCGCCCTGTTGGCTGCCGGTACCGCCGTACGTGCTCGCGGCGGCAATGATGATGACATACTGGCAATGATGTTTGGTATTTCGCTGTTTGGCGCACTGGTAGAGGTCTTTTTAAGCCAGTGTCTGCACTGGGTCAGACGCATCATTACTCCTTTAACCAGCGGCATAGTGATCACCGCGATTGGTTTGTCACTAATCAAAGTGGGGATGACCGATCTGGCCGGCGGTTTTCATGCCAGTGATATGGGCAGCACCACCAATATGTTACTGGGCCTGGCAGTACTGTTCACTATTATCTTTCTCAATGCCTGCCACTCACGGTGGCTGCGACTGACTTCCATTATGACCGGCATGCTGGCAGGCACACTGTTTGCGCTGTTTAACGGCATGATTACCATGCCTGCCGGTGAGTCGTCGTGGCTGTCTTTTCCTGTGCCGTTTCGCTATGGACTAAGTTTTGACTGGGCGCTGTTTATTCCGGTGGCGCTAATTTATCTGTTCAGTGCTATTGAAACCGCCGGCGATTTGACCGCTAACAGCCTGTTTTGTCGTGAACCGATTGATGGACCAGTATATATGCGGCGGCTCAAAGGCGGCATTCTGGCCGACGGGGTTAACTCTATGATTGCAGCCACTCTTAACAGTTTTCCTAACACCACGTTTGGTCAGAACAATGGGGTTATTCAGATGACCGGCATTGCCAGCCGAAAAGTGGGATATTGGGTAGCCGCTATGTTTTTGCTGCTAGGCTGTTTTCCGGTTATCGGTACCACCTTGCAGCTAATCCCCAAACCTGTGCTGGGCGGCGCCACACTCATGATGTTTTCTATGGTCACCGTGGGTGGAATAAAGATTCTGATGAGCACTGCGATGGACCGTCGCAGCAGCCTGATTATTGCTTCATCATTAGGCCTTGGCATAGGGGTATTGCTGCAACCTGCCGCCACAACCGGTCTGCCTGACTGGTTAACAACCATTTTTGCCTCCCCCATTACAGTGGCCGGTATTACCGCCATTTTTCTCGAATTATTACTGCCGTCAGCACCAGATAAGACGAATAAACAACACCTTGCGACAAAAGCCAGCACTAATGCACCAGTTGCGAACAAAGAGGTTAAAAAGCCATCACCAAAGCACCAAGCTAGTGCAGCAAAAATTGAACGATCATTTTCTTAACTTAATAAACTCTTTTTAAAAACATCAGCAAAGGAGATTTACAGCTATAGATCATAGAGTTACCAGCAAAATGTAAAAAAAATAATAGTAAATTTTATTGGCATTTTTTGTGCTAAGAGGCTGCTAGCCAGCGCGACTGACATCATTTGCTGGCTATCAGAGGTATCAAAAAAATAAAAAATTTTGAGGAATAACATGAAACACACACTCTTCAACGTGTCCCCCCTGGCGCGGGCTGTAACGCTCGGGATGTTGCTAAGTGCACCATCAATAGCTTATGCCCAGAACGAATCCGCTAATGTTCCGGATGATAGCGAACTGGAAAAAATTGAAGTGCGCGGCTCTCTTGGCTCCCTACCGGGTCAGGATGTTGAAGCAGTATTTGGTTTCGGCAAATCAATTCTTGAAACACCCCGTTCTGCTTCCACTATTTCTGATGAGCAGATGGACCGTTTTAACGTATCAGACATTGATGAACTGGTCGCTTTTGCGCCGGGTACATTTACCCAGTCTTTCTTTGGCGTAGCCGGTTCACTGGATATTCGCGGCAATCCTGGCGAAACTTATTTTCGGGGTGTGAAGCGCCTGGATAACCCTGGTAACTACCCCACCCCGATTGGCGCGTCTAGCCGGGTTGATATTGTGCGCGGCCCTGCCTCACCTATCTATGGTCCGTCCAAAATCGGGGGGTATCTGAATTTTAACCCTAAATCCGCCCGGGCATCGTCAGGCCAGTACCTGGAAGCACCTGAAGGCGAACTGTCTTACACGCACGGTACATGGGATAAAAGTGTTATCACGGCTGAAGTTGGCGGTCCGGCCACGCTGGCCGGCAAGGAAATGGGTTACTATGTTTACGGTGAAGTAGAAAACTCTGGTAGTTATTATGACAACTCAGCGACCGACCAGTCGGTGCTGCAGGCTTCATTCAATATTGATATTACCGATAATCTGCGTCTTGAATTTGGTGGTATGTACCACAAATACGATGGCAACCAGGTAGCTGGCTGGAACCGCCTGACTCAGGAACTGGTAGACAACGGCACTTATATCACCGGTACTGCACAGCCGCTGGATACGGACGGCGACGGTTCTATTTCACATGAAGAATATGGTGATGTGAACCTGGCAGGTGAAGGATTCTTCTATGTACCTGCTTCTTCTTTTACCGACGCTGATGCCACCGACCTGATGGCCCTGGAAAATGTAGGTACCACTACACTTCAAGGCTCACAGGTACTGGTAGCCCCTGATGATCGACTGGAAAACGAAGCCAACACCCTGTATTTCGACGTTATTTACTACGCCGATAACTGGCAGATCAAAAATCAGTTATTCTATGATGCCTACGATAACATCAATGAGAATGCTTACGGATTTTCTCAGTTTCATGACAGCTGGGTGATTGAAGATAAGCTGGTGTTCTCCACCGAGATTGAAACCAATTCTTTACTGGCACAGTTTCAGGTTTCACCGTCAATTCGTTATACCGACTTCCTGCACGGTGATGACTTTACTTACGAATACTTCAATCGCCGCGACCTGACAATGCCGTCGTCAGCACTTGACCGTCGTTTACTTTCCACACGCAGTGGCATCAATTACGACAACTATGACGAAGGAAATTACCTGGATCTGGGTTTTGCCGCCATGACCGACCTGACCTGGGAAAATGGCCTGAACATCGTGCTGGGTGTGCGTTACGACACCATCGATATTGAGAGCACGTCACGCCAGGATCTGCTACTACCCGGGGCGCGCGAAGAGGGTAACGAAGGTACCCCGATTTACGAAGAAGAAACCGTCGATGGCTGGTCGTGGAATACTAGTTTGTCATACAACTCTGAGTTTGGTCTGATCCCGTACATTACGCTGGCAGAGCAGGCGACACTGGTAGCTGGTCAGGGGGCTGAAGTCGGTATATCGCAGCTGAATAATGAAGGTGGCAGCGGTGCATTTGATACGTCTGATTTATTTGAATACGGGGTGAAAGGATCATTCCTTGACGACACCTTGTATTTCTCGCTATCGGTATATGAGCAGGAACGTACGGACTTTAATAGTCAGGCGATTGTGACTAACGCTACCACGCACAACGAAGGGACAGAACTGGAAGTACGCTGGGTAGTCAATGAGAATCTGGTGGTGTCAGCCGGTTACTCTAACGTTGAAGTTATCAACCTGACTGCACAGCAAAACGGTAATCAGTTTGGTTTCCTGGGCCTGGAAGACCTGGTTAATCTGGAAGATAAGTCACTGGTTCTTGGCGGTAACGTAGCAGGCCTGAACCTGGTCGGTGATGGCACCAGCAATCCAGATGCACAAAAAGCCGGTATCCCGGAAAATATCTATACCCTGACTGCCACCTATGATTTTCAAAATGGTTATGCAGCCAGCCTGAGTGTAGTTGATGCAGAAGAAACCACTTCCAGTTTCTCAGGTTCGGTCAAATTACCAAGCTATACATTGGTGAATGCCGGCCTGTCTTATCAGGCAGAAGACTGGTCATTCAACCTGACGGTGAAAAACCTGACGGATGAAACTTACTACCGGGCTAACTTCCCGGATCTGTTCGGTAGTCAGATTGTACTGCCTGAGCTTCCGCGCCACTTCAACGCGAAGTTCGCTTACAAGTTCTGATAACCTCCCCCAACAAACGGCATGCCATCGCATGCCGTTTTCATTTATTTCTTTGGAAACTTTCTGTTATGCGTTTTTTACTCCCATTTTTACTTACTCTGTTTTCCGGGATTATCCATGCCACTCCTCATCCACAACCACAGCCCATTAAGATAAAGGTCGTGGTCGTCACCATGTTTGAAATTGGTGAAGATGAGGGTGACAAGCCCGGCGAATTTCAGATGTGGAAAGAGCGGGAAAATATCAATACCCGATACCCTTTCCCACAAGGGTTTCATGATCTTTACGTGAATGAACAAAAAGGCTTACTGACCATGGTAACCGGCATGGGGACAGCCCGGGCCAGTGCAGCTATTCTGGGACTGGGACTGGATCCCCGGTTCGACCTGACGCAGGCTTACTGGCTGGTGGCAGGTATTGCCGGCATTGATCCTCAGGACGGGACCATTGGCTCCGCCGTGTGGGCGGATTACCTGATTGACGGCGATCTGGCACATCAGATTGATGCCCGTGAAATACCTGCTGACTGGTCTACCGGCTACTTTCCGTTATTTGAAACCAGCCCATATGCTCGCGCCCCGGCTCAGCAACCTGTTACTGCCAACAACGGCGAAATGTATCAGCTTAACCCGCAGCTGGTGAACTGGGCTGCCAACCTGACAAAAAACATAGCTTTGAACGATACGCAAGCCATGCAGGCATTACGCTCCCGCTATACCGGCTATCCCAAAGCATTGGGTAAGCCTGCTGTGTTGATTGGCAGTCAGCTGGCGGCATCGACATTTTGGCATGGCAAGCTGTTGAATCGCTGGGCGAACGACTGGACAAGTTACTGGACAAACGGTGCCGGCAACTTCATGACATCGGGTATGGAAGACACTGGCAGCTATCAGGCGATGTTGTATCTGGATAATGCCGGAAAAGCTGACAAAGACCGGTTTATGGTGCTACGCACTGCCAGCAACTTCACCATGCAACCACCAGGACTGAGCGCCGCAGAAAATCTGGCGATGGAATCCTCGACAACCGGCTATGCTGGCATGACCCCCTCCCTGGAAGCTGCACATAAAGTAGGTAGCAAAGTCGTACATACCCTGATAGATAACTGGGACAAATATCAGAATCAGATACCTGATTAGTCAAAATGATACTGGCTGCCTGAAATTGTTGAACGGCAGCCGCCTGTCGGGAAAACATTTCATTGGTTTGCGACTAAATTTCATAGGTCTGAAATAAGGAAAGCTGTTCAACTCTCGAACAATCTTTTAGTAATCAGATAGTTATACGAATAAAAAAGTCGGCACGGAAGATGCTTGGTTAAGTGTATATCAAACAAAAAGATTTATCGCGGTCGTACCGCATTTCGGAGCATCATTATGGAAACTTTATGCGCACTTGCCTTTGCTTATCACTGTGTATTGTTTTTAAGAAAAACTACTCCTATCCTGCTTAACCAGACTCAGGCAGGCTAGTCGGGGCGATAGTAATCATCGCTCTGTTTCCCTCTAACGAATTTCGCAGCAAAACAGTTCATTTTCTTACCGTTTCTCTTTTCCATTGTTTTTAATGGCAGTGTCCAGTCGACTGCTTAATGGACAGTTATTTAGTCCCGGTAAGCGGACAGGTAATATCTTCCCGTCACTCCTGTGCAAGCGAGAATCTACACAACGTGCTGAATACTCATAGAGTGTATAAGGTATGGTAGTCACTCGACGATTAAAGTGACTGTCCATAAATGCCGCTCCATCGCCCCGTCATTCCCGAACAAGCCAGTACCTCCTTAACAGGCTGATTAATCAGAAAAATGCAAAGTATAGTCGTCATCGTGCCGATGGAGATCCCAGGTTGCGCTACACGCCCCTGGGACGACATTTTTTAAACGGCGACCAAAGTGACTGTCCGTAAATGTTACTGATTAGTGGACAGTCACTATCATCCCGTCGTTCCCGCGCAAGCGAGTACCTCCTTAACAGGCTGAGTAATCAGAAAAAATGCAAAGTATGGTAGTTATCGTTGGGAAGGAGAGCCCAGGTTGCGCTGCGCGCACCCGGGACGACAGTTTTGAACGGCAACCAAAGCGACTGTCCACTAATACCTGCAGTCCACTAATGCCGACACCATCCCCCTAGATTAAAGTGGCTGTCCACAATTGTCGGCAACAGTACACCGTCATTTCCGCGCAAGCGGGAACCTCCTTAACATGCTGACTAATCAGAAAAATGCAAAGTATGGTCGTCATCGTGCCGATGGAGATCACGGGTTGCGCTACACGCCCCCGGGACGACATTTTTTAAACGGCGACCAAAGTGACTGTCCGTAAATGTTACTGATTAGTGGACAGTCACTATCATCCTGTCGTTCCCGAGAAAGCGGGGACCTCCTTAACAGGCTGACTAATCAAAAAACGTACAAAGTATGGTAGTTATCGTTGGGAAGGACATCCCGGGTTGCGCTACACGCCCTCGGGACGATAGTTTTGAACGGCGACCAAAGCGACTGTCCACTAATGCCGGCACCATCCCCCTGGATTAAAGTGGCTGTCCACAATTGTCGGCAACAGTACACCGTCATTTCCGCGCAAGCGGGAACCTCCTTAACATGCTGACTAATCAGAAAAATGCAAAGTATGGTCGTCATCGTGCCGATGGAGATCACGGGTTGCGCTACACGCCCCCGGGACGACAGTTTTGAACGGCAACCAAAGTGACTGTCCACATTTGTCGAGGATTAAAGTGACTGTCCATAACTGCCCTCATGAAAGCTGGCCATATCACCCCGTCTTTCCCGCGAAAGCGGGAATCTCTTTAGCAGGCTGACTAAACAGACATTACAACGCGTCAACTTTCGCAATCCACTGCTGTTTTTCTGTTTCAGGCAAAAAGCTCGCTTTAAAACTGTTTATCACAAGCGCTTTGAGTTGCGCTTCGTTCATACCTAGCGCCTGGTGAAGTTGTTCGTAGTTTTCATTCAAGTAGCCACCAAAGTAAGTCGGATCATCTGAGTTCACAGTAACCAGTAATCCGGCATCCAGCAGCTGCAAAATATTGTGCTGGCGCATATCATCAATCACTTTGAGCTTTAAATTGCTTAACGGACAAACTGTAAGCGGAATTTGTTCTTGCTTTACCCGCTCCAGTAAAGCCGGATCTTCCTGACAACGCACGCCATGGTCTATACGATCCACCTGTAACAGATCCAGCGCCTGCCAGATATAGTCGGCCGGTCCTTCTTCCCCGGCGTGAGCCACGATCTTGAAGCCCAGCGCACGTACTTTATCAAACACTCGTTTAAATTTTTCCGGCGGATGGCCTAACTCTGAGCTATCCAGGCCAATAGCACTAATATGCGGGTACCAGGTTTCTGCCAAAGCCAGCGTATCAAAGGCTTCTTCTTCACTTAAATGACGCAAAAAAGACAGAATAAGCTGAACACTGATGCCCCACTCGGTTTTGGCCTGTTCAATAGCGCGCAAAAAACCCGGCATAAAGATGTCGTACCCTATACCTCGTTCTGTATGAGTTTGCGGGTCGAACATGATTTCAGTATGCACAATATTTTCTTCACGGCAGCGACTCAGATAAGCCCACATCAGCTGATAAAAATCATCTTCATCACGCAGTACATCCGCCCCGGCATAATAAATATCCAGAAAGCTCTGCAAATCACTGAACTGGTAAGCCGCCTCAATAGCCGCCACGCTATCGTAAGGCAGGTCGATATTATGCTTACCGGCCAGCTGCCACATCAGCGCAGGCTCGAGGCTGCCTTCGATATGCAGATGCAACTCTGTTTTTGGCAGTGTTTTTATTAATGTGGAAATGCTCATAGTTCTCCCCTGGTGATTTTTTGACTGGCCGAACAAGAAAAAACAGGCCAGCACTTGCACCGAATTAATGCTTCACGCACAATTGCGGCGCAATTCACCGCGCTTTGTTCTCGCTGCTTGTTATTTTATTAATGACAAGGATGCCACGAAAGCCGTTTTTTATAAATCTTTACGCATTGGTGCTAAGACTAGCCGCAGCGTTTTTACGCTGTTTGCCTGGCGATTTTAAATCGCGGTGTAGGCCATCTAAGCACAAAGCAGACCAAAAGTTGACTACATGGTCAACTTATTGCTTAAAGGCTTTAAAATCTGTAAAAAACGCGCACCTGAGAGAACGCATGACATCCAACCTGTTTGAACGTTTATTTAAACTTCATGCCAACGGTACCACCGTTCGCACTGAAGTGATCGCCGGCCTGACCACCTTCGCCGCTATGTCTTATATTCTGGTCGTTAACCCGGGCATTCTTGGCCTGAGCGGCATGCCGGTCGAAGGGCTCATCACCGTCACAGCACTGTCGGCCTGTATTGGTACGGTTTTAATGGCGCTGATGACCAATTATCCAATAGCGATGGCCCCGGGCATGGGGCTGAATGCCTTCTTTGCGTTTACCATTTGTATGACCAGAGATGTGCCCTGGGACGCGGCGCTGGGTATTGTATTCTGGAACGGTATTCTATTTTTACTACTCACCCTGACCGGCGTACGTACTAAGGTCGCCGAAGCGATTCCAGCTTCACTGAAAGTCGGTGTGCAATGTGGAATTGGTCTTTTTATCGCGTTTATAGGTCTGAAAAATGCCGGCCTGGTAGTAGAGCACCCGGCGACATTCGTGACTCTGGGAGATCTGTCTAAGCCAGCGGTTATGCTAGCCCTGGCCGGTATTCTGTTTACTATCGTCATGGTTATTAAAGGCGTTAACGGCGGCATTTTGATGTCTATTGTACTGTTGACCGCCATCGGTCTGATTACGCCAGTGGAAGACGGCTACCTGACTGCGCATCCTGAAGCGATTATCGGCCTCCCGGACAGTATTTCATCGACCTGGATGGCCATGGACATCTGGTATCCGATAGAAAATTTCGGTCAGACCTGGGATCTGATTTTTGCCCTGATGTTTGTCAATATGTTCGATACTATCGGCACGCTGATTGGGGTGTCGCGCAAAGCCAACCTGCTGGATGAGAATGGTAAGCTGCCACGCATTGGCAGTGCCATGAATGCCGATGCTACCGCCAGTATTGCCGGCGCGGCCCTTGGTACGTCGCCGGTCACCAGCTATGTGGAGTCTGCCGCCGGCGTCTCAGCAGGCGGACGTACCGGTCTGACTTCAATGGTTGTGGCAGCCTGCTTTATTCTGTCGTTGTTTTTAACCCCGGTTATGAAGGTGATTCCGCTCATGGCCACCACTCCGGCTCTGTTGATGGTCGGTATTTTGATGATGGAATCGATTCGCCAGCTGGACTTTGATGATCTGGGCGCCCTGGCCACCGCTTCTGTCGCCTTGCTGGCAATGCCACTGACCTTCAGTATCAGTGAGGGTATTGCACTTGGCTTTATTACCTATGTCACTGTAATGCTGGGTACCGGTAAGGGCAAAGAGGTCAGCAAACTGACTTACGCACTGGCACTGCTGTTTCTGCTACGCTATGTGTTTGATCTGAAATAAACCCGCTTTATATTACTCATCACAGCCTGACTGCCCGGTCAGGCTGTACCTGCTTTATGGCAGCAAGTCCCCTTCTGCTTTGTTGCCCGGTCGGTGCTATTGCACAATTCTTCATCAGGCATAGTGGTTTTTATCTCAAAACCCGCCATGGTCTGACCTGAAAGGCTTGAATTGCCCTATGACTCAGGCAAGATAAAGCTTCTTTATCATCAAAGTAAAAAGGAGCCAAAGTGGCAACAGTAACTTTACAAGGTAATGCAATGGAAACCGTTGGTGAACTGCCAGCGAAAGGCACGCAGGCACCCGCATTTTCTCTGGTACAAACTGATTTATCTGAGATTGCATTAGCTGATCTGGCCGGAAAAAAAGTCGTTCTGAATATCTTCCCGTCAATTGATACCGGCACCTGTGCGATGTCTGTTCGCCAGTTCAACGAAAAAGCAGCGGGCCTGGACAATACTGTCGTTATTTGTGTTTCTGCTGACCTGCCATTTGCAGCGGGCCGCTTCTGTGGTGCCGAAGGCATTGAGAATGTGAAAACCGGCTCAACATTCCGCAGCTCTTTCGGTGAAGATTACGGTGTGACATTTGCCGATGGCCCACTGGCAGGCCTGACCTCACGCTCTGTTGTAGTTATCAGCGAAAATGGTGAAGTGGTGTATACCGAACAGGTGGGTGAAACTGCTGATGAACCAGATTACGACGCAGCACTGGCAGCACTGTAATCTGATAAAAACCCCGCCGGTATCTGCAAAGCAGATACTATCGGCGTGGCAATAGCGGTTACAGCTTTTCGTAGGAAAACGTAACCGCTTTATCTGACATAAACATAACCTTGATGTGTTTATCGTCTTTTGTACCCCATATACAACTCATCGTACCCAGCGACTTATCACAGCTGTTTGCACTCCCCAGAATCTGCTCTACCGCATCCTGACTCATGCCCATTTCCAGCTTGTCATAGTTCTCTTTGTTCAGCTTTGAACAGCCTGCCAGAGCAACTACCATAACGGCCAGACACATTGCTTTGATTTGCATACTCTACCTCTTTACCTGTGTGATTATTATACTTCACTACCCGGTGCTGGAAAACCTGACTGCCAGTGGCGGGCAATTTGCTCCCGGGTGGCCAGCCATACTTTATCATGGCTTTGCACATACTCAATAAACCGCTTCAGGCCAGCCAGACGGGCCGGACGCCCCACTATACGGCAATGCAACCCTATCGATAGCATTTTGGGCGCCTCGGCCCCCTCTTCGTACAGCACATCAAAAGCATCTTTGAGATAAGTAAAAAATTGCTCAGCGCTGTTAAATCCCTGTGGCGTGGCAAAGCGCATGTCATTGGTGTCCAGTGTGTAGGGCACCATCAGCAGGGGCTTGTCGTAATGAAGATCGTAATAAGGCAGGTCGTCAGCGTAGGAATCGGCACAATACAGAATATCATCGCGCTCAGCGATAAGCTTCAGGGTATTGGGGCTGGTGCGCCCGGTGTACCAGCCAGCGGGTTTACTGCCGGTGACTGACTCATGCAGCATAATCGCCTCATCGATGTGCCGACGTTCTGTTTCAATATCCATATCCTGAAAATGAATCCAGCGCATGGCATGACTGGCAATCTCCCAGCCGGCATCAAGCATCGCCTGCACCGCTTCAGGGTGGCGTTGCAAAGCCATAGTAACGCCAAATACCGTGGTGGGTACCTGATACCGGGTCAGTAGCCGGTGCAAACGCCAGAATCCGGCACGGCTACCATATTCGTAAAGCGACTCCATGCTCAGGTGACGATCTGCATAGGGCTGAGCACCGATAATTTCGCTCAGAAAAATTTCTGAATGGGTGTCGCCGTGCAATACACTGTTTTCACCGCCTTCTTCATAATTCAGCACAAACTGAACGGCAATCCGGGCATCATCCGGCCAGTGCGGATGTGGCGGGTTGGCACCGTAACCAATCAAATCCCGTGGGTAGGCGTTACTCATGCGACTGTTTCCTCATATCTGGCCGGCACAGTGAGGCCGCACCCGGTCAGGGTAATGGCTATCAGGGTGCGTGTGGCATTCTGAAAATCGACTTTTTTCATTCGCTGGCCGCGTAGCCTGGTGATCTGGGTGGAAAAATCAGCATAATGCTGCGTACTTGCCCAGATGTTATACAACAGATAATGAGGGTCGACCGGTTTCATTTTCCCCTGCGCTATCCAGGCTTCGATAATTTTGACACGCCCCTGCATCCAGCTTAAATGCTCATCATTAAAGTAGGGGTTCAGATTAGGCGCGCCATTAATAATTTCCATTGCGAAAATCTTTGACAGCAAAGGATGGGTCCGGGACATTTCCATTTTTTCGCTGATGTAATCGGCCAGAGTCTCAGCCGGATCGTCCTGCTCGGTAGCGGCATCAAACCGAGAATTCCACAGGCTCAGTGTTTGCTCAAGCACTGCCTGATATAAATCCTGCTTGGTCTTAAAATAATACAATACGTTGGTCTTGGGCAGACTAGCGGCATCTGCAACTTGTTGTACCGAAGTGCCTTTAAAACCCTGCTGAGCAAATGCTTTTTCTGCGGCTTTCAAAATAACCTGCTTATTTTTCTCACCCACCGTGCAGTCAGTGATTCTGCTTATTGTCATAGTTCCCTGCGCATTAAGTAATATTCAAACCTGACCAAGCAGTCATAGTGCCACAGTGATACCGATGCTCAAGTTTTTCTTCTTTATCGCCGATTCTGAGGGATATGCTAAGTGTGCACGGTAATTGCTGTTGTTTGTAACAGGGTGGCAAAATGCGCTAACAAGCCGATAAACTGCGCTTTTAATGCATTTTATGCACCAATAAAAAACACTAACGCACCAACTTAGGGCAAGCATGTCAGTCGACATGTTTTTTTAGCAAAAACTATTTGACCATTTGGTCTACTTTTGAAATAGAATTACAGCTATAGTAGTCAGTTCAGCGACTTTACATTATCAATAAGGATAGACACATGATTCGCTTTTTATTAAACGACACTTCAATGTCGCTGTCAGCGCAGGATGCGAATCAGACAGTGCTGTCCTTTTTACGCGAACAACAAAAACTGACCGGCACCAAAGAAGGATGTGCAGCCGGCGACTGTGGTGCCTGCACCGTGGTGGTAGCTGAACTGAGTGATGCCGGGCACGGTCTGCATTACCGCTCTATCAATAGCTGTATTGCGCTTATGTCTTCGCTACATGGCAAACAGCTGATTACGGTAGAGCACCTCAAACAGGGCAACACCCTGCATCCGGTGCAACAGGCCATGGTGGATGAGCATGGTTCACAATGTGGTTTTTGTACGCCCGGCTTTGTGATGTCGATGTTCGCGTTATATCAACAACAGCAACAAGCGCCTGGCCCCATCAACCGTCATACTGTTGATTATGCGCTATCCGGTAACCTGTGTCGCTGTACCGGTTACCGGCCTATTATTGACGCGACTCTGGCAGCGTGCGCTACGCCACAAAGCGACCAGTTTGCCCGTCAGCGTTCTGCCACTATCGATGCGTTAAACGCCCTGCACGATGATGTCGATCCCCTTACTTCAAGCGGTTTGCTTCTACCTGTCAGTCGGGAGCAACTCGCTCAGTGTATCGCAGCTCATCCTGATGCCCCGCTGGTGGCGGGCAGCACAGACCTGAGCCTGGAAATTACCCAGCAACATCGCCGCTTTGATACCCTGATCAGTTTGAGTCAGATACCCGCTCTTAAACAAATCAGTGTCGATAGCCAACGATTACGTATTGGCGCAGCATGTGCCCTGAGCGATATCGAAAAGCCCCTGTTAACCCACTTTCCTCAGCTACAGGAGCTGTTTGAACGCTTTGCCTCACTGCCGGTACGTAATCAGGCAACGCTAGGCGGCAATATTGCTAACGCCTCGCCTATCGGCGATATGCCGCCGGTCATGCTGGCACTAAACGCAACCTTTGTTGCCGATAATGGCAATCATGTTCTGCGCTTGCCGGCTGACGAGTTTTTCACCGGTTACCGGCAAACCACCCTGCCCCCCGGTTACTGGCTCAGTGCCATTGACATCCCTTTGTTAGGCGAACAACAGCGGCTTGCTGCATTTAAAGTCTCTAAACGAACCGAAGATGATATTTCTGCGGTCTGCGCGGTGTTTAATGTTGCTATTGATAATGATGGCATTGTTACTGGCGTAGCCACGGGGTTTGGTGGTGTGGCAGCAACCCCAGTTAGCGCAACTGCGCTGGCTCACGCCATTACCGGTAAACCCCTGACGGATGCGCAGACATTACAAGCAGGGAAAGTCGCACTGAAATCGGCCTTTTCACCTATTGATGATGTTCGTGCCACCGCGCGCTATCGCAACCAGCTGGCGGAAAATTTATGGCACCGATTCTGGTTACAACAGCAAACCTCTTCCACCATTGAAACACGGGTGAACTACCATGCGTAAACTTATTGATTCAGCACCAGCGGGCGCTGATGCCAGCGCACTTCATAAGCCCAGCAAGCATGAAAGTGCAATCAGGCAGGTAGCCGGACAGGCACGCTATGTTGATGACCTACCCGAACCTCAGAACATCGCCCATGCTGCCGTTGGCGTGAGTCAGTGCGCCAGCGGCGTTCTGCAATCAGTGACGCTTGATGCGGTGCGCCACAGTCCTGGCGTGATAGATGTTATTACCGTGAACGATATTCCTGGCCACAAAGATATTGGTCCGGTATTCGAAGGCGACCCGATTCTGGCCGACGGGGAAATCAAATGTTATGCCCAGCCGGTATTTGCGGTGCTCGCTGATACTGTAGATAACGCCAGACGGGCCGCACTACTGGGCGATATTAAAGTGCAGCAAAGCGCTGCGATACTGACCGTGGCTGAGGCGCTGGCAGCTCAATCGCATGTGCGTCCGCCCCATGAGTTTCATCGCGGAGCGTCAACAGACGCCCTGCGCAACTGCGACCTACAGGTCAGCGGAACGCTGTCGATCGGCGCTCAGGAGCATATGTACCTGGAAGGTCAGGTGTCGCTGGCAATTCCTGAAGAAGACGACCGCATGCTGATTTACACCAGCTCCCAGCACCCCAGCGAAGTACAAAAACTGGTTGCTGAGGTGCTCGGTGTCGGCCTGCACAAGGTGACCGTGGATATGCGGCGCATGGGCGGCGGCTTTGGCGGTAAGGAGACTCAGGCGGCGCAGTGGGCGTGCCTGGCTGCGGTACTGGCCAGTCGAACCGGCCGGGCAGTGAAACTACGCCTGCCGCGTAGTCAGGATATGCAGGTCACCGGCAAACGTCACCCGTTTGAAAATAAGTATCGGGTTGGCTTTGATGAACAGGGAGTGATTAAAGCCAGTGAATTTGAGGTTAACGGAAACTGTGGACACTCACCGGATTTATCCGATGCCATTGTTGATCGCGCCATGTTCCATGTCGACAATGGTTACTTTTTAGGGCAAAGCAAAGTCACTGGCAACCGGCTTAAAACCAATATGGTGTCACATACTGCTTACCGGGGTTTTGGTGGCCCCCAGGGCATGATTATGGCTGAGTCCATGATTGATAAAATAGCCCGGCGTCTGGGTGAAGATCCGCTGACCATCAGAAAACGCAATCTGTATGGTGAGGATACCGGCAACACTACGCCATACGGTATGCCAATTGAACACAACCTGCTGCCTGAGCTTATTAGTCAGCTTGAAACAACCAGTGATTATTGGTCACGTCGTGAAGCGATCCGGGCATTTAATGCAACCAGTCCGGTAGTCAAAAAAGGCCTGGCCCTGACACCGGTCAAATTTGGAATCTCTTTTACCGCCAAACACTTAAATCAGGCAGGCGCTCTGGTGCACATTTATACTGACGGTACCATTCAGGTAAACCATGGCGGTACCGAAATGGGCCAGGGCCTGCACACCAAAATTGCCCAGATCGCGGCTCACGAATTTGGTGTACCGCTGGACATGATTGAAGTGACATCAACGCGTACCGACAAAGTACCCAATACATCTCCTACCGCAGCATCGTCGGGCACCGATCTGAACGGCAAAGCCGTACAAAATGCCTGCATCACACTGAAGCAAAGACTGGCGGCACTGTTTGGAGAGCAACTTGGCCTGCCGGCCGAAGATACCTGTTTTCGCAATGGCGAGCTGCATATTCAGGGTAACAGTATTGAGTTTGTCAGTCTGATACAACAAGCGTATCTGGAGCGGATTTCGCTGTCGGCCACTGGCTATTACAAAACGCCCAAAATATTTTACGACAGGGACACCGGCAGTGGTCGGCCGTTTTTCTATTTTGCCTACGGCGCGGCGGTTAGTGAAGTCAGCGTCGATACCCTGACCGGCGAGTATAAAGTCTCTCAGGTGGACATTCTGCACGATGTGGGAGCCAGCCTGAACCCGGCGATTGATAAAGGTCAGATTGAGGGCGCGTTTATTCAGGGAATGGGCTGGCTGACCACCGAGGACATGCGCTGGAATGAAGAAGGCCGCATCATCAGCAATAATATGGCCACCTACAAAATACCGGCCATCGGTGATACCCCCACCGCTTTTCATGTTGAACTGTTTAACCGGCCCAATGCCGAGGACAGTATTTATCATTCAAAAGCCGTGGGCGAGCCTCCGTTTATGCTGGGCATTTCGGTCTGGTGTGCGCTCAAAGATGCGATCAGTAGCCTGTCCGGCTACCGTGAGGATCCACAACTCGACACCCCGGCCACGCCGGAGCGCGTGCTCGATGCGGTGATGCAGGCGCAGGCGGTGGTGTTATGAGACCTGACACCTGGTTTGACGCCCTGCACCGCTGCCAGCAAATGGGTGAAAGCTATGTCTTGATTACCGTGCTCAGTGTGGCCGGTTCTACACCCCGCGAAGCGGGCGCTAAAATGGTAGTCACCGCCGATAGTCAGTATGACACGATCGGCGGCGGCCATCTGGAGCATGCGGTTATCGCTCAGGCCCGCGAACAGCTGGCCGGCGCGGTAATGCATGGACAGCCTGCCCCCCTCATAGAGTCATTCCCCCTAAGTGCAAAACTGGGCCAGTGTTGTGGCGGCGCAGCAAAAATTTTGTTTGAGGTAAAAGCCTGCCACGGTCAGCATGTCACTGTGTTTGGTGCAGGACATGTGGCCAAGGCTCTGGTGCCCCTGCTTGCACAACTGCCTTTGCAAATAACCTGGGTAGACAGCCGCCAGGCCATGTTCGACAATCTCAGTATCTCTTCCAATGTGCACATTGTGGTGGATGACGAGCCAGAGTCGGTACTGCCGCGTATTCCGGCAAACAGCTGGCTGTTGGTGCTCACCCATAATCATCAGCTGGACTATCAGATTGTGGAAGATGCCCTGCGCAAATTTTCCTTTGAATTTGTAGGCATGATTGGCTCTGATACTAAAGCCAGACGTTTTTTAACCCGCCTGACACACCGCGGGCTGACCGACCGCCAACTGAGCCGGCTGATATCGCCGGTCGGTGATTTGTCGGTACCGGGTAAGCGCCCGGTTGAGGTTGCGGTGTCTATCACCGCTCAGCTTATCAAACGTTTGCACAGTAACGCAGTGACTGAGGCAGATATAACACTGACCACCAGAACCCGGGAATCTCATGACGCCTGAACAGTTAAATCAATGCAGTACAGCACAGGCCACCGAGTGGTTTATGCAAACCAACACGGCCTCTCGCTGGGTACAGCGCATGGTCGACAGCCGCCCGTTTATTGACAAAGCACAGGTGAAATCACAGGCTCAGCAACACTGGCAGGCGATGGACAACGCCGATTTTCTGGAAGCCTTTGAAGGTCACCCGATGATCGGTGATATCAGCACATTGCGCAAAAAATTTGCTGCCACCCAGACGCTGGCTTCCCACGAGCAAAGCAGCACATCACATGCCAGTGAGGCGGTGTTGCAAGAATTAAAAGCTCTGAATCATGCATATCTGGACAGGCACGGCTTTATATTTATTATTTGCGCCAGCGGCCTGAGTGCCCAAACCATGCTTGATGCTCTGAAAGCCAGGCTTGACCGGCCTACTGATGAAGAAATAAAAACCGCAGCACAGCATCAGCTGAATATAACCCTGCTACGGATTGACAACGGATTATCAGATTAAGGAACCCGCTTATGCATTCTCTGTCCAGTCATGTGCTTGATACCACCGCCGGTAAGCCGGTGGCAAACTTGACCATTACCTTGTACACCCCCGATGGTGACACCATAAAGGGGACCACCGACAATGACGGCCGGTGTAAAGACTGGGGCGACACCCGGTTTCACCCCGGCGAGTATCGTCTGCGCTTTCATTGCGCTGACTATTTATTAAAAACTCACGGCGATACCTTTTATCCGTTCGTGGACATCAGCTTTATTCTGGGAAATGACACCAGCCACTACCATGTGCCCCTGCTCATTTCCCCGTTTGGTTTTAGCAGTTACCGAGGCAGTTAGTGACACAATTACAGCTTTTTCGCGCCAGTATTCTTCATTTTCCTGAACCAACCACACAATTTAACCGTGACGTGGCCTGCTTTCGTGATGGCGCTTTAGTGATTGAACAGCAGCGTATTGTTGCTGTAGGACAATTTGAAGATGTTGCAGCGCAGTATCCACAGGCTCAGATTCACGATCATCGCGGCCAGTGGATCATTCCGGGCCTGATAGACAGTCACCTGCATTATCCGCAAACCGAAATGATTGCCCGTTATGGCAAACAATTATTGCACTGGCTGGAAACCTATACTTTTCCGACCGAGGACAAATTTAAAGACCCCGCCTACGCAGCCAGACTGAGTGAGATCTTTTTGCAGCAATTGCTAAAAAACGGAACGACCACCGGGCTGGTATTTGGCACTGTTCATAGCGGCGCTGTTGATAGTCTGTTTAGCGCCGCGTCTGAGAAAAACATGGCCCTGGTAGCCGGAAAAGTCTGTATGGACCGAAACTGTCCGCCATTTTTGCAAGATTGCCCACAATCCGCACAACAGGACAGCGCCCGGCTTATCGACAAATGGCACAATCAGGGTCGTAACCTCTATGCCCTGACGCCACGGTTTGCCCCCACCAGTTCAGAAGCACAAATGGCAGCGCTGGGCGAACTGGCGCAGCAATATCCAGATGTATTTATTCAAACGCACCTGTCGGAAAATCTGGAAGAAATTGAGTGGGTAAAATCGCTTTATCCTGAGTGTGGTGGCTACCTGGATGTGTACGACAAATACCATATGGTGCGCGAACGGTCTGTGTTTGGTCATTGTATTCACCTGACCGACGATGAATGGATTCGGATGGGCGAAGCCCGGGCCGCCGCCGCGTTCTGTCCGACCTCGAACCTGTTTTTAGGCAGTGGGCTGTTTAATTTTGTGAAGCCGCGACTGCATAACGTAGATGTGGTTATGGCCACAGACGTAGGGGCCGGCACAACGTTTAATATGCTCAGGACTTATGGCGAAGGTTACAAAATATCTCAGCTTCAAAACGATCCGCTGGCGCCGCTGGAAGGGCTGTACATGATGACTCAGGGCCCTGCCAGCGCTTATGGGCTAACCGGTGAGATCGGTAACCTGAACCCGGGTACGATGGCCGACTTTGTGATTTTATCACCACAGTTTGATGAGTTGACTCAGTTGCGACTTGCCGATGAGTCTGAACCTGCCGATGTCATTTTTGCGCTCAGTATGCTTGGTGACGACCGCGCGATTGCCCAGACCTGGGTGGCAGGTGTGTGTCAGTACGAAAAAAATAAGAAGGAATAAAAATATGCCATGGTTAGACTGGGCGTCGTTGTTTGTACGTTGGTTTCACGTTGTAGCGGGGATTGCCTGGATCGGCGCATCGTTTTACTTTATCTGGCTGGACAACAGCTTGCGTGAGCCACCGAAATGGAAGAAAGAGCAAGGGATAAAAGGCGACCTCTGGGCTGTTCATGGCGGCGGTTTTTATGAAGTAGCCAAGTATGCGTACGGCCCTAAAACCATGCCCTCAACACTGCATTGGTTTAAATGGGAGGCCTACACCACTTGGTTAAGTGGCTTTGCATTACTGATCATTGTGTACTATTTCGGTGCATCGGCCTTTTTGATTGACCCCTCGGTACAGGCAATGACGCCGGCAACAGCCATTGGGCTCGGTCTGGCGCTGATCTTTGGGGGCTTTGCCCTGTATGAACTGGCTTGCCGCTCGCCACTGGCTAAAACCCCCAGACTGTTTGCCGTTGCTCTGGTGGCCATGATTTGTGTGGCCAGTTATCTGGCAACGCAGTGGTTCAGTGGCCGTGGTGCCTATATTCATATCGGCGCACTGATCGGTACTATCATGGTGGCCAATGTCTTTTTAAATATAATGCCCAACCAGCGCAAAATGGTAAATGCTGTGGCGGAGAATAAAGATATTGATCCCGCGTGGGGAGCGGGTGCAAAACTGCGTTCAGTGCACAATAACTATCTGACCCTGCCCTTGCTGTTTATCATGGTCAGCAACCACTATCCTATGACCTATCAGCACCCTCACAACTGGCTGGTGCTAATACTGATGATGGCGACAGCCGCCTGGATACGTCACTTTTTCAACCTGCGACATCAGGATGTAGTAAAGCCATCTATATTAGTTTCAGGTGCTGTGGCCATGGCAGCCATTACATTGTGGGTATCCTGGCCACAGACTGTGGCAGAAACTTCTGTCAATGCGCAGTCACCGTCACAGGTCTCTGTGGCGCAGAATGTACCATCAAAGCAGCAGATAACGGCGTTGATAGACAAACACTGCTCCAGCTGCCATTCCCGCCAGCCAACGGATGATATTTTCACAATCGCCCCGCTGGGTGTGGTGTTTGATAACTGGCAGGATATTGAGCGCTATGCCGGACAGATACCCCGCCGCGCAGCAGTGACCAGGGATATGCCTTTTATGAACAAAACCGGTATGACAGAACAAGAGCGTCAACAACTGGATGCCTGGTTCAAAGCTGCATACAACTAACCTCCACAGGCCGCATTTTGTTGCGGCCTGTTTTCCCCAAACCTTGAATGCACGTTAAAACCGTTGTAGATAGATGGACAGTCACTTTTCCAACCGGACAGACACGCCACATTCGCCTCAAACGTGGACAGGCACTTTTCTAACAGGACAGACACGCCACACTCGCCTCAAACATGGACAGTCACTTTCCCAACCGGACAGACACGCCACATTCGCCTCAAACGTGGACAGGCACTTTTCTAACAGGACAGACACGCCACATTCGCCTCAAACGTGGACAGGCACTTTTCTAACAGGACAGACACGCCACACTCGCCTCAAACATGGACAGTCACTTTCCCAACCGGACAGACACGCCACATTCGCCTCAAACGTGGACAGTCACTTTTCTAACAGGACAGACACGCCACATTTGCCTTCAACGTGGACAGTCACTTTTCCAACCGGACAGTCACGCCACATTCTCCTTCAACGTGGACAGTCACTTTTCCAACCGGACAGACACTCCCCATTCGCCTTCAACGTGGACAGGCACTTTTATAACCGGACGGACACGCCACATTCGCTTTCAACGTGGACAGTCACTTTTCTAACCGGATAGACACGCCACATTCACTTTCAACGTGGACAGTCACTTTTCTAACCGGACAGACACGCCACATTCGCCACAAACGTGGACAGTCACTTTTCTAACAGGACAGACACGCCACATTCGCCTCAAACGTGGACAGTCACTTTTCTAACAGGACAGACACTCCCCATTCGCCTTCAACGTGGACAGTCACTTTTCTAACCGGACAGTCACGCCACATTCGCCTTCAAACATGGACAGGCACTTTCCCAACCGGACAGTCACGCCACACTCGCCTAGTTCATATAAAACTAGCCATTTAACTGACCGCTTTATTTAGTTCTGATTTAGCGACGTAAACAGCGGCAGACTGCGTACCACCTCTTTCCAGATTCACCTCAACAATAACGCGCTGGTATTCATCCCCCTCAAACTCATCCAACACAGCCCAGTTATCTGCCAGATATTTTGAGCGAAAGACCTGCCCCTGTACGGACTCGCCATTTGGATCCGGAATCATGGCAGGACACCCCATCGATGCTCCCCACCCAACATTGATATAACGGCCTTTTAGCCATGCATTTTCAAACTCTCCCCCTATACGGGTAAGAATATGCTCATTAGGAAAGCCTTGCCGCAATGTGCCATAAACAAAAATCGCCTGCATAGGTTACTGCTCCTTCTTGGTTAATTTAACGCTATTTATCACTCGTGTTCAGTGCAGCCAGCTTGAAATGCATGGCAGGCTGTTAACCAACCACCCCCCAGTTATCGCATAGGCTGGTTTTGCTGTGTACGACACCACATCATTTTACTGATGCTGTATACATACCGTACTTATTCTCGTTTAGGTAACATCATGAGGGCTGAAAAACGGGGATTAAAGGCAACGAAGGCAATGAATCGTACAAAAGGTCAATATCGAACAGTGAACGGCTATGTTCTGCACAAGCCCAGGCCACTCAATGTCTAATCTGAGTAGTCGGCTATGTGGTGTCTGTATAAACCGTGACTGTCCATATTGAGGAACTAACCAAGCCACTGGTTTAAGACAACATGCGTTTTCACTTTGGCAATGTCATCAAATGTATCTATATGCTCACGAATCTCGTGCAGCCGGCGCATGGTTGCGGCCTTTATCAGCACAATAAGATCACATTCACCTGTTACGCCATAACAGGACACAACCTCCGGTATTGCCCGAAAATAAGGCACCACATCGGCACATCTGGCACGTTTATGCTGAATTTCCAGATAGGCCGCCACGCCCTCTTTTTGCGACTCCGATAACATCACCTGGTATCCTCTGATAACACCGGAGGACTCCATCTTTTTTATACGATCAGTGACCGCTGAGCGGGACAACCCCACCTTATCAGCAATTGCCGATATACTGGCTCTGGCATTTTGTCTTAACTGGGCGAGAATCGCCTGATCGAATTTATCCATCTTTATTTCCGTCATTTTGCTGGAAAAATACAAATATGCCGTCAGTATGACGGCCACAACACGCTCAATGTGTGTAAAGTCACACAGTCTGAAACGTAAAAAAGCAGTATATTACGCCATAAAATCAAAGCCACACAATCAGGGCCGCTTTCCATCATGCACCATACAAGTAACAAAATAGGACGCTGGCAGGGAGCAGGCTTGCTCACTACCACTTTGCTGGGAACCAGCGTTTTTATCTTACCCCAAATGACTATCAACACTGCGGGGCACTGGGCCATACTTAGCTGGCTACTATTAACCATCGCCATTTTGCCTGTCGCGATGGTGTTCGCCAAACTATCCTCCCGCTATCCGCATGCAGGTGGCCCGGCGTACTTTGTAGAAAAAGCATTTGGGAAATCTGCCGGCAGAACGATTGGCATCATGTTCTTGTTTGTTGTGCCGCTTGGAGCTCCCGCGGCTATCATTATGACCTATTGGTTTATAGAAACGCTGTTTGGATTACCGGGTCAGTGGGCATTACCAGTTCAGTTAGGTATTATCGGTCTGTTATTTCTTCTTAATTATCGTGGCATTCAGGTCTCTTCCACATTGCAATTGCTGCTCACTTTGGTTATCACCCTGGTCGTTATTGCGCTTATCGCTGGACAGTCCCCTACCCAGAATATGGTCTCTGCGCCAGATTCAGGCCACTTTGATATCCACCCAGTGCTAGGTGCTATGGGCATCGCATTCTGGAGCTTTCTTGGTATAGAGGCAATATCTCATCTTGCTGAGGATTTCAAAAACCCACGGCAGGATTTGGTTCCAGCCATCATGGTAGGCACGGTGTTGGTTGGCGCGATCTACCTAGGCTGTACCTGGTTGCTCGTTGATCTGCCAGTAACCGATGATTTGAGCATGGTGGCTTTGTTTAATGAGGTTTTTTCTGCCGGTGGTGCATATGTTATTGGCGCGCTGGGAGTAGCCGGAGGCTTAGCCACCGTCAATGTTTATACTGCCAGCCTCTCGCGGCTAGTCTGGAGCCTGAGTAATGATCAGGTGCTTCCGGCCTTTTTCCAAACCCGCAATCGTTTCGGCATACCTCAACGAGCGCTGTCAGGTGTGCTGGGAATTATGGCACTTACCTTAACGGTTACGCACATAGAGCAATTGAATCTGGAAGATTTGATTGGCTGGGCAAATGGCGTATTTGTACTGATTTATCTGGCCAGTATGCTCTCTGCAGTTCGGCTGCTGTCGGCAAGAATAAGGCCCCTTATACTTCTGGGCGGTTTGTTTTGCGCCGCTGTTGCCATCGGCCTTGGGTCAAAAATGCTCTATGCTGTCGGCCTCTTCTGTTTTTGTGCTCCGCTTTTGTGGCATCAGCAGCGGCGCTCACAGCGTAGCTTGTGCTAAACATGACTGTGATAAAATGTTAAGGATTCAAAAAGATAGTCTAAGGCTAAACATGCGTTAAAAGCGTTACGGACAGTCACCTATATGTCTGGCAACCCTCAGATTATTTAATGATGCACTATTACACAGGTAGCGATTTAAAGCGTGACTGTCCAACTCTACGATCGAAGTGAAAGAAACAATGCCTCGAATTGCGAGGCTTTCATCGGCTCACCATAATAAAAACCTTGCGCTTCATCACACCCGAATTGCTGCAAAAATCTTATCTGAGCGGGGTTTTCCACTCCTTCAGCAATAACCTCAAGCTCAAAGCTCTTTGCCAGATAAATTATCGCTTTTACTAACGATGCGTTGCCTTTGTCTTTTTCAATATCCTGTATAAAAGACTTATCAATTTTGAGTCGGCTGACGGGATAACTCTTTAACAGATTAAGCGCAGCAAAGCCGGTACCGTAATCATCAAACGCCAGCTTAACCCCCAGATCTCTCAAGCTATTCAGCCGGTTAATAGTGTTTGTATCGTTAAGCAAAAATGTGGTTTCAACCAACTCCAGCTCAAGCAGTTCCGGGGCTAGCCCGGTAATTTTCAGTGTCTCTGCAACTAGTGCCGGAAAGTGGGTACTGCGAAATTGTGAATCAAATAGGTTTACGCCAATACGTAGCCCGGGGCAATGCTGCTGCCATTTAGCAGCCTGAATACAGGCTTCCCCCAAAATCCAGATACCCAGTTCCCAGTTAGCACTTTTTTTATTCAGCGCGTCGATAAACTGGTCCGGTGACAATAATCCCCGCTCAGGATGTTGCCAGCGAAGCAGCGCTTCTGCTCCCACCAGCTCCCCATTGTGGAGATCATATTGGGGCTGATAATACACCACAAATTGCTCTAGCCGTATCGCCTCACGCAACTCCTGCTTTAACCGGTGTAGCGAGTCAATCGCGGCGCGCAGTTCGGGCTGATAAAGTTCATAGCGATTTTTTCCCGCATCCTTGGCCTTATACAATGCCAGGTCTGCAGAGCGCAGCAATTCTTCTGCACTGCTACCATGCGCAGGAGACACCGCAATTCCGATACTCGTACCAACGAAAATTTGCTGCCCATGCAATTCGTGTGGGACCGCTATCTCTGCAATAATCGTTTGCGCCACCATCTCAGCTTCAGATTGGGACATCGGCGGCAACAAAATGGCGAATTCATCTCCCCCGAGCCGGGCAATAGACAATGCAATATGACAGCAGCGCTGCAAAGTATTCCCGACTATTTTTAAAATGTCGTCCCCTGCAGCATGCCCCAACGTATCATTCACCTCCTTGAAACCATCCAAATCGGCCAGTAAAACAGTGACCGGCTGATTTGACGCTAGCGCTTGCTGTGTTACGCGCTTCCAGTTGCTGCGATTGGCTAAGCCGGTGAGTACATCAGTTAATGCTAATCTCTTTAACTGAGCATAATTTTTTTTTCGTTCGGTGATATCCCGTATGATTAAACCAATACTGTGACTGTCCCCTTCTGCCCAGGTCGAAAAAGACAATTCAGCCGGAAATGTAGTCCCATCTTTTCTTTTTGCTGTGATCTGCAGATTGCTATCAAAACTGTTTTGGCCCGATTCAAGCATTGCTTTCTTACTGGCATACAAGGCCTCGCCTGACTGATCTGTGAGCCGACTTACGCTGGTATGCAGAATTTCACGTTCTGTGTAGCCAAACAGCTCTTCAGCTGACCCGTTCCAAAACTCAATCAAGCCTTTAAGATTGGTACAAATAATGGCATCAGGTGAGGTGGCAGCGATATTTTTCCAGCGGGACTGATTGACACCATTTAAGTGACTCAGGCGCCAAAGCTCCAGCTTATCTGCAACCACACCGGCCATGTTCTCCAGCATCGCAACATCTTTTTCGTCGAAATCGGGCCTGGCTTTGGTATCGATAATACAAAGTGTCCCTATTTTAAAGCCCTCACGGGACAGCAGCGGACAGCCAAAATAACTACGGATAAAGGGAGGGCCAGTAACCAGCGGATTGTTCACAAAGGTGGGATGAACGCTCACATCGTGAATAATCAAAGGCTTGTCATCGGGTGTGGCGATGGTGTGTGTACAAAAAGAAATATCTCGCGGCGTTTCACAGATATCCAGACCCACTCTGGATTTAAAAAACTGCCGGGACTCATCGACCAATGATATAAGTGCGATAGGTGCATCAAAAATTTTTGAAGCTAACTGGGTGAGCTGATCCAGCTCGGGGCTCGAGGCGGTGTCCAGATTAAAACTGTGTAAATTAGCCAGCCTGTGCTGTTCATTAACGATACCTCGACTCCTTTTACTCATTGTAACTCCAAGACTACACACCAGTTACGCCTGACGCTGAGTTCAAGACCACCTACTTCTTGGAAATGATAGCTCAAATGGTGCAATAAAAAATAGGCACACAGACAAAACAGCCAAAAGTGCTATTAAGTAGATGCTTTTTTATGAAAAGAGTTCCGGGCAGCGCTTAAGCACAAAGCGCGAATACAAGCGAACAGTGCCGCAGGCATTATTGGGTAAAAGATTTATCAGGCCCCCTACGTTCAGCCTAGATTAAAGTGACTGTCCATGCTTGAATTTAACTTTAGAGCAATCCGGGCCACCCACAAGCGCTCGCCCCTGATAATTGACAGTAGCGCCTGCTCCCATTGGCTTTATTGTAAAACCACAAAAACCGGTCTGTTCAGCCGGGAATGCTCGCATAACGATCTAGAATTGTTGGCTAGAATTCAGCGTCTTCAGTACGTTGTACCGGGGCAACCTGTAAAGGCGATAACGCCACGGTACTCAGCTCCACGTCACCGCCCACTGACTCAACCGACAATTCGTTAGCGCCGGGTCCAGGGAATACAAGATTGGAAAGCACAGCTTCTCCATTATTCACAAAGACCTCAATAGAACTTGTATCAACAATGATATCCAGTGCCACCACTCCGTCTCGCGCCGAAACCTTGGCGTGTCGAGCCTCACGATAAATATCGGGCATTGACTCAGCGATGGTATCTTTATCTCGCTTAACGAAAACAGTACCCTTATCAAAGTTATATCCCACGATCACCGCGTGCTCATCGCTCTCCATCAGACGAAATCTGACTTCATTAGCACTGGAGGCTTCATCAAGCTTAACCCGAAGACGATAGGCATCTGATGTCGGGTGAAATAATGTCAGTGTTGATGCATCTCTCACTTTCAGATCAGTGCGTTTCTCAGCAGTCCCCTCTAGCTGGTCAATCGCTTTGACCGGACGTGAGACAAGCCGGGGGTTACCATCAATGGTACGCAGTTCAATTCGTCTTACTACCGAATTAGCACCACCATGCCAGTCTGAGGTCGGTAGTTGAGTGGCGTAGGCCCAGTTATTTAACCAGCCAATAGCATAACGGGAGGCTAGCCGCTCAGCATCGCTCTGGCGAGGGTCCTCCCAGGTTACTGCAGCGTAAAAGTCAGCGCCGGCGTCAAGCCACTGAGGCTCGTTCTGATCGGCAGTGAATTGCTCTCCGTCCCACTCTCCGGTCCAGTATAAGGTTCCCGTAGTCATGCCTTTTTCAAACCCATTGGCACCGGTTGCCAGAACCCAGCGTGTGTTTGCAGGATCACCATCAAGCGACATCAGGAATAAATCGGGACATTCCAGAATGCCTAAATCGTTGCGTTCAAAGCCAGACTGATAAACCCAGTGCTTTAAATCAGGCGATGTATAAAAGCCGATTTTATGACCCTCGGCCAGTACCATCAGCCATCTGTTCCGTGCATCGTCCCAGATAATTTTAGGGTCTCGCCAATGCCTGGCTCCCGGGTTGTCCATCACAGGATTGCCATGATACGCCTTAAATCGGTAGCCGCCATCTGTTGAAACAAACAATGACTGGCGTTGCACGCCCTCGTGCTGCTGAGTCATGATAGCAATAACAGCGCCGGCACCAAATCCGGCTGTGTTGTTTACATCAATTACTGCACTACCGGTTTCAATATCGCCAAGACCGTTTTTATACTTATCGATCGCAACACCCTGGTCTTGCCAGTGCACAAGGTCTTTCGACGTTGCGTGGTACCATTCGGTGCCATTTCCCTTGGGGTAATCAGCATTGTAAAGGTAATAATAGTGCCAGACACCGTCAATCAGAATAGGGCGTTGAGGATCGTTCATCCAGTGTTTGGCCGGTGTCAAATGCACCGCGGGGCGATAAGCTGCCCATTCTGCAGGACGCTGAAATGAAGAGGACTCTGGTGACATTGATGGCGGTGCGGTATCAGAGCCAGATACAACGGCCAGGGCCGCAGTGCAGCAGCAGATAACGATTAGCGCGCACGTGACGATACGTCTGCCAGTTGTAAGTGGTGAAATAAGACGGTGATTCATAATTCTCCTTATCGGAGTGTTGGCAGTGAAGCAAAGTAATTTCTCGCCGCTACTCAGCGAGCACAGCTGCTGTCAGTGAATAGTAACAAATCAGTTTTCAAGATGGGGGAATGTTGCCATTAACGGATTATCTGTCGCATAACAATAAAACTGAATCATTTGTGAGGTTATCGCATCGATCGTTCGCTGCATCGCATTTACTGTCATGAACAAATAAAACAGGAGAGGCTTTATCGACCCGCAGCCGCAATACCTCTCCTGCTAAACACTTTTTAAGTGACTAAACTATCACTATTTTTTAAGTGGCTTGATCTGCCCACCAGAGTTGACATTGAGGTTCGCCGGGATATCGGCCCAGCCTCCTAGTCCATACCCGTTAACACCGTAAGAATAATCTACGGCTGACGACGCGCCATCAATTTCAATTTTGACCGTAGGTGCCAGGGTACCGCCACGACGGAAGTCTTCCTTGGTGCCAATGGTGTCGATAAATGACTGGATTAAACCACCAGGCATTACATAGTGCGAGTAAGACTGAAACTGACCGGGATGCTGGTTGTAGTCTGGCGCAAAGGGTGTGCCCGGCCAATAGTTAAGGTTGGTCGGGTTACCAAGTACCAGTCCGGAGCCCTGATTCATCGGTTGATAATCGCTGCGAATGCCATTGCCTACAAAGCCATATACACCCTCAGGGCCGGTAATACCTGCCGCATATGTGGTACTGTGGCTGATAGTGAAAAGATAATACTTGCCATCCTGCTGATAAATCTGCGGACGTTCGGTCTGGTCAGTCACACAGTTTGCAGACAGAATCGGTGGCAGAAACTCCCACTCAGTCAGGTCATCATTGGTCGCTCTGGCCAGGCCGACGTTACCAATTTGAAACGGTGCACCAGAAGCATTCACCTGTGTTACCGTCTCGGCATAAGGGTCGCCGTCACGATATCCAAGATCATCGGCATCACACTGGGCAGTTGCACGATCCATGGCTGAATTGCCCTCAAATACCATATACGTTTCACCAGGGTGAGCCGGGTCTTCGAAGGTAAACGGGTCGCGGAAATTGTAGTACGGGTTTTGCTCAGCATTCTGGTAGTAAGTGCCGTCGGCCTCAAGCAGTGTCTCAACCTTATTGAAACCCGTGAATCTCACGCCATTTTTATTGGCATGTACATGGCCTACACTTAGCGCAAGTCGAGAGTCATAAGGTTTAATATCCGGGCCGCCATCCGGGTCACGGTAAAAGGCAACATCCGTGAAGAACAGTTTAACTTCACCACCTGGGAAGATACGTGCCGAACCCGACCACTGAGTCTGATGGCTATAAGACTGATCTTCGAAAATTTCGCCAGTTACGCCTTCATCAAACACCAGTCCGCCATAAGTCCAGCCTCCGTCTTCAGGACGCTGTTCAGCCGGAACACCTGCAGGACGGTAGAAATATCCTATTTTTGCGTAAACGTGACGGTCGTCAAAGCCCAGACTCCGGTCGGCAACCAGAGAAAAAATGATCTCCTGCCCGTTCACACTATACTGGTTCGCGTCGGCGTCTGTCAGAGGCCAGGAGTCCCATACCCAGACCTGTTCGTTTGACATGTCTGGAAAATTCTGCGGAATATCAGGCATGGTGTATTCTTCAGGCATCGAATTCTGACGAGAGCCCGCTGTAGGATCTGACATACGCTTAAGCTGACGAGCATCAGCACGGGTCCATTTGGCAGTGAAGTTGTCCTGCGGTGAAAATGCTTCTTGAGTGTGAAGTGTCGGCTCAGGTCCTGGTTGTAGATAGGGGTCTGCAACCGCGGCCGTTGTCATACTCAAAAATGCTCCCAGCACGGAGAGCGCCGTTTTACTTATTCTACGATTCATCAATTCAGTCTCATTAGGTTAATGTGGTTTTCTCAAATGGATGTCCGCAGGCTGTAGCTACTCTTTCATACCTGATCAATATTGCTTATTCTCAACTTTGGATTGTTTTTCTAATATTTATCAGTTTTTTATAGCGAAGACCGGTCCAAGTAAAGGATAAAAACATTTATCTGCGTGAGCTTTAAGATACAGACCATTAAAGCCCGAACTTCATCCTGCAAACAGAAGCAGAGTATACTAAAGTATAATAAACTTAAACGATTAAGTTGCAGGAAACTTTAACTGATTGGAATATCTGAAAATTTAAACCATTGCTTTAACAATAAAATTAATAATGTAGCGATACCTTTTTGCTTACTATAGGACTTTAATTTTGCCTAAAGAGATCGACATTAGAAAAATAGATTTATTCGAATAAAATCAATAATTTACACACAAAATAATCAAGAGGAAAAAGTTAACAAATCGAATGCAATGTTAACTTTGTTATTAATTATGACTTATTTAATTACCTAAAAATTAAATGCGAGTAAAATAAATTAGCCATTCAAGCTACTAATCACATGATAAATTGCCACAACAAACTTAATCGATTAAGCCCTTTGTTTCTTCAACATCACATATAAGCAATGCACAAGAGTGCTTACCTCACCGCGAGCATCGCGATATTTCAGTAAGACAACCTCTTAAAAAGTATGACAACATTTTTTAAGGATTTTTTCGGCCGCTTTATGTATTACTTTATGAAAATGGCATGCCTTGTAAGTTAATAAATAACATTTTTTTCTGATGGCACTACATCTTTTAAATAATCAAGTTCGCCTGTATTTTTTGTTCAGAAATACTGGAGATAATGAATATATTGGATTTGCATCGATTGATGGGGTCACGTTATTCAGTGTTAACTACTCAGGAAGTGTCTACAGCATACTTTCTACAGTATATTATTTAGTCACGCCACTTGGCTAAAAGCTTATAAAAAACAACATTGCACCATTAAATGCGTGGTTGTGTGAAACCGCATCGAGAAACGGTTTTGAGTGGTTTTGCTAAATATAAAATGGTGTAAGAGGAAATCGTCGGGGCTTTTAACAGTCAATAACACAAGATGTACAATCGCGATACTACGGGTACTCACGTACTACGCTTATTCATGGCCATCATGACAGGAGCCATCTGCTTCAAAGAGAAATAACAAACACAAACTCTGAAAAACGCTAAATAGATTCGATTAACCTAAGCATTAATGAGTTAACAGGCTGAGATATTTTGAATAGTACTTTCAGAAGAGAAATAGATGGTGCGTCTACCCTGACTCGAACAGGGGACCTCTACCATGTCAAGGTAGCGCTCTAACCAACTGAGCTATAGACGCATCTGTCGTTAACGCTTGCCGCGTTAAGATGGTGCGTATATTAACGATGCCATCTGGTACGCGCAAGCCATTTTTTCATTTTTATGAACCGTTTGGTGACTTTACGAGCAAACTGTTCAAGATTAGGTCAAACACGTCTAATTTGGAAGGCATGGAAACGGTAATGGCTGAATGTCATCCATAATTGTGCCATCGGTGACTTTATTCATAAAGTATTCACCCAGCCGGTCTGTTTCGTTCAATACCGTTTTCCAGTAAGGCAGACGCATATCCGGCGTCATCACCTCAAAGTCGGTCCGATCCGGAATCTTTTTGTATGGCAACGTCTCTACAAACTCACTGGATGGCACCAGCATAACGACGTTGTCATAGCTGCGGGCATGCACATGCCTGTTTTTCAGTTTTTTATCAAACCAGCCAGTTACCGGCCGCGGATAAAAATGCGGATATAATGTCAGGCCCTGCTGATTTTCAAACGCCAGATCAAAGTGGTAATCAACAATTCCCCCATCCCGGTATACCCCCGGCGCCGCACCTTTAATATCAGACACACCGTCAAGCACCAATGGGATTGAGCCGGATGCCAGTAAAACATCTGCGATATTCTCCTGTGAAAGTGATGCCTGTTCAGTTTTGAGCCTGTAGGGATCGATAATATCCAGATGACTGTCGGGTGCCGAAAAAATCACCCGGGTAAAGCGTCGTTGTAAGTTACGCCGGTTAAGCATATTGCCCGCTGCACTTAGCGCCAGACCTGAAAGCTGTGACCACTTGCCAGGACGGCCCACTATGCCATGACAACGAGCTGTTATCAGATGCGCTTTGAAACGGGAATTAGATAAAATCTGCTCGGCGCCCTGCCCGTCTAGCATGTAATGCAGCAACTCAACAGCTTTAGTGGTGATCTCCCTGGAAGTGGGCTTGTCTGAATAAACAGTCTGAGAATAACTTTCAGCCAGTCGATTAATAGCCTTGAGAGGATCGTTTTGCGTCATACAGGCAGCCCTGAATGCTCCTGCGGACGAACCAACAATATTAACCTGACGATCGGTATCGTGAAAAAATTCAGGAAACAACACCCTGTCCAGGCCGGCAAGTACAAACCATTTGGGCCCACCGGATGCGCCCAGAAAATAGTCGAACAAGGCCGGATGAAAGCCATCTTGCCTGAGTCGTTTTAATGCTGTCGGACCAGCATAGATGTTAAGCGGACGGGTCAACGGGGGTTCCTATCATCAAGCGTAAAGTGTGAATAATGTATCAGTTTGAGTAAAAAGTTTAAATTAGCCCGGAAAATACATGTTTATAATCTGGCTCTATATTATGGACTAAACAGAATAAGTCAGATCCACCACACAAACCTGTACATAAAGCAAACAATTTCAATCTATTAACAAGTCTCTATATCTGATCAGACAACAGCCAAACCAGCCATATTGTCAACCATATAAATCTGATTTTTTTTATAAATATCCGGATTTTTTTTACTTTACCGGCTAGACAGTCACTATGGAAAATGCTTGTAAATTCTCAAATGTTATCCACTGGTCACTTTTTAATCTATAAAAATAATCCTTTTATGACAACAACTTACATTTAAGCCCCAAACTACTCAACAAGCTTATCCACAGATTACGTGGATAACACATGGCGCTATGGGAAATTTAGTGATTAAATAACATTAACTTTAAAAATGTTGTATATAACGTCTCATGGCAATACAAACTCTGGCAGTGCTTCCACAAGAATTTACGATATACGGGCTTGCCCCTGCAGCGTCGATTCCAGCAGCAGTAACACAAAGTGAACTCTATTTTATTGGCAAAACAGAAGATCAACTTTCTATAGTGGTGCCCTCAACCGTGAAACTGGAAGCTGAGGATACTGACGAAAACTGGCGAGCCCTTGAATTACTTGGTCCGCTGGAGCTTTCTATGGTCGGCATTATGGCTAAAATTGGCTCGGTACTGGCCGGCGCAAAAATCAGCATTTTTGTGGTTTCTACCTTTGATACAGATTTTTTTCTGGTTAAAGGTCATAAATTGCAAGAGGCAGTGGGTGCCTTGAGAAAAGCTGGCTATCAGGTTCAGACACCAGGCACAGATTCATGAGTCCACCCGAGTCCTATAAACACAAGATTTCGGTTATTAGTCCGTTGTCCGGTTCGCTGGCTGATCCCGGTGAATCTGAATTGGGTCAGCATGTCAGGCTATTTGGCCACGGTTGTCTGATTAAAGTGACTGGCAGTCAGCTGATAGCGCCTTTCACCGGTATCGTCACCGAACTGCCAGCCACCGGCTATGAGCTGAAATTTAAAGCAGGTAATGGTTTGCAATTATGGATTCGGATTGGCAGCAAAACTCACCTTCTTTACGGTCAGGGCTGCCAGCAACTGGTTAAAAAAGGCGTGAAGGTGACAGCGGGTACGCCGCTGCTTCAGTTTAATCCTGCCATGCTAAAACAAATGGAAAGCCCGCTGTACGCCAGCATCGTAATTGTAAATGGTCAGAAACTGATCGCCTGTGAAACCAGAAAAGCCAGGCAGAGCCTGGCTTTTGAAGATGTCCTGATGGATCTTTATCTTTAATTGTGGAAAGTATATTCCAGGCTGATGTCCGCATTCAGCAATTTAGAAATCGGACAGTTGACCTTGGCATCATCGGCAATGGCTTTAAACTCATCGTCATCAATACCGGCCACTTTTGCTTCCAGAGTCAAGTCTGAACGAGTGACAACAAATCCATCGCCATCTTTTTGAAGCGTTACCGCAGCATCCACTTTCAGCTCGCCGCTGTCGTAACCACTTTCTGCAAGGGCAAATGATAATGCCATTGCGTAGCAACTCGCGTGGGCACCAGCAATCAGTTCTTCAGGGTTAGTTCCGGCCTTATCTTCAAACCGGGTATTAAAGCCATAGGGCTGTTCTGATAGCGCACCGCTAGCCAGACTTACATGGCCCTGACCTTCTTTTCCCAGTGGCTGGTAATGCGCAGATGCTGTTTTTACAATCGCCATAAAATCTCCTTGTTGCGTTTGCTATATCAATCGTGATTTGTCCATGAAGGATGCACAGCCTGTGCCGCCCTTTAATAACCAAAGTAACTCACTGATTTGAAGTTTATTTTTATAAAACCCGGTGACTGGTCTGCGCTTTATCCAAATCGGTCATGTAAGACTTGCATGACCCACTGTACCTTTTGCATCACACCGGCCGAGCAGATAGACTCAGGCCACATTCATCAAAAAACCTGAAAACACTATGGCAACGACAATTTTTGGTATCAGTAACTGCGATACCATTAAAAAGGCCAAAAAATGGCTTGAACAGCAAGATGTTGAGTATACCTTTCATGATTACCGTAAAGACGGCCTGGATCGTGCCTGGCTGGAACAGACAGAATTAGCGCTGGGCTGGGAAACCATGGTGAACAAACGGGGAACGACCTACCGGCAGCTGGATGACGAAGTAAAGGCCGGGCTGAGTCAGCAAAGTGCACTGGATCTGATGCAGGAATACCCTGCCATGATTAAGCGCCCTATTCTGCAACATAATGGTTTGTGGTATGTCGGCTTCAAATCCGCTGAATATGAGGAAATTTTTGCCTAATGAATGATGTCATCAGTCTGGCTAAAGACTTAATCAACCGCCGCTCGGTAACGCCAGAAGACGCTGGGTGCCAGGATTTAATGAAAGGCCTGTTGGGCGAGCTCGGTTTTGCAAATGAAACCATGGTGTTTGAAGATACCACCAACCTGTGGTCAAGACGAGGCACAGATGGTCCGCTACTGTGCTTTGCCGGTCACACTGATGTTGTACCCAGCGGCCCTGAGTCGGCCTGGCAAACTCCGCCCTTTGTTGCGACGGAAAAAGACGGCTACCTGCATGGCCGCGGCGCGGCCGACATGAAAGGCAGTCTGGCTGCCATGCTGGCGGCAACCCAGCGCTTTGTGACGGATTATCCCGCTCATCAAGGTAGTATTGCCTACCTGATTACCAGTGATGAAGAAGGCCCTTTTATCAATGGTACCACACGGGTTATTGATACGCTGGAAGCCCGTAATGAAAAAATCACCTGGTGTATTGTGGGTGAACCGAGCAGCACAGAAACCGTGGGCGATGTGGTTAAAAATGGTCGCCGGGGTTCGCTGACCGGTGATTTAACGGTAAAAGGTATTCAGGGCCATGTGGCCTATCCGCACCTGGCCAGAAATCCGGTGCATGATGCCGCACCCGCCCTGGCAGAAATGGCCACGACTCACTGGGACAATGGCAATGCCTCGTTTCCCCCCACCAGCTTTCAGATTTCTAATATCAATGGGGGAACCGGGGCCGGAAACGTTATTCCCGGCGAGTTGCACGTCTGCTTTAACTTCCGTTTTTCCACCGAAGTAACAGATGCTGAGCTGGTCAGTCGCTCGCTGACTATTCTTGATAAACACGAGCTGGATTACGAGATTAAGTGGACGTATAACGGCCAGCCATTTTTAACCGACAGCGGAGAACTGGTAGCCGCGACTCAACAAGCTATCGAAGCACAAACCGGTAAGCCTACGCAGTTATCCACTGCCGGCGGCACATCCGATGGCCGCTTTATTGCTCCCACCGGTGCTCAAGTCGTCGAACTGGGGCCAGTCAATGCTACGATCCACAAGATTGATGAAAACGTAAAAATGGCTGATTTGATCACGCTGGAAAAAATTTACTACGACATCATGGTCAGGTTATTAGCATGAGCCTTGGTTGGCTGGGGCAGGACGAGACCTTTCTGGTAGACGCCGGCAACGGACATCGTCTGCACGAGGCGGTCGCCGGCCCCTTTCTGGCCATGCAAAGTGCGGCAAGCCATGCTGGTATTGATTGCCAGCTGGTCAGCACCTATCGCGCCTTTGACCGTCAGCTGTCGATATGGAACCGTAAATGGCAGGGAGAGTTGCCCATTCTGGACTTGCATGGTCATTTACGCGATGTCGCCGAGATGACAGAGGAGCAGAAGATACACGGTATTTTAACCTGGTCCGCACTGCCGGGTGGTTCCCGGCATCACTGGGGGACAGATATTGATGTGTATGACCAGCGCAGTGTCAGACAGCGTAAGCATAAGTTTGAACTCATCGACAGCGAGTATCGCGGTAATGGTCCTTGTGCAGCGCTAGCTGACTGGCTGAGTACTCACGCCATTGACTATGGCTTTCACCGGCCGTTTTTGCACTACACCGGTGGTGTGGCCTGCGAATTATGGCATTTGAGTCATCAGCAGACTGCTAATCATTTTGAAGCCATGCGCAATCCGCAGCAGTTGGCACAAGCCATTGCCGCTGCGCCTATGGAAGGAAAACAGGCGGTGTTGCGCCACTTTGATGAACTGTTTGACCGCTACGTGTTAAATCAGGGAGTGTAATATGAGTCTTATCTGGATCGTTATTATTGTTGCGCTGGCGCTAGGTGTCGTGGCCAGTAATATTTTGCTATTGAAATCAAACAAAAAGTTTATCAAGCCGCCAGATTTCAAGCCCCGTCAGTACGATGATGACGAAGACGACTGGGGTAGTAGCAGTAACAGCAAACGCGACGACAGCGAACGGTAATATCTTTCCCGCCGTCGCGTTTGCAGGGTCAGATATTGGCGACGGTGCGAACCGCAGTGCCGCTGATGCTAACCATCAGCATACTGCCCTTTTCCCCCATGACTTCATAGTCAATATCAATTCCCACCACGGCGTTAGCGCCCATTGATCGGGCTTCCTGCTCGAGCTCGGTGAAGGCGATTTTTCTTGCCTTGGTCAGTTCATCCTCGTAGGAGCCCGAACGGCCTCCTACAATGTCCCGGATTGAGGCAAAAAAATCCTTAAATACGTTGGCTCCCATCACGGCTTCACCAATCACAATACCGTGATACTGCTCAATTGTGTGACCTTCAATGGTTGGCGTAGTCGTTAAGATCATACGATTGCTCCTGCATAGTTAAAAAATTCCTGAGGCCATTGACCAGCTTGCTCGCCTCAGACTCAGAATAAGGGATCGCGGGTTGTTTTCCCCATACCGGGGCTGGCCAGGCGCAATCTGTAGAAAACCTTGCCACATGGTGAATATGCAGCTGGGCCACCACATTACCCAGTGCTGCCACATTCAGCTTTTCCGGCTGATAAAGCTGTTCCAGTGCCCGGCATACCACAGAGGATTCATGAAGATACTGCTGTTGCTGCGCATCATTAAGGCGATAAAGCTCCCGGGCCTGCGCAACCCGGGGCACCAGGATCAGCCAGGGGAACTGACAGTCATTCATCAACAGCAGTTTGCACAGCGGCAAATCTGCTACAAAATGCGTGTCGTTTTGCAGCCGGCTATCCAGTTCAAACATCCGCCTGCTCCAGGGTGGTTGGCACCACTGTCAGCAGGGCCCGCTGCCCGATGGCCACGTTGGCATTAGGAAACACAATCGCCTCGCCGTCCTGTGTAGCGATATATTCTGCGCCCGGCTCAGAGGCCAGCACTGTACCTTTTGCATAGCCGGTAAAATTAGGCGTATCGTCGGCAAAATGCAGGGAGAAATCCTGCTTTGTCCGGTTAATAACCTGGTTTACCCGAAAAATTTCTACATTTTCAAGAACCACCTCCGGAGCAAAGTCGATATCAGTGATAAGCCGCGTAATGGCCTGACGCGCATCTTCAAACCGGCGCATATCATTTTGACCAAACGGACGCACTTTACCCAGTTCAACGGTAAAGGCATGAGCCTGATGCTGACAGCTGGAATAATAGCTGAAGGTGGTTGTCGGGCTTTCTGATAGCAAAATGGTTTTTACCCCGCAAGCCGCCAGGAATGCAATTTGCTGATGACTGCGCGGTTCGCCGTGCAAAAACGGATACACCGCGAATTTTTCATTTTTAGAATCACGGATGGCGGTGTGCAAATCATAATGCAGACGCTCACCCGTAGCAGCGTTGAAAAAAGCCGCGACGGCCTCTTCCAGTTGCCGCGCTCGCTGACGCTCCTGGTTAATAGCCCCCCCACCTTCACTATGCGCTCCGCTGAACAGACGATTCATATTCTCTTCTACAAATCGCTGAGCAATATCCATCGCCGGTAAGTTACCAAATAAAAACAATACCCGGTGGGCCGGCGCCAGATCCCCCGTCAAAATTGCCCTCACCCAGTCATCGCACAGCTCAATGGGTGCCGTTTCGTTACCGTGTACGCCACATGACAATACAATGCTTTTTGTTGCTGCGGTTACCGAGGGAGGGGTCAGTTCAATAATCCCCTCAGCCATGACTGACACGCCAGTGCCATTACTCAGGGTAAACGAAGTAGGGGATGAAAAAAGCTCAGGCTGAGTACGGGAAAGATGAAGAAACTGGCCGGTTTGGCAAAGTTCGGTCTGCAAGTCCTGCATGAAAATTTACGCTTCACAAAAAATCAACAATGATCGCTAAGTCTACCCATTTCGCAGAGTAAAAGCCAAATTCAGCGTAATTGCCGGCGTAAAGGCGAGCTGCCAATCATAATATCCTGCTGACTGAACTCAATAAACTCCGCCAGGGGAATGGCCCTGGAAAACAGATAACCCTGTCCGGTCTGAATACCCAGCTCTCTTAACACATGAAGCTGAGACACCTGCTCAATTCCTTCGGCCACGACATCACAATGTTTCGCATCGCCTATCACTTTAGCCGCCTGGATAATCGCCCGGTTTACCGGATTATCACTCAGCTCCATGACAAAACTTTTATCGATTTTCAGTGCGTTAATATTCAGGTCCCGGATATAGGCCAGGTTTGAATAGCCCTTGCCAAAATCGTCTATGGCAATTTCAACCCCCATGGCCCGCAATGCTGAAAGTTGCTCTTTCACCATCAGAGAGTTTGATAAGGCGACATCTTCAGTCAGCTCAAACTCAAAACACGATGGGTTGAGGCCTGATTGTGCACACAGCGTTCTGATATGACTAATGAGCTTGCTGTCATATAACTGTGTAGGTGACATGTTAATTGAAATTTTAATATCCAGCCGGTGCAGACACATCACCGTCAGATCATGAAAAGCCTGCTTGAGCGTCCAGTAAGCCAGTTCATTCATCATATGATAAGACTCAGCGGCTTCTATCAGCGGACCAGGGAACACCACGCCGTCTAATGGATGGTTCCAGCGCAGCAAACACTCGGCCCCCACAATAGTCAGGGTTGTTAAATCAACTTTGGGCTGGTAATACAGTTCCAGTTCGTTATTGGAAATGGCCCGCCGTAAGTCGGCCTTTAATGCCAGACGCCGACCGTTGAGCGCTGGCTCAGTGCCGGGCATATAATAGAAATTCTCATAGCGATTTTCTTTGGCCTGTTTTAAAGCTGCTTCCGCCCGTGAGATAAAAAACGCCACCTCAAAATCGCTGTGCTGCCCCTGCACCACGCCAACATTAAAATCAGCTATAAAGGCATGCTCGTCATACTGGATGGGGGCTTTAAAATGTTCGCTGAGTCGCTCGTAACTATCGCGAGCTTTTTTCTGGTCTGTCTGGCCAGGTAAAAGTAGCCCGAAAACATCACCACTCATGCGGCCAACCCCCACCTCATCCCCAAACAAGTTGATGATTCGGTTGGCAATCTGCAACAGAACTTTATCGCCGGTACAAATTCCCAAACTGGTGGTCACATCAGAAAATCTGACCACATCCACCAGCATCAGTGAAAAATGTGAATGTCTGACTGCAAATTGTTCAACCTGATTGATAAATACATATCGGTTTGGAATTGTCGCCAGTGTCTGATGCATACCATGCATTAAAATCTCACTTCCCGGTTCAAAAAACGTGCAACTACTAACATATTAAAACGCTTACTACACCACGCCATCACAAAGCATACAACCTGCCGTAGGTATGGTCATTTATACCGCCTTATCTGTGCCAGCCAGACATACTCGACCATATCGCTATAACCCTTGTGCATACTGCTATTGAGTATAGTTAGACCTGATATAAAAACCAGTTTGCGTACTATACTTTTTTAACTTTCAATTATCGCCGAGCAACCATTTACATGAGATGAGCAGCGTGAACCAGGACATCCGACCTGGCGGAAATTTAATAAAAAGTTGCAGATTTTTTTGAGCCTGAACGGTACTTCCTTTAGTATATATAGGCTTAAAGCAGCATAAACACAGGAATATCCCCGTTTTTACGCCATCGGAAAGGCTCAATGATTGGCGGGAATTTGCGTGTCTGGAATTTACGCAAAACCGTTTGAGCTGAATTTAAAAATCAATAAGACTGACTTTCAACGGAGTTTAATTATATGACGAAACCGCGTCTGCAGAATTTCATCAATGGTGCCCCGCTGGCAAATGACAGCGGCGAGACAATTGACGTAATAAATCCTGCCACTGGTGAAGTAATTTATGAAATCGAAGTCGCCGATGACAAAGTAAAAACTGCTGCTATCGAAAGCGCAAAAGAAGGTTTCAAAGCCTGGGCCGGAATGACAGCCATGGAGCGTTCGCGCATCCTGCTGAAAGTTGTCGCCCTGCTTCGCGAGAAAAACGATGAACTGGCCGGTTATGAAGTTCTGGACACGGGTAAGCCAATGCAGGAAGCAAACTGCGTAGATGTGGTGACCGGAGCTGATGCCATTGAGTTTTTCGCGAATCTTGCACCTACTCAGGTCGGTCAGCAGCAGGACCTGGGTGGAGACTTTTACTACACGCGTAAAGAGCCACTGGGTATCTGCGCAGGTATCGGTGCATGGAACTACCCTATCCAAATCGCATGCTGGAAATCAGCGCCTGCGCTGGCAGCCGGTAATGTCATGATTTTTAAACCCTCAGAAGAAACGCCTCGCGGTGCGATAGAATTGGCTAAGGTGTACATCGAAGCCGGTGTGCCTGCGGGTGTATTTAACGTGATACTGGGTGACGGTGATGTGGGCCAGTGGCTGACCAACAATCCTGATATTGAGAAAGTATCGTTTACTGGTGAAGTGGGTACTGGCAAAAAAGTGATGCAAGCCTCTGCTGCAACATTGAAAGATGTCACGATGGAGCTGGGTGGTAAGTCACCGCTTATCGTATTTGAAGATGCCGATGTTTCTCAGGCGGTATCGGCGGCCATGTTGGGTAACTTCTATACTCAGGGTGAAGTGTGCACTAACTGTACCCGTGTATTTGTACACGAAAGTCAGTATAAAGCCTTTATGAAAGAACTGGTTGAACGTACCGAACAGAATATCAAAGCCGGTGATCCGATGGATCTTGAGGTCAATTTTGGTGCCATGATTTCTAAAAAGCATCAGTATTTGGTCATGAGCTATATCGAAAAAGGTAAAGCAGAAGGCGCAACTCTGGTTACCGGTGGCAATACTATGACGCCCGCGGGCGCTGAAGGCGGTTACTTTGTAGAGCCGACCATTTTTACTGATTGTACCGATGACATGACCATCGTGAAGGAAGAAATTTTTGGTCCGGTCATGAGTGTACTGACGTTTAAAGATGAAGCAGAAGTCGTACGTCGCGCCAATGACACTTCTCTGGGCCTGGCAGCGGGTTTGATGACCAAGGATATTACCCGCGCTCATCGTGTGATTCATCAGCTTGAAGCCGGTATCTGCTGGATTAATACCTGGGGTGCATCCCCTGCTGAGATGCCGGTTGGTGGTTATAAGTTATCCGGTGTGGGCCGTGAAAATGGTATCGAAACCCTGGATCATTATACCCAGACCAAATCGGTCTACATCGGCATGGTTGATCTGGAAGCACCATTTTAAGGAGACGCTATGCAGAAGTTTGATTATATCATCGTCGGCGCCGGCTCTGCCGGCTGTGTACTGGCCAACCGCCTCAGTGCAGATTCCAGCAAGAAGGTACTGTTGGTAGAAACCGGCGGCAGTGACAAAAGCATTTTTATTCAGATGCCCACTGCCCTTTCTATTCCGATGAACACGGAAAAGTATGCATGGCAGTTTACCACTGAAGAAGAGCCTTATCTGAATAACCGCTCCATGCACTGCCCTCGCGGTAAGGTGCTGGGCGGCTCTTCGTCTATCAATGGTATGGTGTACGTACGTGGCCACGCCAAAGACTTTGATGAATGGGAACAATACGGCGCTAAAAACTGGAATTTCCAGCATTGTCTGCCTTACTTCAAAAAGGCCGAACAATGGTACATGGGCGGCGATGAATACCGCGGTGGAGACGGCCCGTTAGGGACTAACAACGGTAATGAAATGAAAAACCCGTTGTACAAAGCCTTCATTGACGCGGGTAAACAGGCTGGCTATGCAGAGACACTGGATTATAACGGTGCTCAGCAGGAAGGTTTTGGTCCGATGCACATGACGGTGAAAGACGGTCAGCGCTGTTCATCAGCCCGCGCCTACCTGGACCCGGTAAAAGACCGCGACAACCTGACCATTGTCACGCACGCTACTGTGCAAAAAGTGCTGCTGGAAGGTAAAAAAGCCGTCGGTATTCGCTATAAACTCAAGGACGATCTGATTGACGCCCGGGCTGACAAAGTGATTTTGAGCGCCGGTTCAATCGGTTCTCCTCACCTGCTACAACTTTCTGGTATCGGTGATAAAACCCATCTTGAAGCGGCTGGCATTGAGTGCAACCATCATTTACCGGGTGTGGGTGAAAACCTGCAGGACCATCTGGAATTTTACTTCCAGTTCCGCTGTAAAGAGCCAATTTCACTGAACCGGGAATTAGGGCTGGTATCCAAGGGCATGATTGGTGCTCGGTGGATGTTGTTTAAATCCGGGCTCGGCGCTACGAACCACTTTGAATCATGCGGCTTTATCCGCTCAAAAGAAGGGGTTGAGTGGCCTGATCTGCAGTATCACTTTTTACCTGCAGCCATTCGTTACGACGGCAAAAGCGCCTTTGAAGGCGACGGCTTCCAGGTACATATCGGGCACAATAAACCACGTAGCAGAGGTTTTGTTCGGGTTAAAACATCAAATCCAGACGATGCCCCGGCCATTCAGTTTAACTACCTTCAGCATCAGGACGATATTGAAGGATTCCGTGCCTGTGTTCGTCTGACCCGGGAGATTATTAATCAACCTGCCTTTGACCAATATCGCGGCAGCGAGATTCAGCCTGGTGAAGATGTACAAACCGACGAACAAATTGATGCATTTGTTCGCGACGCTGTTGAAAGTGCTTACCACCCTTCCTGCTCCTGCAAAATGGGCGAGGATGACATGGCGGTAGTGGACTCACAAACCCGGGTTCACGGCATTGACAATTTACACGTTGTGGATTCGTCTATCTTTCCGACGATTCCTAACGGCAACCTGAATGCGCCCACCATTATGGTTGCAGAAAAAGCAGCAGATCACATTTTAGGGAACAACCTGTTACCGGTTGAAAACGTCCCTGTGATTGAAGAGCAGAACTGGGAATCCACCCAGCGCAGCACTTCCCTTACTGCCAGTAAGTAAGACCTCGTGGCGGGTTATGTAACCCGCCCCGTTTGACACGATGTTAGACGTATAACTAAGAAATAAAAACCAGGAGACATCTTATGATGATGTGGCTTAGTGCCGGCATCGCATTAACGCTCGCGGCGATAGTATTTATACTATTTAAGTGGGGAAATATGCGCATGATCGGCGTCACTCCCGTCAGAACGCTGACTTTTATAGCGATTCTGTTTACTTCAGGCCTTGATGTTGGCCTTATTATGTTCCCTCTCACCGAATTTGGTGGCTACGCTGATACTGCAGCGAACCCGGAATACAGCTTTACCAATCCACTGGCGATTGAATTTGGCTTTTGGGGCTTCTTCATCTGGTCATTCTACTTTCTGACCTGTTTCTACTTCTGCATTATTGAACCCAAAGTGAAATTCTTTGAAATTAGCTGGGTGAAATTTATCAACAATGTGATCATCATCGGCACCTGTGCTTTTACTGCATTTTTGTTGTTGTCTAACCTTCCCTGGTATTTGCCCTCTATCGGCGACGGCGAGTCCATTGTACCTACTTTCTATCTGATTGTTTTTGCCGCCATTGCGTTTTCGGTATATAGCAGTACAGATATAAAGTACGTGCGGATACTGAGCGTTTCGACCACCTGGATGTTCCTAGCCCTGATTCTGTTTATGTGGGGCGGCGCGTTTTTGTGGGGCGACAGCCAGGTTGGCCAGTATTTCGCAGCCACGGAAATGCTGGGTGGTTACTTTGCCAATATTCAGCACTTCCTGTTCCCGATTAATGATTATCATGCCTTTTATCTTTTCTGGTGGTTCGCCTGGAGTATTATGATTGGCCAGTTCACCTCACGATTCTGCGGTGGTCTGAAGACATATCAGGTTCTGGCGGCGATGATGATTATTCCTTCGATTCCGATTGCAGGCTGGTTTGGTGTGCTTTATCACTACCACAACGCCGGACTGGATACGACAGGTATTCGTAATATGGCGATGGTGTTTGTGGGGATTGTTTTTGTTATCAACTCACTGGATTCGCTGATCCGTCTGTATACCGACAACCTGAATTTGTCTGCCAGCCGCTTAGGCAAGGTAAAATATTTTGCGTTTAACTTTATCGCGCTTTCTGCCCTGACCATGCTGTTCAAGATTGATTTTCTGCAGATTCAATGGGTTGGAGCACTGGTGATTGGTCTGTTTTATTGCTGTCTTGGCTACATTCTTTACAGCAAATTCGGATCGGTACGCGCCATCGACAGCTCACCGGAAGAAAACGAGCTGGACTTCAAAAAAATAGAAACTTCGCACTAGGACGTAGCATGAAACAACAAGTAAAATTTATCCTCGCGGGAACCACACTACTGGCCAGTCAGGCTGCTTTTGCAAACTGGTCTTCTACTGTCACGCTGGCATCAGATTATTCATTCAATGGTGTGAGCTACACCGACGAAGACCCGGCGCTACAGGCAAGTCTGGATTATGCTGCTGATAGCGGCTGGTACGCTGGCGCCTGGACATCCAACGTGGATTTTGGCGACGGCGGTGGTATTGATCAGGAACTGGACTTTTATGCCGGTTACTGGACACAGCTGAACGATGCCTGGTCATTAGATTACGGTATTGCTTACTACACCTATCTGGGTACCACTAACGCGGATGAAAGTAATTACCCGGAAGCCTGGGTTAAATTCAACTACACCTCAGATTTTGGTGTAACCGAATTTAACAGCTGGTATTCATGGGACTACTTTGGTCTGGGTGGCGGACACGTTATCGGCATGGTGGCACACACCTTTGCGATTGCTGAGAATCACGCCATTCGAATCAGCGCCGATACCTCCAACTCACTGGACGGTGATAAGTGGATCTGGGATGTTAACGATAAGTCTTACCAGCACGTTCGGGCTGCATATCAAACCAGCTTCAAAGGCTTTAACTTTGAAGTAGCTGCAGAAGATACCACACTGGACTACGACACCGGAGACTTCCGGGTGGTGGCCAGCGTTAGCCGTACATTCAGCTTTTAAGCTATAAAGCCCTTCGAAAACCAAGCCGCCCGGTAATCCCTGGCGGCTTTTTTGTGCTTGCTAATCAGTGTCTGTCGATTTAGCGTAAGTGCTTATACACACTCACCGGGTTGTTGCTACAACAATGTTTAAGGAAAGCCTGTCACTACGCGCCTATACCAGAACAGCTGCCCGACATGCACATACATTCTGCCAGCTGGTGCTGCCACTTAACGGGGCCATACACATGCAAATGGAGGCGTTTAACGGCAAGGTCGGCGTGGGCGAAGGCATTATGGTGCCTGCTCGGGTTTTACATACTTTCAGTGCCGATGAAAAAGCCCGCTTTATTGTGGCGGATCTTGCCAGCCTGCCTGCTCACTTTCAGGAGCTGGAAGGGCCCAAGTTCCGGCTAACCGATGCATTGTCTGCCTTTTTAAGTTACGCCGAAATACAGTTTCAGCAAAGCACCAGTGACGCGCTCGAGCATTATCTGGTTGAAGCTTTTAAACAGTTACTGCTCAGCCAGCGTCAGGTCAGTGAACACTCGGATCGTATCGAGCAGGCTATCAGCTATATTCAGCAGCAGCCATCAGCCACACTTTCGGTGAGTACACTGGCCCGGCGCTCATGCCTGGGTGAAACGCAATTTAAAAAACGCTTTAAAGCGCATACCGGAATCAGTGTAGGCCAGTACATTACCCAAACCCGCATGCGTAAAGCCCAGGCGCTGCTGCGGTTTACCGACATGCCGGTGAGCCGGGTTGCCGAAGAAGTGGGTTATCACGATATTTCCGCTTTCAGTCGCCGGTTTACCCTGTTTTTTGGCCGATCTCCCAAACACTTTTCGCGTCTGTAATCGATACTTTCGCCACTCTTTGTCGTTCGGTAAAACTGTCTTTGCAACCCAAAAGAGTGTCTTTTCAGCACAAAAATCTATTTACTTACCGGGTATGATAAATGCTGATTTATTTTTGCAGGATACCTGTTTATGCCGACGTTATCAGGGCTTATCGCTGTACTGATGTGGGGGTTGCTAGCCGTATTTAGTACTTTCACCCGTGATATACCGCCTTTTCAACTGCTGGTTGTGTGCTTTTCTATTTCCTTTTTGCTGATTGTGATAAAACGATTGATCCAACAAAAGCCAGTGTTCAAACCCTCTTCCATGACCTCACAGCAATGGCTGGTGCATACCCTGTGTTTGTTTGGCTTTCACTTTTGCTATTTTATGGCCATTCGATACGCTCCTCCCGTTGAAGTCAGCCTGATTGGTTATCTGTGGCCGTTACTGCTGGGTATTTATGTTGCTCCTCAGGGTCTGCGCCTGTTTGCGCTGGCCGGTGGCCTGCTCGGCTTTGCCGGATCGGTATTTCTGGTGCTCTCGGGCGAATCACTGTCAGCCGATATGCAATATCTGCCAGGCTATCTGCTTGCCTTCACCTGTGCGCTGATCTGGTCAGGGTATTCCTGGTTTCTTTCCCGTTCGCACAGTGAGGTAGAGGATATTGGCTGGGTGTCACTACTAGTTGCAGTGTTATCCCTGATTGCGCACTTGTGGCTGGAGCAGACCCAGACATCGTGGACAGCCAGCGAACTGTGCAATGCACTACTGCTGGGCCTTGGGCCGATTGGCGGGGCTTTTTACCTGTGGGATATAGGCATGAAAAACGGCGACCAGAGCCTGCTTGCCTCAATAAGCTTTGCCACCCCGGTGATCTCTGCTGTGGCGCTCTATGCCGCTGGCTTCAGCCCGCTATCCACCGCAGTGATAGTGGCGGTTTCGCTTATTTTATCCGGCGCACTGATTACCAATAACGCCCAAAGAATCAAACACCAACTGACCAAACGGAGAATGACCGCATGAGCACCATCAGCTGGAATGATTTTGCCAAAATTGACTTTCGTGCCGGCACCATCGTCGCCGTCGATGACTTTCCTGAGGCACACAGCCCGGCCTATAAGCTAACCATCGACTTTGGTCCGGACATTGGCGTTCGTCGCTCCAGCGCCCAGATTACTACCCTGTATGCCAAACAGGACCTGGTTGGCCGCCAGATTCTGGGAGTCGTGAACTTTCCTGAAAAACAGATTGGCCCTTTTATGTCCCAGTGTCTGGTCACCGGTTTTTATCACCATAACGACGTGGTTTTGCTGCGTCCTGACCAGCCGGTAGACAATGGTGCCCGGCTGGGGTGATCCCTGGTGCGCCTCAGCGGGTTATAAAGGGAATTAAACGATTTGAGATTGGCAGGGTCGCCGTCGCTGATTACTCTGCCCGGCAATTTATATTCTTTTTACTTCAAAATAAGGAGTCATGACTATGAGCCGCCATTTTGATCAGGCTGATGGGCTGTGTGAAACTAAAGATCCGGCCACCGATGGCTTTGTGTTTAACCAGACGATGCTGCGTATTGCCGACCCGGCTCGTAGCCTGGATTTTTACACCCGAGTACTGGGTATGACGCTGATAAAGCGCCTGGACTTTCCAGAAATGAAATTTACCCTGTATTTTCTTGCTGCCGGTGAAGACTTTTCTGACATCAGTGAAGATGACAAGGCCCGTACCGTACAGACATTTGGCCGCCCAGCCATGTTGGAGCTTACTCATAACTGGGGTGATACGCCAGAAACCGCTGACTACCATAACGGTAATAGCGAACCTAAGGGTTTCGGCCATATCGGTTTTCATGTACCTGATGCCAACGCTGCGTGCCAGCGCTTCGACGATCTGGGCGTTGCGTTTCAAAAGAACCTGAATGATGGTTCTATGAAAGGTATTGCGTTTATCAAAGATCCGGATGGGTACTGGATTGAGATTTTCACGGCCCAAAATACTGATCAGGTTATCAGCGACCATATCAGCAACTAATCATTTCACTGAGCAGTGTGCAACGGCATGCTGCTCATCCCACCCCTCCTACAGTACATTTTTTGTACTTTTTATATTGACATCTGCCCCCTGCGCTGGGTTAAATAATATTTAACTTATAAAACTCTAACAGCATGAACTAGCAACCTGTCGTTTAGGTGTATTTGCTATGGTCCGGGGACGGTGCACCATCAGCAGAACCACAGTTTTTATCAATACACTAAACGGACTGCACCTGATATTTCGTGCAGCGCTGATTCTCGCCTTTTATATTCTTGACCCGTTTGCCCTGTCCAGCGCTTCTGATGAGGCTTCTGCTGATGCCCTAAACCGTTTTGGTGCTGCGTCTTATGGACAGCAACCGGCTTCTACCGGACATTCCGGTCACAATGAAATTGTGGTGGTGTTAATTGATGATAGTTATCTGACCGAACAAAACCAGTACTGGCCGTTATCCTATACCGAGCAGTCTAAGATTTTTCGTCAGATTCTTCGCCATGAACCTGCCGCTCTCTTTGTTGATTTTCTATATACCCATGACCGCACTCAGGTCGGTGAAAAGCTCAGTCGGCTTACCAATGTTGTGCAAAGATACGCCGCAAAAACTCCGATATTTATTCCCCAGCCAACGACCACTGCATTTGACGATGACGCCTTATTTAATAAGGCCCGTCCAGTCACTGTACAATGGGCCGGATACGGCGATTTTTATCCGTTAACTGCCAATAATCTGCCTACCCCTGCAAGTGCTTTGTTTGATGTTTTTTGTCAGCAAAACCATGACTGTACACTGACATCAGCAGATGCCCCCACCCCATTATATTTACAGTGGGGTGGCCAGATACACCCTGACCAGCACATGGTGCACAATACAACAAACTGCTCAGTACTACCGGATTCGTTGCAATACTACACCAGAGTATTAATGGCCGAGGTGTTTTGGAAAGTGAATGACAGTCTGCGACAGAATTGTGCATATACGCTAACGCTCCCCGTTAGTAGTTTATTTGTCAGCAATGTTGATGACCGTCAGACAATCCACTCTCTGCTTAAAAACAAAATTGTGATGCTCGGCGCATTTATTCAGGGCGCCCGTGATACCGTGACTACGCCGGTTCACGGTAAAGTGCCCGGGGTTTACCTGCACGCCATGGCACTGGACAACCTTATTACCATGCAAAACCGGGTATACCGGCCCGCTCCCACTGTGTACAAACACATCGACATCACTGACATCATTGACGCTCTGTTTATTTTTATAGTCAGCCTTTGGCAGAACGGACTGAGAAATCGCCCCTCTCAGCAAACTCCGGGCGAAAAAGCACCATGGTTACGCACTACGCTCATCACCGTATTGCTTATCACTGGGATTCTGGGTACCGCGATCATTTTTTATCAGGTACTACATATTCAGCCCATCAACTGGGTGGCTTTGCTTATTTTGGTGCTGCTGATTTTACTGCAGCACTTGTTTCACCATTTGCACGTCCGTCGTGCCTATCATTACATCGCTACACTACTGGATAAAGGAGTTACCCATGTTGAAGAAAATTATCATCGGCTTACTTTGTATGTGGATGTTTTCCGCGAACGCCGAAAATAACCTGACTATGCGTATTTTAAGCTATGAAGCTGATCAGGTAGAAATTCTGGACGCTGAAGGCAAAGTGCTGCGTACAGTGGATAAAACCGCATTACCTGAGCCTGATGTGGCCGTTATTCAGATAAACGAGGAGCTTGAACTTGTGCAAATCGAGGATTCGCAGGGCCAGCCGGTCTGGCTTGATATGTACTATCTGCGCTTAAGCGAGGGCAAACAAGTAGCATTAAAATGTATCACACTGCAAACCAGCCTTGCCTCGGACCATCAGGAAGCCGGGACCATGGGTCTGGGTGGCGGCTGTTCAGGAGAGTAATGATGAAATTACCGCATATTTTCCTATCAGTATTCATTTTTGCCGGGCTGACTGGCTGTGGTAGCACTATGGACGGCATTGGAAGTGCCCTGTCTAATATGACTGGCTCTAAAAAGCACAACGGCTTTGACGGACGCTATATTGATCAACAGGAAGTCGCTGAGTTCAAGCAGCGTAATGATGCTCTATCCGGGGAGGGGCGCCTGATCAGTTATGACGGGCTGGATATTCCTGCTAATCAGATTCGTCAGTCTCATGTTGTACATTCACCTGAGCTTAACCGTTACCTGACCGCCATACTCGATAAAGTCATCGCGCAGTGGAATGGTACGCCAGTCAATATTCAGGTACAGGTTATCCATTCACAAAATTTTGCGCCTTACGCTGATGCCTACGGCATGATTAGCATGCCGCTGGGCGCACTGGCAAATATTGAAAGTGAAGATGAGCTCGCCCTGATGCTGGCGCATGAAGTCAGTCATATTGTACTGAGACATCATGAAAGAGAGTCAGTAGTCACAGACAATAATGACAATATCAATACGCTCTCTTCGGCATTTATCATGGCGAATGTTATCAAAGATTCAAAATTGGATAAGGACGGAGAGGACCTGTTTGCTTACCACCCTACCAATCATGGCCAGAAAAATATCTCAAAAGCAGCTATCTATGGCGGCATTATTCAAACCGTATCAACCAACGTCTGGAACACCGCCTGGAAGCGTAATCAGGAAGATGAAGCTGACCTGCTGGCGCTGGATATGGCGTTAGCCGCTGGTTACTCTCCCCGGGCTAGTGCCCATGTATTGCAACGCCTTGCTGACTTTCAGGGAAAACAAAAAAGCTTATTATCGAAATACTGGAAATATAAAAAAGAGTCGATTACCAGTGCCTTTCAAAGCGCTGATTTATCACAGGTTAATGCTCAGATTGACAGCGCGCTTGATGAAGGAATGAACGCTGCCATTGGTACAGTGACCGACTATTTTCAGCGAACTCACATGTCGCCGGAGAATCGTGACCTGAGTGTAAGAGAGTACGTTCGCCGGGAATACGGCGACCATATCCGGCGTCGGGTTGATAAGCAAAGCTGGCAAGTTTTTAGCCGGCAAGAGAGTATTGCCTCTTTAATATATAGTTATCGGCAAGCTTTTGCGGCAGCCAATGCACTGGCAGAAAACGATTTGGCCTCAGCTGAAACTCTCGCGTTTAGTGCACTAACTCCCGAAGTGTCGGGCCATCCCTATATCAGGGAAGTGCTTTACAACCTGAGAATGGCTCAGAATAACCCCGTCAAGGCAGCGCAGAATCTGACGCTGATTACGCATTGGGAACACGCCTCACCAACTTTGTTTGATACGCGTATCGAGCTGGACATGGCTGAACAGAACTATGCTCAGGTATTAGAAAGTATTGCACAGGCTGAGGCTGTATTTGGTAACCGAAGTCGCTTTATCGTGCAAAAATCCATTGCACTGACAAATCTGGGCAGGCAACAGGAAGCCATTGCTGAGCTGGAGCAGTGCCAGCAATATATGCAAATGAAAGGTACCTGCTCGCAGTTGCTGGAAAAACTCAACAGACGAGCCTGATTACACGATTCTGGCAGGCCGGCTGATATCCCGGCCTGCTGTTTTTTGTATGACTAGACAGGCTATTACTTCTTTCTTCGCCTAAAAAGCTGACTGTTTTACTTATTTGATTTTAAACCTTCTTTGAAGACCCAATACGGTTAAACGCTTAAGCCGCTGAGCAGGCTGATTATTTTCATTTGTCCTTCTACCTTACAAATCACCGCGCTGTATTGCTCATTCCCCCCTGTTGCTTACCATTAAATATGCCATTGAATTACCGACATTTTTAAAGCACAGGAAGTATTATGAAATCAGTATTTAGTTGTTTTCCTGCCCTCCTTTTTTCCTTATATTTTGGGCTTTCCAGTTATTCTAATGCCGGCACCACGCCCCGCCCTTTCACGGTGACTCCCCTGATTGAGTCGGTCAGTATTGTGCTGCCACAGCAAGTGGCTGCTGCCACCAGCACCGTGCGATTTAAACCAGCAGGTGACAGTCACTGGCAGCAGGGCAATCCGTTATATTTTGATCCCACCACCAGCGCGCTGGCGGGGGTAATTGTATATTTGCAGCCTGCGTCAACCTATGACGTTGAGGTTCAGGTTACCCAGCCTGACGGCGCTGTTGTGACCTACCGCCAGCAGGTGAGTACCCGACCGGACGCACCGCCGGTTGACCCTGATAAAATTTATCATCTGGCAGATATTTATCATGGTGGCACACTGGATATAGAAGCACTGGGCATTGCCGGTGAACCCGGCGCATGGGCCATGATAAAAGGAGACCCGGCAACCCCGATTGTGGCAGATAAACTGGCTAATTCTGCCATCTGGCTGGGTTCGCAGAGTTACATTTATTTTGAGGATATTACGATTGCCCGGGCCGGCATTCAGGGTTTTCATGCCGACTCAGCCCATCATATCTGGGTAAATGGTTGTGATATTGCCAACTGGGGGCGGCCACCAGCCTACTACAACCGCGGAGTAGCTCACGATGAAAACCGGGAAGCCATTAATTACGATTCTGCTTTCTTTTTGCAACAGTCAGGCGTTATCACTATTGAAAACTGTTATGTGCACAGCCCCGCGATGTCGGCTAACCACTGGGGTAATGGTCATCCCAGAGGAACCAATGCATTTATTGCCTATGCAAACCATCCTGACCCAGCCTTTGAAGGGCAAATTATATTACGCAACAATACCTTTACCGGCTCGCCGGATATTCGTTTTAATGATGTCATTGAAAGCCGGTTTAACGGCGAAACCTACGGCGGATTTATTCGTGACTCTGCCATTTATAACAACAAATTTGCCTATGCCAACGATGATCTGATTGAACTAGATGGTGGCCAGCAAAATGTGCTGGTATACAACAATGACTTTTCCCATGGTTATGCCGGTATCAGTGCCGCGCCAAATATGCGCGGCCCCAGCTTTATTTTCAATAATACGATTCACGATATGGGCGATGAACGGGGCAAAATGTGGGCATCGGTTAAAATGGGAGGCCTGTATGCCAAACCTCAGGGGCAGGTAAATCTGTTTTACAATTATATGGATGTGTACAGAAACGGTATTACTGCCTCCAATGTGGATGGAGACGATGCATTCTGGGTAAACGCCATCAATAATTTTATTCTTACTCATCGGGCGAACTCGTCAGTAGGCTATGCAATTTATGATCTTGAACAGGCCCCCCAGTCTGATTTCATCAATAATTACCTGTACAACCTCAAAACGGCCACTCCCCGCTATACGGCGGTGATTGATGTTCCGTTCAGTGAGCCGGATAAACTTAATAGCGATTTTGCCACCCAAATCCAGCAACAGATGGCCCCCAAGCATTTGCCGATACCCCAGGCACATCAGCTGGCTAATTTTACCCGCACCGTCAATAACACTCCCATCATCGGCATTTTCAGTAATGAGGTCGGTGCGCCTTACTGGCAACCCGAAGCCATCCCCGGCGCTATAGACTTTACCCGGCAGATGCCAGAGGGTTACAGCACGCAAAATGCAGATAATCAAGTAAGCATACCGGCACATCATCAGCTGATGTTGCAGGGTAACACCTGGCAAGCGATTAACGGTAATTTTACGCTGACTGAGAACAGCATATTGAGCCTGATGATGTACGGTAAACACCATGCTGAGATTGCCGGGCTAGGGTTTGATTCCAACAACCGCATTGCCCGTCAGGACATCATGCAGTTTTATGGTTCCCAGGCCTATGGCATGACATATAAGGGCTATCAAGCCGGTCAGCATCAGACCACACTTAGCATAAATCTGGCTGAGTTTTTTGATCCCGGCAATTATTCACAAATGGTATTTGCGCTGGATAACGACAAGCCGCTGGCCGGTGCGCCAGCCCCCCGCCTGATATTTAGCAATGTACTTTTATACAACGCACTGAATTTCAATGATTACTCGCTAAACAGCTATGACCCGGTACAGGACGACCCGGAATATGGACAGTCACACATTGACGCTAGCGGGCGCATGCTCACGCTTACCGGAAACAGCTGGAAGCATATTTCGGGGGAATTCATCATAAATGCGGACACCATACTGGTTACAGAAGTAAAAATTGATGCGCTGAGTGAAGTCGTAGGCATCGGGTTTGATAATGATAACAGCGTAATGGCACAGGAAGTTATCAGCCTGGGCGGCATCCAAACCTACGGGCAGGTTTTCAGCCGACAGGAAGCCGACGACGGTTGGCAGCGCGTGGCGATTCCGGTCGGCCGCCTGCTTGCCCCGGGTACATATGAGCAAATGACATTTATCAATGACAATGATGCTGACCCGGCATCAGGCAAAGTGACTTTTAAAAATGTAGGCCTGATACAGCCCTGACCGGCTAAATCGTATTCTCAACTACATTTTATGCCTTAAACTGACACGACGGGATCGGATAAGCACCTGACTTACCCGCCCGTCAGTTTGGCTTTCAAAGTAATGGGTGGAAATGGCAGATATATAAAAACCGGGCAAGTTGATTGTTTTTAGCGCCAGAACTGCGTTATGATCACTTTATAGAAACTGATTACGGAGTCTGACTTGACACTTACGCCACCCTAGGCGCTCCCCCCTCTTTCTTTTAGCCCTGCTAACCGGGCAACTCAATATCGCGGCTCCCGCGAGAATCTCTGCTGTTTTACATTTTTTACCTCTGTATGAGGTCACAATCAGGTAGTGTTTGCATGCTTAATCACATGAAAAGAGACTGGTTCTCTAACATTCGTGGTGATGCGCTTGCGGGTATTGTTGTGGCATTAGCCCTGATCCCCGAAGCCATTGCTTTTTCTATTATCGCCGGTGTTGACCCAAAAGTGGGCTTATATGCCTCTTTCTGTATTGCCGTTATCATCGCATTTGTAGGTGGCCGGCCTGGCATGATATCCGCGGCAACCGGCGCTATGGCCCTGCTGATGGTAACGTTGGTTAAAGACCACGGCCTTCAGTATTTGCTGGCCGCCACCCTGCTGACCGGCGTGTTCCAGATTATTGCCGGCTTTTTAAAACTCGGCGAGCTAATGCGCTTTGTATCCCGCTCGGTGGTCACTGGGTTTGTTAATGCCCTGGCCATTCTTATCTTCATGGCTCAGCTGCCCGAGCTTACCAACGTGACCTGGCATGTCTACGCGATGACCGCTACCGGCCTGGGGATTATTTATCTGTTTCCCTATGTACCGGTGATCGGCAAGATACTTCCCTCGCCCTTGGTCTGCATTGTATCGATGACTATTGTTTATATTATTCTGGGGCTGGATATACGCACCGTGGGTGATATGGGCGAGCTGCCAGATACCCTGCCTGTTTTTTTATGGCCTGAGGTACCGCTCAATCTCGACACCCTGCAGATTATCCTTCCCTACTCCATCGGCCTTGCTGTAGTAGGCTTGCTTGAGTCCATGATGACGGCGACCATCGTTGATGATCTGACCGACACCCGCTCCGACCGGAATCAGGAATGTAAGGGCCAGGGGATAGCTAATATCGGGGCTGGTTTGTTCGGAGGTATGGCGGGTTGCGCGATGATTGGCCAGTCGATTATCAATGTAAAGTCCGGCGGTCGCGGCCGGTTATCCACCTTTATCGCCGGGGCGTTTTTACTGGTCATGGTGGTATTTTTAGATGACTGGCTGCGTCAGATCCCGATGGCCGCACTGGTGGCCGTGATGATTATGGTGTCCATTGGTACCTTTTCCTGGACTTCGATTCGGGATCTGCCCAAATATCCGCTGTCATCCAATATTGTTATGATTGCCACAGTTTGCGTGGTGGTCTATACCCACAACCTGGCACTGGGTGTTCTGGTTGGCGTGCTGCTGGCCACTTTATTCTTTGCCAATAAAATTGGCCGCTTTATGGCCGTAAAATCGGATTATGATCCTGCCACCCAGCAGCGCACCTACCGGGTATATGGTCAGGTCTTCTTTGCCTCCTCGGAGCAGTTTACGGAGGCTTTTGACTTTAGCGAAGCAAGTCGTAAAGTAGTTATAGACCTTACTTATGCGCATTTCTGGGATGTCACCGCAGTATCGTCACTGGATAAAGTAGTGATAAAGTTTCGCCGGGAAGGTACCGAGGTCGATGTGGTCGGTATGAATGCCGCCACCGAAACCGTGGTGGACAAATTTGGAGTACACAATGATCCGGCTGAAGTAGACAAACTGATGGGCGGACATTAAGGAACGGCTTATGACAAAAATAATTACCTGTATTGATGGCTCTGCAATCACTTCATCGGTTGCCAGAGCCGGTGTCTGGGCCGCGCTGAAGCTAAACCGGCCACTGACCCTGCTACATACCCTGGAAAAACATTACCAGCATGGCGCGGATGATCTGACCGGTGCTATCGGGCTTGGGGCACAGGCAGTGTTGCTTGAACAGCTGACAGAGCTGGATGAACAAAAAGCCCGCCTGGCGCTTCAGCTGGGCGACGAGCTGTTGCAGCGAGTGGCCGCAGAAGCCCGCAACGACGGAGTGGAAGCGGTAGAAACATTGCAGCGACACGGCGATTTAATTGAAGCGGTAATGAATCTTGAGTCTGACACCCGGCTTATTGTGCTGGGCCGCTGCAGCCAGCAGCGCGATAACTTTCAGGCCATTGGCTCGCATATTGAAACGTTGCTACGCAAAGCCTGCCATCCGGTGCTGATTGTGCCTGCGCATTTTCAGCCTCCCACGTCCTTTATGATTGCCTACGACGGGCGGGAGTCAGCCGACCGGGCACTGCAAAAAGTACTCGAAGGCGGCTTGTTGCATGGCATCGACTGCCACCTGGTGTCGGTGAAAAATAATGAACCAGAACTGGAAAATAAGTTCCAGCAGGCCGCCAGTGCACTGACTGAAAAAGGCCTGAATGTGACGAGCGCCTGGCTGGAAGGCGATATTCACAATGCCTTAAGCGAGTACCAGCAAGCCCATCATATTGAGCTGATGGTGATGGGCGCGTTTGGCCATTCCCGTCTACGCCAGTTTTTTGTCGGCAGCAATACACTCAAAATGATTGAAAAATCGCCGGTCCCTTTGATTATTCTGCGTTAGCTAGGATATTTTAACACCACATTCGGGTGGGGACATGCCCCGCCCACCATCACATTTCTTGCTCTTCAGGAGCAAATTTTCCCGTTAGCCCTTTCAACGCTTTTCAACGCATAATCCGCCACTATTTTTTTGCGATTACCATTATGCATTTCTCCAACGACCGGGTGTCGGTGTTTTTGCTTCCTGAGCCCGACATGATTGAAACAGAATTCTCCATTGATATTGGTACCCGATACCGGGATGCCATCCTGCTGGGTTTGCCTGGCGGCGAAGCTTGGGTATTTGATTACGGCGTCATTGTGTTTTGGGGTATTGATGAAGATGAGCGCCTGTCCCTGCTCCACCGGCTCAAATTTGCCGGTGATATTCTGGCCTGCCAGCATCAGGAGCATTTTCGCTTTACCGTAGAAGGCAGCGAACTTAAATTGCAGCGGGACCTGATTACACTTGGTATGGATACGCCATTGCAGCGCTTGTCTATCAGTCATGCGCTGGCCCAGTCGATTAAGCTTAATGATTATGAACAGCGTGCTCAGGATACAATTCTGACCTACGCCCATTTGCCTAAAGCGCTGGCGGCAACCGGTAAAATCAAGCTTAGTCCCAGTGAAATAGCCAAAATAAGAGGCCATCTGTTTAGCACCAAAAGTGACATCTTTCTGCATTATGGTTTGCTGGATATTCCTGAATTTTTCTGGGAATACCCGGAATATGAAATGGCTTATCAGGCAACGGCCCGCTACATGGACATCCGCACGCGGGTTGAACTGTTGACCAACAAACTTAATGTGATTCACGAGTTATTTGAGATGCTGGCAGATGAACTGAAGCACAAGCATTCCTCCTTTCTCGAATGGATAATTATTGTGCTTATTGCCTTTGAAATCGTGATGTTCGGAGCGCACGAACTGATGAATCTGTTGTTTGGCTAAATGACAAACCGTTACAGCGACGCACTTTTCACAATGTTGTCAGGCATGGCGGGGCCGACTGCGCCCCGCACTGCAAACCATAAAATTTGCCCGGCCTAATCGTCCCGGGTCAGTCGTCCCGAGTCAGTACTTCCAGTAAATCTATTTCAAAATATAAGTCACTGCCAGGTGGGATCATGGCACCGATTTGGCGCTCACCGTAGGCCAGTGATGCCGGCACCCACAATTTACGCTTACCGCCCACTTTCATCCCCTGCAAGCCAATAAACCAGCCCTGAATGACTTTGTTTTTAGATAACACCGTCTGAAACGGACGCCCTTTTGCGTAAGAGGAATCAAATTCCGTACCGTCGGCAAGAAAACCACGATAGTGCGCGGTAATCAGCGCGCCTTTTTCCGCAGCTTTTCCCTCACCAAGCAGCTCATCTTCAATTGTTACTTCATCGGTCATTGTTTTATCACAATATACAAAACAGGCTCCCAGTTTACCTGCCCTGTCCGTTCAGACAAGCTGCCGGCACTATTGAGCGGCCGGGTATGTCACAAAACCGTTTTATTCATACTCTGAGCCCAGCGCTTCGCGCTCGGTTTGCTCAAGTTCCTGCTCAGACACCACCTGGCCTTTGTCATGTTTTTCCCGGACGATTTTCTGCTGATGCTCATCCATCGCCTTTTGCATCTCCTGCTCAGCAAGCTGACGCTCTTCGGTGCGCCCTTCTGACGAATCAAATGCCGCTTCCACCTCAGCCCGTTTTGCATCCAGTTCAGCCTGCTCTTCAGCCGTCAGCTCTGTTGCCTGCGTATCCTGCGGCATCGGCTTGTCTGTTTCGGTGCTTTGCAAACCAGCCGTGGCCTGATGGATAAAAAGAACAGAAGCAATCCCTGCTGTGATAATAAGTAGTTGTCTTGCTTTCATGGTATTGCCTCCTGGTCATTGGTCAGCTTGTTTAGATTCTGTATGCAATTTTCATTATTAATAACGTAACCAGTGTCAGTTTCAGTTCACTTTTACCCGCGAATGAAGAAGCGTGTAAATAAAAAAACCGCTGGCTTTTTGCAAAGCTCAGCGGTTTTTTTGCTGCTATCCGGTTAGTCGTTCGGACGACTTACCGGGCAGGCATTCAGATTCCAGACCCGATCAACATAATCCTGAATGGACCGGTCAGAGGTAAACTTACCCATCTTGGCAGTATTGATGATGGCCATTTGTGCCCAGCGCTCTTTATCGCGATAAGCTTTGTCCACTTCAATCTGTGCATCTGAGTACGCACGGAAATCAGCCAGTACCAGATACGGGTCACCCAGATCCAGTAAACTTTGCTTGATGGAAACCAGTGCGCCTGGCTTGCCTGGCGTAAAGTAGTCTGTTTCCAGCCAGTCAAGAATGGCTTTTATCTCTGCATCTTTGTAGTAATAGTCTTTCGGGTTATAGCCATTCGCTTTCACCTCGTTGACTTCTTCTACTGTCAGACCAAAAATAAAGATATTCTCATCGCCCACTTCCTCGGCAATTTCCACATTCGCTCCGTCCAGCGTACCAATGGTGATAGCGCCGTTCAGGGCCAGTTTCATATTGCCGGTTCCCGATGCTTCTTTACCTGCTGTACTGATTTGCTCAGACACATCTGACGCTGGAATCATTTTTTCCGCCAGCGACACCCGGTAGTTAGGCAAAAATACCACTTTAAGCTTATTACCAACACGAGGATCGTTATTGATCTTATCGGCAACTTTATTAATGGCAAAAATAATATCCTTGGCCAGTTTGTATCCCGGAGCGGCTTTCGCGCCAAAGATAAACACCCGCGGATGCATGTCATATTCCGGGTTTTCCAGAATACGACGGTACAGTGCCATAATGTGCAGCAGGTTTAGATGCTGGCGTTTATATTCGTGCAAGCGCTTGATTTGCACATCAAAGATAGCATTAGTATCAACCTCAATACCGGTTGATGCCTTGATCTCTTCGGCCAGCAGCTTTTTGTTGTCTTCTTTGACTTTCATGAACTGCTTCTGGAAAGTTTTATTGGTGGCATGTTTAGCCAGGCCTTCCAGTTTTTTCAGTTCCAGCGGCCAGTCTGAGCCCACTTTTTTGTCGATCAGTGCCGACAATGGCGGGTTACAGGCTTTCAGCCAGCGACGCGGTGTAATACCGTTAGTCACGTTAGTCAGTTTGTCTGGCCACAGCTGATCAAATTCAGGGAACAGGTTCTCTTTCACCAAACGAGAATGCAGTTCAGCCACGCCGTTAACCCGGAATGAACCGATAACCGACAGGTGTCCCATCCGCACCATCTTTTCATTGCCTTCTTCAATGATAGATAGCTTAGACTTCATGCTGTTGTCGCCAGGCCACTTTTTATCCACTTCACTCATAAAGCGGTGGTTAATTTCATAAATGATTTCCAGGTGACGCGGCAGGATTTTTTCCAGCATGCGTGCAGGCCATTTCTCCAGTGCTTCTGGCAACAGAGTATGGTTAGTGTAGGCAAATACTTTGGTGCTGATACCCCAGGCAGTATCCCAGTCCAGTTCGGCGCGATCCACCAGAATCCGCATCAGTTCAGGGATGGCAATGGCCGGGTGCGTATCATTCAACTGAATCGCGACCTGAGAGGCAAAGCGGCTCCAGTCATCACCATGGGCACGCTTATAACGGCGAATGATGTCTTTTAATGAACACGAGCAGAAGAAGTATTGCTGAATCAGGCGCAATTCTTTACCCGCTTCGGTTTCATCATTAGGATAAAGCACTTTAGAAATTGTTTCTGCCTGCACGTTTTCGCGCTGGGCATCGACATAACCCCCAGAGTTGAATACGTCCCAGTTGAAGTAATCAGAGGCTTCTGACTGCCACAAACGCAACACATTCACCGTTTTACCGCCGTAACCCACTACCGGAATATCCCACGGAACCCCTTTTACCATCGAGCCCGGGTGCCATTCTTTCTGGATGCGGCCATTTTCGCCGTATTTGGTTTCTACGTAACCGTACAGCGACACTTCCTGAATAGATTCCGGACGGCAGATTTCCCACGGGTTGCCGTAGTCACGCCAGCTATCTGGACGCTCAATCTGCGCACCGCTTTTGATTTCCTGACGGAATAGACCATGCTCGTAATGAATACCATAGCCAATCGCTGGCAGTTCCATGGTCGCCAGAGAGTCAATAAAGCACGCAGCAAGACGGCCAAGACCACCATTGCCCAGTGCCATATCCGGTTCTTCTTCCAGAATGTCAGCCAGATCCACACCCAGCTCTTTGAGCCCGGCTTCGGCTACTTCATACAAACCAAAGTTTTGCAGGTTGTTAGAAAGCAGGCGACCCATTAAAAACTCAGCTGAAAAATAATGCACGGCACGCGTGTCATTCATATAGTGAGTTTTTTGCGTGCGGCGAAGCCCCTCGAGCACATTTTCCTGCATTGCTGCACAGGTGGCTTTCCACCATGCATGATTATTGGCTTTGTTTTCGTCAGTTCCCAGTGTGCTGTGCAGATGACGAATAACCGATGATTTGAAATCGCCCTTGTCCAGCTGGACTTTAGGCATAGACTTGGATTTTGATGCTTTTGCGTTCATATCAATCTCTCAAATAAAGAAAAAGCTTTGGTCTTGAATACAAAACAACCAACAGCAAGGTTCAAAAAAGTAATAAAATTACAAAATTGAACAACGACATGACCGCAATATAGCAGTGTAAAAAACGATTTGTTGTAATTTTTTTGTTAACAAACAAAAAAAATGAGAGGAATTTTCAAAAACCTCTCATTTATTAACATTATTTTTACCTATTATTATCCAAATGGATACATTTAGCTTTTCCCAATGATCGAGCCGACTAATTTTTCAGCTTCACTGATAAGACTTTGTAAGTGAGATTCACCTTTAAAGCTTTCTGCATAAATCTTATAAATCTGTTCCGTGCCTGACGGCCGTGCTGCAAACCAGCCATTATCTGTGGAGACTTTTACCCCACCAATCGCTGCATCATTACCCGGCGCTTTAGTCTGAACCGCAGTGATAGCATCGCCTGCCAGAGAATCGCTGGTCACTACCGATGCATCCATGGCAGATAATGCTTTTTTCTCTTCCAGAGACGCCGCAACATCTACCCGCTCATATACCGGAGCGCCAAATTTTTCGGTCAGCTCCTGATAGTGCTCGCCCGGGTCTTTACCGGTTACCGCCAGAATTTCAGCTGCCAGTAAGCATAAAATAAAGCCGTCTTTGTCGGTGGCCCAGGTATCGCCATTGCGCTCCAGGAAGATGCCACCGGCACTTTCCTCACCGGCAAAACCGATCGTCGACTCGCTCATACCCTGTACAAACCATTTAAAGCCAACCGGCATTTCAGCCAGTTCCCGACCCAGTGAGTCAGCGACTCTGTCAATCATGGAGCTGGATACCAGCGTTTTACCGATTTTCAGTGATGCCGGCCAGTCAGTACGATGCTGGTACAGGTAATTGATGGCCACGGCCAGATAATGATTCGGGTTCATCAGACCAGAGCTTTTGCACACGATACCGTGACGGTCAAAATCCGGGTCATTACCAAAAGCCAGATCAAATTTATCTTTAAGCTCAATCAGCCCGGCCATCGCATAGGCAGATGAGCAGTCCATACGCAGCTTACCGTCTTTGTCACGGCGCATAAAACCAAACTGCGGGTCAACCTTATCGTTTACCACGGTGATGGACAGTCCATATTTTTCAGCAATCCGATCCCAGTAGCCCACACCTGCGCCGCCCAGTGGGTCCGTTCCCAGTGTCAGATTAGCCTCTTTGATGGCATCCATATCGATAACCCGGGCCAGGTCGTCAATGTAGGCTTCCATAAAGTCATCTTCTTTAACCAGACCACTGGCCATTGCATCACGCAGTGGCAGGCGTTTTACATCACGGTTATTTTCAGCAATCAAGGCATTAGCGCGCTGTTCAATCACTTTGGTCACATCCCCGTCGGCAGGACCGCCATGAGGAGGATTGTATTTAAACCCGCCGTCTGTCGGCGGATTATGTGACGGGGTAATCACGATGCCATCAGCAAAGTCTTCTGTACGGTCTTTGTTGTAGCGAATAATTGTACGCGAGATCACCGGCGTGGGCGTGTAGCCGCGGCTGGCATTGTCTTTTCGCTGAATCACCACGTCAATATCATTAGCGCTGAGTACCTCAATCGCGGTCAGCATGGCCGGCTCAGACAGCGCGTGGGTATCTTTCCCCACAAACACCGGCCCGGTAATGTTCTGATGCTGACGATACTCAGCCAGCGCCTGACAGATAGCGGCAATATGCATATCAGTAAAGGTTACATTGGCTGATGTACCGCGGTGACCCGACGTTCCAAATGAGACTGCCTCGCCTGGTGTGGTGGCTTCGGGTTTGTAGGCGTAATACTGACTAACCAGTTCAGCTACATTAATCAGCTGTTCCGGGGCGGCGGCGTTACCCGCCTCTGGATGAAGTGCCATGCAGTTTCCTTGTTAAGTAAATTGGAATGCGCCTGATAAAGCCATCAGGCAAAACGATTCATGACTGTTTCTACAGTCGTGTTGTCATAGCCCAGTAACTGCAAGACCTGCTCCAACATAGCCAGCTTTTTGGCGGTATTATTGTTGGTAACAACCCAATACTGACTTTGCGGAATCTGTTTTGGATTTGTACTACTGCCGGTGTTGAGCAGCGCCTCTTTGGACGTTGCAAAATACACACGGTTTTTGCCTTTTATTTCTTCAACCCGCGCAAAATCTTCCGGGTGAAGTTCATGCAGCTGTGACAAGATAAACAAAAACAGATCAACGCGCTTGGTGTAACTTGTCAGGGTGTCGGCGTCCAGCCGCTCTATAATGGACGAGCGTGTGACACGACGTGCTGATGATTTGCCAGATGTTGTCGGTTTGGTCACCGTAGCCGGCCGGCTTTGTGCAGGAGCTGGTGCCGGTGCAGCGCTGGATTGCCGGGCCGCAGAAGGTGGAGTATCGTTCTGAGAGTGCGGCATGAGCAATCGACGTAAGATATCTGATGCACTTTCGCCTATGTGTTTTGTCTGCCCGGCGATAAACGCGTACAAATCGTCATCAATTTCAATACTTTTCATAAACCACTTCCTTAAATAGTTGCCCCATTATAGACAACCCAAAAATCTGGCGCAGCACTTTATCATGCCTAAATCCACCCGTTTTAGCTGAATAAATAACCGGTTGTGCTTTTCTGACTATACTCACGTATTAGTGAAGCGACGGTTTCATGAATTCGTCTTGGTTTATAGTAATAACGTCATTAGAAATCGGTGGTAGCCACGGATGATAAGTAAAGAATTTACCGGGCTGATTAATGCTCTGGGTCAGCATATTATTGGAAAACCTCAACAGCTGAAACTGGCCGTGGCCTGCATGCTGGCCAGAGGACATTTATTAATCGAAGATTTGCCCGGTATGGGTAAAACCACCCTGTCACATGGCCTGGCGAATTTATTCGGGCTGGACTTCTCGCGAATTCAGTTTACCTCTGATCTGCTGCCCGCCGACATGCTAGGCGCCAATATTTACAACAGCCATAGCCGGGACTTTGAGTTTCGCCATGGTCCGGTCTTTAATCAGCTGGTACTGGCCGATGAAATTAATCGGGCCAGCCCTAAAACCCAGAGCGCCCTGCTCGAAGCCATGGAAGAGCACCAGGTCAGTATAGACGGGACCACCTATCCGCTTCCCGAGCCATTTTTTGTGGTGGGGACACAAAACCCGGGTTATCAGTCCGGCACCTACCCGCTGCCTGAGTCGCAGCTGGATCGTTTTTTAATGTGTATTTCATTGGGTTATCCTGACTGGGAAGCCGAAAAAGCCATGTTGCGACAACGCAGCGAGCGACATCAGCAACCCCTGAACAGCCTGCTGAATATCGAGACCCTGTTGGCCTGGCAGCAGGATGTCGTCAACGTGAATGCCGCTGACCCGGTACTGGATTATATTTTGCGGCTGGTGACGACCAGCAGGACCACGCCGGGCTTCCCGAATGCTTTATCTCCCCGGGCCAGCAAAGCAATATTACAGGCGGCTAAAGCCTGGGCGTACATGCATGAGCGCGATTATGTTGTGCCTGAAGATGTGCAGGCTGTTTTTGTTGCGGTAGCCGAACATCGTTTGCGCTCAGCCAATCAGGAGTCTGCCGCCGAGGCCGTGTTAAGCCAGCGATTATTAGAAAGTGTCGATCCTCTGGCGGCCTGACAATGATAGCCCGATTACGCAACCGCTTGTTGCTACGCTGGCTGGCCAACCGAATCCCCGGTAAACGCCGACATCAGCTGGATGTGCAGTCTATTTTTATTTTGCCGACCTTTTTTGGCAGTTGTTTTTTTGTATTGTGTCTTTGTATGTTTATTTTGGGTACGAACTACCAGAATAATATGCTGTTATTGCTGACTTACTTTTTCATTGCACTGGGCTTAATTAATCTATTTGTCAGCTATCATAATTTTGCCCGCATCCAGTTACAGGCAAAAGGCGTTAATCCTGTGTATGCCGGTGACAATGCCACGTTTCAGTTTCAACTGACCGCTCCGCACCATCAAAAACCCAGCGGCGAGTTGCACGTCCAGTGGTGGGGGCACGACAACGGCATTACTGTTGACCTTGATGAATCCCCGGGAAATATCAGCCTGCCCCGTTTTACTTATCGGCGAGGCATATTCAGCCTGCCCCGGGTGACATTTGCTAGCGAGTATCCGCTGGGACTGTTTCGCTGCTGGACACATCTTGACTTTACTCAGCCGCTGACGGTCTATCCTAAATTATCCAGCGCTGGGATTGCCCTGCGTCCGCTTGACGCAGAAGACACCACCGCCACATTTCATGCCCCAGGCCATGATGACTTTCAGTCGCTTAAATCCTATCACCCCGGCGATCCGGTGCAACGCATTGCATGGAAATCGGTTGCGAAAGGAGGCCCGCCTGTAGTCAAAGTGTTTAGTGAGCAGGCCGGTTCAGCCGGCTATCTTATGCTTGATACCAACAGTGCCACACTGGAGGAAGATATCAGTAGCGTGGCTTATCAGATTGTCTCACTTAGCCAGCAAAATCTGTGCTTTGGTCTGAAAGCCGGCCAGCAGATTGTTCCTGCCAGCGCCGGTGATGCGCACCGGCATCAATGCCTTGCCCTGCTCGCAGCACTGCCAGAAACCCAATCAAAGCGAAACGAACATGAACAAGCATAGTCGGCTGCCAGTGGCAGGGCATCGCGCCAGCCTTATTATGTCGGTAGCCGTAGGCGGCATCAGCCTGACCCTGACTGAGCAGCTCATGGCATGGGTAATGATACTGCTGGTATGCGCGGTAACCGTGCGTTTTATGTTGTACAAAGGGTTATACAAACACGCCCCGGGTACCCGGACCATCAATTTGCTGGCGGTTCTGGCATCAGTCGCACTGGCCTGGTTTGCCATTGGTCAGGGGATCCTCATCACCATGATTAACCTGTTAGTAGTGGGGTGTGCACTTAAGCTGCTGTTGCTAAACCGGCGCCGGGACTTTTTACAACTGGCCGCATGCTGTCTGTTTTTAGTCGGGTGCGCCTTTATATTCTCACAGTCGCTATTTTCTACGGTACTGTATAGCCTGGTGCTGTTTGTAATATTGCTGGCCATTCAACTCTTCTTTGCCCCCCAGCTTGGTTTTAAGCGCCACCTTAAAAGACTGTTAAAGATGAGCCTGCAGGCACTGCCAGTGGCTGTTTTACTGTTTCTTATACTGCCGCATTTACCTCCTTTTTGGGGAATGCCGCAGGACAAAAGTACCGGAACCGGCCTGAGTGAAAAAATGACTCCCGGAGATATCGCTAAGCTAACCCGCTCCACTGATCATGTTTTTACCGCTACGTTTGACGGCGACGTACCCGATCCCGAACAGCGTTACTGGCGAGCCATGGTGCTGGAGGAATTTGATGGGAAAAGCTGGCAGGTCAGCGAATATCGCAAACAACGTCAGCAGGTCATGACTTACACCCGGCAATCTTACCGGCCAGCGGTTACCGGTCCGGCATTTAGTTATCAAATGCTCACTGAGGCTACCGGTAATCAGTGGTTACCGGTTATTGATATCGCGTTGCCGGGCACCTTTGCCTCTACCGAAAAAGTGTTCAGCGCCAATGACTATACCCTGCGTACCCGTCAGCCTATGCTCAGCAAGCAGGCTTTTGATATCAGCAGTTTCTACCAGGCATCTCTGCGAGTGCCGGCAAATGGGCTGGAACTGAACAGCAATCTACAACTACCACAGCAAACCAACCCCAGAGCCGCGGCCTGGGCGCAGCAGCTTCGTCAACAGCATCAAAGTAATCGGGCGCTGGCTCAGGCAGTCATGACCTACTTTGCCAGTCAGGGATTCAGTTATACACTGGAGCCCCCGGTCATGCCCGATGCACCGGTAGATACCTTTTTGTTTGACGCCCGCCAGGGGTTTTGTTCCCATTATGCCAGTGCCATGACATTTGTATTACGCAGTGCCGGCATCCCGGCCCGCATTGTGTCGGGTTATCAGGGCGGACAAAATCTCACCGACAATGCACTGAGTATTTATCAGTATGATGCCCATGCCTGGGTAGAAGCATCGCTGGATAACCAAAGCTGGACGCGCTTTGACCCTACTGCCATGGTGGCCATGTCACGTTTGCAATACGGGTTCATGCAGGCGATGTCTGAGCAGCAGCATGATGCACCACTATTTTCCCGCGCTAACCCGGCGAATTCGACACTGCTGAACAGCATATTCCACGTGCTTGATAGTGTTAACTATCAGTGGAACCGATGGGTGCTGGGCTTCGATGCCAGTACGCAGGAAGATATGGTCAGTAACATAATGGGCAAGGCGACCGGCACTCGCATGACTATCTTTATGCTGTCGACGCTGCTTTTTATTGCTGGCTTGCTGGCTTTTTATTTTGTGCCCCGGCCGGTAAAAAAAGGAAGCAACGAAGCAGAGCGCTTATATTACGACATCCAGAAACGTCTTGAAAAACTGACCGGTTTACCGCGCAACCATTTGGGTCCATCCGGCTATCTGACACTTGTCGGCCCGCGTATAAACTCCTCCGCCAGAATTGCGCTGGAACGATTTACCCAGACATTTGAAGCCCTGCAATATCAGCCTCACCAGAAGCACTACTCTATATCGGTATTGCGCAGTCAGCACAGGGCACTGGTAAAAGCGCTGCGAAAGCACCCCAGAGGCCGTCATCAGGCCACTACCAGTCCCATACCCGGTTAACTCTGGCCAGTAAAAAATGTTGCCTGGCGGCCTTAGCCAAGCCGGGCAACAGCCATGCCGGCGCGCTAATGCGAGCCAGTTCATAAGGCCCTGAGTTCAGTATGAGACCTCTGCGAACAACACTTATCTGCGTGACCATACCGGCAGGAATATGCCAGGCCTTTCGACAACATATTAAGGACGGTAAATCTGAATACACCCGAATCAGCGCCGATCCGCTTTCTGCTCTTATCCAGACAATAATAAGCCACTTTTCCAGCAAACACAGACCGCACAGTGCTATCAGTAATCCTCCTGCAAATATCATGATAAGAAGCATAGTGGTTTATCAAGTATGGTAACTGTTAAAAAAACAGATTAAGCGATAGACGCCAGACGTGCTGCTGTCAGAGAGATCAGAAAATGGACAGTCCTATTTGTCTTAGTAATATTTGATGAACTCTCATAAGTTGTAAACAACAGTGCCTGTCCACAGGTGAAAAATGGCCCTTCGGCCTGAAATCAAAAGTGACTGTCCAGAGGTAAAGAGCTGCCCTGCGGCCTTGAATCAAAAGTGACTGTCCAAGAATGAAAAATGGCCCTTCGACCTGGAAACAAAAGTGACTGTCCAGAGGTGAAGAGCTGCCCTGCGGCTTGGAATCAAAGTGTCTGTCCAGGGTGAAGAATGGCCCTTCGACCTGGAATCAAAAGTGACTGTCCTGAATTGACGAGATGAAAAAGACTTGGCGGATTGGCAGAATGGGGAAACAAAAAACCCGCCACAAGGGCGGGTTTTTTAGTCAGTTAAAAGAGCAACACTTATTTTTTCGCTGCTTTAACTTCTTCGATGATCTTGTCAGCTACGTTCGAAGGACATGGCGCATAGTGGCTGAACTCCATAGAGAACTGACCACGACCAGATGTCATTGTACGCAGGTGACCGATGTAACCGAACATTTCAGACAGAGGAACGTCTGCCTTGATACGTACGCCTGTTACACCTGCTTCCTGATCTTTGATCATACCACGACGACGGTTCAGGTCACCGATAACATCACCAACGTGATCTTCTGGTGTGAACACGTCAACTTTCATGATTGGCTCAAGAAGCTGAGGGCCGGCTTTAGGCATTGATTGACGGAATGCGCCTTTTGCAGCGATTTCAAATGCAATGGCAGATGAGTCAACTGCGTGGAACCCACCGTCAAACAGTTCTACTTCAACGTCCAGTACAGGGTAACCTGCCAGTGGACCTTCTTCCATCATGCCCTTGAAGCCTTTTTCAATGGCTGGGAAGAATTCTTTAGGTACGTTACCGCCCACAACAGAAGAAGTGAACTGGAAGCCAGAGTTAGTTTCGCCTGGCTTGATGCGGTAATCAATTTTACCGAACTGACCAGAACCACCAGACTGCTTCTTATGCGTGTAGCTATCTTCAACTGCCTGAGTGATAGTTTCACGGTAAGCAACCTGCGGCTGACCAACTTCCAGCTCAACGCCGTAAGTACGCTTCAGGATGTCTACTTTGATATCCAGGTGAAGTTCACCCATCCCTTTCAGGATAGTTTCACCAGAATCTTCGTCAGTCTCAACCTGGAACGACGGATCTTCAGAAACCAGTTTACCAATGGCGATACCCATCTTCTCAGTTGCGCCTTTATCTTTAGGCTTAACAGCGATAGAGATTACCGGCTCAGGGAAGATCATTGGCTCAAGTGTACAAGGATTGCTGGTTGAACACAGAGTGTGACCAGTCTGTACGTTCTTCATACCAACAACAGCCAGAATGTCACCTGCATGCGCAGTTGTTAATTCTGTACGGTCATTCGCGTGCATTTCAACCATACGGCCGATACGCTCAGTTTTACCTGTAGCACTGTTCAGGATGGTATCACCCTTGTTCAGAACACCAGAGTAAACACGGATAAACGTCAGTGCACCAAAGCGGTCGTCCATAATTTTGAACGCCAGCGCGCGGAACGGCTCTTCTTTAGACACGATAGCGTGCTCGCCAGTAGGCTCACCAGTATCTTTGTCAGTCAGTGGCTGCGGATCAACTTCTGTTGGGCTTGGCAGGTAGTCAAGTACACCGTCAAGAACCAGCTGTACACCTTTGTTCTTAAATGCAGAGCCACAGAATGTTGGGAAGAACGCCAGGTCACGTGTACCTTTACGAATACAACGCTTGATATCTTCAATAGACGGCTCTTCGCCATCCATATAAGCCATCATCAGGTCGTCGTCCATTTCAACCGCAGTTTCAACCAGGTCTTCACGGTACTTAGCCACTTTTTCCTTCATATCTTCAGGAACGTCACATACTTCGAAGTTTTCTGGCAGGCCAGTTTCATCCCAGATGTATGCTTTTTGCTCAAGTACGTCAACGATACCGTTGAACTGATCTTCAATACCGATAGGCAGAGTCATAACGACTGGCTTTGCACCCAGTACCTTTTGGATTTGCCCAAGAACACGGTAGAAGTCTGCACCCATACGGTCCAGCTTGTTTACGAAGATAACACGGGCAACGCCTGATTCGTTGGCATAACGCCAGTTAGTTTCTGACTGAGGTTCAACACCGCCAGAACCACAGAAAACACCGATACCGCCATCAAGAACTTTCAGTGAACGGTAAACTTCTACAGTAAAGTCAACGTGTCCAGGAGTATCGATGATGTTCAGACGGTGGTTTTTCCAGAAACAGGTAGTCGCAGCTGACTGGATAGTAATACCACGCTCGGCTTCCTGTTCCATGAAGTCAGTTGTTGACTCACCATCGTGCACTTCACCGGTCTTATGGATTTTACCGGTAAGCTTCAAAATACGTTCTGTTGTGGTAGTTTTACCCGCGTCTACGTGGGCGAAAATACCAATGTTTCTGTAAAGAGATAAGTCTGCCATTAGTTCACTTTCATTGGTTCAGAGTAAAAAAACGGCGGGATTATAAAGGATTTCAATACCAGATTGACAGCCCTTTCCGCAAAAAGTATAAAACTTGTCCAGCGGATCCACGCCACCACTTAATTTAATTAAGATTAATCAACAACTTAGTTGTAATAAGAGTTTTGCGAAACTCTTATTACCGAAACCGTGATCTCGTCACGGTCGTGGTAAAGATGCCGAAGATGCACATCAAAGCGATCTTTCAGCTCATGTAATCTTGCCTGCAGATCATCCATTGCCTCAACAACGGTCTCGTACCGGCGTTTCATTGGCAACTTTAAGTTAAAAATTGCATGATCTGCCCATTTTTTGACTAACCAGTCCCCCATGAGCCTTGCGACCCTGTCAGGCTGCTCGATCATATCACACACCAGCAAATCTACACGGCCAAATTGCGGTTTATAGGTAAATCCGTCTGCCGCAAAGTGTTCTACCAGTCCGGTGGCCATCAGTGCATCATCAATCAGGCCATTATCAATGGCCTCAACATACATTTCCCGCTGTACCAGCTGATAGGTCCATCCGCCGGGGCAGGCACCGAGATCCACCGCCCGTGCTCCGGGCCTGAAAACCAGCTCCTGTTGTGCAGGGGAGAGCATTGTGAGGATTGCTTCTTCTAATTTCAAGGTAGAACGACTCGGCGCACTGGCCGGAAATTTCAGCCGATAAATGCCATTAGCATGTAGCGTACGGCTTTGCGGGTAGGTATACCCCACCATGCAGGTATCAAAATCAGTGAAAAAAACATGGATACCCCGCCCGTTCTGCTGCTCTTTAAAGGTCAGACACTGATTTTTACGCAGTGCCTGACGCAGCACAACGGTGAATTTGCGGCAGAATTTAGCCAGGTCCTTGCCTGCGTCCGTATCGGCATGCTCAACATACAGCACCCCGTTTTTCATCTCCGGATTATCATGCCCGATTATAGATTCAAGCACCGGGGCCAGCCGATCCTGTTTATCGAGCCCCTGTAATTCGGTGGTTATCACCACCAACTGGCGGGCAAATATAGTCGACTCCACCGTCAGCAAACGACCTAGTTTGTCAGCATCTTGCGGGTTATAGCATTCATAGGTGATGAACCCTTCACCGGTGGTAAACTTTGGATATCCGTAACATTCAAGCTGTGCGGCCCGCGCCGTGATTTCGTTGGCAAGATCCGGCTCATACCCGGCTCTGCAGTATCCCAATAAACTTGCCACGCTTAGCGCCCCTTAATCATACTTACTATCAATAATATCCAGCCTGACATCATGGTCAGGCCACCTAATGGCGTCACCGGCCCCAACCAGCTTAATCCGGCCAGGGTCAGGCCATAAATACTGCCACTGAAAAGCACGGTGCCGCTAACAAAGCACCAGGCGGCTGTAGCGGCTAGTCGTGCTGAAAGACCAGGTAACGCGCACACCAGCAACACTGCCAGGCTGTGGTACATCTGATACTCAACCGCAGTGTTGAATGCGTGCAGCGCAGGCTCGCTAAGCACATTTTTCAGGCCATGTGCGCCCAGCGCGCCCAGCATGACCGCCAGCAGCGCACCGATAGCCCCCACTATGCCAAGTGTTTTCATGCGCCCTGCTCCAGCATAAATGCAGCTGCCGCATCGGCGGCCTGCTGCATATGGCTGGCATAGTCAAAACCGCTGCTTTTACGGGGTTTCAGACTGTGGTCGCCATCGGCCAGAAAGGTTAAAGAGAGCCTGTCACTCAATGTGTAAGTGCTTATTTCATCCTGCCGACCAAAGGTATCCCGCTCGCCCTGAATAATATGCACAGGCCGGCGGCACACTGCCAAATGCTCGGTACGCAGTTTGTCAGGCTTTCCCGGTGGATGAAACGGATACCCAAAAACCACTGTGCCGTTCACATCGGCTTCATCGGCAATCAGAGTGGCCATTCTGCCCCCCATAGACTTACCACCAATAAATAAGGGCAAGGCTGGCATTGTCTGTTCAATATGTGCAATCACCTGATGAAAGTACGCCTGCAGCTTATCTGCCTTGTCCGGCGGCCGGCGCTTACCGGTGCTGGCGATGGTCTGCATGTAGGAAAAATCAAACCGCACCACATCAATATGACGTTCGGCCAATAGCGCAGCCATCTGCGTCATAAATTCTGAGTCTTTCCCGGCCCCCGCCCCGTGGGCAAATAAAAACCGGCATCGGGGGCTATCTGCCTGGTTGGTGATTATATCAAACATCGTCCTGCTCTTCGTCTACCTGGGCGAGGATCCACTCGCGAAAAGCCGCTATTTTACCTAACTCAGCCTGAGTTTCATCACACACAACATAGAAAGCATCGCGACTTTCCACTTTTTCCTCAAACGGCATGATCAGCCGACCGGCTTCAATCTCCGGGCGGGCTAAAATGGTATTGGCCAGAGCAATGCCCTGCCCCAGCGCGGCAGCCTGTAACACCAGCATGGAATGACTGAATACCGGCCCCTGATTGACATTCACCCCACTGACCCCGACATGTTTGAGCCAGTTTTTCCACGCCTCACGACTTAAATCGTGTAAAAGCACATGGTGTTTAAGATCGGAGAGCTGTTCCAGTGGCTTGGGGCCATTAAATAAACTGGGTGCACACAACGGGGTCAGAAATTCTGTATGCAGGCGATCTGACTGTAGCCCTGACCAGCGGCCTTTTCCGTAGTAAATCGCCACATCCACATCGTCTTCCAGAAACCCTTCGTCAAAATCTACCGCCTTGATACGCACATCAATATCCGGGTGTGCCACACTGAACCGCGATATGCGCGGCACCAGCCATTGCGCGGCAAAGCTCGGTGGCATAGCGACAGTGATGGCGCCCTTACTTCCCCTGGCCAGCAAGCGCTCGGTGGCTTCCTGTAAACTTTTGAAGATATCTTTAAGCTCCAGAAAGTATGCCTGACCTTCTTCGGTTAGCAGTAGAGTGCGGTTGCGCCGGATAAACAATTTCATGGATAAAAATTCTTCCAGCGCTTTAATCTGATGACTGACCGCTGCCTGAGTCACAAACAGTTCATCAGCAGCGCGGGTAAAACTCAAATGGCGGGCTGCCGCTTCAAAGGCTTTCAGCGCATTTAAGGGAGGAAGACGTCGTTGCATAAGGCTAATCTTTTCTCGTTATCAAAACCCAGCCAAGCATTAGTTAATCTAATGAATTAGCACTAGTTTATGTCGTTTTATTTTTAATCAAATACTGATTAATATTTGCACCAATTAAAAGAGAACCCTCTTTAAACAATAAGTTAACAAACATTATCCGTTAACGATATTTACATAAAACATACATATTCTAAATTATTTTTATTAGGTGTAAAATATGAAAACCCGCTTTATCGCTGCTGCTGTATCCACCATGATTTTCACTCTGCCGGTCAGTGCTGCGCCCAAAACATCCCAACCGGCGGCTGATACATCACCTGCCTTTGCGCTTAATCTGGATGTTAGCCTGATCACACCCCAACTGGATATGGATGCTGCGGTTAAACAACACGTTAAAACCACACTGACTAACGCCCCGACAACCGACTCCAAGCGGACTCTGCTGGCCTGGCAACCGGCTTCTCGTAGCCAGCACACCGGCGAATAAGACGTCACTTTACACCTGATACAATAAAGGCAAGCTGAGCTTGCCTTTATCTATTATACGAGCGAGTTTGCCGCTATTGCGCTGAAGTATCCAGCTCAGCAAAACCCTTAACCAGTTCATCCATCGCCTTCATTTGTGCCAGATACGGCTCAAGCTTGGATAACGGCAATGCACAGGGTCCGTCACACTTGGCTTCATCCGGATTCGGATGTGCTTCAATAAACAAACCGGCCAGACCCAGCGCCATGCCGCTGCGTGCCAGTTGCGCAGCCTGAGCACGACGTCCGTCGGCTGATGTTTCCCGGCCACCCGGCATCTGCAGCGCGTGCGTTGCATCAAAGATAACCGGTGCATATTCTTTCATGGCTTCCATACCCAGCATGTCCACCACCAGATTGTTGTAACCAAAACAGCTGCCACGCTCACACAGAATCACATTTTCATTGCCGGCTTCACCGAGTTTTTTGATAATATGACGCATCTCATGCGGGGCCAGAAACTGAGGTTTTTTCACATTGATCACAGCGCCGGTTTCAGCCATCGCCACCACCAGATCGGTCTGCCGGGCTAAAAACGCAGGAAGCTGGATAACATCCGCCACCTCAGCCACCGGCTGACACTGATAAGGTTCGTGGACATCCGTGATCACAGGTACATCAAAGGTTTGTTTGATTTCCTGGAAGATTTTCAGGCCTTCTTCCATGCCCGGGCCACGAAAAGAATGGACCGATGAGCGATTCGCTTTATCAAACGATGCTTTAAACACATAGGGTATGCCCAGTTTATCTGTAACATTTTTATAATGCTCGGCAATCTTCATTGCCAGATCGCGGGACTCCAGTACGTTCATGCCGCCAAACAAGACAAATGGCAAATGGTTAGCGACGTCGGTCTTTCCGACCTGAATAACTTTTGAAGATACAGTCATAAAATGATGTCCTTTAGAAAAATATCGGCTGCTTGGTAATCGCCACTTTTGCAATCAGCAGTAACCAGACAATGGCCCCCACAAAGCCAGCCCAGCGCATCAGCGCCGTGCGACCCCATTTAAGGGCAAACATTCCCAGTAATATATACATCAGCAGGCCGACAAATTTAAACGTCAGCCAGTCTGTTACAAACGGCCACTGTCCCAGCAAACTGCACATCCACAGGGCGCTGGCCAGCAGTACAGTGTCGACCACATGCGGGACAATTTTTATCCATTTGGCTTTTAAAAAATCAGGCGATGCCTGCAACATAACAAACCTGAAAATAAACAGTAGCGCACTGATTGCCACTGCCGTCAGGTGAAGATGTTTTGCCATCATGTACATAGTAACAATTCCTGTTTAATGCATCTTAACGCAGTTGAATGTGTGTAGATGCTTACTATACGCACGCCATTTAGCGAAGCGCAAACCTCTTCAGTGAAGATAATTTAAGACGGGTTATCTAGCTGCCCCATGGTTACCCGTGGCTGCCCGGCTAAATCCCTGGCGGTAGTGATTTGGCTAAATCCGCGCTGCTCTAACAGCTCACGAATCGCGTGGTCCTGCGCATAACCATGCTCAAGCAGCAGCCAGCCACCGGGCAACAAATGCGCCGGCGCAGAGCTGATAATCAGTCTGATATCATCCAGACCGTCAGCACCGGATGTCAGGGCAGAGTCAGGCTCAAAGCGCACATCGCCCTGCTGCAGGTATTCACTGTCCTGCTCCACATAAGGCGGGTTAGAAGCAATCAGGTCAAACTGCTGACCGGCCAGCGAATCAAACCAGCTGCTTTGAATAAAGCGCACATTAGTGAGGTTCAATGCTGCTGCATTGGCGGTGGCAAGCATCACGGCTTCGGGCTGAAAGTCAACCCCGGTCACCTGCGCGGCTGAGCGCTCGCTGGCCAGTGCCAGGGCAATAGCCCCGGTTCCGGTACCCAGATCGCAAATCGCCGAGGGCCCGTCAGGCAATCGGCGAAGTGCTTCTTCCACCAGAATTTCAGTGTCTGGGCGGGGAATGAGCGTGGCGTCACTGACGTTAAGTGTAAAGGTCCAGAAGTCCCGCGACCCGGTAATGTAGGCCACCGGACGGCCCTGGGCACGCTGCTCTACCATCTGGTTAAAGCGTTGTTGCTGGGCCTCACTCAGAAGTTTGTCGGGCCAGGTATACAGATACGTCTGGGTTTGCTCCAGCACCGCGCACAGCAGCACCCGGGCATCCAGTGCAGCCGTATCGCTGTGCGTAAACTGCCCGGCTGCCCATTGCAGCGCTTGCTGAATTTGCATCAGCAGAATTAGCCGTCAGCCAGCGAGGCCAGTAGATCAGCCTGGTGTTCCTGACGGATCGGCTCAACCAGTGCGCCCAGGTCACCGGCAATCACATCGTCCAGTTTGTACAGAGTCAGGTTGATACGATGGTCGGTTACCCGGCCCTGCGGAAAGTTGTAGGTACGAATACGTTCTGACCGATCCCCACTGCCCACCAGGTTACGACGGGTGCTGGCTTCTTCGGCCGCACGCTTTTCCTTTTCAATCTGATTCAGACGCGCCTGCAGTACTGACATCGCTTTAGCACGGTTTTTATGCTGCGAACGCTCATCCTGACACTCCACCACAAGACCCGTAGGAATATGGGTAATACGAATGGCAGAGTCGGTTTTGTTAACGTGCTGACCACCGGCACCGGAAGCCCGGAAGGTATCCACTTTCAGATCAGCCGGGTTAATGTCAATCGCCTCAGACTCAGGCAGTTCAGGCAGTACAGCAACCGTACAGGCAGAAGTATGGATGCGCCCCTGAGATTCAGTCTCAGGCACCCGCTGCACCCGGTGACCACCGGATTCAAACTTCATAATGCCGTAGGCGCCGTCACCCGACAGGTTGGCAATCACCTCTTTAAACCCGCCGTGCTCGCCTTCGCTGGCACTGACCAGCTCAACCCGCCAGCCTTGTGTTTCAGCATAACGGCTGTACATACGAAACAAATCACCGGCAAAAATGGCCGCTTCATCACCCCCAGCACCTGCCCGTATCTCCAGAAAGCAGCTATGGTCGTCATTGGGGTCTTTTGGCAGCAGCAGAATTTGCAGCTCATCTTCTAGGCGAGCCAGTTCGCCCTTGGCCAGTTTGATTTCCTCAGCGGCCATTTCACGCATGTCAGCATCATCTTCTTCAAGCATCTCGTTGGCTGATGCCAGGTTCTGCTCGGCCTGACGGTAGGCATTAAAGCCTTTTACCACGTCTTCCAGCTGGCTGTATTCTTTAGACAACGCGCGAAACTTTTCCTGATTACCAATTACATCCGGATCGCCAAGCAACGCCTGAACTTCGTCGAAACGTTCGTTCAGATTTTCCAGTTTGATGATAACCGATTCTTTCATACCCTTTATTTACCTTATTCGTCGCGCTGACTCGTGTGGCTGTCAAGTTCCAGCGACTGGCTTAGCCAGCCGGTCAGCGAATCATCGTTTTGCCGGGCTGCTTCGCGAAGCATTCGTGTAGGCCCGTGCATCAATGTATTGGTTAATTTATGCGCCAGTTCTTTTATTACATCGTCGGCACTTTTTCCGTCTGACAGTTGGTTAAGTGCCCGTTCTACTAGTTCTTCCCGCTGCTGATTGCCGCGCTGCCGATACTGTCGCACCATATCAATAGATTGCTGGGATTGCCGCCAGTTCAGGTAGGTATCCACCTGACTGCCGATAATGGCTTCGGCTTCCTGGGCAGCTTCTTCTCGGGAGGCCAGATTCTGCTCCACGATATGTTGCAGATCATCCACCGTATACAGATACGCATCACCCAGTTCATTGACTTCTGACTCGATATCTCTGGGTACAGCCAGATCAACCAGAAACATCGGCATGTTTCTGCGCTGACGCAGGGCCCGTTCAACCATACCTTTACCGATTAATGGTAACTGGCTGGCGGTAGAGCTGATCACTATATCAAAATTATGCAGCTGCTCGGGTACCTGGGCCAGTGTTAACACCTGCGCATCCAGGGTATCTGCCAGCGTCTGGGCCCGCGCCATCGTGCGGTTTGCCACACTGATACGCTGTACCCCCTGCTCTTTAAGATGCTGCGCAACCAGTTCAATGGTTTCGCCAGCACCAACCAGCAGCACTGAGCGTCTTGGCAACTCAGAAAATATATGTTTAGCCAGCTGCACCGCCGCAAATGCCACCGACACCGCATTGGCCCCGATGTCGGTATCAGTGCGAACCTTTTTTGCCACCGAGAAAGTATGCTGAAATAAGCGTTCAAACTCGCCGTTAACCGTGCCGGAGTGCCGTGCGTCGTTATACGCCTGCTTAACCTGTCCCAGAATCTGCGGCTCACCCAGAATCAGCGAGTCCAGTCCGCTGGCTACGCGCATTAAATGCCGTATCGCCTCAGACTGTTCAAAATGGTAACTGTGCCCGGCAATCATGGTCTCGTCCACACAGTGAAACTGTGCTAACCAGTTCAGTAAGTCACGATAACTGTAATTTTCACTGCTGACGTACAACTCGGTGCGGTTACAGGTTGAAACAATCACCGACTCCTGCACACCGGTCTGTGCTTTTAGCGAAGACAGCGCAGCAACCAGCGAATCCGGCGTAAAAGCGACTTTCTCGCGTAGTGCTACCGGTGCTGTTTTGTGATTGATTCCGAGGGCAAGTAAGGTCATTTAGATTCATCTGGCGACTTCGGAGCGGCATTGTACGAAAAAGCCAAAATTATTGAAAGTCTTGCAGCAACTGTGTTCCTATATATTAGTCCAATCAGTTTAATCGGTTTTCTTTATGTTTGCTCGCCGTGTAATCAGTTTTCTTTTCTTTCTCAGTCTGACTGGTTGCACCACGCTTCCGGATGGCCCCGACCAGCAGGTGAGTTTACCGGCTCAGCTGGACGCGCTTAAACAGGTCAATGACTGGAAAATTCAGGGTAAAATGGCGCTGCGCGATGAGCAGCAGGCGGTAAGTGCCAACTTACTGTGGAAAGCCCGCCCAGACGATGTTCACTTCCGGCTGACCAATACATTGGGCATCACCCTGGTGAACCTGACCGATCAACAGGGCGAGGTTACCTTAGAAGCTGATGACCAGACTTTTCAAGATACCGATGCCAGTGCTCTGATTGAGCGCGTCACCGGCTGGCAGGTGCCGGTAACTCAACTGCTTAACTGGGTAAAGGGTCTGCCCGGCCCAACAGATCAGTACACGCTAAATGACAAAGGTTTACTGCAAACCCTGACCCCTGGTGACTGTGCCGGATGCGGCCACTGGCAGGTCAGCTATACCCATTATGGTAGAGTCAATGACAGCTGGCTGCCCTATGCATTAACCCTGACCCGGGCCGACCAGCCCAATACCTTTATAAAAATACGTATAGACCGATGGACTGTGAAGTAATGTCTGTAATATGGTGGCCGAGCCCGGCCAAACTTAATCTGTTTTTACATATCACCGGCCGGCTTGATAACGGCTATCATCAGCTGCAAACCCTGTTTCAGATGCTCGACGTTGGCGATGAGCTGGCGTTTGATGTCAATGATAACGGCCAAATCACCATGGCCACGTCACTGCCCGGTGTTGCCGATGATGACAATCTGATTATCCGGGCGGCGCGTTTGCTGGCCAGTTATACCGGCTGTCAAAAAGGCGCGGTGATCCGGTTGAACAAACAGCTCCCCATGGGGGGCGGCATCGGCGGTGGTTCATCAAATGCAGCGACCACGCTGGTTGCCCTGAATCATTTATGGCAATGCGGGCTGAGCAACAATGAACTGGCTCAGCTGGGTCTTCAGCTAGGCGCCGATGTCCCGGTTTTTGTCCACGGTGAAACCGTCTTTGCCTCCGGGGTTGGCGAGCAGTTCACCCCGGCCGGCCATACCGAGCAGTACTATCTGGTGGTCAATCCGGGCGTGCATGTCAGCACCCCGGCGGTATTTGGCGAGCCGGATCTGCCCAGAAACACGCCAGTGATTGATTTTCAGGACTATTCGTTTGATTTAACCACAAATGATTGCCAGCAAATTGTCACAAACCGCCATCCCGAAGTTGCAAAATTATTACAGTGGTTGCTACAATTCGCTCCGTCGCGGATGACGGGCACAGGGGCGTGCGTGTTTGCCACATTTAGTAACCGAAGCGAAGCACTGGCTGTGCAGGCAAAATTGCCCGCCCACTGGCGTGGCTTTGTGGCTAAAGGTGTAGCTCAATCGCCGTTAAAAATACAACTACATGAAGTGAACGCTGTTCCGGACAGAACTTAATACCATTGGGGTATAGCCAAGTTGGTAAGGCAGCGGGTTTTGATCCCGCCATTCGTAGGTTCGAGTCCTGCTACCCCAGCCACCTCTACTAGCAAAGCACTGAGGAATCACTTGTGCCAGATATGAAGATCTTTGCAGGTAACGCCGTACCAGAACTTGCCCAGAAGGTTGCCGATCGTCTTTACACCAAGCTTGGAAATGCCAGCGTTGGCCGTTTCAGCGACGGTGAAATCAGCGTTGAAATTCATGAAAACGTCCGTGGTTCGGACGTTTTTATTATCCAGTCAACGTGTGCGCCAACCAACGATAACCTGATGGAACTGATTGTGATGATCGACGCACTGCGTCGGGCATCAGCAGGTCGGATCACGGCGGTAATGCCCTACTTTGGTTATGCGCGTCAGGATCGCCGTGTGCGTTCTGCCCGTGTACCAATTACGGCCAGAGTCGTTGCCGACTTCCTGTCTAATGTGGGCGTAGATCGGGTACTGACCATCGACCTGCATGCCGAGCAAATCCAGGGCTTCTTTGATGTTCCTGTCGATAATGCCTTCGGTACCCCTATCCTGCTGGCTGACATGATCGAACGTGATTTTGTTGACCCGGTTGTTGTATCGCCGGATATCGGCGGTGTTGTACGGGCACGGGCTACGGCAAAATTACTGAATGACTCTGACCTTGCCATCATCGATAAACGTCGTCCTAAGGCCAATGTGGCTCAGGTGATGAACATTATCGGTGATGTACAGGACCGTGACTGCATCATTGTGGATGACATGATCGACACCGGCGGCACGCTGGCCAAAGCCGCAGAAGCGTTGAAAAAGCGGGGCGCGCGCAAAGTGTATGCGTATGCCACTCATGCTATTTTTTCAGGCAATGCAGCCAACAACCTGCGCGAGTCTGTGATTGACGAAATTGTTATCACCGACAGTATCCCACTGAGTGACGATATGAAGCAGGTAGACAAAGTGAAACAACTGACTCTGTCTGACATGCTGGCAGAAACGATTCGTCGTATCAGCAACGAAGAATCTATCTCAGCCATGTTTGCTTACTAGGCTGGTCACAACACCGCTTAGACAATGCCGCCCTCACAGGCGGCATTTTTGTTTGTGCTATTCATTGTTTATTCAGATGCGGCAGGTCACAATAGCCTTGAGATGCTCAAATAAGGAACATGACCATGCCAGCGCTGCTGCGAATATTACCCGTGATGCTGCTTAGCCTGACCGCCTGCAGCCAGCACACCACAGCGGATGAAGCCGCCCCGTCCCGGACCGCTGATTCAGCCACTGATACTGCCCCCCATGCTACCGGGAATAAAAAAATGAATGTACAGAAAACACTGACTGGCACGCTGGTGTATAAAACGATTGAAGGCGGCTTTTATGGGTTTGTGGCGGATAATGGTAAACACTATACCTTGCGCAACCTGGCCCCGGAGCATAAAAAAAATGGCATGCAGCTGACCGTCACCGGCCGGGTACGAAACGATATTATGACCTTTACCCAGTTCGGCGATGTCTTTGACGTTGAGACCGTCGATAGCCTGGATGCCAGCCATGTTAAGCCGGCAGATAATACGTTTTAAGACCCGCCTTTTGGTTTGTAACCTGATAATAACAGTGGTAGAATTCGCCGCCCTTAATTTTTGGGGCCGTTGTAATTTACATGTAGTAAAGGCAACGCACGCGATGTGCTTTTGGTCGCGGAAGCACATTTACGATTAATTTATTACTGGAGACAGTCAATGTCTACAAACACTATTTTTACTCTGGATGCTAATGTCCGTGCTGATAAAGGGAAAGGTGCGAGCCGCCGCCTTCGTCGTGCAGACCTGGTTCCAGCGATCCTGTACGGTGGCAACGAAGAGCCAGTATCTCTGACTCTTGATCACAACAAAGTAAACAACTCTGCTGATTATGAAGCATTTTACTCTCATGTTCTGACTCTGAACATCGACGGTAAGAAAGTTGAAGCGCTGTTAAAAGACATTCAGCGTCACCCGTACAAGCCAAAGATCACTCACGTGGATTTCCAACGTGTTGTTGCTGGTGAAAAACTGCACACTAACGTTCCTCTGCATTTCATCAATGATGAGCGCAACGCTGCTATCAAAGCAGGCGGTATCGCAGAACACCAGGCCAACGAAGTTGAAGTAACTTGTCTGCCTAAAGACCTGCCAGAGTTCATTGAAGTTGATATCGCTGAACTAGAGATGGATACTACTTTGCACCTGTCTGACCTGAAACTTCCTGCTGGCGTAACATCAGTTGAACTGGCTAAAGAAGATGAGACTCACGACCTGGCGGTTGTGACTATCAAACCTGCTCCTAAAGCTCCAGCAGCTGACGAAGCAGAAGGCGAAGAAGCAGGCTCTGAGGAATAATCCTCTTGTCTGACATTCGTCTGATCGTGGGCCTGGGTAATCCAGGCCCCGAATATGAAAACACCCGTCATAATGCTGGTGCCTGGTTCCTTGAAGAACTGGCAGCACGCTTTAACACTTCCCTAACCCCAGAATCCAAATTCTTTGGTAAAACAGCCCGCATCACAGTGGCTGGCCAGGACATACGCCTACTTTATCCCACCACCTTTATGAATAAGAGTGGTCAGGCAGTAGGGGCGCTGGCAAATTTTTACCGGATTGAACCGGAACAGATTCTGGTCGCATTTGATGAGCTTGATCTGCCTGCTGGGGTAGCCAAGTTTAAAATGGGTGGAAGTTCCAGCCAGAATGGTGTGCGCGATATTGTCGCCCGTCTGGCCAACAACAAGAATTTTTTGCGCTTGCGTATTGGCATCGACCATCCCGGACATAAATCCAGGGTAACCGGTCATGTATTAGGCAAGCCAGCTTTAGCAGAAAAAGAAGCTATCGACAGCGTGATCGATGAAGCCGTGCGATGCACAGAAATTCTGCTTAAAGATGATTTAAAAACAGCTCAGAACCGGCTTCATTCTTTTAAAGCCGAAGTCACCAAATAACCTAACCAAGACAAGAGGCTAGCATGGGTTTTAAATGTGGTATCGTCGGCCTGCCGAACGTAGGTAAATCGACCTTATTCAATGCGCTGACTAAAGCGGGTATTGAAGCCGCCAACTTCCCGTTTTGTACCATTGAACCAAATACTGGTGTGGTACCTGTTCCTGATTTACGTCTGGACAAACTGGCTGCAATTGTTAATCCACAAAAAGTGATTCCTACGACGATGGAATTTGTGGACATTGCCGGCCTGGTAGAAGGTGCCTCTAAAGGTGAAGGTCTGGGCAACAAGTTTCTGGCTAACATCCGCGAGACTGACGCTATCGGTCATGTGGTTCGTTGTTTTGACAACGACAACATTGTACACGTTGCCGGTAAAGTCAGCCCGCAAAACGATATTGATGTTATTAATACTGAACTGGCCCTGTCAGACCTGGAAACTACTGAAAAAGCGCTGCTTCGCGTAGCAAAACGCGCCAAGGGCGGTGATTCAGAAGCCAAGTACGAATTAAAAGTACTGGAAAAAATCAAGCCGCATCTGGATGAAGGCCACCTGCTGCGCTCGCTTGAGCTGAGTAAGGAAGAGCTGGCTGCGATCAGCTATATGAATTTGCTGACGCTGAAGCCCACCATGTACATCGCCAATGTCAACGAAGACGGGTTTGAAAATAATCCTTATCTGGATGAAGTGAAGCAGATTGCCGCCGGCGAAAATGCCGTGGTGGTTGCTGTTTGCGCAGCAATTGAGTCAGAAATTGCGGAGCTTGACGACGAAGAGCGTGAAGAATTCATGCAGGATATGGGCTTGGAAGAGCCGGGATTAAACCGGGTTATTCGCGCCGGTTACAACCTGCTTACCCTACAGACCTACTTCACCGCCGGGGTGAAAGAAGTGCGTGCATGGACTTATCCGGAAGGCTCAACCGCGCCTCAGGCTGCCGGTAAAATCCATACCGACTTTGAAAAAGGCTTTATCCGTGCTGAGATTGTGTCATTTGATGACTATGTTCAGTATAACGGTGAACAAGGTGCAAAAGATGCCGGTAAATGGCGTCTGGAAGGCAAAGAATATATCGTGAAAGATGGCGATGTTATTCACTTCCGCTTCAACGTTTAAGGTTAACGCCTGTTATAAAAACACCGCCTTTATGGCGGTGTTTTTATTTGAATTATCAGCCGTCTGTTCATCCTACAAAGCGCAGTACCAGTGAAATTATTACGCCGGTGATCAGTAACTGAATCAGACAAAAGCCCATAATATCTCTGGCTTTAAGCCCGGCAATCGCCAGTACCGGCAGCGCCCAGAAAGGCTGAATCAGGTTGGTCCATGCATCGCCCCAGGCCACCGCCATGGCGACCCGGTTCACCTGAGCACCCAACTCGAGTGCTGCCGGTAGCATCACCGGTGCCTGCACGGCCCATTGGCCACCGCCGGAAGGAACAAAAATATTGACAATACCGGCGCTGATAAAACTCCAAACCGGTAGTGAATCGGCGGTGGCAAAACTGATCAGCCACTGTGACATGCTTTGCGCCAGTCCCGACTGTACCATGACCGCCATAATACCGGCGTAAAACGGAAACTGAATCACAATACCGGCCCCACCACTGATGGCCTGTTGCAAACTGTGTAATAAAGAGCGAGGCGTGCCATGCAGCACAATGGCGCAGAATAAAAACAGATAATTGACAATATTAAGATTCAGTGACCCGCCCTGCCAGAAATAACTGACTAGATAAATCAGACCTGCTGCACCGATAAGCAGGGCCAGCACCGGGCTGTTTTCCAGCTTGTCAGCCGGGCGATGGTCTTCGCAAGGGGGTAATGGCTCATCCTGTAATTTATCTTTTTCAACAATCACAGCATCCTGGTCACCTGGCATCATGAGGCGGTTTACCAGCGGCATGACGATAAATAAAATACCCAGCAGCACCAGATTAAAATTGGCAAACAAGGTATCACTGGTATCAATGACTCCAATCTGGTTTTCGGTGAAATGGCCAGGGGTGGCAATGGTCAGCGGTACTGACCCGGCCAGCCCCCCGTGCCACACCACAAAACCAGAATACGCACTGGCCACCAGTAAGCGGTAGTCTACCCGTACCTGCCGGGCCAGCGCTTTAGCAAATAAAGCACCAACGACCAGACCAAATCCCCAGTTGATCCAGCTGGCAACCAGCGAGACCAGTGTTACCAGTACAATAGCCCGCCCTGCCGAATGGGCTGTGGTAGCCAGTTTTTCCAGCGCGCCCTTGACCAGTGGCGTGCTGGCCAGCATAAAACCGGTTACCAGAACCAGCAGCATTTGCATAGAAAAACTTAACAATCCCCAGAATCCGTCGCCCCATTGCTCAACCACCGTCAGCGCAGACTGCTGTTCAACCAGCATAGCTGCTGCAAACACCACCAGGGTCAGTAAGAGGACAAAAATATAAGGATCAGGCAGGTAGCGCTCAACGAGCTTAACAAAAGGGCGGGCGGCTCGGTTTAGCATAATTAAAATGTATAACCTGTGTTATCAGTGTGTTACCTACCATAACGAAGGACAGGAACAAAACTCAAGCAATAAACAGGACATACAGACCAAAGTACTACCAACACCTTGTCGGTGCTGGCAAAGTATTGGTAGTACCAGCAAGGTTAGCGCCGCCCCAGCACATCCACAATCTGGCGCGTGCCTTCAAGCACTCTGAGCAGGTGCCCGTCAATCCGGATAGTCACCAGTCCGTCACGATGACGCTCAATCACCTGTCCATGATGATAATAGTCATCATGTAAATACCTGCCACGGCGGTAGTCCCGGCTGTTGTGCACATAGACTTTTTCAGCCCGGTGACTATGCTTTTTATGCTGATGCTTTTTGTGATGGCCGTGCGCCCTGGCATGTTCAGGCGGACTTGCCAGGGCGCTGGTTGCCGGTAAGAGTGCCAGCGCCGTAAGAATAAGAAAAATCGATTTCATACAATACTCCTGTTACATCAATAACGGCCTTATTATGTGTTTGATGGCTGAACCCATCATGAATTCACTGTGAACGGCCTTTTGTTTGCGGTTTCCAGACAGCGCTGAGTAAAGCCGTTCACCGATATCGCTCTTCTGTGCAATACCGTTTTAAAACCGTTAGTTATCATATTGGTAGGTATTAACGTCAGGTATGTTTACAGCAGAGTTCATGCCAGCTGAATAAAACCAGGGGCCAGTCGTAACCGGGCATTATCGCTGAGACCAGCCCCCTGCCTGCCCTCGGGAACATAAAAAAGTTTGTATATTCGCAAACTGGCAAGAAGTTTGTATAGCCCTGTCAGAATAAAAAGTGTATTTAAACGCATTCACTTAATCAGCAGCGTCATAATCATCATCATCCACGCTTCTGATGGTTTTCATCTACTCACGCACGATTTAACAGGAACCCGGCATGCAAGGTCTACGCGCACTTATTGCGTTGTTTTTATTATCAATTTCATTTTTTACACCCGCTGAGGATGCGGCTGATGCGTATTTTTGGTACGACATTCCCCAATCAAAACTGGTGTATGTGCAAACCGCACACGGGCAGGTTGTGATTGCCCTGACTGACAGTATTGCGCCACATCATGTCGCCCGATTCACACACCTGGTGAAACAGGGCTTTTATAATAATCGTTACTTTTATCGCGTTTTAGAAGGTTTTGTGGCCCAGGCCGGTAGTAACAGCACCCACAAATTGACAGAGAGCACGCTGCCCCTGAAACCGGAGTTTACCGCTATGGCCGTGGAAGGCTTTTATGAAGTTGAACGCAACAGTCCGAATGCCCCGGTCAGCGGTTTTATCAATGGCTTTCCGGCAGGCGCCACGCCTGACCGTCAGCGCTACTGGCTGGCTCACTGTCCGGGTATGGTTGCCATGGCCCGTGACAACAGTCCGGATACCGGCGCCACCGAGTTTTATATCGTCATGGGCCAGGCGCCCCGTCATCTTGATCGTAACATGTCGATATTTGGTCGGGTGGTAGCTGGCATGGACGCGCTACAAAAACTGCCCCGTGGGGACACAAACAATAATGGTATGATTAAGGACTTCTCTGAAAACAGCGAATTGATCTATGCTCAGATGGGCGATGATTTACCGGTTCGCCGTCAGCGGAATTTTAAAATACAGCTTCCCGGACACAGTGCGTATGAAAAACGGGCCGAACAGGCGCGTACGCTAAGCAGTCCGTTTTTTGTTGATGATGCTCTGGCCCCCCGCCCAGTAGATATTTGCTATACCATGACCGAAGTGGTTGAATACGAGTAAGAAAATTGGTGATTTTCGATCAGCAAATGCCCTGAATTGCGGCGACTTTTTCAGCATAATGTTGCTAATTGCTCCGTTTCAGTACACATAGTGAGCATTTAAAAAAAGTTAGTAAAAAAGGGGTTGACGGAGACCACTCATATTCGCATAATACGCGCCACTTCCTGAGAGGGAAAAGAAAAAGAGGCTACGTAGCTCAGCTGGTTAGAGCACATCACTCATAATGATGGGGTCGCAAGTTCGAATCTCGCCGTAGCCACCACTCTTTCTTTTCATGAAGTTAGCTGCGCGGAAGTGGTGGAATTGGTAGACACGCTGGATTTAGGTTCCAGTGCTTCACGGCGTGAGAGTTCAAGTCTCTCCTTCCGCACCATTGTTGGGGTATAGCCAAGTTGGTAAGGCAGCGGGTTTTGATCCCGCCATTCGTAGGTTCGAGTCCTGCTACCCCAGCCAGTTTTTAAGTAATTACGCTTCACGTTGCGTGATTATCAACTGGGATATAGCCAAGTTGGTAAGGCAGCGGGTTTTGATCCCGCCATTCGTAGGTTCGAGTCCTGCTATCCCAGCCATACATAAAGAGACCGGTCAGTTACCGGTTTTTTTATTACCAAACGTGGCTACGTAGCTCAGCTGGTTAGAGCACATCACTCATAATGATGGGGTCGCAAGTTCGAATCTCGCCGTAGCCACCATTCTTCTTGGTAAGAAGAACGCGGAAGTGGTGGAATTGGTAGACACGCTGGATTTAGGTTCCAGTGCTTCACGGCGTGAGAGTTCAAGTCTCTCCTTCCGCACCACAACTGGGATATAGCCAAGTTGGTAAGGCAGCGGGTTTTGATCCCGCCATTCGTAGGTTCGAGTCCTGCTATCCCAGCCATTTTTTTAGAAAACCGGTCTGTACCGTTTTTTTTATTGATACATTTTGGCTACGTAGCTCAGCTGGTTAGAGCACATCACTCATAATGATGGGGTCGCAAGTTCGAATCTCGCCGTAGCCACCATTCTTCTTCGGGTTAAGAAGATGCGGAAGTGGTGGAATTGGTAGACACGCTGGATTTAGGTTCCAGTGCTTCACGGCGTGAGAGTTCAAGTCTCTCCTTCCGCACCACAATTGGGATATAGCCAAGTTGGTAAGGCAGCGGGTTTTGATCCCGCCATTCGTAGGTTCGAGTCCTGCTATCCCAGCCATATTAAGAGAACCGGCCTAGTGCCGGTTTTTTTATGCCTGTCATTTTATTTTATACGGCTAGATGTCTAACCGGTGCGACCTGTATTCTCTTTTCCCCACCTACCAGCGTGGTAGACTAGCCAGTTAAAACAGAAATTAAAAATAATCCAAGGAACTCATTAGTGTTTGATAAGTTAATGGAGACCATTAATGACATTGTTGCTGTCATTAACGGCATATTATGGGGGGACGGGTTCAAAGCCTCGATGCTCCCTGGTCTTGACGGTGTGGACATCGCTACCGGCCCGATTCTGATTTACATGCTGGTATTCTGCGGCTTGTGGTTTACCTTTAAGCTGGGTGGCGTTCAGATTCGTCACTTTGGGCATATGTTCAAAGTCATGAAAGGCAGCACCACCTCATCTCAGGATGGCATCAGTTCTTTTCAGGCATTGTGTACCAGTCTGTCTGCCCGGGTCGGTACCGGCAACCTGGCTGGCGTAGCGATCGCCATTTCAGTAGGTGGTGCTGGGGCTATTTTCTGGATGTGGATGATTGCTCTTATTGGCATGGCCACCGGCTTTGCAGAGAGTGTACTGGGGCAGTTGTATAAGGTTCGCGACGAAAACGGTGAATACCGCGGCGGCCCGGCTTACTACATTAAGCAGGGACTGAATAAAACCTGGCTGGCTGTGGCATTTTCTCTGTGTCTGTTTTTAGGCTACGGGTTTATCTTTAGTGCGGTTCAGGCCAATACCATCACCGATGCCCTGCAAAATGCCTATGCTATTCCTACCCTGTATTCCGGTATTGCGATTATTGTGGTGGCTGGCCTGATTGTGATGGGCGGCCTGCGTGGTATTGCCCGCTTTGCTGAAATGGCCGTTCCCTTTATGGGCGTAGGTTATATTCTGGTTGCTCTGTTTGTCACCTTTATGAATATTGACCTGGTACCGCAAATGCTGGGGCATATTTTCAGTTCTGCATTCGGACTGGAAGCAGCCGGAGGCGGCGCGCTGGGTGCAGCTATTAAAGCCGGTATTCAGCGCGGCCTGTATTCTAACGAAGCCGGATCAGGCAGTGTTCCCCATGCCGCCGCCAGCGCAGATCCCTACCCTCGTCATCCGGTGTCACAAGGCTATGTGCAAATGCTGGGGGTCTTTTTCGACACGATTATTCTGTGTACCTGTACCGCATTTATTATTTTGCTGGCGGGCATGGAAAATGCTGCTGAAGGTCAGGGCGGAATTGGTCTGACCCAGGATGCATTAAGCGTTCATCTTGGCGCGTCGGGCACGGATTTTATCTCCGCTGCCATTTGTCTGTTTGCGTTTACCTCAGTTGTTGCCAACTATGCCTATGGTGAGAGTAACCTTCATTTGTTTAAATTAGACAGCAAGGCCGGTCGCCTGGTTTATACCTTTGGGTATCTGGGTATGATTCTGTGGGGCTCTGTGGCGGCATTGCCCACTGTATGGGCTATGGCGGATATGGCGCTGGGGTTGATGTCTGTGATCAATATTTCGGCAATTATCATGATGACCCCGACCATTGTGTCCATCAGTAAAGATTATTTTGCCAAGCAAAAATCCGGTGAAAAAATTGAATACCGGGATGGCGACTGCCCGATTCAGGGTAAAACCGAAGATAATATCTGGTAACCCCTGCTTTATACTCCTGTGGCCGTCTGGCTGCAGGAGCACTATCTTTACACACCTTTACACAATCTCAGCCTGATACCGGCACACTCTTAACCCTTTCTTAACCCTGCTATGGGTATGCTTGTCGGCACCTTTTTAAGTCAACCGGCACCGATATTATGAAAATTCGCCCCGGCCTGCAGGCTTGTGTGCTAGCCCTGCTTTGCCAGGCCTGCAGCAGTATCTCTGATCCTAACAATCACTATGCAGAGCAGGCACAGGCAGCCACCGGCACCATCGGTCAATGGCAGCAAAGCACAGACAGCGGTGTGGCCACCACCCGCCTGTTACAACTGGTGAACCTGAACCAGCTGGATGCATTGGTCAGCGAAGCCCTGAGCCACAACCCGGGCTTACAGCAAACTCTCGTGACGCTGAAAAAATCCCGGGTTCAGGAAACCACGGCCGCCGCCGAAGGCCGCCCCCAAATCTCTGCCGGTGTGCAAAATAGTCGTAGTGAAAATAGCAACAGTGCTTATACCACCAGCGTAGATATCAGCTGGGAGCTGGACCTGTGGAACAGGATTGGCGATAGCGTCAGCGCAGCGCAGTGGCAGAGCGAACAAGCAAGTAGTGACTATCAGGCTGCCCAAAACACCCTGGCTGCCAGTGTTATCCAGGCTTACCTTCAAATTCTCAGTCAGCAACAGTTACTGACCATTGAACAGCAGCGATTGCAGGTTTTACAGAACAGCGAGTCGGTCATTCTGACCCGCTATCGTAGTGGTCTGGGCACGCTGGATGATCTGGATACTGCGCGCACCAGCAGCGCCAGCACCCGGGCCACCATCGCCGACTATGAAAACAGTCTGCGGGCTGCCCGTCGGTCGCTGGCGGTATTACTGGGCCGGACCGACATGGATACGTCCGACATCAACAGTGCCAAGGACTTTCCGGATATTGTGCCACCACTAAGCGCTATACCAGAACAGGACCTGGCCCGTCGCCCTGATTTACAATCTGCCTTTGCCCAGATAAAAGCCAGTGAAGCCAGTGAACAGGTGGCATACAAAAACCTGCTGCCCAGCCTGAATATCAGCGCGGCACTGAGTGATAGCGGTCAGACGCCGGCCCTGTCATTTTTCAAAGATCCGGTCTGGTCACTGCTTGGGTCGGTCACCGCTCCCCTGTTTCAGGGCGGCGCACTCAAAGCCAGCCTGAAACAAGCAGAGCTGGACTCGCTCAACACCTGGTGGGCATATCAGCAAACCCTGCTGACCGCAGTACAGGAAGTGGAAGATACGCTGGACCTTGAGACCAGCTACCAGATTCGTCAGGCTCATCTGCTCAATGCTTATGACAATGCCCAGCGCAGCAAGCAAACCTATACCAGTCAGTATCGCCAGGGGCTGGTTGATATTCTGGATCTGCTGAGTGTGACGCAGACCACCTACGACCTGAAAGCCCAGCTGGTGCAGTTACAGCAAAATCAGTTATCTAATCGCATTGACCTAGGTCTGGCGCTGGGTCTGGGAGTATCATCATGAACCAACGTAAAAAAACCGGACTGATTACCCTGGGAGCAGCGCTGTCTATTGTACTGGCCGCTTTATCTGTCTGGGCACAAATGCCAGCGCACAGCGGACCACCGGGCGCCGGCGGTCACAAACGCCCGGCGCAGGCGCAGTCTGCCCCCACCACAAAGCATCAGCCACCGCTGGCAGCAACCGGGCAGGAGAACCTGCCTGAAGTGGGTGTGAGGACAGTCACTGCCGGTGCTTATCAGGCCCGGGTAAGCGGTTATGGGGAAGTGACGCCCCGCTACGCGCTGACCTTGTCCGCTCAGGTGGCCGGTCGAATTGACGAGGTCTCAGCCCGTTTTCAAAGCGGTGAAACCTTTGAGGCAGGTGACATCCTTGCCCGGATTGATGAGACAGATTATCAACAGGCGCTGGATAGCGCCGATGCCACCCTGCAACAGGCCAATGTCGCCCTGCAGGAAGAACAGTTACAAGGCGCGCAGGCCCAGGATGAATGGCAGCGCTCGGGCCTGGACGGCGACCCTGACTCAGCTTTGGTGCTGCGTGCCCCGCAATTAGCCGCTGCAAAAGCGACCGTCAGACAGGCACAGTCAGCACTACAAACCGCCCAGCGGGATTTGCAGGCGACCCGCATTACAGCCCCGTTTGATGCGGTAGTGGTCAGCCGGGCAATTCAGCCCGGCAGTATTGTACAAACTGGTACTGAAATCGGCGCTCTTTACGCTACCGCCACTGCTGAAATATCCATTCCGCTATCGGCCAGTCAGTGGCAAAGCCTGCCCGACCCTGCCACGTTATCGGAACAGAGCTGGCCGGTTATTCTGGATGATATGAACCATGATCATCACTGGCGCGGCCGGGTGACCCGGGTAGAGCAACATCTTGATACTGATTCACGCCAGCGTAGCGCCATTGTGGTGATCGATAAACCGCTGGCGCTGTCTACCCCCCTGTATTTTGGTACCTATGTGAATGCACAGATTAGCGGCCGCCAGTGGCAGGGGATTTGGGAGATACCTGCCAGCGCAATATCACAGCAGCAAAAGATCTGGTATGTCAGCGGCGATAACACGCTGGGTAACTTTACCCCCGAGGTGTTATTTCAGCAGCAGGGCAATGCGTATATCCAGATACCGGAGGGCTTTACCAGCGCCCGTATTGTACTGCGCCCGTTAAACAGTTATATGAAAAACATGCTGGTGAAGCCGGTTTCGGAGGGCACGCATGCAGGCTAATCAAAGAGGCATCATCGCCTGGTTTGCCAGTAATCCGGTAGCCGCCAACCTGCTCATGCTGGGTATGATCATTGTGGGCATCGCCTCACTGGGAGATATACGCAAAGAAGCCTTTCCCAGTATGGAGCCGCGTTTTATCACGATCTCCATGACCTACGACAGCGGCGATGCCAAACAGGCTGAAGAAGGTATTGCAATTAATATTGAAAATGCACTGGAGTCGGTGCCGGGTATCAAGCGCATTACCTCAACGTCGACCGCCAGTGGCAGTACGGTGCAGATAGAAAAAGAAAGCGAATATGAGCTGGATACGCTGCTCAGTGATGTAAAAACCAACATCGACAGCATTTATAATTTTCCCTCTGACGCTGAAAACCCGGTCATTACAAAGGGCCGGCGCCAGGAGCATGCGATCTGGGCGCAGCTATATGGCAATACAGATCATGCAACATTGCAGGCACTGGGACAGACTCTTGAGCGGGAATTACTGGCTAAAGATGGGATCCGTGAGGTCAGTACGCCTGACTTTATCGATCCTATGATGTCGGTGGAGATTGATGAGGCTAAACTGCAGGCGTTCGGGCTGACCCTGTCAGATGTTTCGGCAGCGATTAACGCAGAATCATCCACAGCGCTTACCACCAGCCTGCGCAATGAAGAAAAGGTGATTCGTCTTAAAGCTTCAGAGCAGGCTTACAATGCCAGCGAATTTGCCAGTATCCCGCTGCTGGCCGATGCATCCGGTACTTATCTGACCGTGGGCGATGTGGCCACCGTCACCGATATGTTTGCTGATGACGCGTATCATCTCTCCCGCTATAACGGCCAGAATGGCTACGGTATTCAGATTGTTATGGATGAAAACGGTGATGTGGTCAATATTGTTAACCAGGCGCGACAGGTAGTACAGCAGTGGCAGCAGCAGGACAGACTGCCCGCTGGTGTCGAACTGGAAACCTGGTATGACAAAAGTACCCTTATCACCGACCGGCTCTCGTTGCTGACCGAAAACGCTATTTTTGGCATTGTGCTGGTATTTATTGTACTGGCGCTGTTTCTGAATGTACGGGTTGCATTCTGGGTGGCGGCGGGTCTGCCGTTTATCTTTTTCGGTACGCTGTTTTTCATGACCGACTCATTTACCGGCATGACTATCAATGAGATGACCACCTTCGGCTTTATTATGGCCTTAGGTATTGTTGTTGATGATGCGGTGGTGGTAGGTGAAAGCGTGTATACCACCCGGCAGCGCTTTGGAGACACGCTGAACAATACTATCGACGGCACCATGCGGGTGGCCGTTCCCACCCTGTTCGGTGTGCTGACAACGGTCGCGACCTTCTTCGCTCTGTCGAATGTTGAAGGTGGCCTGGGCAAGCTGTACTCTCAGTTTGGCACGATCGTGACGATCTGTTTACTGCTGTCAGTGATAGAGTCAAAACTGATCCTGCCTGCTCACCTGGCCCACCTACCCACCCGTCAACAATCACGTTCAGGCATAGCCGGGGCCTGGTCGCGGGTTCAGCGTGCTGCAAATCGCGGTCTCAATGCGGTAAATAAACGCCTCTACCAGCCAGTTTTAAGCGCTGCCATTCGATATCGCTATGCCGCCGTACTCGGTTTTGTCAGTGTGTTTGTACTGGTCATTGGGATGCTGTTTACCGGAGCCGTACGGGTGGGCTTTTTTCCCAGTATGCCTGGAGATACAGTAGAAGCCTCTATGAACCTGTACAGCGATGCCAGCTTTGGCCAGAATGCCCGCAATATAAACCGGCTGGAAGCAGCCGCCTATGCTGCTGACCAGGCGCTGGTTGAACAGGCAGGCTCGACCGGCAGCGGCATTAAAAGCCTGCAGGTGTCAGCCAGCAGCGACCAGTCAGCCAGCATGATTATTGAACTGGCAGACAACAAGCCGTACACGCTGGATGAGCTGGCCAGACTGTGGCGACAAAAAGCCGGCCAGCCAGAAGGGGTTAAACAGCTTAAAATTCAGTCTCGCCGCGAAATGGTCAGCGCCTTTCAGGTTGAGCTGAAAAGTATCAGCGATGAGGCGCTGGTTGCCGGTGAAGCGGCCTTTAAAGAGGCGCTGACGCAACTTGACGGGGTGCACAGTATTGAAAGCTCACTGACTCCGGGTGAAGCTATGCTTCGGTTTGAACTGACGCCCCAGGGCCGGGCCATGGGAATGGACACCCAGACGTTATCCACGCAGCTGTTGCAAGCATTTGGCGGGGATATTGTGCAGCGTTATTTGCGGGATAAAAACGAAGTGAAGGTGCGCGTTCGCTATCCTGAAAAAGACCGCACCAATCCATCCGACATTCTGGATGCGCGGGTTCGTACCAGCGCGGGCACGGTGGTGCCGCTTAGCGAAGTCGCCCGGATTATTCCGGACACCCAGCAAAAAGAAATTACCCGTATTGATGGATTACGCGCACTGACAGTCTCTGCATCGGTGGACAGTGCCACCATCACCTCGACCGAACTGGTCAGTCAGCTGAATGCCAGCCTGGTTCCCCGGCTTAGCCGCCAGTATCCGGAACTGAGCCTGCATTTTGCCGGAGAGGCAGAACAGCAGGCAGAAACCCAGGGCTCTATGGAAACCGTGTTTATTCTTGCGCTGATTGCCATTTTTGCCTTGCTGGCCATACCGCTTAAATCCTATATACAGCCACTGATTATCATGACCGCTATCCCATTTGGTATTGTGGGCGCCGTGCTGGGACACTGGAGTAATGATCTGATGGTCAGTCTGTTGTCGCTAAATGGCATTCTGGCCCTAAGTGGTGTGGTGGTAAATGACTCTTTGCTGCTGGTATCCCGGTATAATGATTTACGCCGACATGGCACCGGTATACACGATGCAATCATGACCGCCTGCACCAGCCGTTTGCGGGCGGTGCTGCTGACCTCAGTCACCACCTTTGTAGGGCTTTACCCGATTCTGGGAGAAACCTCTGCCCAGGCACAATTTTTAATACCGGCCGCCGCATCGCTGGGCTATGGTATTTTATTTGCCACAGTGATTACGTTATTGTTAATTCCGGCGTTGCTGCTGATAACCGAAGATTGTAAACGTGGTCTGATGGCGGTTTCGCGCCGGCTGACCCGCCACTCAGGAGAGACTCATGACCACCCTGCTGCTGGTTGAGGATGACATGGATCTGGCTGGTAATATTCTTGATTACCTGGCCCTGGATAATTTTGTCTGCGATCATGCCAGTAATGGCGTGGCTGCGCTAAACCTGCTCCAGAACAATGCCTATGCCGTTATCATTCTGGATATTAACCTACCCCGGCAAAATGGATTGAGTGTATGCCAGACATTGCGCCAGCGTGGTGATGTAACGCCGATTATCATGCTAACCGCAAGAGACCAGCTGGACGATAAATTAACCGGTTTTGCCGCGGGCGCCGATGATTATCTGGTTAAGCCTTTTGCGATGGCAGAGCTTAGCGCCCGCTTACAGGCTCTGGCCGGGCGGCGCAGCAACCAGGCGCAAAAACTGGGGTATGCCGGCCTGATACTGCACCGGCAGACCCGCCAGGTACAGTATCAGCAACAAGTCATAAAGCTCAGCCCTACCGCTACCAAGGTACTTGAAACCCTGCTTGAACAAGCGCCTGAACCGGTCAGCCGCTTCACGTTGGTGCAGGCGGTATGGGGCGACAATGCGCCGGATAGCAACAGTCTCAAGGTACACATCCATGCTTTGAGAAAAGCCCTGTCCGGCTCTACGCCTTTAGGTGTGGAAGCCGTATCCGGAGTCGGGTTCAGACTAACCGGAGCGCCGCTATGACAGGCTTTCGCCTTAGCTTACGCAAGTATGTACTTATCACCTTGCTGGTGATGGGCGTCATTCTTATTTCTTCATTATCTTACCTGTCATTCAACAATTTTTTTGAAGGCATGGATGGGGTACTGCGCGGCACCATGATATCTGCCGCGCGTAATACCCAGGTCACCCCTGGTCAGCCCGTACAGACCCTAAACTTTACGATTGCGGCTCGTTGGGAAGATTTACCCGATGAAATACAACATAATTTTCATGCCAAAACACTGCGCCCATTCAGACTGGAAAAACAGATAGACCGGGAATTCATTTTTTTCCGGCCAGATCGGGCGTTGTTTGTACTTAAAGTCACCGGCAACAATCAGCCAGATAAATTTGTCTCACAGATTTTTACCGCCCCGCCGGCAGGCAGTCGTCACAGCGAGCACCGCTGGTCACATGAGGGGTGGACTCTGATTATTGGTTTGTCAGCACTGATTATTTTTGCTGGGTTACTGCTGATACTGCTGCGCAGTATTGCCCGCCCCACCGAACATCTCCGTCAGTGGGCCAAAAACCTTGATGAGCAAACGCTGGATGCACCCATCCCTTCTTTTCGCTATAGAGAGCTCGATGAGCTTGCCCGACTGATTCATCACAGTTTGCAGGATGTACGCCACAGCCTGCATCGTGAACAGGCATTTGTGCGCCACGCCAGTCATGAATTACGTACACCCATCGCCGTGATCCGTTCTAGCATCGAACTACTGCACAAGCTGCCTGCCCATGATAATCCGCTGGCGGATAAAGCCATCCACCGGATAGATAATGCCTCGCACACCATGACGGATTTAACCGAAACCTTGCTGTGGCTTGGCAAGCGGGATACCGGCAACCTGCCGATGTCTCAGGTAAGCCCAGGGGCTATACTTACACGCCTGACAAAAGAGCTGCATTATTTGCTTGACGCCAAGCCAGTGAAGGTCACTCTGCAAACCGACCATGAGCAAATCAGCCTACCGGTTACCGCGTTTGAAATTGTGGCGGGTAACCTGGTTCGAAATGCCTATCAGCACACTCAGCACGGTGAGGTCACGATAAATCAGGAACATAGCACCATCACCATTGAAAACCGGGAGTATCAGCAGGACGCGGATGGCGCTGAGCAGGAGTCCAGCGGTTTTGGACTGGGTTTACAGCTGGTGCGTGGAATCAGTGAAAAATTGCAGTGGTCGTGTGAGATCACCGTCCGGCCTCAGGGCTTTTGTGTCACCCTGACACTGAAATAAAAAAGCCCCGGCCAGAGGCGCGGGGCAAACATCACACGGAATTCGGATCAGGCTTTTTGCCAGTCAAACTTCTTAAACGGTGCATCAACCGGCGTGTCGGCCAGATGATTGGTATAGTTACTCATGACCTTTTGCGCCAGAATGGCGATAATTTCCAGCACCTGTTGATTGCCATAACCCACATTGAAAAACTCACTTAAGATATCATCATCAATGTAACCACGGTTACGGGTCAGTGACAGCGTTGCCTGCTTCAGCACATTCAGTTTGCTGTCACTTAAAGTTTTGTCATCACGTAATTCGTTGATAAGATCGTCATCAACGCCCATATTCTTTGCAATGGCAGTATGGGCCGGTACGCAATAATGACAGTTATGCTCAACATTGATGGTCTGCCATACCACAGTCAGCTCTTCTTTGTTGAATGAAGTTTGTTGCGCCAGCTCATGCAGCTTTTGGTATCCCTCCAGCAGCGCTGGTGCTTCGGCCATGACCGCATGAAGGTTTGGAATCATGCCAAATGCTTTTTGCGATTCGCCAAGCAGTGCTTTTGACTTTTCAGGGGCATTACTTTCATCATATAGCGTAAAATCTGTCATCAGGTTTCTCCTGTTTTGTTGCGTTCAAAGATATAATGGGCACTCTTGAACAATCGTTCAAGGGGCAATTTGAACATTTGTTCAATTTTTCGTGTTATAGGTTAGATAAAAGTGATATACGAACAAACCGAACTGTTGGATAAAGCCACTGAGCTGTTCTGGCAAAAAGGCTTTCAAGCCACCAGTATGCGCGACATTCAGCAAGCGCTGGATATGCGTCCGGGCAGTCTTTATGCGCGTTTTTCAGGCAAAGCCGATTTATTTGAAAAAGTGATTGGTCATTATGCCGAGCAGATACTTGGCCGGCTGGAAAGCGCAGGTGCACACGAAAGTCCGCTTGATGCATGCCGTGAATTTATGGTGGAAGAGCTTATCAGGCCGGCTGAAAAACGTTATCAGCGTCAGTGTCTGTTGCTAAATGCCCTGGCCGAGCACGACAAATTAGATGATGGCGCCAAAGATGCCCTGTTTCAGGCGATGCAAAAATTACATCAGGGCTTTGCGGTTGTGGCCGGCGGGCTGAAAAACGCCGGTATTATCGACGCCGGTGTGCCGGAAGCCCAGGTTGGTCAATGGTTGCAGATACAGTTTGTAGGATTGCGTAATGCAGCCTTTCTGGCTCAGGATGACAGCCAGATCACCCTGCTGATTGAAAAGCTGATGCTGGACCTGCAGGGCCAGTGGCCCCAACAGGGCGCGGTGTAAGTGCCTGAGCCCGGGACCGGTTTTAAGCTTTGCCCGGGCCCGGTAACTGACTAGTCACGAAACATCATCATGATCAGCTGTATAACCAGCGATACCATGATAAGCGGCCAGATCCAGCGACCTATTTTACCGGCGGTTTCATTGCTGATGCGCATATTCGACCGCTCAATCAGCGGCACAATGATAAACAGCGCCAGAAACAACACGCCCAGAATAATCAGAACTTCCATTGGTGCATCCCCATTGCGTATTTGAGAACCTGCCGGCGTACCGGCGTCATCGTCTGCGCCAGCCCCAGCAGGCGGTTTCTTACCCATTTAACTGGGGGCAGGTTGTTGCTGAACAAGAGGTAGAAGCCATCCATAGCGCTCATCATCGCCAGATTATCCCGGCGGCGCGGACGCTCATAAGCGTGTTGCAGCGCCCGGACAAACGCCGGGCTGCTCAGATCACTGGCGTCTTTACACTGAGTCAGCAGACTCGCTACATCCCGAAAACCGATGTTCACCCCCTGCCCGGCCAATGGATTGATCGTATGGGCTGCATCGCCAACCAGGATCACCCGTCCGCTGAGGTACTGCTGTGCATGCATGCGGGTAAGCGGAAACGCTGCTTTGCCGACGACCTTAAAGGCTCCGGCGTGAGCCGGAAATGCATCAGTGATGGCCTGTTGCAGGCGCAGATTGTCCAGCTTGCTCAGTGCTTTGATTTTTTCAGGGCTGTCATACCAGACAAACGAGCCAAAATTGTCATACATGGGTAAAAAGGCCCGCGGGCCGCTCGGGTGAAATTCCTGCCAGGTCCAGTTGGCCAGCGGCTGCTGCGTTTCTACAGTAATGCCCAGCGCATGCTGGCTATATTGCCAGCCGCTTGTGCCGATGCCAGCGAGCCGGCGTACCACCGAATTCGCACCATCTGCGCCAATCAGCCAGCGCGCCTGTAAATGTGTGCCATTAGCCAGCGCTATCTGACAGTGGTCATGGTGCTGGGTCAGTGTTTCAATGGTAGAGTCAAACCAGCCCGGTAGCGCTTCGCTGTGTGCTATATCGTGGTTGCACTGAGCAAGGGCATCCAGACACGCCAGTTGCAGCAAGCGGTTTTCAACAAAGTAGCCCAGTATGTCCATGTTGGCCATGGCCGCGGTAAAGTCAGTACGTGTGTCGGGGGCTTCCCACACCGACAAGCTGTCGTACTGGCGCACCCTACCCTCGGGAAGATTTTGCCAGGCCCCCAGTTCAGTAAGCAGGTCTACCGAAGCCATCGACAATGCAGACACTCTCAGGTCTGGGCCATCGCTTTGAGTAAAAGGCCGCGGCTGGCTGGCTTCAATCACCGCCACCTGATATCCCTGCCGACGCAGACCTAATGCGGTAGCGGCGCCAATCATGCCGCCACCACTAATACAAAAATCGTACATAAACACTCCCGCTGTTCTGCCTGCATTATGACGTAAAGTACTGACAGAGTCATGATTTAGGTCAATTGGCCGGATTGTCAGGTTTTTCTGCCAGCGAATTATGGACAATCCCTGTGCAAAGACGTGGATAACAGGTAAAATACGCGGCTATTTTGAACTTGTACCGGTTGTATTTTTTGGCATCGACGCCTGTCTTTCGCAAAATAATGATTGAGCGACAGACATTACCCCGCACTGCGCGGCTGGTTTTAACGGACACCGGTTTCACCTACAGACACTAAAAAGTTGCTATGACCAAAAAGCTGTTTATTAAAACCTGGGGTTGCCAGATGAACGAGTATGACTCGGACAAAATGGCGGATCTGTTAGACTCAACCCACGGCTTCACCCGTGCTGAAGAAGCAGAAGAAGCGGATATTATTCTGCTTAACACCTGCTCTATCCGTGAAAAGGCACAGGAAAAAGTATTTCATCAACTGGGCCGCTGGAAAAACCTGAAGCAGACCAAGCCGGATCTGATTATCGGTGTGGGCGGCTGTGTGGCGTCACAGGAAGGCGATGCGATTCGCCAACGTGCGCCGTTTGTTGATCTGGTATTTGGTCCGCAAACACTGCACCGCCTGCCGGAAATGATTAAGTCACTGCAAGGTGGCGCACAGTCGGTGGTGGATGTCAGCTTCCCGGAAATTGAAAAATTTGACCGTCTGCCAGAGCCGCGTGCTGATGGCCCGACAGCGTTTGTCTCTATCATGGAAGGCTGCTCTAAGTATTGCAGCTTCTGCGTGGTACCTTACACCCGCGGTGAAGAAGTCAGCCGTCCGGCCGACGATGTGATTCTGGAAGTGGCGCAGCTGGCTGAGCAGGGTGTGCGGGAAGTAAACCTGCTGGGCCAGAATGTGAACGCCTATCGTGGCGAGCATCATGATGGCACCGTATGTCGTTTCTCTGAGCTGTTAGAGCTGGTTGCGGCTATCGATGGTATTGACCGTATTCGCTATACCACCTCTCACCCGGTGGAGTTTACTGACGATATCATTGCTGCCTATGAAACAATTCCGGAGCTGGTCGATCACCTGCACCTGCCGGTACAAAGTGGTTCAGATCGCATTTTGAACCTGATGAAGCGCGGCCATACGGCGCTGGAATATAAATCGAAAATGCGCAAGCTGCGCAAGGTTCGCCCTAATATCAGTATGTCTTCGGACTTTATCATTGGCTTTCCGGGTGAAACCGATGCCGATTTTGAAGCCACGATGGATCTGATTCAGGCGGTCGACTACGACCTGAGCTTCAGCTTTATTTACAGCGCACGTCCGGGTACACCGGCTGCCGACGCGGTAGATGATGTGGCTGAAGAAACCAAAAAGCAGCGTTTGTACCTGCTGCAGCAGCGTATCAATCAGCAGGCCCTGCGCATTGCCCGTAATATGGTAGGCACCGAGCAGCGTATTCTGGTTGAAGGTCCGTCGAAGAAAAACCCAATGGAGCTGTCTGGCCGTACCGAAAATAACCGGGTGGTTAACTTTGAAGGTACGCCGGATATGATTGGTGAGTTTGTTGATGTGAACATCACTGACGTATTTACCAATTCCCTGCGTGGTGAGGTTGTTCGCCGCGAACAGGACATGGGGTTGCGTGTGGCGGTATCGCCCCAATCTATAACTGCGAAACACAGTCATGAACAGCCTGACGCGCTTGGCGTGGGTCAGTTTGTTCCAACAGCATAAAACAGCGAGGAAATCACTAGCTTGAGTAATTTGGTAAGCAACGAATTTGTACTGGAACCCGCCGACAACAAACGGTTATCTGTGTTGTGCGGGCCTTTTGATGACAACATTAAACAAATTGAACGTCGTTTGGGTGTGGAAATCACCTATCGCAATAACGCCTTTAAAGTGCTGGGCGACAGCCTGCAGGCCGTTGGTGCGGCCGAACTACTTAAGCAGCTGTACGTTGAAACCCAGCCGGTCAAAGGTCAGCCGGCGGAGCTGACCCCAGAGCAGGTTCACCTGGCTATTCAGGAAGCCAGCGTTATGGAAGCGGATGAAGGTAATAAAACCCGCTCCGGTGGCGATTTAAATATCAAAACCAAGCGCGGTGTCATAAAGCCCCGTAATCCCAACCAGACGCAGTATGTGGCTAATATTCTTAACCACGACATCAGCTTTGGCATTGGCCCGGCGGGAACCGGTAAAACTTATCTGGCAGTAGCCGCGGCAGTAGATGCTCTGGAACGCCAGGAAGTTCGCCGTATTCTGCTGACCCGTCCGGCGGTAGAAGCCGGCGAAAAACTGGGCTTTCTGCCCGGTGACCTTTCACAGAAAGTCGACCCGTACCTGCGCCCGCTTTACGATGCACTATTTGAAATGATGGGCTTTGAAAAAGTGGAAAAGCTGATGGAGCGTAATGTCATTGAAGTGGCGCCACTGGCTTATATGCGGGGGCGTACCCTCAATGATGCGTTTATCATTCTGGATGAAAGCCAGAACACGACCTCAGAGCAGATGAAAATGTTTCTGACCCGGATTGGCTTTAACTCCAAGGCTGTGATCACCGGTGACATTACCCAGGTTGACCTGCCCCGCGGCGTTCGTTCAGGTCTGCGTCATGCCATTGACGTGCTCAGCGATGTGAAAGACATTTCGTTTAACTTCTTTGTGGCTGGTGATGTGGTACGTCATCCTGTGGTGGCACGCATTGTTGAAGCCTACGAGGTACACGACAAGCAGGCAGAGGCTGAAAGGCTGGCTCGCAAGGAAGAAGCGCTTAAAGCCAAACAGGCCGCGCAGAACAATGATGAGGCGTCGTCGTGACGGCGCTGATTGATTTTCAGATGGCCTATGAGGGTGATGCCGGTATTGCGGCATCTATCCCTGAGCCGCAGGTGTTGCAAAAATGGGCCGACACCGTCTTTCTGCTCCTGGATTTATTTGATCAGGAATTTACCGCCCGCTTTGTCGGTGATGATGAATCCCGTAACCTGAACCATCAGTATCGGGGAAAGGACAAACCCACCAATGTGCTGTCTTTTCCGTTTGAGTCCCCGCCTGAAATTGAAATGCCTTTGTTAGGTGACCTGGTGATTTGTGCGCCGGTGATCTGCCGCGAGGCAGCCGAACAGGGCAAAACGGTGGAAAATCATTATGCCCATATGATCGTGCATGGCATCCTTCATTTGCTGGGCTATGATCATATTGATGATGCCGAAGCGCAGGAAATGGAAGCACTGGAAATTCGCATACTGGCCGAATTAGGCATTGACGATCCGTATCAGGACGATTAATTTAATTTTGAACACATTTAAAAACGGAAATTATGAGCGACGATAATCCTCACTCTACCAACGGCTCTTCGACGAAAAGTTGGTTAGACAAAATAAAGTTGTCTTTCTCCGGAGAGCCGAGAAGTAAAGAAGAACTGGTAGAAGTTATCAGTGAAGCCGAGCAGCGGGAAGTTATCGACCCGCAGACCCGCGAAATGATTGAGGGGGTCATCGGCGTCAACGATATGCGGGTCAGGGATATCATGATTCCTCGTACCCAGATGACCACCATCGATATTGAGCAGAAAATCGAAGAATTTCTGCCCATCATGCTCGAATCCGCCCACTCCCGCTTTCCTGTCATCAGCGAAGACAAAGATCATATCGAAGGCATCTTACTGGCTAAAGATTTGCTGTCTTATATGTTTAACTCTGAACAGGAGTTTTCACTACGCGCGGTACTGCGTCCGGCAGTGATTGTGCCAGAAAGTAAACGGGTGGATGTACTGCTTAAAGAATTCCGTCAGCAGCGCTATCACATGGCTATTGTGGTGGACGAATACGGCGGTGTGTCCGGTCTGGTCACAATTGAAGATATTCTTGAGCTGATTGTGGGTGAAATTGAAGATGAGTACGACACCGAGGAAGATGGTACGGATGACATCCGTCCGTTGAATAAATCAACCTACTCGGTAAAAGCACTCACCCCGGTTGAAGATTTTAACAGCTTTTTTGAAACCAGTTTCAGTGAAGAAGAAGCTGACACCATCGGGGGTATCGTTCTAAAAGCGTTCGGGCACATGCCTGATACCAGTGATGAAATTTCCATTGGCGATATTCATTTTAAAATTACCCACTCAGACAAACGTCGTCTGGTCCAGCTTAAGGTTACTATCCCCTCACTGGAGTAAGTCCCCTGAATCCACTACTCTCTGCTGCCCTGCTGTTACTCAGCGGGGCCAGCCTGACATTTGCTTTTGCGCCGTTTAACGCCTGGCCGGTGATCTTTCCGGCGCTGGCCGTGGCCATTATTCAGTTATACAAACGGTCCGATAAGGGCTTTTTGACCGGCTGGTTGTTTGGTTTAGGCTGGTTTGGTGCTGGTATTAGCTGGGTGCATGTCAGCATTGCTGATTTTGGCGGTATGCCGCTCATTGCCTCCGTCGGTATCATGGTGTTGTTATGTGCTTATCTGGCGCTGTATCCGGCTCTGGCCTTCTGGATAACCAAACGGATCTTTACTCCTGCCCTGTGGCCGCTCTCGCTGCCGGCGATCTGGTTTGTCACCGAGTGGCTGCGAAGCTGGATGCTATCCGGCTTTCCCTGGCTGTCGCTGGGTTACAGTCAGATAGACAGCCCGCTGGCCGGCTGGATGCCGGTTATTGGTGAAACCGGGGTCAGCGCACTGATCATGATCCTGTGCAGCGCCGGGGCCATCTGGCTGCTTCGCCGTCAGTATCTGCCGGTGGCGCTGTTATTTGCCGTCACCTTTGTCAGCGGCTATCTGCTGCGTCAGCACAACTGGGTGACCCCGCACGAGCAAAAGTCTGTGGCCATGGTACAGGGCAACATCAAGCAGTCGCTACGCTGGATGCCTGAGCAGGATCGCCCGACCATGGAAAAGTATCGTAAGCTTACCCAGCCGTTATGGAATAATGATTTAATTATCTGGCCGGAAGCGGCGGTGCCCAAGCTGGAGTATTTGGCCAACAATTATCTTAGCAATATGGATGATGTGGCGGCCCGTCATAGTACCGCTATTATTACCGGCATCGTTAACTACAATTTTGAAACCGAGGAAGCCTGGAACAATCTGATTGTGCTGGGTGAAAAAGAAGACGGCAGTGGTGCCCACTATCGTTACTTGAATGCTAACCGGTATGCCAAACACCACCTGTTACCGGTGGGTGAATTTGTGCCATTTGAGGATTTTTTGCGGCCGCTGGCCCCCTTGTTTGATTTGCCCATGTCATCGTTTGCCCGGGGCGATTTTGTGCAGCCGAATCTTATCGCCAATGGCATTCATCTGGCGCCGGCCATCTGCTTTGAAATTGCCTTTCCCCACCAGGTAGCCGCCAATATTCAGCGCGATACCGATATGATTATCACCGTCAGCAATGATGCCTGGTTTGGCGACTCCCACGGCCCGGCCCAGCATCTGGAAATGGCCCGGGTCCGGGCGCTGGAATTTGGTCGCCCGGTTGTGCGTGCCACCAACAATGGCATTACCGCTTTTATCGATGAGCGCGGCACCCTCACCGGTGTACTGCCCCAGTTTGAAGAAGGCACTATCAGCAAAACAGTGACCACTACACGAGGTATTACGCCATATCGCTACTTAGGTGAAATTCCTGTTGCTCTGCTTTTGGCAATCAGTATTGGCGCTGCCTGGCTCATGCAGCGAAAACGCCGCCAGCAATAATCTTTAGCTTATCCTGTTCCCGGGAATGACTGACGCTTCTTTTTCAGGCATCGCCCGGGGTATAGTTATCCTTCATATACAATTAAAGGATAACTATGCGACGTTTTTTCTCTGCTCTGACATTGTCCACCCTGACAGTTGTGTGCGCGTTGCCTGCATTGGCAGATAATCTTATTCTGACCGCCGACCGCATGGTGGATGTAGAATCCGGTGAAGTCATCAACCAGGCTGCAGTCATTGTGCGCGACAACAAGATTGTGGCTGCGGGTAAAGCTGCCTCACTAGCACTGCCCAGCGATGCCAGAATCCTGGCGCTGGGTGATGCCACCCTGATGCCCGGCCTGATGGACATGCACGTGCATCTGACCAGCGATGCCACACGCCATGGATACAAGCGCCTGAGCGTATCACTGCCACGCAGTACCATTACCGGCGTTAAGCATGCCCGACAAACCCTGATGGCCGGTTTTACTACCGTACGTAACGTGGGCGCGCCGGGCTTTGCCGATGTGGCCCTGCGAGATGCTATTAATGCCGGCGACATACCCGGCCCACGCATGTTTGTAGCCGGCCCGTCACTGGGTGTGACCGGCGGGCACTGCGACAACAACCTGCTGCCTTATGAATATAATGATACCGGTGAGGGCGTAGCCGATGGCCCGTGGGAAGTCCGCAAAGCAGTGCGCCGTAACATTAAATATGGGGCCACCGTGATTAAGTTTTGTGCCACCGGTGGCGTATTGTCAAAAGGGACAAAAGTCGGCGCTCAGCAATATACTTATGAAGAAATGAAAGCCCTGATTGATGAAGCGCATCTGCGCGGTTTGACCGTGGCTACCCATGCCCATGGTACATCAGGTATCAAAACGGCCATCAAAGCCGGTGTGGATTCAGTGGAACATGTAAGCCTGCTGGATGACGAAGCGATTGAGCTGGCACTTGAAAACGGTACCTACTTTTCGATGGATATTTATGTGACTGAATATATCTTAAATGAAGGGGCCAAAGCGGGTATTTTAGAAGAAAGTCTGGCCAAGGAACGTACGGTGGGCAAAACCCAGCGGGCTAACTTTGAAAAAGCCGTTAAAGCCGGCGTTAACATGGTATTTGGCTCAGATGCCGGAGTGTATCCGCACGGCGATAACGCGAAACAATTTGCGCGTATGGTGAAATTCGGGATGACCCCGATGCAAGCGATTCAGGCAGCCACCATTAACGCCGCCGGCTTACTGAAACAGCAAGACTCGCTGGGCAGTCTGCGCGCCGGAAAATATGCAGATATTATTGCGGTGGCGGGAAATCCGCTGAAGGATATGAGTAAAATGGAACAGGTGAGTATGGTGATAAAAGATGGCCAGCTCATTTACGCACCGGCCATGTAACATGCACTGGTAAGCGCCAGCCACGCTGGCGCTTTAACAGCTTATTTTTTCAGTTTATAGGCTACCACGTAGTCACCCAGCGTAGTACCGACAGAGCCGTGGCCCCCGGCAACCTGAATCACCATCTGTTCGCCTTTACTGTTCATATAGGTCATTGGCGTTGCCTGCCCACCTGCCGGTAAGCGCGCTTTCCATAACACTTCACCGGTGGTCAGGTCATAAGCACGGATAAAGTTATCTACCGCAGCCGACATAAACACAACACCGCCTTTGGTAATGACAGGGCCACCGATACCCGGCATGCCCAGTTTAATTGGCAACGGGAACGGCGTCATATCATAGATGGTGCCGTTTTTATGCTGCCACACTTTCTCACCGGTTTGCAGATCAACGCCGGCCACATACCCCCAGGGAGGCTGCTGACACGGAATGCCGGCCACCGATAAAAACGGGCTCAGGGATACTGAGTACGGCCCGCCTTCGTTGGCATTGACGCCCTGTTCACCCTGGTTCATCGGGCCCAAATCAGCCTTGCCATCGTTTGGAATCAGCTTCGATACGAACGCCAGATACAGCGGCATACCAAACATGGCCTGTCGCTCAGGATCTACGGCCACGCTGCCCCAGTTGAAGACTCCAAAGTTGCCCGGGTAAACCAGTGTTCCCTGCTCAGACGGTGGCGTGTAACGCCCTTCATAGCGCAGTTTATGGAACTGAATACGGCAAATCATCTGATCAACAGGGGTGGCGCCCCACATATCCTGCCCGGTCAGCGGCTCAGGTTTAAATGACAAACCTGAAGTGGGCTGAGTGGGCGCGGCATGATCGCCGGGGATAGTGCCCTGCGGTACTTTTTCTTCATAGATAGGAAAAATAGGTTCGCCGGTTTCCCGGTTCAGTACATAAACATCACCCTGTTTGGTTGGCACCAGCAGGGCCGGGGTTTTAGTTCCGTCTTTAGCTTTGTGTTCAAATAACACCGGTTGGGCCGGTGTGTCCATATCCCACAAATCATGGTGAACAAACTGCTGCACCCAGGCGACTTTACCCGTATCAATGTGCAGCGCGACCACTGACGTTGAATATTTTTCCTCAGCGTCGCTGCGATACATACCCAGCTGATCCGGCGTCCGGTTACCCATCGGGAAGTAAACCAGCCCCAGTTCCGGGTCTGAGCTGGCAACAGACCAGCTGTTAGGTGATGACTCTGTGTAGGTCTCATCACCGGCAATCGGCTGGGTCTGTTCAGGCTGCGCCGGGTCCCAGTTCCAGACCAGTTCACCGCTGTCAGCATCATAGCCACGGATAACACCGGAAGGAGAATGGATATTGTAGTTATCGTTAACCGCGCCGGCCACGATCACCATGCCGTTTTCCACTACCGGCGGTGAGGTTGAATAATAATAACCATCCTGCTTAAACGGCATGCCCTGAGTCAGGTCAATAGCGCCGTTGTCGCCAAAGTCTTTACACAGTGCGCCGGTTTGCGGGTCCAGCGCCAGCAGACGGGCATCCGAGGTAGGCATATAAAGCTTGGCATCACACTGTTTGGCAGCCAGTGTTTCTGAAGGCTGCGACTGTTTTTCGGCTTGCGGCACAGTGTTTGTCTCAGGCGCTTTGTATGACACACCACGACAGGTCTGATGCTGGCGCTGTAATTCTTTACCCACTTTGGCATTATACACCCAGCGCTCTTCACCGGTGTCTGCGTCCAGCGCAATCAGCCAGTTGTGCGGCGTACACAGGTACAGACTGTTGCCGATTTTCAGCGGTGTTGCCTCGTAAGTGGTTTCGCCCGGATCGCCCTCACCTTTAGTATCGCCGGTCTGATAGACCCACGCCTGTTCAAGTTTGTCGACATTATCAGGGTCAATCTGGGTTAGCGGCGAGTAGCGCTGGCCCATGTTAGAACGCCCGTAGGCCTGCCAGCCATCTTCCGGCGACTCGCCCAGATCTGCGCCGGCATTGACCTGCTCGGTGGCCAGATTGCCTGATTTATCAAACGGGTCATTGAATACACTACCCACAGAGATAAGCGCTACAATCGCCCATACTGAGGCCAGTTTTGCTCTGCCAGGTAGATTAACCAGTAACAGAGGGATTGCCAGAATCAGCAGCAGACCCATGCGTGCAGCCAGGGCCCACCAATAATAACCCGACTCCCACAACGCCCAGGCCAGAGTGACAGCCAGAAAAGCAGCGTACAAAGAGTAAGCCAGACTCTGCTTTTTCCATGCCAGCGCTCCGTTGGCAATCAGTACAAATCCAGCCAGTAAATAATACCCGCTACCACCTAACGAAAGCAGATATCCACCGCCAAGAGCAAATATCAACCCGAGAATAACGCCGAAAACGGCAAAAATGCGCACACGCACCTCCTAAGACAAATAAAAAGTAACGCTGAAGATATAACTACTTACGTAAGTTAAGCGGGCTTGTTCACTGACTAACCAAAACACATTCACCGGTTAGTAAAATCCAGGTTCAGGTGTTCTGACTGCCCAGCGCAAAAATCGGGAACTTTTGTTGGTAAGTACTGACTAAAATCAGCGTCTTATGACTTTGCTGCGAATAAATCAACAAAGTTTAATAACATCTTATATTTTATCATTGATGTCGGGTGGCGATGTGCAATCTGTCGGGTGTGAAAGGCATCTGCCCTGCCCGGTGTAAGTAAATTAAAGCAAGCTGTAAATGCTATTTTCAAGCTGGTAAAAACTAACTAACAGGCAGTCCAACTGCACTGCCTGATAGAAGCATGTTCAGCACGGCTAGCGGGCAATCACCACTTTCCCTGTAGCCTGACCCGACTCCAGACGCAGGTGTGCCTGTCTGGCCCCGTCCAGGGTAAAGGGGTGCGTGCTGTCTATCAGCGGGGTTAGCTGACCTTTTTCAATCAGTCCGTTTAACCGACGTAGTATGTTGCCGTGCGTGGCCCGGTCAATATCATGAATCAGCGATATGGCCATAAAGACCACATCCAGCCGCAGGGCTTTAAAGTGCATGAGCGTCAGGTCATAGTTATCGTAACCGATAGTTGAAATGACATGCCCTTTGAGACGGGCTGCCTGCAGTGAGTTTTGCAGCACCTGACCTCCCACCGTATCAAATACGGTATCAAATCCTGAGCCGGTGATCCGTGCGGTATAAGATGCCGGTGATTCATGCCGATACAACACAGTTTCATCGGCGCCCAGGGTTCTGGCAATCGCGGCTTTTTCTTCATCCTGCACCGTGGCGGTCACATGCGCACCCTGTGCTTTGGCCAGCTGTACCCCAATATGACCTACGCCACCGGTACCACCGTGTACCAGTACCTTGTCATTAAGGGTTATGTCGGCCCGATCCACTATGGCTTCCCAGGCAGTAATAGCCACCAGCGGTAATGCAGCCGCCTGAGCAAAGCTGAGTGATGCCGGCTTGATTGCCAGCAGACGCGCATCGGCGGCGACATAATCTGCCAGAGTGCCGGGCATACCTACAATCCCCCCCACACAACCATAAACCTCATCACCAACAGCAAACCCGGTGACGCCCTGACCAACCTGCGTCACCGTGCCTGCCACATCCATATGCAATATTGCAGGATACTGCATGCCGTCGGTACCTTCACTGCCCTGTCTTATTTTGGTATCAACCGGGTTCACGCTGGACGCCTCAACCCGAATCACCACTTCCCCGACAGCCGCTTCAGGGATAGCCACATCAATTGTTTGCAGAACATCGACGCCGCCATGACGTTCAATTGCGATAGCTTGCATAAAAACTCCTCAGTCATTGTGTGAGGCGCAGATTAGCACTCATATTAAGAACTTATTAGCGTATAATCATTGATGATTTATCAACTAAAAGTTATTAATCATGCTTGATTCAATCGATGAACTTCGCCTGTTCAGTAAAGTATTTGAAACCGGTTCTATCCGGCAGGCCGCCGACAGCCTCAACATCAGCGCCGCGGCAGCCAGTAAACGGCTGTTCAGCCTGGAAAATAAACTGTCGGTTAAGTTGTTCTACCGGACTACCCGGTCTATCAGTCCTACCGATAATGGTCAGAAACTGTATCAGCAGGTTAGCGATATTTTGCGCAGTGTCAGTCAGACCGAATCACTGTTCAGTGCCAACGCCCAGCTACAGGGCACTGTTCGCCTGACCGCTTCGGCCTCTTTTTCACAAGGTTATCTAGCCCCTTTTCTCAGCCATTTTCTGAGTCAGAATCCACAGGTCAATATTGATATTCTGGCCACCGATGAGCCGGTCGATATGGTGGAACGGGGCATTGATGTGGCAATCCGGCATGGCCCGCTACGGGATTCATCTTTGATTGGCCGGCATCTGGCTGACTCAGGGCGGGTGTTGTGTGCTGCACCGGGTTATCTGGCCCGGTATGGTTTTACCGATCATCCTGATGCGTTACATCAGCACAGCTTACTGGTGGTAGGCAAGGAAAGCAGCTGGCAGTTCAGACAAAACAATATCAGTAAAACTATCCGGCTGTCTCCTCGCTTTGCCTCTACGCTGGGCGAGAGCGTGTATCAGATGACACTGGCCGGCCACGGAATCGCTGTGTTGTCTGACTGGCATGTTCGCGATGCACTGGCCGACGGCAGACTGGTTCCGCTGCTGGCAGACTGGCAGATTGTGCCCTCTATCTCTATCCATGTGCTCTACCCGGCCCGGGACAATATGCCACTGGCCGTCAGCACCTTTATTGCGCATCTGGAGCGGTGGGCGAGACAACATCCGGTATAGTCATTATGGTGTTTGCAGCGCACGCTGTTTACCGGTATGGCTGGCGTAGCGCTGTTGCAGATAAGTCAGCAGGGATACGGGCAGACTCTGTCTGAGGTGTTTGAGCTCATCGGCAGGCAGCACTTCAAACAGATGTGCCACAATCATGCGCTGCCAGCTAAGCAGATAAGAGCGCTGTGAGCGCAGCGGAAAGTCCATCGCAGCAATGAGCAAAAAGCGTTCATTGGCTGGACGATAGTAAGTCAGCAGTTCGGTCAGCAAAAAAGTCAGCAGCGGCAGATGCTCAAAAACCGCTTCCTGCTCATAAGCATGCGCTATAAACGGCGCGCTCTGGCTGTCGCCATACTCATACCAGCACCCGCCACTGACCAGCATGATAAAATCTTCTGCCTCATCAAGCAGAGCCGGACCCGGGTCATGCTGCCAGGCAAAAATATTCAGCGGGGTTTTGCGCAAAAACGCCCCGCATAGAGGAAATAGCGTATCAAAGCGACGGCATAACGGGTGCCGTTCTTCTCTTTCCAGTTGCTGCTGCAGCGCGCTGGCCAGCCAGCGTTGCTCAGGTACTGTCAACCGGCCCTCACGTTGTTTACGCATTAGCAGCCAGGCTGCCAGTGGGGTGTCAGGATTGTATCCTTGTACAAACGATATGCCGCAGTCTTTGCTACTCACCAGTTCAGCCACACACTGACTGTTGAGCAGCGGCAGTAAAGCCGCCTGTTGACGGGCATACTGAATATCAAATACGCCATTTCGCCAGCTGGCATTAAGGCAGTTTAACAGGGTGTGTTTATCCATAAATATCTCTGGCAGAGCTTAAATCCGGGCTGTGCTATACGTGCTCAAGGTTACTTTATATACAATTATGAGCTGCCTGGATTTACACCTTTAGTCTACAGAGGTATTTCTGATTGTCCGGCAGCTGTGGCTGAACCGCCAAAAAGCAGGTAGTCTGCACGTAAGAGCGGTGCTGAACGTGAGCGCTTAACCGTAACTCACCCTCAGGCTGTTCTGTGTTTCATATTGCTTAACTTTTAAGGATATGCGTTATGCCTTCGATTGATTTAACTCCCCTGTACCGTTCATTTATCGGTACTGACCATCTGGCCACGCTGATTGATGCAGCAACCCGGGCAGAAAAACAAAGTAGTTATCCGCCGTATAATATTGAGCTGATGGCAGAAAATCAGTATCGCATTACGATGGCAGTAGCCGGTTTTACCAAAGAGGATATTAATATCGAGATGCTGGAGAATACGCTGACAATCACCGGTAAAAAATCACCGGTATCCGGCGCACCGGAGCGTCAGTTTTTACATAAAGGTATTTCCGAGCGTAACTTTCAGCGTAAGTTCCAGCTTGGCGACAATGTGCGGGTGCTCGGCGCTGATCTGGAGAACGGCTTGTTGCATATTGATATGGAAAGGATTATTCCTGAGGCCACCAAACCTCAGCAAATCGCAATTGGTTCGTCCCACCGTATTGAAGACAAACAATAATCAAGTAATGGGCGCTCACCGGCGCCCGGTTGCTATTTCATCTCTCTGAATTCAGGCTGCTTAACAATCACTGCGGTGCCGGATAAATGATCATGAAAGCCCCGTTTGTTTTTATCAAACGCCACCCATAAAAAGCCCAGCCCCAGCGGAATCATCGATACCAGATATGCCACATAACGCACAGTAGACTTAATCACACTGGCTCGGCGACCCGTATTAAAATCAACAATCTGGATGCCCATCAGCATCTTACCCGGTGTACCCAGAAATTTCTGCCAGAACCATAATGTCAGTAAGAAAGGCAGTACATAGCCAAAGGTTACGTTCACCCAGTTAAGCGGCTCACTACCAGTAGAGAGCATGACCGACCCCAATGTCAAAGACACGGGAATAGTAATAAATACAAAAAATAACAGCACGTCCAGCATCACTGCACAGAAACGACGCCAGAAACCCGCAGCTTCAAAATCTGTCACAACCTACACCAGCCCTTTTAAACGCGCTAGCCCAAAGGCATTACAGGTCGAGGCATCCAAAATCTCCCCGGCTGTGATTTTCTCAACAAATTCAGCCATCGGCATAGACACAACCTTCAGTCCTTCTTCTTCGGCATCCAGTTGTTGCTGTTGTTGAGTAAAACCAGAGGCAAGATAAATGTGGTAGCCCTGATTGCTCATGCCGTAAGCCAGATACTGAAAGCCTACATACGTCCACTGACTGGCCGCCAGTCCGGTTTCTTCCTGCAGTTCCCCGGCGGCCAGTTGCGCTGGATCAACATCCGGGTTTTCATCCCAGGTCCCCTGCGGAAATTCGAGCTGACGTGCTCCTACCGGATAACGGTATTGTTCAACCAGATATACCCTGTCGTTTTCAATCGGCAGAATTATCGCAAAATGCGGCTTTTCGACCACGCTGTAGATTCCTCTGGCTCCACTGGGACGCTCAATGGCATCTTCACGCACTCGCATCCACTTATTTTCATAAACCACCCTGGACTCGAGGGTTTTGATCTCAGGCTCTGGCATGTGTTCTCCCCTGTTATATTACTTTTTTCTTACTTTATCACTATTGAAATGCACTGATAACCACTGAGTGATTGCCTGATCCTGCGTCTTATCAATGGCTACCACAGACAAATGGTTTTCATCCTGCACATCGACCCGGGTTGCTCCGGCAGCTTGCCAGCGCTGCTGTTCATTCAGATTACTGATAGTATCTTCAGATGAGCCATACACCAGCACAGGCACTGTCAGCTCGCCTACATCATTAAGCATGTCTGTTTGTTTTAGTGAAACCCCGGCCCGCTCAAGCGTCAGCTGTGCTCCATCAAGAATATTGGCATCCGGCACAAAGCGGCTGCGAATAGGCGCAAATACCTGTGATACCGCCAGCGATGCTTCGTCAAAACGGCGCATAGGTGCAAACAACATCACGCCCTGCACCGGACTTATCAGCGCGGTTTTTACCGCTGCCAGCGCACCCAGTGAGTGCCCGGCAATGATGACAGGCCCGGGCAGTTGTTGTACCCGCTCACTGTTTATCAGGGCGTTAAGCAGTGGAGCATCGTTAACCCCCACACCAAACGGCGCCTGAGAAGCTCCCTCGCCCATCAAATCCGGTGCTAACGTGTAAAAGCCCAGCATCTGAAAATAAGCCGATGTCATCGCCCAGCTTTCTTTCGATGCGCCATGGCCATGCAGCAAAATGATAGTGCCGTGATATTGCCCGGCCTGCGCGGCAGGAAACCGGAATACTTTGTTGAAGGTGAGCTGCCCTTGCTGTGACGACCATTGTAGTGTCACGGGAGCCTGTTGGGCAGACGGCGTATAGGGTGATGCCAGCGTATAGGGCACGCAGTAAGCTAATTGTGCCTGACAAAAAGAACCGGCTTGTCCGGCGAGCGCAGCGGGTAATGTACTGAGCGCTTTAACCGTAAATGGCTTAGCCACCTTTGAATGGGTAATTTCATCGGCCACATAACTGGCGCAGCCGCCTGCCAGCAGTGCCAGTAATAGCACTGGCCATCGTTTGATTGTCATGAGCACAGATTCCCTTCACGTGATGATGTGATAAATACAGAGTAACACCGGACGGGTAAAAAACGCAGGGAGGTGCCAATAAAACGCTACTTTGCTGCGATGAAACAGCAATAGCCAACAACAAAGAGTAAAAAGGGAGCCTGCGCTCCCTTTATTTATTGGTCTAACCGTAGATGGTTACAGATATTCGACTTCAATGATTTCGAATTCTTTTGGACCAGCCGGGGTCTGGATAGTCACCACGTCGTCCAGTTCCTTACCAATCAGGCCACGCGCAATCGGCGAGTTAACCGAGATAAGGTTGTTTTTGATATCCGCCTCGTCATCGCCCACAATGCGATAACGGGTTTCTTTGTCTGTTTCGCTGTTCAGAATCGTTACCGTAGCGCCAAAAATAACCTTGCCGTTATTTTCCATTTTGGTCACATCGATAATCTGAGCGTTGGATAACTTTGCTTCGATATCCTGAATGCGGCCTTCACAAAAGCTTTGTTGTTCACGAGCCGCGTGATATTCAGCATTTTCTTTCAGATCACCGTGCTCCCGCGCTTCGGCGATCGATTCGATAATGCGTGGGCGGGTCACTGATTTCAGTTCGTTAAGCTCGTTGCGCAGAAGCTCTGCACCGTGAGCTGTCATTGGATACTGAGCCATGAATTTGTCTCACCTGTTGTTCGTTGTTTTATGATCAAAAAAAGTGCGCCATAAAGGCGCACGATTTCAAACACATTGTCTTCACAGGATACCGTTTATCCTGTGAATTGTCATCAATGTTTAATACGCGCGTGCAGATCCTGTACGGATGTAACACGGCTACGATCATCGGCAGATTTTGCCTGCACCGTGGCAAACGCGGCGTTCATCGTGGTGGTATAAGTGATCTTATTCAGCAATGCTTCACGGCGAATGTATACCGAGTCAGAAATAGCCTGACGGCCTTCTGTTGTATTGATGATGTAGTCGTACACCCCGTTTTTAATCGAATCGACGATATTCGGGCGACCTTCAGATACTTTGTTAACCACTGTACTCATGATACCAGCATCATACAGCGATGTGGCTGTACCACGGGTACTTTCGATTTCAAAGCCGTTTTCAACCAGCAGTTTGGCCAGGGCTATCACGCGAGGCTTGTCGTTATCACGCACTGACAACAGCACTTTACCGCCTTGTGGCAGTGGCGCACTGGCGCCCAGGTTAGCCTTGGCGTAGGCTTCCTCAAAGGTTTCACCCACGCCCATTACCTCACCGGTAGAGCGCATTTCAGGGCCCAGTAGCGGGTCAACACCCTGGAACTTGGCAAATGGCAGCACCACTTCTTTTACACTGAAAAATGGTGGAATGACTTCGCTGGTTACACCCTGCTCTGCCAGGCTCACACCGGCCATGACCCGGGCTGCGACCTTAGCCAGCTGAATACCTGTGGCTTTGGATACAAACGGTACGGTACGCGCAGCACGCGGGTTAACCTCAATCAGGTAAACCTCGCCATCCTTAATCGCAAACTGAGTATTCATCAGACCGATAACGCCCAGCTCCAGTGCCATGTCGCGAACCTGCTGACGCATTACATCCTGCACATCCTTACTCAGTGAATAAGGCGGCAGTGAACAGGCTGAATCACCTGAGTGAACACCCGCTTGTTCAATATGCTCCATGATACCACCGATGACAACGTCTTTGCCGTCACAGATAGCATCAATGTCCACTTCGATGGCATCATCCAGGAAACGGTCCAGCAGCACCGGTGAGTCATTGGACACTTTCACCGCTTCGGTCAGATACCGTTTCAGATCCTTGATGTCATACACAATTTCCATTGCACGGCCACCCAGTACATAGGATGGGCGAACCACCAGCGGGAAGCCGATGGCTTCTGCCTGCACCAGCGCCTGCTCGTAGTTGGTCACAGTCGCATTGGCTGGTTGCTTCAGGTTCAGCTTGTTAACCATGTGCTGGAAACGCTCACGGTCTTCAGCGCGGTCAATCGCATCCGGCGGTGTACCAATGATAGGTACGCCGTTAGCTTCTAGGTCGCGGGCCAGTTTGAGCGGCGTTTGCCCGCCGTACTGAACAATCACACCCTTTGGCTGTTCTTTTTTCACGATTTCCAGCACATCTTCCAGTGTCACCGGCTCAAAGTACAGACGATCAGACGTGTCGTAGTCAGTCGATACAGTTTCCGGGTTACAGTTCACCATAATCGTTTCGTAACCGTCTTCGCGCAGAGCCAGAGCCGCATGTACACAGCAGTAATCAAACTCAATGCCCTGACCAATCCGGTTTGGACCACCGCCAATAACCATAATTTTATCTTTGTCAGACGGCGCTGCTTCACACTCTTCATCGTACGTGGAGTACATGTAAGCCGTGCTGGTCGCAAATTCGGCCGCGCAGGTATCTACCCGCTTGTATACCGGGTGAATCTCAAAGCCGTGACGAACATCTCGTACATCACTTTCAGCTACGTTGGTCAGCGCGGCCAGACGTGCATCCGAGAAGCCCTTACGTTTTAACTGACGCATCAGGTCGGCGTCGATATTGGCAATCCCCCGCTCGGCCACATCGGCTTCCAGTTTCACCAGATCTTCAATCTGCACCAGATACCAGCGGTCGATGTTCGTCAGACGGAAGATTTCTTCTACATCCATGCCCATGCGGAATGCATCTGCAATATACCAGATACGCTCTGCACCGGGTAAACGCAGCTCATATACGAGCTTGCTACGGGCATCCGGATCATCCAGGTTAAGGATGGGATCCAGACCATTTGCACCCACTTCCAGTCCACGTAGCGCTTTTTGTAGCGATTCCTGCTGGTTACGCCCCATCGCCATCACTTCACCCACAGACTTCATCTGGGTCGTCAGTCGGTCATTGGCACCGGCAAATTTTTCAAAGTTAAAGCGAGGAATTTTGGTTACTACATAGTCGATTGACGGCTCGAATGACGCCGGCGTTAAACCGCCGGTAATTTCGTTGGCCAGTTCGTCCAGCGAATACCCCACCGCCAGTTTGGCAGCCACTTTGGCAATCGGGAAGCCAGTGGCTTTAGAAGCCAGCGCAGAAGAACGGGATACCCGCGGGTTCATCTCAATGATAACCATACGACCGGTTTGCGGGTCGACCCCAAACTGAACGTTGGAGCCACCGGTTTCAACGCCGATTTCACGCAGTACTGCCATCGCCGCATTACGCATAATCTGGAATTCTTTATCGGTCAGCGTCTGTGCCGGCGCTACCGTGATAGAGTCACCAGTGTGTACGCCCATCGGGTCGAAGTTTTCGATGGTACAAACAATGATACAGTTATCATTTTTGTCCCGGACCACTTCCATCTCATACTCTTTCCAGCCAATCAGCGACTCATCAATCAGCAGCTCATTAATTGGGGAAAGATCCAGTCCGCGATGACAGATTTCGTTAAATTCATCGATGTTGTAGGCAATACCACCACCGGAACCGCCCATGGTGAAAGACGGACGAATGATGCACGGAAAACCAATCCGGGTCAGAACATCATGGGCTTCATCCATACTGTGGGCAATTTCAGCACGGGGACATTCAAGGCCAATGTTACGCATGGCTTTATCGAAGCGGTCACGGTCTTCGGCTTTGTCGATCGCATCGGCAGTAGCGCCAATCAGCTCACAACCAAATTCTGCCAGTACGCCTTCACGGTCCAGTTCCAATGCACAGTTCAGTGCAGTCTGACCACCCATGGTGGGCAGAATCGCATCCGGCTTTTCTTTTTCGATGATTTTACGGACCACTTCCCAGTGAATAGGCTCAATGTAGGTCGCATCAGCCATTTCCGGGTCAGTCATGATGGTGGCCGGGTTGGAGTTAACCAGAATGACCCGGTACCCCTCTTCACGCAATGCTTTACAGGCTTGGGCGCCTGAGTAGTCGAATTCACAGGCCTGGCCGATAACAATAGGCCCGGCTCCAAGGATAAGAATACTTTTAATGTCGGTACGTTTTGGCATGTTCGGGCTCGTTCCTACTGCTTTGCTTGTTCGATTAATTCGATAAAGTGATCAAATAGCGGGGCCGCATCCTGAGGGCCTGGGCTGGCTTCCGGGTGTCCCTGGAAACTGAACGCTGGCTTGTCTTTGCGATGAATGCCCTGAAGCGATTTATCAAACAGTGAAATATGGGTCACTTCGATGGTCTCCGGCAGTGTGCTCTCATCCACCGCAAACCCGTGGTTCTGGCTGGTGATCATCACATTACCGCGTTGCAGATCTTTAACCGGGTGGTTAGCCCCATGGTGGCCAAATTTCATCTTCATTGATTTGGCACCACTGGCAATGGCCAGTAACTGGTGACCCAGGCAGATACCAAACGTAGGAATGCTGGCATCAACAATGGTTTTGATTGCAGCAACGGCATAGTCACACGGCTCAGGGTCGCCAGGACCATTAGATAAAAACACGCCGTCAGGATTCATAGCCATCACGTCCTCTGCTGGTGTTTGGGCCGGCACTAATGTCACTTTACAGCCCCGGTCAACCAACATACGCAGGATATTGTGTTTCACCCCGAAATCGTATGCGACTACGTGATACTTGGGCGCCGCTTCAGGGGCAACATACCCTTTACCCAGTTGCCAGGCACCGCCGGTCCACTCCCGGGTTTCTTTAATGCAGACTTCTTTTGCCAGGTCCATGCCCTTGAGACCCGGGAATGCACGCGCCTGTTCAAGGGCGGCCTGCTCATCCAGCTCGTCTGTACATACAATACAGCCCTTCTGCGCACCTTTTTCGCGCAACACACGGGTTAACCGACGGGTATCGATATCCGCAATGCCGACGACATTTTTTTCTTTAAGGTATTCAGAGAGAGTTTGTTGTTGACGGAAGTTGCTGGCGATCAGGGGAAGATCTCGGATTATCAGGCCTTTAGACCAGATTTTGTCAGCTTCAACGTCTTCAGAATTAGTACCGGTATTACCGATATGAGGATAAGTCAGGGTGATGATTTGTTCAGCGTAAGAGGGGTCGGTGAGAATTTCCTGGTAGCCAGTCATGGAAGTATTAAAAACAACTTCCCCGACTGAAGTGCCTGAAGCACCTATCGCCGTACCTTTAAAAACAGAACCATCCTCTAACACCAAAAGGGCAGAATTAGCCAAGTCAACCTCCAGATTAAGGTAACCGAGTGTTTCGGTACATTCGAACCAAAACTCACAAAAAACGGGAATTGAACCTGTTCATTCAACTTCCCGTTTACAGTCTTTGCAGCTAATAAAAATGCAAATCACAATGTGAAATGCAAAAATTCTGGCAAATTCCGACAAGTATACAGAGTATCTTGGGTCGGGTCTAGACCAAATTTTTAAAACGTGCAAAAACACCTTTTTCAGTGAGTATTTAAAATAAACACCACAAAATAACTAGTTTTGTGTTATATAAACGTTACTTTTCCAGCCCGATAACATCGCCCATGGTGTACAAACCCGGCGTTTTGTCGCTCAGCCATACAGCTGCGCGTACCGCACCACGGGCGAAGGTCAGCCGGCTTGACGCCTTATGTGTGATCTCAAGACGCTCACCAATATCGGCAAACAGAGCTGTATGCTCGCCCACGATATCGCCGGCACGAACCGTAGCAAAACCGATGGTTTGCTGGTCACGCTCAGGCTCTTTTCCTTCACGTCCGTACACTGCACAGTTTTTCAGGTCCCGGTCAAGCTCATCGGCAATCGCTTCACCAATAGCCATGGCAGTACCTGATGGCGCATCTTTTTTAAACCGATGGTGAGCTTCGGTAATCTCAATATCGGCGGTCTGCCCTAATGCTCTGGCAGCCTGTCGGACCAGTGATAGCATTAAATTGACACCGACACTGTAGTTGGCCGCAAAGACGACCGGAATCGATTCACTGGCTTTATCCAGCGCGCTTAGCTGTGCATCGCTCATACCGGTTGTACCAATCACTACCGGCTTGCCATGTTTTACACACCAGGCCAGGTTTGTATCAAACGCGGCCGGCAGGGTGAAGTCAATCATCACATCCACATCATCAGGATTGACCTGTGATACCGCGCTACAATCTACCGGCAGTTTGCCGATGCCAGCCAGCTCGCCAACATTCATTCCAACCCAGGGAGAATCATCGCGCACTGTCGCCAGGCTCAGAGCCGCATCGTCATGCTCTTCAATCGCTTCGATCAGAACCCGACCCATGCGACCATTTGCACCAAAAATTCCAACTTTCATGTCAATTTTCACTTTTATCAATTTGCCATGCATTTTGCCTAACCAAATCTGGTATGCAAGCCCCGAAAAGCGTAATCCGATAATTTATTTACTGGTACAGCCAGAAGATAGGTTTCTGGCTAAAAATGACGTATAAATGAACAATGCGGCAAAATTATGAAATGAATACTTATTTTATTTTTAAGAATAAAGGTGCAACATGAAAGAACGTCTTGTCTGGGATATTCCGACCCGCCTGTTTCACTGGCTGCTGGTAGCTGGCCTGTTGCTACAGTACATCACCGCAGAATGGCTGGACGACGCCATGCAGTGGCATTTTTATATTGGGTACAGTCTGCTCGGGCTGCTGATTTTTCGGCTGGCGTGGGGCTTTGTCGGGCCTCGCTATGCCCGATTCAGCTCGTTTGTGGCCGGGCCGGTACAGGTGTGGCGTTATGCCACCACCATTCTGGATGCTCAGGCGCCGGCTCATGCCGGGCACAACCCGCTGGGTGGCTGGATGGTGCTCCTTATGCTTGTCGCGGTGGCTACTCAGGCGATCAGCGGACTATTTTTAACCGATGACGTGTTTTTAGATGGCCCGTGGCGGACAGCTGTCGATGAGCCGGTGCAGGATCTTATGAATACCCTGCATCACACTGTGTTTGACGCCCTGCTGTGGTTTATCGGGCTGCATATCGCAGCCATACTGTTTTATACCGTGATAAAAAAGCAGCGTCTGGTACCGGCGATGGTACACGGTCGCAAACACACTGAAGCCGCACCGGTTGGCTCATCGAAATTGTTACTGGCAGTTATTCTGGCATTGCTGGCAGCTGGCCTGACTTATTATCTGGTGGAGATAGCACCACCTGAGGCGCCCGCTCAGGAGGTGTATTACTAAAAGACGTTAATGATGCCCGGCATTGACGCTAATGCGCCGGGCTTTTGACCCGGCCTGCAATGTTAATTGGCAAAGGCCTGGGTTTCCCACAGGGGCACTGTCGACAAGCTGTGTTTAAAACTGCCTGAGGTTTCTTTTGTACTGTAAGACAGGTAAATCAGTGTTTTTGAGCCCGGATCGTAAATACGGCGCAGCTTCATGTTTTTGAAAAAGACACTTTTCGACTTTCTGAAAATTACTTCGCCCGAGGCCGATGAGTCAATATTTTCCAGCATCTGCGCGGTAATCGGACCAGTCTGGCGGCAGGCGATGGCGCTGTCTGACGGATCGGACAAATCCAGGTTCGCCTCAATACTGGATATATGACAGGTTACGCCGGTGACAACCGGGTCCTGCAAAGCGTCAATTTTAATGTCTTTGGTGGTAAATAAACCCAGCGATACATCGCCCACTTCGTTGTCGCTACAACCGCCCAGTAATCCCATTACCGAAATTACCGCCAGTCCCCCAATTACTTTTAAACCCGATGTTTTACGCATGGTCCCTCTGTCATTTTATAAGCAGAAAAAAGCGGGATGCGATCCCGCTAAGTTCCGGATACTGATGGTTTTACTACGAAAAAAATGACAATTGGAGTCACTTTTGTCAACGTTTGACCAATCCTTGCTGGTACATGGCCTGCTGAATCTGAGTGACGGCATCAGGATCATCGATGGTCGAAGGAACCGACAGAGGCGCATCCCGGGCTATCTGACGCAGCAGCTTACGCAGGATTTTACCTGAACGGGTTTTAGGCAGCCGGGGCACCACTACCGCACGCTTAAAGCTCGCTACCGGGCCGAGTTGTTGACGTACCCGTGCCACAAGTTCCTGCTGTAGCACCGCCTCGTCGATGACAACCCCGTCCTTGAGCAAAACCAGTCCAACCGGGATTTGCCCTTTCAGTGCATCGTCTATACCGATAACAGTACATTCTGCCACCGCCTCATGACCAGCCAGAATCTCTTCCATTTCTCCGGTGGAAAGCCGGTGTCCGGCCACATTGATGACATCATCCGTGCGTCCCATAATGTACACATAGCCTTGTTCATCCTGGTAGCCGCCATCCCCTGAGGTGTAGTACCCGGGATACTGCTGCAGATAGCTTTGCTGAAACCGGTCGTCATCCTGCCACAGGGTTGGCAGACAACCCGGCGGTAACGGCAGTTTAATCGCAATGGCGCCATGCTCTCCTGGTGAAACTGGTTGCCCCTGTCCGTCCAGTACCTGCACACGGTAACCGGGTACGGCAAAGGTTGAAGAGCCAGGTTTTACTGCATAATCCCCCAGCCCCAGGGGGTTGGCACATATGGGCCAGCCTGTTTCCGTCTGCCACCAGTGGTCAATAACCGGTTTTTTAGTGTGCTCGCAGGCCCAGGCGTAGGTAGCCGGGTCAAGCCGTTCTCCGGCCATAAAGACAGCATTGAGTGAAGACAAGGCATCAGGTGGCAGTAACCGGGCACAGGGATCAGCTTTGCGGATGGCCCGAAAAGCTGTGGGCGCGGCAAACAGTACATTAACCTGATATGCTTTTACTACCCGCCAGAATGCGCCGGCATCCGGGGTGTTCACTGGTTTACCCTCAAACATCACCGTGGTGGCACCAAAGATAAGCGGACCGTAAACAATATAGGAATGCCCGACTACCCAGCCCACATCCGACGCCGCCCAGAACACATCGCCGGGCTTGAGGTTATAGACTGCTGCCAGTGAATAATTCAGGGCCACAGCGTGACCGCCATTGTCCCTGACCACGCCTTTGGGCTTGCCGGTGGTACCAGAGGTATACAGAATATAAAGTGGGTCCGTGGCACTGACAGATACGCAGACGGTTTCCGGCGCTGCCGCCATTGCCACATCCCAGTCGATATCCCGGGCATGATGTAAGTCAGCCTGTAACTGTTGACGTTGATAAACAATACAACTTTCAACCGGATGACTGGTCATATCCATGGCGGCATCAACCAAAGGCTTGTAGGCGATGATTCGCTCGGCTTCGATTCCGCATGAGGCGGTCACAATCAGTTTAGGTCTGGCATCATCGATACGCACCGCCAGCTCTCTGGGCGCAAATCCGCCAAACACCACCGAGTGGATAGCGCCCAGCCGGGCACACGCGAGCATCGCAATAGCAGCCTGCGGGATCATGGGCATATAGATCACCACCCGGTCTCCCTTACTCACGCCCCGGGTGGTCAGTACACCGGCAAACCGGCTGACCTCCTCTAACAATTGCTGGTAGGTGTAACGGATCTTATGCCCGGTCACCGGTGAGTCCCAGATAAGCGCGGTCTGCTCTCCGCGGCCCTTTTCAACGTGACTGTCCAGAGCCAGAAAACAGGTATTAAGCTGACCGTCGGCAAACCAGACAGACTTGCCCTGATGCTGGCTCAGTGCCTGTTGCGGTGGTACGAACCAGTTGAGTTTCAGAGCCTGCTGTAACCAGAACTCATTCGGGTGGTCCTGCGCCTGTTGATAGTGGTCATGATATGTCATGGTGGTGTGTCCTGTTGTCAGGCACGATGTAACCCATCGTGCAAACTTTCATCACCACTTACAGTAGAGTATTTTTCAGACACAGGGCATAAGACTTCAGCCTTATACCGGTTAACCGGTTTTACGGGTTTTGAGCACGCTTATCCAGTCATCCACCGGAATCGGTCTGGACAGGAAGAATCCCTGAAAAATGTCGCAGCCGCGCTCGGTCAGGTACTGCAACTGAATGTCATTTTCAATCCCTTCGGCTACGGTACTCACGCCCATCGCCTGAGCCATATCGATAATGGTATTGACGATAGGCACATCCTCACCACTGATGTTTATTTCATCAACAAAGTAACGGTCAATTTTCAGCTCACTGATAGGCAATTCTTTAAGGTAACTCAGGCTGGAATAGCCGGTGCCAAAATCATCAATTGAAAAGGCAAAGCCATAGGAAGACAGGGTATGCATGCGCTCGCGCACGATACTGATTGCGGTTACCAGCGTGGTTTCGGTCAGTTCTAGCTGTAATTGTTCGGGCCTGACACCCCACTTTTCGACTATCTGCAATAACCGTTCACCAAAATCGGCCTGGGCAATATGCCGCCCGCTGATATTCACGGCTATCCGGGTCGCAATCTGTTGATTGGCGCAATGGGCCAGAATACGGCAGGCCTCGTTTAACACCCAGTAACCAATATCTACAATCACATCGCTTTCTTCGGCAATGGGGATAAACTCTGCCGGGCTGATAAAGCCCAGGGAAGCATGAGACCAGCGCAGCAGCGCCTCAGAGCAGACAACTCCGCCACTGGCGTCATACTGCGGCTGCAGAACCAGAAAGAATTCATTTTGCTCCATTGATGTCAGAAATGCCTGGCGAATCAGGTTATGACGTTCATAATCAGAAAAGCCGTTGCGGTCAAAGGCTATTTTACCCGCCAGCCCCTGGGCTTTTGCCCTGCCGCGGCCAAATTCCAGTATACCGACGACTTTTTCGTAACTGGCAATATGGGGCTCAATCACTGCAGATGATAACGAGGCACTGACCTGATGAGCCTGGCTATTAATATACATCTCGGCTAATACATCATTGTGCAGCAGCCATTCGGTTTCGTTGATAAGCTCGGCCATAGCTTTGTCCTGTCTGGCAAAGCCGTTGCTGTACAAAATAAAAAAACGATCCGCATGACCACGATAAATTCTGAACAGCGGCGAAATTGTTTTTTCAATCCTGGATGCCAGCTGCTGTAAAACAAAATCGCCGACATCCTTGCCCAGCATCAGATTGAGCTGAGAAAACTTATCGATATCCATCAGCGCACAGTATATTTCCTGTCTGACATCACAGGTTTGCTCAAGCAGCTGCTTTACATCGCGCTCAAACGACTTCAGATTAGGTAGCCCGGTCACCTCGTCATAGTAAGCCATACGATAGATTTCATCTGAAGCCTGCTTACGCTCGGTAATATCCCTTACTATCACCACATATTGCTGAAAGTTGTCCTGCACGATTTCTGAGATGGACACTTCGATCGGAAAACGCTGTTTGTTGGCATGCAGGGCAACAGCCTGATGCATCGTCCCGCCCTTCCGGGTGATGCGTTTGATTTGCCGCACTGTATCCTGATGACTGAAAATATCCGGCATTACCGTACTGATATCCTCGCCCAGCAAATCAACCGGCTCATAGCCAAAGGTGGGCATAGCCGCATTATTCACGGTAATAATCATACCGGTGTCATCAACGGTCAGAACCGCATCGGTCAGATTATCTAAAATCGCTTTAAGATAAACCGTAAAGTTGTGCTCGGTGTCAGAAAGCCGGTGCTGTTCACTGACATCTTTAATGGTGCCGACCACCAGGTTGTTATCGCCCCTTCTGGCACTGAAACGCGCCCAGCGCTGCTTACCTTTACCGGTCAGATAAAGCACTTCAGCATCGCCGGTCTCTTCGCCCTTCATCACCTGACCGATAAACAGTTTGAGTTGCATGCGGGAGGTGACCGGGAACGTAACCGGCCAGCGTAACGGATCGGTTTGACCGTTTTCGTAAATACCAAAAAAACGGAATGTTTGCGGCGACCATTCAATCTGCTGACGATCGACATGATATAACCAGCCACCGGTTTGTGCAGCCAGGCTGATTTCTTCAAGCATCTGTTGGCGGTAAGCAGAATCGGCACTGGACTGATACAGCTGACGCAGGCTGTCGGCGACCATCAGTAAGGTATCATTGATGTGACGGTCAGCGCCTGACTGATTCAGCGCGCAGATAATCAGGCAAGTCTGGTCCTGCGAGCATTTCACCGGCAGTACAACCCAGCTTTGAACTTCAGCCGGACTCGCGGTGACCTGACCGGCCGGAATGAACGACACCACGCCGGCAGGCTGACCTGAGAACAGTGACACCAATCCGGTAAAATCCATTGGCTGCCAGGTTTTAGGCGTATTATCGGCAATCAGACAAAATTCGGCGCTGGCAGATTCAGGGGAAGTACTGGCATTCTGACTTGTGAGCCAACAGCCACTGACTGATGGCAACTGACTGATAACCCGCATCAGTGAACTCAGTTTGTCTGAAAAACAGTATTGAGGATATACCACGACCCCATCTAACTGCTTCATTAATACTCCTCCCTATCCTGACATAACCCTGAACCCCGGAATCCGATTACCGGTGATAAGTCGCCATATATGGCAACTTTCTTATAAAACGTAGACGAAAGTTGAATTCAGCGCAAAAAAATCCTGCAGTCGCCTGACCGCATGACTGTAAATAATTTTATTTATTTTTTCTTTGTGAGGATTACGGCTACTGCCGCAGAAAGTTTAGTGTTTGCGACGAAGTGCAGGCCTCAATCACGGTCAGTGGATGAAAAAGCACGACAAAGCCTTCAGTAGGGCTTTGCCGGCTAGTTAGCAGAATTACTCTTTATAGTCATCATGGCAGGACTTACAGCTGGCCCCTACTTTGCCGATGGCTTTTTTATACAGACTTTCGTCGCCGGTTTGCGCAGCAGACTGCAAATTTACCGCAGCTGTTTTCAAATCTGCAATTTTAGCCTGCACATCATCAAACTGGTCCCAGATGACAGGGCGGGCTTCAGTGCTGACATCAAACTTGCTGGTATCGACCTGTAAATAGTCGGATAGCATGGCGGCCAGCTGCTCTATCCGCATTCCGTTTGTCTGCATCACCTGTGGATCATAGGCAATAGCCCCTTTAGCCATGCCACCTAACGGGGCCATGTTGCTTTTTATCAGCTGAAAAACCGACTGCCGGTATTCGGTATAGGCTTCGGCGTGCTTTTTATTCATCGCAGGTGTTGGCTCAGCAGCCATCGCGCACGACAGGCTGCTCAGGCTCAGGGCAATAATCAGGGTCTTTAAGGCAAATGTCATGCTCTCTCCGTTGATAGGTATCAGTGGTGTACGGTTGGTTTAATTTTGCACACTTTAAGACTAAAGACCATGCTTGTTTGTCATTTAATGCTAAAAGTAAAAAACCCCCTGTCTTTGCAGACAGAGGGTTTTTAAACGCAGTATTGATGATGCTAAGACTAGTTGGTCAGATCATCAAAAAACTTTTTCACACCATCAAAAAAGCCCTGCTCTTTTGGACGATGCTTTGCTTTTTCGTCGCCCATCGAGTCATCCAGTTCTTTTAGCAGTTCTTTTTGACGGCTGGACAGGTTCACCGGTGTCTCTACCACAACCTTACACATCAGATCGCCAGTAGCGCCACTGCGCACCGATTTCACTCCTTTACCACGCAGACGGAACATACGGCCTGTCTGGGTTTCAGGTGCTACTTTCAGTTTCACTTTACCATCAAGCGTGGGCACCTGCAGTTCGCCGCCTAGTGCCGCAGTAGTAAAGCTAAGAGGGACTTCACAATACAGATTGCTACCATCACGGGTGAATATGTTGTGCTGGCGTACATGTACCTGCACGTACAAATCGCCGGCTGGTGCACCGGCTTCGCCTGCTTCACCCTCGCCGTTTAAGCGAATGCGGTCACCGGTATCCACACCGGCCGGTATTTTAACCGATAGGGTCTTGGTTTTCTCAACCCGGCCCTGACCATGACAGCTGTTACACGGATCAGCAATAATCTTGCCGCGACCCGAACAGGTTGGACAAGTTTGCTGTACCGCAAAAAAGCCCTGACGCATCTGTACCTGACCCTGACCATGACAGGTTGGACAAGTTTTTGGCGAGGTGCCTTTTTTCGCCCCGGAGCCATCACACACTTCACACCCGACCAGGGTGGGAACACGGATTTCTACATCTTTACCGCGTACAGCTTCCTCGAGTGACAATTCCAGATTATAACGCAGATCTGCACCCTGACGGGCGCGGGACTGACGGCCACCACGACCACCGCCAAAGATATCCCCGAATACGTCGCCAAAGATATCGCCAAAGTCAGCGCCACCGCCGAAACCTGCACCACCACGGTTAGGATCGACACCCGCGTGGCCGTATTGGTCATAGGCAGCACGTTTCTGGTCGTCGGTCAGGATCTCGTAGGCTTCCTGAATTTCCTTAAATTTATCTTCCAGCGCTTTATCGCCCTGGGTGCGGTCGGGGTGATATTTCATCGCCATTTTCTTGTACGCTTTTTTAATTTCGCGTTCAGTGGCGCTTTTGTCTACCCCTAGCACTTCGTAGTAGTCACGTTTCGACATATCGCTTACTTTTCCTACTCGTTACCTCAAGTGCCTGATATGCTCACACACTTAAATATTCGTTAACTCTGCAAAAATTGCATCTTTCTTAACACAACAAAGGCGCAACAAGAAGGATCCTGCTGCGCCTGGCTGTTATGTGGCTCCGGCTACATCCGAAGCCCGGACGACAGCTTACTTCTTATCGTCGTCTTTTACTTCTTCAAACTCAGCGTCAACAACATCGTCGTCGGCTTTCTTCTGAGTTTGTTCAGCACCGGCTTCAGCGCCGCCCTGAGCTTGTTGGTTAGCCTGAGCTGCTTCCATCAGTTTGCTGGACGCTTCAACCAGCTCCTGAGTTTTGGCTTCGATAGCTTCTTTATCTTCGCCTTTCGATACTGTTTCCAGTTCGCTCAGTGCCGCTTCAATAGGCGCTTTATCTTCAGCACTCAGTGCCTCGCCAACTTCTTCAAGTTGCTTACGTGTAGCGTGAATCATACCGTCAGCCTGGTTACGTGCCTGAATCAGTTCTTCGAACTTCTTGTCAGAATCACGGTTAGCTTCTGCATCAGCTACCATTTTTTCGACTTCATCGTCGCTCAGACCAGAAGACGCTTTGATTGTGATCTTCTGCTCTTTGCCGGTGTCTTTATCTTTAGCAGACACATGCAGGATACCGTCAGCATCCAGATCCAGAGCAACTTCAATCTGAGGTACACCACGAGCAGCCGGGCGAATACCTTCTAAGTTAAACTGACCCAGAGACTTGTTACCAGCAGCTTGCTTACGCTCACCCTGCAGTACGTGTACGGTCACTGCAGACTGGTTGTCTTCAGCCGTTGAGAAAGTTTGCGACTTCTTCGTTGGAATAGTCGTGTTCTTCTCAATCAGTGTGGTCATTACGCCACCCATTGTCTCGATACCCAGCGACAGAGGCGTAACGTCCAGCAGTAGCACGTCTTTAACGTCACCAGCCAGTACACCACCCTGGATTGCTGCACCAACAGCTACCGCTTCATCAGGGTTAACATCTTTACGCGGCTCTTTGCCGAAGAACTCAGTCACTGTTTTTTGTACCAGTGGCATACGAGTCTGACCACCCACCAGGATGATGTCGTTGATGTCACTTACTGACAGATCAGCATCAGCCAGTGCTTTTTTCACTGGTTCAAGCGACTTGGTTACCAACTCTTCTACCAAAGATTCAAGCTTGGCACGGGTTACTTTGATCGCCAGGTGCTTAGGACCAGTAGAATCAGCAGTGATGTACGGCAAATTTACTTCTGTTTGTTGAGCAGAAGACAGTTCAATCTTCGCTTTCTCACCGGCTTCTTTCAAACGTTGCATGGCCAGTGGATCTTTACGCAGGTCAATGCCCTGATCTTTCTTAAACTCGTCAACCAGGTAAGTGATCATACGGTTGTCAAAGTCTTCACCACCTAAGTGCGTGTCACCGTTGGTCGCCAGTACTTCAAACGTATGCTCGCCATCTACCGCATCAATTTCGATGATAGAGATATCAAATGTACCACCACCTAAATCGTATACTGCAACAACGTTATCGCCTTTTTTCTTGTCCATACCGTAGGCAAGAGCGGCCGCTGTTGGCTCGTTGATAATACGCTTAACTTCAAGACCCGCGATACGACCAGCATCTTTGGTTGCCTGACGCTGAGAATCGTTGAAGTAGGCTGGTACAGTGATAACCGCAGCAGTCACTTCTTCACCCAGATAGTCTTCTGCGGTTTTCTTCATCTTTTTCAGTACTTCAGCAGAGATCTGCGGCGGCGCCATTTTTTCGCCTTTCGCTTCAACCCATGCATCACCATTATCCGCACCTACAATTTTGTAAGGCATGATGTCGATGTCGCGCTGTACTTCGTCATCCTGAAAACGACGACCGATCAGTCGCTTGATCGCAAATAAGGTGTTTTCCGGGTTCGTCACTGCCTGACGTTTAGCAGCCTGACCTACCAGAGTCTCGCCATCATTTGTGTAAGCAATGATAGAAGGCGTGGTGCGATCGCCCTCGGCGTTTTCCACTACGCGAGGTTTGTCGCCGTCTAGAACTGCGACACATGAATTCGTTGTACCTAAATCGATACCGATGATTTTACCCATTACGTGTCTCCGAAACTTTAAACTTTAATTTCTGCACTTTTAGTGGGGTTATTCCCCCACTATTTCAATAGTTATTCGCAAAAAAACAAAAATACTTTGCTTACGCCTGAGTATCTACACCACCCGCTGGGGCGCGCGATACCATTACCATAGCCGGGCGTAACAGACGGCCGTTCAGCTCAAAACCTTTTTGCATAACCATCATTACCGTATTCGGTTCGTGGTCTGCACTTTCCTGCATCGACATCGCCTGATGCAGCTCAGGGTTAAAGGCTTCACCCTGTGGATTAATAACATTCAATCCAAATTTTTCGATGGTGCTTAAAAACGACTTATGGGTCATTTCCACACCTTCAAGCAGCGATTTCACCGCTTCATTACTGGTATCGCCTGCTTCAATAGCTCGCTCAAGGTTGTCGATAACCGGAAGCAATTCACCGGCAAAACGCTCAAGAGCAAATTTGCGGGCTTTATCAACTTCTGCTTCAGCACGGCGGCGGGCATTTTCCATATCAGCACGGGCACGCAGTACGCTGTCCTGCTGCTCATCAAACTTAGCCTGCGCTTCAGACAATGCTTTTTCCAGCTCGTAAATGCGCTGTTCTGCTTCATTTGCAGGTTCCGCATCTTCAGTGACAACTTCACCTTCGGTTACCGGAATTTCCTGCGCTTCTGGCTGCACTGACTGTTCGTTTACTTCAGTCTCGTGCTCCTGTTGCGCTTGCTCGTCGCGCTTTTCGCTCATGCGTACCTCCAACTCAAAAATCAGGGCAAATTTTCATTTACCCTTTCAATAGGGTCACTCAACGCGTTTTCCAGCCCTCTGGCATAAAAATTTCCAACATTTTTTCACTTGGTGTTTTTTTAGCCGGGCAATCACGCTGTGCTTGCTTGTGGCCTAGTAATGGGGCTGAGTCGTAGCTGATCAAGGGTATCCGTATAAAATTTGTGGTTTAGGCGGCTAGCGTCCCGCTTTTTTTACGGTATGTTAGTCTAATCATCTGTTTTTTCGATTTTTATTAACATGATCAGTATATGGACATTAAGCGCTGTGATAGTGGTTTATCTGCTTGCGCTGTTTTTTATTGCTTTTATCGGCGATAAAAAGCTCGAGCCAAACGCAGCGCATCCCTGGTTATACAGCCTGGGGCTGGGAGTGCACTGCACTTCCTGGGCGTTTTTTGGCACCACCACACAGGCCGCCCAGTTTGGCTGGCCGGTGGTGCCCACCTATACCGGCATCATTATTGTCATGGTGTTTATGTTTCCGGTGTTAAAGCGTATCAGCGCACTATGCCGCCAGCATAACATCAGCTCACTGGCCGAGTTTATTGCCCTGCGTTACAACGGCTCTCATCTTATTGCTGCTCTTATCACTATTTTATGTTTTATCGGCGTGGTGCCTTATATCGCCCTGCAGCTTGATGCGATAACCAAAAGCATTAACCTGCTGGCGCCCGGCGCCGATGAAAGTTCCAGTACGATGGGGCTGTATGTGGCAGCACTAATGGCGCTGTTTGCCATATTGTTTGGTACCCGCAGCCTAAGCCTGAAAGAAAAGCATCCGGGCCTGCTGCTCACTATTGCGGTGGAGTCTGTGATCAAACTGGCCGGTTTGAGTATCGTGGGCTGGTTTGTGTGTTATGAGCTGTTTGACGGACCGCTGGATATCATCGGGCAGGCAGCGGCCCACCCAGTCGCCAGTCAGATTATTTATGCTGATAATGCAGGCTGGATTTATGCCAGTCATGTTCTGCTGGGTGTATGCTCCATGTTTGTTCTGCCCCGTCAGTTTCACATGAACTTTGTGGAAAATAACGCCGATCGCGAACTGCACACAGCCCGCTGGCTGTTTCCGCTTTATTTACTGGCCATTACCGCCTTTATTCTGCCCATCGCCCTGGCCGGAAGCCTGTTGCTGGATACCCGCACTGTGCCGTCAGATTTGTTTGTGCTGGCGCTGCCTTTGCAAAGCGGTAATACGCTGGTTGCCCTGATTGCCTTTGTCGGCGGTTTGTCTGCCACCACCAGCATGATCATTGTTGCCACCCTGGCATTAGGCATTATGATTGCCAACAATCTGGTCACTCCGCTCTGGCTGAAGATCCGTTTGCAAAAGCGCGCGGCCACCGCCATGCAAGCGAGCGGTATTCTAAGCATTCGTCGCCTGACTGTGCTGGTTGTACTGACGGTAGCCTACTGGTATCACCTGAATATCAGCCAGTCGGCCCCCCTGGTTAAAAGTGGCATTGTGGCTATTGCACTGGTTTCGCAGATGTTTCCGGCGATGCTGTTTGGTCTTTACTGGTCAAAACGCTCGGTGCTGGCTGCCGGACTGGCTATTCTGGCCGGACTCATCAGCTGGATTATCGGTTTGCTCTACCCCAGCCTGCTAGCCAGTTATTACTTTGACCAGGCTCCAACCGATGCTCAGATGGGCATGGCATTTGTAATAAGCCTTATTATTAACTGTCTGGTGTTTATCATCACCACCCTGCTAAGCCCGGCCCGGCCGCAGGAGTCGTCCGACCCCGGTGTAGTCCGGACGCCCTCATTAATGGTTAATATTGCCGACTTGCTGGCGCTCAGCGAAAGAGTGCTGGAAGGACCAGAACATCGCCAGCTCAGTCAACAGCTCAGTGGCACTCAGGCCGGTGCCTATGCCAGCGACGCTCTGCTTGGTAAAACCGAGCATTTGCTGGCGAATCAGGTTGGCGTGCCCAGTGCCCGTATCCTGCTTGCCGCACTGGCCGAACGACAACCGGCTGATGGCGCCCGTCTGGTTGATTTGGTTGAAGAAGCCACTCACTCATTTCAGTTTAACCATGAACTACTGCAATCGTCAGTGCAGCATATTCAACAAGGCATCAGTGTGCTCGACCAGCAACTGAACCTGCTGGCCTGGAACGACCGCTATGTGGATTTGTTTGCCTATCCGGCAGGCTATCTGCAGGTGGGCATCGGCATTCAGGATCTGCTGCGCTATAACGCTGAGCGCGGGCTGCTGGGACAAAAACACGACGTAGATAGTGAAATCAGTAAGCGGATTGGCTATATGCAGGCCGGCCACAGCTACCAGTATATCCGCCACCAGCCAGACGGCAGAGTGATTGAACTTAACGGCAGCCCGCTGCCAGGCGGCGGCTATGTCACCACCTATAGTGATATTACTGCCTACATCACCATTCAGAATGCGCTTGAAAGCGCCAAGGCAGAACTGGAGGTGCGGGTGGAGGAAAGAACCCGTGAACTGCAGCATGCCCGGGCCGAAGCAGAACAGGCCCACGACAGCAAGTCACGCTTTCTGGCCGCAGCCGGCCATGATCTGATGCAACCATTTAACGCCGCCACCCTTTTTGCCTCTTTACTGGCCCAGAAAACCGTTGGCAGTGAATTACAGGAGCTCAGTGAAGGCGTGACTACCTCACTGAAAAGTGCCGAAAACCTGCTGTCGATGCTGCTGGACATGACCCGCCTTGAGTCTGGTGTGTTGGTGCCTCAACGCAGTCATTTTGCTTTATCCGAGGTGCTATCCCCGCTTATCAGGGAGTTTACGATTATCAGTGCGCAAAAAGGCCTGCAACTGGATTATGTCCCAACTTCTGTGATGGTGTATTCCGATCCGCGCCTGCTGCGCAGAATTTTGCAAAACTTGCTATCAAATGCGGTCAGGTATACCCGTCAGGGCAAGATCCTGATTGGTTGCCGGCGTACCCGGGATAACACCATCACCGTGTGGGTCTATGACACTGGCCCGGGTATTGCCGCCGATAAGCATGAGGCGATATTTACCGAGTTTCATCAACTTGAACAAACGCCCAGTCAGGGACTGGGGCTGGGCCTGACCATTGTGGAGCGAATCAGCCATTTACTACACCATCCGGTATCACTGACATCGACCGAAGGTCTTGGCACCGGTTTTTGTGTGGCCCTGCCCCGCAGCGACACACCACATCACCAATCCACTGTGTCATCTGAGACGCTGCTTGCCGGCGAACTGCCGGTACACAATAAGCATATTCTGGTTATTGAAAACGATGTACAGATCGCCAGGGCGATGCAAAGGTTACTGGAAAACTGGGGCGCACAGGTAACGCTGGCAGACAGTCAGGCCAGCGCACAGGAACAGTGCCCACAGGCACCCGATCTGATGGTAGTGGATTATCATCTGGACCGAGGCAGTCATGGTACTGAGGTGGCAAGCGCTTTAAGGGATTACTGGCAACAGTCAGTTCCCGGTATTCTTAACACCGCCAACCGGGACCCGGGGATACGCGAAGAAGCTGCCCGGTATCAGTTGATTTATGTGCCTAAACCGGTCAAACCGCTGGCCCTAAAACGTGCTTTACGCCAGTGTCTGGCGTTGTGATCGCCGGCTTAACCGGCGCTGCGTTTGCCCAGCAGCTGATTAAACAGCACGCCGGCCTGGGTACGGTTGTTCAGATGAAGTTTTTTGAGTACCGCCGACACATGTTGCTTCACTGTGGACTCAGAAATGGACAGTTCAAAAGCAATTTGTTTATTGAGCAGGCCATTGGCGAGCATTGATAACACCTTGTACTGGTGAGGTGTAAGCAGGGTCAGACGCTGAGTAAACTGACTGGCTTCATCCGACAGTTCACTGTCTGGCAGGTTGGCCGGATACCAGTCGTGTCCTTGCAGAATGCATTCCACAGCCCGGGTAATGTCTGCCAGTGGCGTGGATTTAGGAATAAATCCGGTTATGCCCATGGTTTTGCTGCGATGAATAACCTGCGGGTCTTCCTGCGCCGACACTACCACAACCTGCACATCCGGAAATTCGGTCACCAGGCCGGCAATCCCCGCCAGACCGTCGGCACCGGGCATATTCAAATCCAGAAAAACCAGCTCTATCCGGGGAGTCTGACGCAGTACCTGCCGGGCCTGCTCAAAATCATCAGCCTGATAAATATCCGGCCCTAACTGCGTGCTTATTGCCTGTACCATGGCGGCACGAAATAAGGGATGATCGTCGGCAATTAACACAGGAACAGACATAGTTACACTCAATGTATCGTTATCATTATGTTATGAGTGTATCAACAGATTGCTGCCGCTACAAAGACAAAAGCCGCCGGAGGACGGCGGCTTCATACAATATTTTAACCCGATAATGGCGACGGTCAGAACCGGTAGCCGACGGTCAGATGGACAGTTCGCGGGTCGCCATAATAGCCAATCAACGTAGTATCGTTACCCAGCCCCGGGCCAAAGCTGCCGTCTTCATTACGGGTGACAAAATCATATCCCCCCACCAGATATTCTTCGTCGGTCAGGTTTTTCAGATGAATTCCGCCAAACCAGTTGCCCTGAGTGCTTTCCCAGGTGGCACTGACATTCACCATGCCATAGGCATCCTGCTCAATCAGGTCGCTGGTTTCAAACAAAAGATAATCATCACGATAATAGTAGTTTGCATTGAATGTGAAGTAACCATACTGACTATCGAGCGTATATGTTGTTCCGACATTCAGGGTGTTTTCCGGCGTGCTGGCCAGCCCGATAAGCGGCGGAACCGCGTTATTTTCTTTGATCTCAAAATCAATAAAACCATAGGCAATATCAAACGACAGGTTGTCGCTGGCCACATAGGTCACTTCCAGCTCTATACCATCGGCCGCGGTTTCAGCGGCATTACGCAGGCGCTGTTGTAACGCTGTGGGATCATCGGAGTTGCCTTCAATGCCGATATACTGGCGATCCTTGTGGTCATAACTGAACAAGGTGGCATTAACCCGCAGCTGGTCGGTCAAATCGCTTTTCACCCCCAGTTCAAAAGAGTCAACCACCTCCGGACTCACGCCAGGTTCGTTAACCGTTGCCCGCGGGTTGAACGTGCCGGACTTAAAGCCCTGCGAATAACTGGCAAACAACAACATATCGCGGCTGTACTGATATTCCACCCCGACTCTGGGCGTGAAGCGGGACCAGCTTTCCTGCGCCGGCGCATCAGGTACACCGTCACCGTCGGTGTCATTACCCAGTACCTGGGGAATAAATACATCGTCAGGACGCACAAAGCCGTCTATCCAGCCGCTTTGCGGATACAGGTTGTACAGCACCGTTCCGTTAAATACCGCCGCCTGCTTTTCCTCATCGGTATAGCGGGCACCCAGCGATACCGACAGTTTGTCGGTTACATCATAACTGGCCTGGGCATAAGCAGCCCAGCTTTCGCTGTTGTTACACCCTGACACTTCCCGGGTAAAACCCGGCGTCCCTTCAGGAAAAATGCCGGCTGCTGCAAAATCGCGGCCCAGCACGCCAAGCACAGCATCAAACACCCCGCAGGACTCGCCATCATAAAAATACAGACCGCTGACCAGCTTCAGGGTCTCTGCGGTATAGTTGAACTGCACTTCATGGGTGTCGTTTTCATCTTCATAAATCGCCGGTACGTCAAAAATATCCAGCTGCGTGTTGTCAAAGTCGATGTTGGTGGGTGAATAACTTTCCCGGTGCGACCCGATATACTTGACCTGCATGCTGTCGTTAATGTCATACCGTGCCATCCAGCTGTAGCCATCAAGCTCTACTGTATTGGTGGTGGGCAGGCTGGTGTATGAGTCAAACACCGAGTCTGGCTGGGGCGCGTCGGTGCGCAGACTGGGCAGCAGACGGTAACCGCCCTTGGCATTGGAATCATCCTGGGTTTTATCCCATCCCAACCGGAAAAACAGATCATCGGTTGCCTGTATCTCCAGAGTGAGCCGGGCTGCCCATAAATCTTTATTGTAGTTTTCCCGATCCTGCCCGGGTTGCGCCGAGACTAAAAATTCACCAAAACCATCACGATTAAGATTGGCATAACCAAACCCCAGATACACTTTATCTTCAATCAGCGGGTACTGACCGGTCAGTTTAACATCCCGCTGACTGTAGCTACCCAGGGTGCCGGTGACGGTCAGCTCAGGCTCGCCGGACATTTCCCGGGTTACGTATTTAACCGCCCCGCCAATGGTGTTTTTTCCGTACAGGGTTCCCTGCGGCCCGCGTAATACTTCTATGCGCTGAACATCGAGCAAGTCGAGTACCGCGCCCTGCGGACGGGCAATATAAACATCATCCACATAAATTCCCACACCCGGTTCATAACCCCATAGCGGGTCCTGCTGACCCAGCCCGCGAATAAAGGCGGTCAGGGTCGAATTAGTGCCCCGACTGGTCTGCAACGTGGTGTTAGGAGAAAACTGCTGGACTTCGGTGAGCACACTGATGCCTTTTTCACTCAGCTCTGCCGCGCCCAGTGACGTAATCGCCACCGGTACTTCCTGCAAAGTTTCTACGGTTTTACGGGCAGTGACCTCAATGCGTTCCAGCTTGCCTTTTTCAGGCCCGACCGGCGCAGTCTGCTGGGCCATTACCGGTGCAGCCAGCAGAGCACCGGTTACCGCTATGGCACAGTGGGTCAGCCGGCGGGGGTGATGAGGGTTCGGGTTTATGCGTGTCATGTGTTGTCCCTGATTATTCTGATTAACGTTAACTACTTGTTAACTTGTGTTCACAAATCAATCTAATCTAAAAGGTAAGCCCGGGTAACTAGTACCTTAGTACGTAGTACGAAGGTGTTATAGGCATAACTTGCTGATTAACGACAAAATAACATTTGTCTTTATATGGCTGTGCAGTCATCAAATATAAAAAAGGAAATGCCGAATGTTGAGTATGACTGGCCTGATTGCTGGCCTGTTACTTCTGGTTGTGCTGACAATCAGGGGAATGAATCTGTTTATTGCCGCGCCACTGTGCGCGCTGTTGGTGGCGCTGACCAACGGTATACCGGTGTTTACCGGAGACGCGAATTTTGTTGGTTTGTATATGGAAGGGTTTTCCGGCTTTATTGCGGCCTGGTTTTTCATGTTTTTGCTGGGCGCCATTTTTGGCAAGTTTATGGAAGATACCGGCGCGGCAGATGCGGTTGCCCGCTGGATTATCAGCAAGCTTGGCTTTAAGCATGCGGTACTGGCGGTGGTACTGGCCTGTGCGGTACTGACCTACGGCGGTGTAAGCCTGTTTGTGGTCGCCTTCTCGGTGTATCCGATGGCGGTGAGCCTGTTTAAAGATGCCAACCTGCCCCGCCGGTTTATTCCGGCGACACTGGCATTTGGCTCAGTCACTTTCACCATGACCTCAGCCGGTTCGCCGGAAATTCAGAACTGGATTCCGATCAAATATCTGGGCACCAGTCCGTTTGCAGCCTGGGAAGTCAGCCTGGTGGTAGCGATCTTTATGGCCAGTTTTGGTTACTGGTGGTTAAAACGCATGATTGGCAAAGCGGTGGCAAATGGTGAAAGTTTTGAAGCCAGAGAGCACGACCCGCAAATGGCAGAGCGGGATTATCCGCATCCGGTGACCGGTATTTTGCCGTTGCTGGTTGTGCTGGTTCTGTCATTTTTGCTGCACGACGCGCTGGCTCAGTATGCACTGATCATCGCGCTGTCTGGCGGCGTTTTGAGCCTGATGATTATTAACTACCGTTATTTTCAGAATTTAGCCGGCGCCATCAATGCCGGTACCACTGGTGCGCTGGTTGCCATTGGAAATACTGCTGCGGTGGTAGGTTTTGGCAGCATTGCCAAAGACACTCAGGCCTTTGCCAGCACGGTTGAATTTATGACTCACCTGCCCGGTAATGAACTTATCGGCGCTGCCATTGCGGTGAGTGTTATCGCCGGGCTGACCGGCTCGGCGTCCGGAGGCCAGGTGATTGTGCTGCCACTCGTGGCGCCGCATTACATTGACCAGGGCGTGGAGCCTGAGCAGTTGCACCGGATTGTCTCGATTTCTTCAGGCGCGCTGGATACACTGCCACATAATGGCTACGTGGTGACCACCATACGGGCTATTTGCCATGAAACCCACCAGGCGGCCTATAATGCGATGGCTGCGCTGACGCTGGTGACGCCGGTCATTGGCCTGGCCATGGCAATCGCTCTGTTCAGTGTGTTTTAAGGAGAAAACCCATGTTAAAAACTCTGTTTGCCGCCGGGCTGCTGACCCTGTCCGGTACGTCTCAGTCTGATTCAGGCCAGGCCCGTACCGGTGAGTTGCCACTAGTTACAAAGCATACCTATACCACCACAGACTTTACCTTGTTCTCTGGCAACACCCTGCCTGAGGTAAAAGCGGGCTGGGAAAGCTACGGCACGCTTAATGACAACAAAGACAATGTAATCCTGATCACCCATTACTTTTCCGGTACCTCCCACGCGGCGGGTAAATACACTGAGCAGGATGCCGAACCCGGTTATTGGGATGCCATCATAGGACCGGGAAAAGCCATCGATACCAATCGCTTTTTTGTCATCAGCGTGGACTCTCTGGCCAATTTGTCTGCTTACGATCCCCATGTAGTGACTACCGGTCCGGCTTCCATCAATCCGGCCACCGGCAAACCCTACGGGCTGGATTTTCCGGTGGTTACTATCCGTGATTTTGTGAATCTGCAAAAGCAGGTGCTTGAAAGTCTGGGGATTCACCGTTTACACGCTGTTGTGGGCCCGTCTATGGGCTCCATGCAGGCAATGGACTGGGCCGCGACTTACCCCGATAAAGTGGCGCGGGTGGTATCGGTAATAGGCACCGGGCAAAGTGACGCCTGGACCACAGCCTATCTGGAGCATTGGGCCACGCCCATCAAACTGGATAAAAAATGGCAAAACGGCCACTATGCCAAAAATGATCCTCCCATTGATGGGCTGACCGCCTCACTGGCGCTCATCACGCAGCAGGCGCTAAATCCGGATTTTTTCAATACCCAGGGTCACGAGCTGAATTATCAGGCGCTGGAGCAAGGCCCTCTGCACGACATCAATACACCTCATTCGATTGTTAGCTGGCTGAATCAGCGCGCCGGTGAACGGGCCCGTCTGATGGATGCCAATCATCTGTTGTACCTGGTGCGGGCGTGTCAGCTCTTTGTAGCCGGTCACGGTGATACTATGAGCAAAGGGCTGGATAATGTTTCTGCCCCCACCCTGTTTTTACCGGCCTCGTCCGATTTACTGCTGATGCCCTATATGGCCCGACAAGCCTATCAGTATATGCAGGGCGCCGGGAAACCCGTGCAGTATGATGAGTTAACCGGTACGCTTGGTCATCTTGAGGGCGTGGCCGGCATACAGCAGTATGGCCCCCAACTGAAAACCTTTTTAGAACAGTAACGTTTGCATTAACCTGGACTGCCCATGAAAAAAACATTGTCTGCAACTCTGTCTGCCCTGCTTGGAATTGGCATGGTGAATGCCGCCTCACTGAACCTGGATCTGGACCAAATTACCGTGTCCGGGCTGTCTTCTGGTGGGTATATGGCAAACCAGTTTCACCTGGCGCACAGCGACTGGGTTAACGGTGCTGCAATTATCAGCGCTGGCCCCTATGGCTGTGCCCGCAATGACATCACTGTTGCGCTGGCCGAATGCGTCGATAAAACCAGTGAGGACACGGATCTTGATGCGCTAAGTGCCCAGGCCGCCAACCTGGCAAAAAACGGCAAAATTCCGACGCTGGATAACCTGTCCGGCGACAAAGTCTGGCTATTGCACGGTACCCGGGATACCCGGGTCGCCGATGGTGTCACCGACATGCTGGCCAGGCAGTATCAGGGCTGGGTCGGCGAGCAAAACATGCAATATATTGCAAATAAACCGTTTGCCCACGTCTTTCCTACTAAACACAGCGGCGATAACTGCCAGACTTCGCAGAGCCCGTTTATTGGCAATTGCGATTATGATGCTGCCGGCGAATCACTACAGTTTTTGTATGGCGAGCTGAACCCACCGGCCACCGAATTAAGCGGTGACATCATTACGTTCAACCAGCACAAAGTGGCTGGCAGCGATGCCGATACGCTCGCCGAAACCGGCTATGCGTATGTGCCCCAGCCATGTGCTGATGGCGAAAAATGCCGGGTACATGTCAGTTTTCATGGCTGTAATCAGTACGCTGATGCGGTGGGTACAGCCTATGTAGAGCAAACTGGTATTAATCAGTGGGCGGATACCAACCAACTGGTTGTGGTCTATCCGCAAACCCGAAAATCACTGTTTATGCCATTAAATCCTCAGGGATGCTGGGACTGGTGGGGTTACACCAATAAGCATTATGCCACCGCAAAAGGGCCGCAGATTAAAGCGGTGGAAGCTATCGTTCGTTCGCTCTAATACTCAGTAAAAGGAATCTTTATGTCTTCGTTAAATGTGTTTATTACCGGCGGTGCCAGTGGCATCGGTTTTGGCATTGCCTCAGCGCTGGCGGCCTCCGGCCACCATGTCATTCTGGCTGATATCAATGAAGATGCAGCGAATAGCGCCGCATCCCAGCTTAGCGAACAGGGCTTCAGTGCGTCTGCCGTGGTGGTGGATGTAACCAGTGCCGAGAGTGTCAGTGCTCTGCCCGGCCAGCTTCAGGACACGCCTGTCGATGTGCTTGTTAACAATGCCGGCATTCAGCATGTGGCTAAACTGGAAGAATTTCCGGCGCAAAAATGGCAGCAGCTGATTAACATTATGCTGGTTGGCCCTGCGCTGCTGACACAGGCGTTTTTACCTGACATGAAAGCGCGCAATTTTGGCCGCATTATCAATATTGGCTCTATTCACTCCCTTGTCGCCTCACCATATAAATCAGCGTATGTGTCGGCCAAACACGGTTTACTGGGGCTGGCGAAAACCCTGGCGCTGGAGATAGGCGAAGCAGATATAACGGTGAATACCATTTGCCCGGCGTATGTTAAAACTCCGCTGGTTGAAAAGCAGATTGCCGACCAGGCCAAAGAAAACGGGATTAGTGAAGAGCAGGTAATCAACGAAATTATGCTAAAACCCATGCCCAAAAAAGCCTTTATCACGATAGAGGAACTGGCCTCCACCGCACAGTTTTTGATCAGCGATGCAGCCCGCAATATCACCGCCCAGACACTGGTCCTGGATGGTGGCTGGACCGCCCGCTAACGCTTTCTTTTTCGCGCTTTTTTATGCTAATGTCCAACACATAGTGTTCCAAGGACGTTAGCATCATCATGCCCTACAAAACGGTTGGTCTGATTGGTAAACCCGGTCATGCTGAAACCCAGACTACCCTGAATCATCTGATCGATTTTTTTCACCAGAAAGGCTGTACCATCCTGATTGAAGAAAGCATTCAGCATGAGCTGAATAATCCTGATGTGCCCGCACATAATCTGGTGACCATTGGCCGTGACGCCGATCTGGCAGTGGTTGTAGGTGGTGACGGCAGTATGCTGGGCGCAGCCCGCGTGCTGTCGCGGTTTGATATCGATGTGGTGGGTGTTAACCGGGGTAATCTGGGCTTTTTGACAGATATTCATCCGGATGACATTACCGAACAGCTGGATCTCATTTTTAATGGGGATGCTATTGTAGAACAGCGCTTTTTACTGGAAGTGGGCGTTTATCGCCATGAAAAACTGAAAAGCAGTAATACCGCAGTAAACGAAGTGGTGCTGCATCATGGCAAAGTGGCGCATATGATGGAGTTTGAGATTTATATTGATGAGCAGTTCGTATTCAGTCAGCGCTCTGACGGCATGATAGTTTCCACGCCAACCGGCTCTACCGCGTACTCTTTATCTGCCGGCGGGCCCATCATCATGCCCCGGCTTGATGCCATGTCGCTGGTGCCGATGTTTCCTCATACTCTGAGCAGTCGTCCGATTCTGGTTGATGCCAATTCTCAGGTATCTATGCGGGTATCAAAAGTGAACAGTGACAGTTTGCAGGTCAGTTGCGACAGCCACATCGTGTTGCCGGTATTGCCGGGTGATGAAATACGGGTACAAAAGAGCAAGGATAAATTGTCTTTAGTTCATCCTAAAGGCTACAACTACTTTAATGTGTTAAGAAACAAACTAAGCTGGGGCAGTAAACTCTACTGAATAAAAAATTGCCGGGGCCGTCGCGCTTACCCCGGCAAAGTGAAGTTAGTTCGCTTTGTCTTTGGGCTTGCGGTTTACTCTTAAGCCCAGGGCAAACAAACCGGCTCCCAGCATGACCAGTGTCATCGGCTCGGGTACCTCAGCAGCGCTGACATCGACGGCATCCAGAAAGTTGCCGTATGAGCCACGGTTTTGTGAGGTAAACCGTAAAGTAGACTGAAAACTGACCGCATCAAACTGGGTTTCAAATACCTGCCAGGATTTTTGCAGATGATCATCAATCAGTTGTGAAAACAGCACATTGTTTGTGTCGTCCAGTATCTCAAACAAAAAGGCTTCCCCGCTTGAACGACGTGACGCATAAGCAAAGCTGACATCATAGGACTGGTTCGCCACCGTCATAAAACTCTGGTAAACAGACCAGGCGCCCTGATTGGGGCCGTGTGCATTTAACTCCGCATGCTGGTCGCCATCAAACGAGGCAAAATTTTGCAAGCTATCCCAGATTTCAACATTGCTGCCATTCCAGCCATCGACTTGATCTGAGCTGAACCAGCTCCACGAGTTGTTGCGAATATCATTGTTTTCAAAGCTTCCGTTCACTATCAGCCCTGCACTAGCAGAGGCACTGGCGACCATCATGGCACCCGTTAACACTATATTTTTAACAAGATTTTTCATACTACAGCCCTCTGGTAGCCACCGCAGATAACGTGTGGAAGTCAGTACAACACAGTATGTGCTGCTATGGGGGAAATAGTACACAGGAGGGGAAGCGGGAAACAGGACACTAATCGGCAATTTTGCTACATATTAGCATCGGGAAGAAAAAACAGCAGCCTGACCGGCAGGCTGCTGTTTGTCACGCAAAAGAGCTTACCTTTGACGTCTGCGAGCGGCGCCAAGTAATAATACAGAGGCACCAAAGACAGCCACAGAAGCAGGCTCAGGCACCTGTGCCGAGACAACCTGTACGCCGTCTATAAAGTTGCCCAGTGTGCCGGTACTGGCATAGTCTGCACTGAAACGAATGGTAGAAACATCACTGGCCGCAGTAAATGTGGCCTCAAATACCTGCCAGCTGTTTTTCAGGTGATCATCAATCGTCTGGGAAAACAACACCGTGTTGGTATCGTCCAGAATCTCAACGGTGAAGATTTCGTTGTTGTTGGTTCTGGCTGCATAGGCAAAATCAAAATCATATTTCTGGTTTTCAGCGGTAGAAAACGACTGAAAAATACTGAAATCTTTTTTGCCTGATGAGTTCAGTTCAATAAAGTTATCGCCTTCAAACGCGGACACACCATTGAAATTGTTCCAGATTTCAATTTTGCTGCCCGACCAGCCGTCGACTTTTTTCGATTTAAAGGTTTTGTAAGTGTTGTCAGACAACAGATTACTTTCAAAGCTGCCGTTTTCAATCAGGCCGGCTGAGGCCTGAGCACTTACAGCCAGCAGTAGTCCGGCTACTGCCGTTGTCATTATTTTGTTCATTAATTTGCCTTTTAACGTCCTTAATCAATTAGCACGCTTAAACCTGAAAATGTCACATCAGCACGAAGTTTAACTGATCAATCAGTCATTCCTGCCCCAGCAACTATGGGTAAAAGTAAGCGCTTTGCCAGCTAATACTGCAATTAGCCATAAGATTTAAGCATCAAGCATGCTACAGGCAAATAATGAAGACAAATAGTACATTTACTATATAAAGTGCTACAGATTCAGCCAGTTCATTACATCCGGTGTATATTTATTTGCTACTTTTTCAGGCCGGATTTGTCCCTACCACCGCCCTGCGTGGTGATTCGTACAGATATTTACCTGCGCCACTGTGCGTGTATTTCCAGATAAACAAACTACCGGCTGTCATGAATACCAGTGCCACAACCGGTGCAAACAGGGCCCACGCGGTAGCAAATGCGTTATTGTTAAACCAGCCTGCACTTATCATCATGGGCACCAGCACAAACACCAGCAGCTTCAGCAGAATATGGTGAATGATATAAATAGACAGGGTGTTTTTACCTATCCAGCGTAAAACCGCAATATCGGCGTGCTCCTGAAACCAGTTAATAAAAAACACCATAATAGTGACAAACATCAGGGTATTGAGCAGCCCAACATCTACCCCGATAAAACCCAGCCCCACTTTGGCAGCCAGAATACCGCCGATGTACAAAAACGCTTTGTGGCTGATATTGTTGATCATGGGAAACAGCACCGGGGCGAAAAACACACCGATGGCGTAGAAAATGCCATTTTTTACAATACTGCTGGTTGGAAATTGCAGATTGTAATAACTGCTTAAAAAATGACAGGCCAGGAAAAAACCGATCGCAAAACCGGGCCGTGACGACATCACCTTACACAGAATAAAATAAACAGGCAGCGCGTACAGATACCACAGGCTGCTGGTACCAATGAGCGTCAGTCCGGCGAAAGTACCCAGGTCGTTGGCATAATTTGAAATCATCGTCTCGGTGGCTGGCTTTTCAGCGCCCACACTCCACATGATGTAACTGACTGCGGCCCATTGAATAAGACTCCACAACACATAGACATACCAGATGGTCTGCACCCGTTTAAACCAGACCTCTTTCCACTGATACTGGGTAGCAGCACGATGCACCAAAAAGCCTGAAATCATAAAAAACAGAGGCATACGGATGGGGACCAGTTTCTGGCTCAGCAACTCATAAATATTGGCTGCGGTGGCAGTGATGCCGGATAACTCCAGCCCCGGTATGCCATACACAGACTGGATGCCGTGGTGAAAAACCACCAGCAATATCGATATGCCCTTGGCCAGGTCTATCCAGCCTATGTGATTTCGGGATGAGGTTGCCATGTGTGCTCCAAGCTAAAAAATAAATGTTGTTATTCAGACACCGCCATCAGCGCTAAAAATGCACATCGATGGCCTTCTGTTTATTTTCAAACCTGTAACAATGAAAGAATCACGCCAGTTAGCACTAGTGCATTAGAAAGGCTTTGTATACCACCTTTACGCGATACTTTAAAAAATATACCCTATTGTTTTTATTGACATTTATATTTTTACTGTTTGTTATTCATACAAAAAAACAATACTGTCAGCTCCCCCTGCATACTAACAACTCACTAACTTTCTTCTCTTTTCGTTTGGGTGTAGGTAAAAAACTACACATTCAGGATAACAACTGATTAATTACAGCGCCCCCGCCAACCAGAAAAATAAACAGCGTCAGACCAAGTATCAATGGTTTTAGTCCGGCTTGCCGCACCACCTGCAGATGGGTTTTTAAGCCTAGCGCCACCATGGCCATCGTTAGCAACAGATTATCCAGCGACAATAAAAAATGAGTAAACACGGTACTGAGCTGTATCAATGAATTGAAGCCAATTACCAGTACAAAAAGAATGGCAAACCAGGGCATCTGAGCCAACATTACTCTGAGCGATGAAGGGGTATGTGCAGAGGCGGACTTTGCTGGCAGCATGGCCAGAACAATTAAAAACGGCCCCAGCAGCATGACCCTGATCATTTTTTCCAGTACCGCCACCTGCGCAGCATCAGGGCTCACTGCGCTGGCGGCAGCAACCACTTGCGCCACTTCATGAATAGTAGAGCCGGCATACACACCAAAGGCGTAATCAGATAGCCCCAGATAAGCACCGATAAACGGATAAACAAACATGCTGGTCGTGCCGAAAATAACCACGGTAGCTACCGCAATGATAACGCTATCGGCTTTGGCTTTGATCACCGGAGCAGTCGCTAAAATGGCGGCAGCGCCACAAATGGCAGAGCCTGCGCCAATCAACAGGCTGGTGTGCCTGTCCAGTTTAAGCAGTTTGCGTCCGGTGACATACGCCAGAGCCAGCACGCCGGTCATGATGAGTACATCTATGAGCACGCCGCGCCAGCCCAACCCGATGATCTCGCTGAAAGTAAAATGAAAGCCAAACAAAATAATGCCGGTTTTCAGAATCCGGCTTTTGGCAAATTCCACTCCTGCGTCAACTCGCACAAGCTGATCTGCCGTGGCTAAATTTCCTACCAGCATACCCATGATAATGCCGAGCGTCAGCGGACTGATCCCCGCCTGTGAAAACCAGCTCAGTTGTGCCAGGCTAATTGCACCAATGGCCAGCAGCATAACTAATGCCAGCCCACGGCGTATCATCAGACACCTGGTTACGGGTTTGTTATGAGGTGAAAGTAAGCGTGTTGTCATGGCGCTGCCCGGTAGTGGCTAAAGTTGCATTGACTCTATCCCCGGACTTATCATTACTCAAATACACTATTTTCACTTTTGAATAACCTGAGGTTATACAATGAATTTGCACGGCTTACGGGTATTTTATACTGTGGCTACCCAGCACAGTTTTTCACTGGCTGCGGAGGCGCTCTGTATCAGCCAGCCAGCGGTTTCTAAAGCGGTCCGGGAACTTGAACACACGATTGGTCTTGCCCTCGTTGAGCGGGCAGGTAGAGGCAAAACTATTCGCCTGACCGGGGCCGGCCAGGCGTTGCTGGAGCATGCTACCGGCATTTTTGCCATTGAAGCGGCCGCAGAGCAGGATTTAAAAGCCCGCGCCGGACTTACCCGCGGCCAGCTTAACATTGGCGCCAGTACCACAGTAGCCAGTTACTGGCTGACCCATTTGCTGGCTCATTTTAATCGCGCACATCCGGATATAGACATCACCCTGAATGTGGCTAACTCATCACATATTGAGCAAGCACTGCTGCAAAATGATATTGAACTAGGCTATGTGGAAGGTAAAATTGCGCATTCGCTGATCCACTGTGAACACTGGAAAAGTGAGTCGCTGAGTGTGTTCTGTGGGAGTTCCACTACACTGCAGAAGGCGAGCACAAAGGCCCTTGAGCGTGCAACCTGGCTGGTCAGGGAACCGGGTTCTGGTACCCGCAGTGTCAACGACCAGTATTTTGATGCGCATTATATCGCACCGTCTCGTACCATTACCCTGGGCAGCAATGAAGCTATTGTCCATGCTATTGCTGCGGGTATGGGCATTGCATTGTTGCCGGATGTGGTGGCCGCTCCGCTGCTGGCCATTGATACCGTAAAGCGGCTGCCTGTCATCAGTCAGCTTCAGCCGGCCCCGCGTCCGTTGTATTGTCTGACTCACACCACCCGCCCCCGCTCACCAGCCGCAGAAGCTTTTTTACGCCTCAGTGGTGAGTAATCGGGTGCTGCTGGTCAGCCAGATAATATTAGTAACTGCCTTTTTGTTGTTCCTGCTTTTGCTCCATGTCAGCCGGAAAGATGGGAATACGCCAGCCCCACTTCAATGCTCCGAGCCGCAGAATGAGAGTGGTGAATAATGAGCCCGCAATACACCACTCATATTCTGCATTGAAATGAAATAGTATTGCGTACACGCCACCGCCGATGAGTGAGGCCGTAGCATACAACTCACAGCGCATTACCAGAGGTATTTCACGACAAATAACATCGCGGATCAGGCCCCCAAATATGGCGGTACAGGTTCCCAGCGTTATCGCTACCAGCATATCGGCACCGCTGATGAGGGCTTTTTCTATACCAATAATATTAAACAGCCCAAGACCGATGGCATCGACCAGCATCAGGTAAAAGCCTTTTAAATTCGATCTCAGCCTCAGCAATACAATGGTGACGATAATCGCTAAATAACAGGCATAAAGGTAATCAGAGTTCGCTACCCAAAAGACATCTTCATCCAGCACCAGATCACGCAGCGTGCCCCCACCCACGGCGGTGATGCTCCCCAGTACCACCACCCCAAAACTATCGACGTCTTTTTCATATGCTGCCAGTGCACCGGAAATGGCAAAAAACGCCACCCCGGCCAGATTCAAAAGATGAAACCATGCATCGCTCATACTCTGTTCCTGCATTAACTTTGTTTAACGTTTTTTGTGTAAAACAATATAGATGGATCAGCCCGACATATAATTGGAAAGAGGCAGTCAGCGGGTTCGGGGAATAACACAGACAGTTACATTCTGACTATTTGGCTATACAGTAAGGACATATAGCGGACAGGAACTTTGTTCCGGACCATTTTGACAAAGGTGCCAGACTACGGTAAATAAAGGCAGACAAGTGCCTTGAAGCCTGTAGTGTGCTGTTTGTTAATTAAATCACCATCGGTCAAACTCATTGTATCTTTACAATGTTACTTTGAGCAGCCGCTAACCATACGGTTTTTCGCCTTAATTCAGGGTCATCATTCGGGCCTGTCTACCACGTCTTGTTATCACCAGACATGACTATGCTGCTGGCCTGGCCAGGCTAGTTACATGGCCATCGTCACTATTACACCTCAAAAAACGCCTCATACATGTCATTGGTTTTTAAGCACTTGACTCTCTTTCAACCTCCTTTACACTTTCTGTTTTCAATGACTGCAGGCGTAAGCATGGACAAGCATGCATTCAATAATGAAATTATTGAAAAAGGGCTGGATAACACACCATTTGCACCGCAATTGATTAAGGCCTTTAACGCATTAGAAAAAGGTGACATCAGACAAGTCGCCGCGATTGCGCAAGACACTTTAAAATCTGACAACCAAGTGCCCCAGGCGCATTACCTGCTTGCCAGAGTTGCCATACAAACCAGACAACTTGATATTGCCCTGAGAGGCTTTATCAGGGCCACGGAACTCGACCCGACAGTTGCTGATTACTGGGCTTTTTTAGCTCTTGTTCACAGCCAGACTGGCAATATGCCTGCCGCTGAAATATCGGTAAAAAAAGCGCTAAATCTTAATAGTGAGAAAGCGCATGTTTTACGTCCTATGGCACATGTTCTGAGTCTGTTAGGACAGCTTGAAGAAGCGTCCGGGTTACTCAACAAAGCAGTCGAAAAATCGCCTCAGGCCGCCATTTATCATCATGCTCTGGCGGTAAATCTGTTGGGGCTGGGTGATTTTCAGGGGGCGCAAAGGGCCATACAAAGAGCGATTGAGCTTAATCCCTATTACGCAGAATCCCGCTGGATTTTATCTTCCCTGATAAAGGCCGAAGATAATGGCATGGCAAATGAATTGGTATTGCTGATGAATACGCCTAACATGCCAGATATCGAGAAAGCCTATCTTGGGTATGCTGCCGGCAAGCTCTTTGAAGATACACAACACTGGCAGCAGGCATTCAGTGCGTTTGAACAAGGCGCGGCGGCAAAACGCCGGTTATTGCATTACGATCGCAATGAGGCCCGTCGAACCTTTGATACGCTAAGGCGTGTTTGCACAAAAGACTGGCTCAACAACAAAACAAATGTTCGGCATGATGCCACCCCTATTTTTATTGTAGGGCAACCCCGCACCGGCACAACGCTGGTAGACAGGATTGTTTCAAGCCATAGCCAGGTTCACTCAGCCGGTGAGTCCGTGCAATTAGCCATGTCACTAAGAGCTATGAGCGGTGTGCGCACAAAAGAATTTATCTCGGCTGAGCTAATTGAAAAAGCCAAACAGGTTTCTGCTGCAGAATTAGCCCGCTCATATTTAACCGGCGTCGACAAAGTAAAAGGAAATACCCCTTACTTTATCGATAAATTCCCGATGAACTTTATGTTGCTCGGGTTTATTGTAAAGGCATTTCCGAATGCCAGAATCATCCATGTAACACGCAACCCCATTGATACCTGTTTTGCCGTTTACAAGCAGCTTTTTGAAGAGGTTTACCCGCATAGCTACGACCAAACTGAAATGGCCGAGCACTACGTGATGTATCGACAATTAATGGCTCACTGGCACGCTGTGATGCCGGGTAAGATCATTGACATCGCTTACGAGGATATTGTTCAGGACAATCATAGCTCTGCCCAAAAATTAATAAAAGATCTTGGCCTGGAATGGGAAGATGATTGCTCAGCGTTTGAAAAAAATAACACTGCGGTGACGACGGCCAGTGCAGTTCAGGTAAGAGAAAAAGTCCATACCAGTTCAGTAGGCCGGTGGAAAAAGTACGAGCAGCAACTCGCCCCTACTCTTAACATATTGCAAAAAGCGGGAGTTATCTGATGCCGGGCGGCAATAAAGACCATAAATATATATAAGTTAAGTTCAAATCAGCTATCTATTCTCTGCCTGCCCTGCTCTGTCCACAGCCAGGCCAATGACCACCCTATCTGGTACAATGATTGAATATTGCCAATGTAGCCTATCAGACCGATATCTTAGGCAAGGCATTAAATGCTAACTAAGATTTATCTGCCGTGCTAATTCATTGATACGATTTAAACCATGAATACAAAAGACACTACAAAAATAGAGTGTTTGGCCTCAGGCAGATTTATTTTCAAATAAAGACTTTACTTACGTAAATAAAGGGCCTACTATACACACGCTTTAGATAAATAAAGCCCTTTCTACTACAGCTCTGTTTTCTACTACTACCTTTTTTTAAAAAGTCGGCATAGATATTCATCAGTTTTATTAGTCAAGTTAACTATCTATCGCGCTCAGGTAATTTTTACCATCATTATTTTTTAAAAAGGTTTCAAATATGTCTAATCAATCTATTGGCACAGTAAAATGGTTTAACGAAGATAAAGGCTTTGGTTTCATTAGCCCTAGCGACGGCGGAAAAGATGTTTTTGTACACTTCCGTTCAATCGTTTCTGACGGCTTTAAAACGTTGGCTGAAGGTCAAAGCGTATCTTACACTGTTGAGCAAGGCCAGAAAGGTCCACAAGCAAGCAACGTTAATGTTGCCTAATATTGCTTAAAAAGATTTAAAAAAGAGCCGGTTATCCGGCTCTTTTTTTTGCTTTATCACCATTATCTTTTCTTTCTGCGTTTTACCTCATCCCGAATTTAGCCATATTTTTATATCAGCAAATAGTTACGCCTGATAAAACTCTGCTTTTCTCATAAAAAATAGCGTATTCGTTGTACTTGAAGTTAACAATATTCGTACTTAAGAGACAATGAAAGCTGACGCAATGTTTCCGTTATTTATAAAAGATGTCATTCTTTTGTCCGGACAAAGCAAAAAGCGAAAGCTAACACTTCAAAGCCTAAAATACTGGTTCCAAACGCGCTGCAGGCGATGTGAGGTTCAAGATTGGTGTGGCTGCTGGGCTGGTTGATACGACTTGTCTGGTAATATCAATTTTTGGGAATGGGTTTTATATCACCTCCCCAGAACCTACCAAAAGATTTCTGAGTCATCATTGCCCCTCTTATTTGAACTCAGGGAATTATAGTCTTCTTTAATAGAAAACAAGTTAGCTTCGGTAATCAGACATGTAACACGCTTATGTTGCCGGATTGATCCTCGCGCTCCCAAAATTCGCCGTAGATGTGGATATTAAAGGTCAATTTCTTGTCTATAAATGCCAGGCAATGCCGGAAGAGTATTCCGGCTTTGCTAACTAACCTGCTCAGGGCACACTATTTACGCTGGCGTAGGCTGGCTGCTTTTTGGCCAGCAACATATAGACAATGCTTGCCACCAATAAGCCGACAAACCAGGCGTAGGCGTATAGGGTGTCAAATATCGCCGGTACGGAGTTTACAATACCAGCAGCATGAAAAAAGCCCGGGATATTGGGCAGTACACCTATCACCAATGCTGTGATGCCTGCCATATTCCAGCCTTTAGTGGCTGCATATTCTCCCTGATGCTGGAACAGTGCATCAATATTCAGGGTAGATTTGCGTAAAATAAAATAGTCAGCAATCAGAATACCGGCGATAGGCCCCAGCAGCGCTGAATAGCCGGTTAGCCAGGTAAACAGGTAGCCGCCTGCGGTTTCCAGTAACTTCCAGGGGAAAATAGCAACGCCGATTCCGGCGGTAATATAGCCACCCATTTTAAAGCTGACCTTCGAGGGCGCCAGATTGGAAAAACCGTAAGCCGGTGCCACCATGTTGGCCGCCAGATTAGTGGTAAGTGTAGCCAGCGCCAGCGCAGCCAGTGCCAGTACCACGCCCAGTCCCCCCATGCGACCGGCCAGTTCCACCGGGTCCCATATGGCTTCGCCATAAATGGTCACGGTGGCTGAAGTGACCGCCACGCCGATAAATGCAAATAACGCCATGGGTAATGGCAGTCCCACTGCCTGTCCAATCATCTGGTCTTTTTGCGAGCGTGCAAACCGGGTGAAATCGGGAATGTTTAATGCCATTGTTGCCCAGAACCCGACCATGGAAGTCAGTCCGGCAAAAAAAGTCGGCCAGAAATGCCCTTCTTTGGCACCACCTGGCACAAACTGGGACGGCGTAGAGAGCATATTGTCAAACCCGCCTGCCTGAACGTACGCCCAGCCAAGCAGGGCCAGTCCCATTAAAATTAAAAACGGGGCGGCAAAGGTTTCCAGCCAGCGAATGGACTCGGTGCCGTGTTTTATAAACACCAGATGCATGGCCCAAAAAGCAAAAAAGCAGAGAGTTTGGGTAATATCAATGCCCAGTACCGGCAGGGGCTGACCCACAAAAAAATCACTGCTGACGCTATTTAAAATCACATAAATAGCACTGCCACCTACCCAGGTATTAATACCAAACCAGCCACAGGCCACCAGCCCTCGCGCGACTGCCGGAATTTTAGCGCCCCGGGTGCCAAACGAGCTGCGTAACAGAACCGGAAACGGCACCCCGTATTTTGCCCCTGCATGCCCGATAAACATCATCGGTACCAGTACAATGACATTGCCCAGTAACACGGTAATCACAGCCTGATACCAGTTCATGCCTTCAGACACTAATCCGGCAGACAGTAAGTAAGTGGGTACACACACCACCATGGCTACCCATAGCGCAGCGTAGTCTTTCCATACCCAGGTCCGGGTTTCCACAGTGGTCGGAGCCAGATCTTCATTCCATAAGTCACTGTCGTAATGAGAGGGTTTTATCATGGGCTGATTGCTACTTTTATCCACGATGCATATCCTTTAAGAAAGGTTGTCATTAATTAATAAGCGAAGTGCCGGCACAGCAGAAGCAGCGCCGGTAAGCACGGCTTCTGACTAAACGCCTGAACCAGTCTGGTTAAAAGTTGCGTCTGACTGATACCCCGTAAGTGCGGGGTTTGGCATACGAAATCTGACTGGTGCCATAAAAACCGGTCACATCAAAACCAATCAGTTCGTGATCTGAGTCAAACAGATTATCTATGTATGCCGCCAGTCGCCACACATTGTCACTGTCTGCCCAGGTCACGCGCGCATCGGCCTTGGTATAACTACCAATTTTGTGAGCGGTGAAATTGCGGGCATTGTGGAATGTTTCAGACTGATAACTGCCCGACAGCTGGGCAGCCATATTACCTTTAAATACGTTCCAATTGTACCTGATCATGGCTGAGGCCTGAATTTCAGGCGTAAAAGGCGGGGTAGTATCGGCAAAATAGCCTGATGCTACTTCCAGGTCTTCTACAACAGCATCGGTGTAAGATATGTTGATCATGAGATCAAGCCGGGCATTAGGAGTGAGGAAGAGTTCGAGCTCAGCACCGCGAAACGTGGCTTGTTCGTTAGATACCACACCGGCGTTATTCACCCAGGAAAATGACTGATAATCAGTATAATCATAGTAAAAAATACCGGCATTCAGAACACCACGGTTAGCCATAAAACTGTGCTTCATACCCGCTTCATACGCCGTGAGTTCCTCGGGTCTGTACTGACTGAACCCCCCGAATAATGGCGCATTGAAACTACCGGCTTTGACCCCTCTGTTAATACCAGCGTAATACAGGGTTTCACCAATGCTGTACTCCAACTGCAATTTAGCAGACCATAAATCCTGATCATTGTTGTCATCCACTGATTCCAGTGAAGGTGACTGTGTATTTATCTCTATCACACGATCATTGGTATTCTGATTCTGGTAAACATTACCGCTGAACGTTTTATTTTCCCGGGTATACCGCAGCCCGCTTACCAGAACAAAGGCATCGGTGAAGCTATAGTCCATCTGACCAAATACAGAATAGGAATCTGTGGCCAGACTCACCAGTGTATTGTTTTCCTCCCCGCCCAGAAAAAAAGTGGTCGGGGAACCGGCCAGTCCCTGACTGTAATCGGTGTCAACACGCAGCAGATATACACCGGACACCCATTTTACATCGCTCGTCATACCGGAAAGACGTACTTCCTGGCTGTACTGCTCTATTGTGCTGTCAGACTGAAATATCAGCTCAGGGGACGCCGTCTGGTCAGAATCCAGCCCCACTGTTCGCTTGAACTGTTTGTAGTCAGACATCGCAAACAGATCAAATTCATCAAAGGCATATTCCAGCGTACCGGCCACACCGTGAGATTTAATTTTATTCTGGTCATCAAAAGCAAAATCTTTGTTGACCAGGTTTCCCGATCCATCGGGATCAAAATTACCGTTGAAATCCCCTCCCTGAACCGGGCGTAATGGATCGCCATTGAAATTACCATCCACGCAGATCCCTGCCTGAATCGTATCGCACCCCAGAGGATCATCGGCAGCATAAATCACATCGGTCACGTTACCGGCAGCATCTTTCACCTCGGTAGTATTAATAACCTGGTACGGACCTTCGCTTTTTGTCGTATCTGCCCAGTTTGCGCTTAGCAGAAAGCTGCCCTTTCCGGCGATGTCAAACATCAGCTGTCCACGCAGCGCTTTGGTGTCATCGTTGAAGCCATCTTCCCCGCCGCCCTGCGACCCCAAACGTGTATCCGGCGCAGCGCCGTCCTCATAGATATTTTCGAGAATCTCACCCTGCTGATTGGTAAAGCCGGATAAACGACCATAAATGCCTTTTGTCAGTTTGCCGGAAACAGCACCCTCGAACCGATACTGATCAAACCTTGCAGCGGTGACTTCGGCAAACCCTTCAGTGGTTTCGGTGGGTTTTGCTGTTATGGTATTCACCAGACCACCGGTTGCATTTCTGCCGAACAGCGTCCCCTGCGGCCCTTTGAGAATTTCGATGCGCTCTACATCAAACAAGCCGAAAGTCTGCGCCTGCGTACTGGCCAGATAGCCGTTGTCGACATAGACCGCGACGGGCGCTTCGGCCAGATCAGCATAATCATTTTGCACCACACCACGAATATTAAAAATCGCGCGCTGGCCGCCAATATCACCGGCCAGCGATACGCCGGGTGTAAATGCAATTAAGTCTGTACTGCTTTCCAGCCCCAGTGCATCCATTTGTTGGCCTGAAAATGCGGTCAGCGCAATGCCAACATCGCTAATATTCTCATTACGCTTTTGTGCGGTTACCTCGATGGTTTCCCACACGTTTGCTGCGGCCTCAGCCGCCGGCACCACAGTCAGTGCCATTGATACAGTCAGCGCCAGCAGACACCTGTGTGTGTTTAACATTTGCATGTTGTACTCTCATTTTATTGTTCTTTTTAACAAGCCGTTGCGGCGGTGTTGTCCCGATATTTTAAGAGTAACTGTCGATGAGAACTGCGTATCGAAGGCCACAAATTCCAGTCCGTGGCAGCGCCTTTAAAGGGCACACTGCACGGTGCTGGTTTAATTATTATTTTATGTAATGATGTGGCGTATCAGCTGGGGAATGAAAAGCTCACGCCGTCGCGTACGCCGCTGGAAGGCCAGCGCTGGGTAATCGTTTTTCGACGGGTATAAAAGCGGACGCCATCAGGACCATACGCATGCAGGTCGCCAAATAGTGAGCGTTTCCAGCCGCCAAAGCTGTGATAGGCCACAGGAACGGGCAGCGGAACATTGATTCCCACCATTCCCACTTCAATATGATCAGAAAAATAGCGCGCGGCTTCACCGTCCCGGGTAAAAATGCAGGTGCCGTTACCAAATTCATGCTCATCGACGATACGCATCGCCTCCTGCATGCTTTCCACCCGCATCACCTGCAATACTGGACCGAATATTTCTGCCTGATAACTGGCCATGTCGGAGGTGACATTATCAATAAGCGTCGCGCCCAGAAAAAAGCCCTCATCCAGTCCTTCCGGCTCGCGCCCATCAACCACAATATGCGCCCCATCACTGGCTGCACTGGCAATGTATCCGGCCACCTTGTCTTTGTGCTGTTGGGTAATAAGCGGCCCAAAATCGTTAGCCGGATCACTGCAGTGTCCTGCTTTTAATCCCAGCATACCGGTTTGCAGTTTATCCACTAACCGGTCGGCCACATCATCGCCCACCGCCAGCACTACCGACAGCGCCATGCAACGTTCACCTGAGGAGCCAAAAGCCGCCCCCAGCAACTGATTCGCTGCATTATCCAAATCAGCATCCGGCATGACGATGGCGTGATTCTTTGCTCCGCCAAGGGCCTGACAGCGCTTACCCCGGGCACTGGCCTGAGTGTAAACAGACTCGGCCACCGGGGTTGAGCCAACAAAGCTGACTGCTTTGGTACGCTCATCATTAAGCAGTGCGTCCACGGCTTCTTTATCACCGTTTATCACGTTAAATACGCCGTCCGGCAAGCCGGCTTCTTTTAGCAGCCGAGCCAGAAAGATCGCACAGCTTGGGTTGCGCTCTGAGGGTTTAAGAATAAAGGTATTGCCGCATACTATGGCCAGCGGGAACATCCATAAAGGCACCATGGCCGGAAAGTTGAATGGCGTGATCCCAGTAACCACACCCAGTGGCTGAAATTCACTCCAGGCATCAATGCCCGGCCCTACGTTTTTGGTATGCTCACCTTTTAACAGCTGTGGAGCACCGCACGCAAATTCCACGTTTTCAATCCCCCGCTGCAACTCACCGGCTGCATCATGACTGATCTTGCCGTGCTCAGCGCCAATCAGCGCAATAATCTCTTCTGCGTGCTGTTCCAGCAGATGTTTAAAATTAAACATAATGCGGGCGCGTTTACTGACCGGCGTATTACGCCATTCACTGAACGCATTCTGGGCTGTGACTATGGTCTCATTCACCGTTTGAGCTGACGCCAGTAAAACCAGTTTTTCCGGCTCGCCGGTAGCAGGGTTAAATACTTCCTGCATACGTCCTTTGGGAGTACAGGTTTCGCCGTTAATAAAATGACCAACTACTTTCATATCTGTTTCAATCCTTTGGGTTAAACATCCTGGCAAACTGAGTGATAGCCGCGCTGATAATAGAGCAAGGCGTCGGCTTCTTCGTTAAGCCGGATATCAGTGACCTGACAAAACAGCACATCGTGGGTGGCCACATTCTTTATCTCGGTGATCACACAGTCAAAGCATACTGCCGCGTCACTTAGCACCGGTGAGCCGTTTGCCGACGTTGCCCAGGCTCCGCTTTCAAAACGTTCGGCCATCGGCGCTTTACCGCCAAACAGGTTCGATAATGGCGACTGAACAGATGTCAGGGTGTTGATAGCCAGATGCTGACTCTGGGCAAAAATACTATGCACTGAGGCACCGCGATTCAGGCAGACCAGAAGTGTTGCCGGATCATCACTGACACTACACACGGCAGTAGCGGTAAAGCCGGCAGGTCCTTGCGGGCCTTCGGTAGTGACAATATTGACGGCTGCGGCCAGCCCCGCCATCCCTTTTCGGTAAGTGTCAGGCGAGACGGTCCGGACGGGCGTGGTAACAACTTCATTGAGTGCTGTAATAGTCATACAGAGATCCTTTTTGTCACATTAAATAATCTGGCAGGCTTGTTCAAAGCTCAGGCGGGGTAAGCGTTCATGAACTTTTTTGCCGTCGCCATAACCAATGTTGAGTAAAAAATTAACCTTCCATGTGCTGTCAGCAAAAAAGGTGTCATTCAGGGCTTGCGGATTAAATCCGGACATGGCCCCGGTATCCAGCCCTAGCGCCCGGGCCGCGCTAAGCAGATAAGCCCCCTGCATGGAGCTGTTGCGCAGTGCGGTTTCATAGGCAGCCTGCGGGCTGGAGGTAAACCAGCTTTTGGCATCGGCGTAAGGAAACAGCGTGGGCAACTCGTTATAAAACTGCTCATCGTAGGCCACGATCACTGTGCAGGGTGCGGTCATGGTCTGCTCAACATTACCGCTGGACAGGCACGGCTTTAGTTTTTCCCTGCCCTGCTCGCTGGTAATAAAAACAAAGCGGGCCGGGCTACAGTTGGCTGATGTTGAGCCCACTTTTACCAGCGCATACAGCTGGCTCAATATCTGCGGCTCAATAGCTTTATCCTGCCAGCTGGTGTGGGTATGGGCCCCGGTAAAAAGCTGTTCCAGTGCCTGCTGCGAAAGAGGTGTTGTCATAAATCTAATTCCGGTTAACAAGTTTCATGGTGCCAAAGCCCTGTAAGTGGCTGAGCAATAACTGGTTGAATTGTTCTGGTATTGTCACACTGGAAGCATGCCCGCCGTATTCCACTAACGATAAAGTGGCATTCGGCAGTGCGTTGGCTAGCTGTTCAGAGCGCTGCCAGGGCACCAGCGCATCATCCTTATTGGCAATGACTCCCACAGGTATATGAATGTCGCCCAGCTGGCCGGTGATATCGAAGGTGGTTAGCGCTTCAATCCGGGCCAGCAGGTTGTCGATATCAGGAAAAGCGGCCAGTGCGTGGGTTTCTTCCTCAGCCAACAGTCCGGCATGCCCGGCAATCCAGTCGGGCGGATAAAGCAACAGTGCCTGTAATTGCAGATAACTGCGGAATTGCCCGGCCGCCAGTAACGCTTTGCGTATATCAAAACAGCGCTGGCTGTGGGGGTTCGGTTCAGCCCAGGCGTTAACCAGGGTCAGGCTGGATAGCAGATGCGAATAACTCAGCGCCAGTTGTAGCCCAACCAGACCGCCCAGCGCATGGCCAACCAGATGACATTGCTGCACATCGGCCTGGCCCAGCAGTTCAGCCAGTTCCTCCGCCATATCAGCAATGCGGTAATTGGCCGGTAACGTCTGAGGGCTGTTATTAGTGCCGGCCTGATCATAAACAATCACCCGATAATGGCGGCTCACTGCATCCAGCTGGGGATACCAGAATCTGGCCGCACCGCCCAACCCTGAACTGAACACCAGCACCGGCGCGTTGGATGAGGTCAGGCCGTATTCTTCAAAATGCATACATTTCTCCCAGATACAGCCAGTGAGCGCAGCCAGTCAGTGTTTGAATCATAGTGGTTTACTCCAGATGCGCGACTGAGGCGATTTCAATCAGCGCTTCAGGTTTAACCAGTCCAACCTGAATACAGTACCGGGCAGGCTTCTCACCCGGGAAATACTCTGCATACACTCTGTTTACCGCGGCATAGTTGGCCCAGTCGGTAATAAAGATGGAATTAAAGGTGACATCGGCCATGGTACCGCCAGCAGCTTCAATCACACTTTTGATAGTTTCCAGCACATGGCGCGTCTGGGCTTCTGCGTCACCCACATGCACCACGTCATTATTGGCATCAAATGGCAGCGTGCCTGATACATACAAAATATTGTCGGCCATAGAACCTGGTACAAACGGCGCTATTGGCGTGGACGTTCCGGCGGGAATAATGGCTTTTTTGGGCATAATAGGTTCCTGATTACTGTGCGTTAGAGGTGGATGGAAGCTGACCGATGACTTCGCAAAATTGTTGCGTGTCAGAGACCCAGCCAAAAAAGGTTTGAATGTTGTACAAGGACGCATCGTGAATTTCCCGTGGCCCGGCCTGATATACCGCGTCCTCGAGCACCACACCGAAGTACTCCAGGTGAAAGCCGTCACGTAAGGTAGACTCCACACATACATTTGTGGCAATGCCGGTAAACACCAGGTTGCGAATGCCCCGTGCGCGAAGCATGCTGTCGAGGTTGGTATTATAAAAACCGCTGTATCGGGTTTTGGGTATGACGATATCGTCTTTTTGCGGGGTTAAGGCATCCACCAGCTGATAATCCCAGGTGCCTTTTGCCAGTAAACTGCCGTGCAGTTGCGGATTGCGGCGCATGGTTTTAAGCGCATTTGACTTATACCAGTTCGGAGAGCCCGGCCCGCCTGCTTCCTGATATTGCGGGTCCCATCCATTTTGCAAAAAGATAACCGGCATTTGGGCCTGGCGAGCCGTGTGCAGTACTTTCACTGTATTACTGATAACCGGCTCGGTGGCCGATACATCAAACCCCGCTTTATCCAGATAGCCCTGCTCGCTGGCGTAAGCGTTTTGCAGATCCACTACAATCACAGCCGTTTCTGCGGGATTTAACAGCAAAGGCTCAGGTTGGGCCGCCAGTATTGGCTGGCCCGCTTGCCGATCAACAAAACTGCCCGCCACCTCGTACATTTTATCCCTGTTCATTATGCAGCTCCTGAAGCACCGGCCAGATGCTGACGGGATTTCATCAAAGGCTGAATCCGGGTGCCAAAATCATCCATCCCCTGCAAAAAGTCATCAAATGTCAGCAGCACCCCTTCGCAGCCTGGTACAGTAGCGATTTCATCGAGCATGGCAGCCACCGACTGAAAAGACCCGACCAGCGTTCCCATGTTCAGGTTCACCGCCGAAGTGGGATTCGTCATGTCCCGGATGTTAGTATCTTTGTCTGATTTTTTATCCGCAGCGCCCTGTGTAGCCATCCAGTCAAGAGCTGACTGGTCCTTGCCCTCTTTATAGCTTTCCCACTTCGCCATGGCTTTTTCGTCGGTTTCATCAGCAATCACCATCATCAGCACCGCCGATCCCACCTGCCGGTTGTGCTTTTGCGCAGCGTCGGTCAACCGGGCGGCGGTAGGGGCAAACGCTGTAGGCGTATTAACGCCTTTACCAAAACAAAAATTGTAATCAGCGTGGCGAGCCGAAAAGTCCATACCTGCTGCACTTTGTCCTGCACAGATAAGCGGAATTTTGCGTTGAGGCTGGGGTAACATCCGGCAGTCGTCCATCTGAAAATGTTCGCCCTTAAAATCACTCTGGCCGGTTTCCCACAGCTCTTTGACCACCTGAATGTATTCGTCCAGATATTCATAGCGGTTACCAAAAAACTCATCTCCCGGCCACATCCCCATTTGTGAATATTCGGGTCGCTGCCAGCCGGTCACCAGGTTGACCCCAAACCGCCCATTGGAAATAGAATCGATGGTGCTTGCCATTCGTGCCATGATGGCCGGCGGCAATACCAGCGTGGCCGCTGTGGCATACAGTTGAATTTTTGAGGTCACTGCGGCCAGTCCGGCCATCAGGGTGAATGATTCCAGATTGTAATCCCAGAACTCGGTTTCGCCGCCAAACCCACGCAGTTTGATCATTGATAATGCAAAATCCAGATCATACTTTTCAGCTTTCAACACAATCTCTTTATTAAGATCAAAAGTGGGCTTGTACTGAGGTGAGTTTTTTGAAATTAACCAGCCATTGTTTCCAATTGGAATGAAGACACCTATATCCATGTTGTTCCCTCTGCTTGTCTGTGTTTTGAGCTGCCGGGGCAGCATTTTTTCAGGTCGCCGTGTTCAAATAACTGAAGTGACGGGTTGATTACCGAACAGCATAATGTGGACCATATTTTTTAATTCTTTAAATTCAATAAGTTAAATAAATCTGATGCTGAAGCTGGACCAGTCGGTTCAAATTGGAGTAACCAGTCCAGTGCAACTGTTCGATAGTGGTGCAATTTTGTTCAGTCTGGTTTAAACCCGCCTCAACAATCGCTAAACTACGTACCCCAGTTTGGCTATTACCAAGAAGTAAATTCATGCCACAGAGCCCTAAAAAGGAAAAATCCGAACGCATTTTTAGCCCCCAGGCACAAAAACGCCGGGAGGAGGCCATTGCCGCTAAGCGTCACAAAATCATGCAGGCTGCTCTGGCGCTATTTGCAGAAAACGGAGTCAGTGGTACCACGGTGGAGCAGGTGTCAGCGCTCGCCGATGTATCAAAAAGCAATCTGCTGTATTACTTTAAAAGCAAGGACGGCCTGTATCTGGCGGTAATTACCCACCTACTTGAAGTATGGCTAAGTCCGCTTCACCGCTTTTGCGCAGAGCAAGACCCGATTGAAACATTGGGTGAATACATCAGGCTGAAACTGGAGATGTCCCGGGACAACCCGGCTGAGTCAAAGCTGTTTTGCATGGAGATTGTTCAGGGCGCGCCCATGCTGATAAAAGAACTGGAAACGCCGCTTAAACAGCTGCTTGATGCAAAGAGCGCGGTCATTAATCAGTGGGTGGCCTCAGGGAAGCTGAAACCGGTAGAGCCTTATCATCTGATTTTCAGTATCTGGGCCATCACTCAGCATTACGCGGATTTTAGTGTGCAAATAAAGGCTGTTACCGGCGAGGATCTGAGTAGCCCGTCCTTTTTCGACAGCACGCTAAATAATATCCAGCGTATTATTTTAGGTGGACTAACGCCCTGATTAATTGCTTGCCAATTGCAGCACATCATTTCTACTACAATATTCCGGTGTGTAATGAGTAACCGGCTGGCGCAGGTGCCTCATCCGGTCTGTTTACTGTTTGCAATACTGTTGGCAATAATATGCCTGACTTCGTAACTGGCTAAATGTAACCACCTTTCCCGCCCTCTCCTGCCGCTTAAACCGGCCCGGCAATAATATAATGAAGGTAGCCTATGTTACGTGCGCTGGTAATTGATGATGAACCCCTGGCCCGAGATATATTGTGTGAACTGCTGGATGAAACCGGCAGTGTAACGGTCATCGGACAGGCAGCCAATGCTATAGAAGGACTGGAGATGATTCAGCAACATCAGCCGGATGTGCTGTTTCTGGATATTGAAATGCCTCAGTTATCCGGTCTGGATTTGCTGGCCATGCTTGACGGTGACACCATGCCTTATGTGGTACTGGTCACGGCTTTTGAACAATATGCTATTGCGGCTTTTGAGGGGAACGCGTTTGATTATCTGCTCAAGCCGGTCGAGCCAGAACGGCTGGCAAAAACCCTCGACCGACTGCAAAAACGCTCAGTACCTCAGTCGTTGCCGCCCGGCTCTGCTACCCTGACTCACATTCCCTGCTCAGGCCATCAGCGGATCCGGCTGATTGCTGAACAGGATATCGATATGGCGTTCAGCGATCTGGCCGGTGTTCACATTAAAACAGCATCACAACAGTCTGACACCCAGCTGACACTGAAAACACTGGAGCAAAAAACGTCCCTGATACGCTGCCATCGCCAGTATTTGGTGCGGCTTAGCAGCGTTAGTGAAATAAAGCTGTTGGACAACGGGCTGGCCAGTCTGATTACCCATGCCGGCGACACGGTTCCGGTCAGCCGCCGGTATCTAAAAAAACTTAAAGATGCATTGTTTGTGCAAAAGCATTAATAACGCAGTACAGAATCAGTCTGTGGCGCCGTCAACCTGCAATACCAGCTTGCCCACGTGGCTTTTTTGCTGAAACGCTTCCTGCGCCTGATTAATATCTTTCAACGGATAAACCTGAGCAACCAAAGGTTTAATTTGTTGTTTCTCAATCCGGCTGACCAGATTACCGAACACTTCGGGCCGTAATACGGTACAGCCGTAAAAACTCAGATCTTTAAGATACAGGGTTCTGACATCCAGCTCTACCAGCGGCCCGGCAATAGCCCCTGACACGGCATACCGGCCCTGCGGTTTTAAAATCTCCAGCAAGGTCGGCCAGGCTGGTCCTGCCACCAGATCAATCACTACACTCACGCTGCTTTCGCCCAGTGTCTGGACCAGATCTGCGCCCCGTTCAATAATTTTGTCCGCGCCCAGCTCGGTCAGCTGCGCCGCTTTAGCAGGGCTGGTGACCGCATAAACAGTGGCACCACGGGCTTTAGCCAGCTGGATTGCCGCCGAGCCTACCCCACCGGATGCGCCGGTAATCAGCACAATGTCCTGTTCACCGACCTGTGACTTGGTCAGCATATTTTCAGCCGTGGAGTAAGAACATGGGAAACTGGCCAGTTCAGCCGCAGACAGATTGCTGTTTACTGTTACCGCATGACGCGCTGCCACCACGGTATACTGGGCAAAGCCGCCGTTGATTTCTGAGCCAAGATACCAGGGATAATCCAGAGTTTTGCCATCGGCCTCCTGCAGGCAGGGCTCAATCAATACTCTGTCGCCAACCCGCTGTGCCGGCACATTATCACCCACAGCCACAATCTCACCACATACATCTGCGCCCTGTATCAGCGGCAGATTCAGGGCGCTGCCGCCCCAGCCGGCATCTTCGCTGTCGTTATCACCTTTTGAATACCAGCCTACCCGGGTATTGATATCCGTGTTGTTCACCCCCGCCGCCAGTACTTTTATTAATACTTCGCCGGGTTTGGGTTTGGGCACCGGAATATCCGTACGATATTCCAGGCATTCAGGGCCGCCGTGTGCTGTCAGGTATACGCCGTACATAGTACTGGGAATTGCTGTATTCATCGGTGGTGCCTCCAGTTGATTCAGTTATAGATTCTGCTGAGCGACGAATAAAGATTAGTACGCCAACACAATCAATGTAGAACGATTACTGTACAAAAGAGTAAAACGATCACTTTACCATGTCAAATCTGTGGTAAACACCAAATGAGAAGGCGCGATGCTAATTTACTGACTCCGGTATTTGGTCTTTGTTAGCGGTCAGAACTGACTACTCAGACACCTTAGGGTGGTCGATGGTTGAAGCCCGGTAAATTCTGTAGCCGAAAAGTTAGGCAAGTAGTACTGCAGATCCTTATAACCCCACATAGATGTCACAGGCTATACGAGATGGTCTTGAGAGGTTCGGGCGGGTCTGGCTGAAACTGTTGTACTAGTGGGCCGACTTATTTTTGTATATTAAGTCATCGGCCTCACGGAGACCGGTAACAGCGCTGCCAGGGTACTAATGGTTATGCATAGATGCCCGCTGGCTCAGGATCTGTTCGTCATTGTTGTGCCAAGACTGTCATTCCCATCAATATGAATCAGGGTGGTCCCGATACACTTTTTAAGTCACTGGCAGCCCTGACCTCGGCACTCAGATTAACTCGTCACAAATTTTACCAAGTCATACTTAGGTTCGTGTTAATGAACCCAGATCATCGCAAAGCCACTTGTATCAGTGCTGTGTCATGTAATACAAGCGCCCGCCCGGCCTTTACTGGTAACGCTTTACCATCAGCTAACTCGCCAGCGCTGGAAAACGTTTGCTCTGGTGCTCAGACATAGCCCGCTCGCCGGAGTCTACCTTTGCAAAACACCATCTGCCCTGTTCAGGGTTGCAAAAACCTGCGTGATGAAGATAATGTAATAATATAACATAACTACCAAAGAGGGTAATATTGTGCAAAAACGTCAAGCCTGTGGCGATAACCTGGCTGTCGCGCTGTCAGCACTATGTATGCTGCACTGCCTGACACCGGTTCTGGTGTTACTGCTTCCCTCACTCACCAGTTTACTGGCGTTTCATGATGAAACATTCCACGCCGGTTTACTTTTTATCATTATCCCTGTTGGTCTACTTGCGCTGTGCTCCGGTTATCGGCATCACCTGCAGCGACGCTGGCTGAGTGTTGGGATTGCGGGGCTGACAGTACTGGCGCTCCCCGTCGTGCTGGGTCACGAGCGCATTCCGGAACAAACTGAAACCATCATCACGATAACCGGTTCTCTGCTAATAGTATGCGCACATATTCAGAACCTTCGCCTGGCGCGGGAAACAGATTGTGCTGAGAACCACAGCCGGCACGAACACTCAGTTCCATCTTATAAAAGGAATATAACCTGATGATAGCGACAGAAATTCCTGTTCAACCAAGATACGCCGTGTGCGGCACAACGCCGGAAATACTGGCTGATATTTTTGATCCGAAAAATAATCTGGCGGTCTGGCAGCGCCTCCTGCCTCAAAGCTGCACTGACGCCATCGAAAACCTGCTGAATGACGGAAAAAGACTGAATATTACGCAGGAAGTACCGGCCAGCGGCTGTCTTGATGTGCTCAACCACATAGTACAGCTAACAGACTGGCCCGATGCGCTGAAACAAGACATAGCGCACATCGTCGATATGTACACCTGCTTATTTGGTGTTGACTCGGCAGGGTTACGCCTGCGCACACTAGATGGCGCCATGTGCCCGAAATTTCATTTTGATCGGGTGCCCTGCCGGCTTATCACTACCTACCACGGCACCGGTACGCAGTGGCTGCCGCAAACCGGCAATAAATACCAGAACAGTATGCAGACGCTGAACAGCGGTGATATAGCGCTGCTTAAAGGCGCAACCTGGCCTGACAACGCAGACGGGGCCATTATCCATCGCTCCCCACCCGTGATGCCGGGAGAAAAACGCCTTCTGCTTACTCTTGATGCTATCTGATCTTACGGACATGATGACTCAATCAAATCTGCAGGATATTACCACTATCCCCTGCTCCATTATGCCAGCCAGCAAAACTGGGTCGGCATGAAGGGCGTTGCCGGCCGCAAACCCGGTACCGGCCCGGCTGGGAATTTTTGTCAGTCTGGATAGCCCGACGGCAAAAGGGATTCAAATGACGCGAATGTATCAGCTGGTACAGGATAGGCTGGCAAACTAGGCTTTGACTACTGCACGCCTGCAACACGTCGTTAAGCTGCTTATTGTCAATAAGATGAACATAGTATGCTTTACTACTTGCAACACCCAGACTGGGTACAGTCATCAGACACTGAGATAGCACCAGTGTACTGAACATAATAGCTTACCCACTTTTTATTATTCACAAGATAGTCTCCAATCTATCTATAAAAAGAGTGGCGATCACATCAAGATAATGTATCTTCCAGCAAACTTATCATTAATATTTATTATTTTTTATATTTATTGTAGACACTTAGTATATCCAGTTCTGTTATTCAACTCTCACTACTTATAGTTTTACCTTTAAAAACTGCCTCTCCATGATGTCAGCTACGAAAACATGCCCGAGCATTAGGACATTTTATATAATGTATAAGCTAAGTTAGCTATTCAGAGTAGAACAACTCATAGTTTTTAAATTATTTCCATGGGGGACCAAAAAAGCAGAAACAAATTTTAGTGATTTTGGCTGTTTGCTTATCATTTAACTACCGTCAATTTATTATACATGCCAATCTATTATTTCTATCGTTGCGAACCAGAAATACGATTACCTCATGGCATGACACTTAAAGATTTCTTGTAAAAAAATCCCATTAAAAAGAACTACCTTTTTAGATATAACTATATGTTTCGTAAATTTAAAAATGTTTAATCTTATAGTGAACGATAGTCATTTTCTTAGAGTAGTAACTGTGATTTCAAATAAGAATATGAGGGAATATACTATGTCAGAATCGTTTAAATATGATGGTCAGAAAGGACACGGAGGCGAGGTGCATCAGACTCCGGAAGCAGCGGACCAGATTATGACGACTGCGCAGGGCTGCCCTGTGCATGATGACCAAAATTCACTAAAAGCGGGAAAGCACGGACCTACGTTATTGGAAGACCATATAATGCGGGAAAAGATCTTCCACTTCGATCATGAGCGTATACCAGAGCGCGTTGTGCATGCCCGGGGTTATGGAGCCCATGGCTACTTTGAAACCTACGATAATTTTTCTGATCTGACTTGCGCAGATTTATTCCAGCGAAAAGGTGAACAAACACCGGTATTTACACGATTTTCAACGGTGGCCGGTAATATGGGGTCACCTGATGTGGCCCGCGATGTACGTGGTTTTGCGGTTAAGTTTTATACAAAGGAAGGAAACTGGGATCTTGTTGGCAACAACATACCAGTGTTTTTTATCCAGGATGCGATGAAGTTTCCAGACCTTATTCACGCTGCGAAACAGGAACCTGACCGAGGTTTTCCTCAAGCCCAGACAGCACATGATAACTTTTGGGATTTTGCAAGTCTTTCGCCCGAATCCGTGCACATGCTGATGTGGGCGATGTCCGACAGAGCAATACCACGCTCCTACAGATTCATGGAAGGATTCGGCGTTCATACCTTTAAATTTGTTAACAGTGCGGGCGAAGAGAAATACGTAAAATTTCACTGGAAGCCAAAATCAGGTTTGCAATCTGTGGTCTGGAATGAAGCCCTGAAAATTAACGGTGCCGATCCCGATTTTCACCGTCGTGATTTGTGGAACGCTATTGAGTCTGGTGACTACCCTGAGTGGGAGTTGGGCGTTCAGGTTTTTGATCAGTCATTTGCTGATCAGTTCGAATTTGATGTGTTTGACTCAACAAAACTTATTCCGGAAGAACAGGTTCCGGTACAAAAAATTGGCAAAATGGTATTGAATCGAATGGTCGACAATTTTTTTGCTGAGACAGAGCAGGTAGCATTCTGTACTCAGAACATTGTCCCTGGTATCGATTTCACCCCAGATCCGCTTTTACAAGGGCGTAACTTTTCATATCTTGATACACAGACAAAACGTCTTGGGGGCCCTAATTTTACGCATATCCCTATCAATGCTCCTCAATGTCCTATGCGTCACTTCCAGCAAGATGGGCATATGGCTATGCATAACCCGAAAGGCCGCGTGAACTACGAACCTAATTCCTGGCCGCGTGACGAATACAATCCCCGGGCCTGTCCTGCTCACGGATATAAAAGTAGTTCAGAGGCTATCGAAGGTGACAAGTTAAGATACCGCTCTGAGACATTCGCTGATCATTACAGCCAGGCTTTGCAATTTTACAAAAGCCAGACACCAGTTGAACAGCTCCATATTCAGGACGCTTTTGTGTTTGAGCTATCAAAAGTACAGACCCCGGCTATCCGCGAACGTGTTGTTTCACATCTATTGAATGTTGATGAAGCACTTGCGAAAGGTGTTGCTGAAGGTTTAGGCCTTACAACTTTGCCTCAAAAAGCTGAAGCAGCTATGGAAACGCGTACTGATCTGAAGCCTTCTGATGCTTTGAGTATTATTAAAAATGCACCAGAGTCTTTCAAAGGCAGAAAACTGGGCATCTTTTGCTGTGACGGGGCAGACGATGATGTACTGGAGAGTCTAATAAATAGCATTCGGGCAGAAGGCGCTATGGTAGAGATTGTGGCTCCGACTATATATGGCATAACTACCCGCGATGGCAAACGTATTGAAGGACAGCAAAAAATAGATGGGGGTCCATCAGTGCTTTACGATGCTGTAGCGCTTGTTCTTGCAAAAGAAAAAGCCGACGAAGTTGCTGCTATTCCGCAAGCAAAAGACTTTGTTACAGATGCCCATGCGCACAGCAAATTTATTATTTATAACGAAGAAGCTATGCCTCTGATCAAAGAAGCAAATTTGGAAGATAAAATGGATGCAGGTTATCTATCAACATTGAAAGCGGATAGTGATGCTATTGTCCGGCAGTTGCGTGCACTACGTTTTTGGGAGCGGTAAGGATTGTCAGGGGCTGAATCAGCCCCTGTTATTATGCAGGGATATAAATGATGAGCTTATCGACTCGAATTGCTGTAATTGGAAGCGGCCCTGCAACCGTTTACTTCCTTTACAACTTATTTCGCAAAGGTGCGTTGTCACTGCCTATCTCGATTTTCGAAGCTAGCCAGTCCCCCGGGCGCGGAACGCCATACAGCGCGGAAAATACAGGTAAAGCTTTATTGTCAAACCTGGCAGCGAATGAAGTTCCGGACCTATTGATGCCTTTTACGCAGTGGTGTGCTCACAATCATATTGAGCAAACTGGAACACAAGTTCCCCGCTATTTATTAGGGCAATATTTTCAATGGAATTTTTTTGCGTTGCTCAGTCGTTTTGAACATGTGCAATGTTTTGCAGAATGCAAGGTTATCGATATACGACAATCAGGAGAGTATTATTTAGTAAAAACAAATGCTGGTTGTTTCTCACGCTTTACCCACCTAGTCGTCAATACCGGTCATACCGGGCAAATTGTTCAGTTTGATGACGCTAAACCTGCTTATCCTTTGATTGAATCTGTAGCAACGCGCTATAAAAATTATCATTTAATTGGTAGTTCAATGAGCGCTGTAGATTGCTGTATTCGCGCAGCGGAATTATTTGGTGAATTTAAAAACAACAACAACAGCCTGGTATTTAACCCACGAGAAAGTTTTTCTGTCACTATGTATTCCCCTTCCGGGACCCTCCCTCATTTGTTTTACTACAGTTGCAACTTTGCCACATCTATTGAAACCGGCTTTAATAAGCTATTAGGCAATGCATGGCAGGAAACTAACGTACTGAATCTGGAGAGTTTGTATAGTAAAGTATGCAAGCCGCTAATAGCGGAGCATTGTTGTACTCTGTACCAACAAGTTGCTGGTTTAACATTACAACAGACTATCAGATTTATCTGCAATACGGATGAACCGTTTGAGGGCCAATACAAGCTTAAAATAGCGTTGATCGCGCATGATCCAGAATATGGTAAGTTTCAGGCTATCATAGAAGCTTTTTGCGACAACCTTTATAGAGTTTCTACCTATTTATCGTCTAACGACCAATATTTTTACTATGATAAACTGTACCCATTTTTAGCCAAAGTCAATGGGGCTCTACCACGGGCATCAGCGTTGAAACTCTGTGCGCTTATCGAAGCTGGAAACCTGAAAATAGTACGTAAAAAAATTGATTCTGTACCTACTCCCTCTGCTGGACATCGCTGGATTGACTGCAGCGGTTCAACTTCATACCAAATACCTAGTTTATTAAACTGGCTAATAAACCATAAAACCATAGTACTTTATACTCATTTAAACGACAAAAAGCCTGTAAGCATTAAAGTCAATAATCATTACCAAGTGATAAATCATCATTGTGAAGAAGAAAATATTTACATTGGCTCTGCTCAGCTATTGAACGAAAAACTTCTTACTTTGCCTGGGCTGGAACTGTCTAGCCGTATTTCAAGTGTTATTGTCGAAAAGATCATTAAGTATTATTCGAACGATGTATCTGCATATTCGCAATAAAATTTAATTTACAGTAAAGCAACAGCTAAACGTAAAAAAAAACTTATATAAGTAGAAAATTCTTTTTTATTGCAACAATTTCATCATTATTTAAAACCCCACGAAACAACCACAAAAAAACTATACTTATCATATATTTATAATTAATCCATATTGGCAGAAACATTGCTCTATCAACAGGTAATTAGCAATATTTTATTCGGAGCCATGTGATGCAGGTAAGCTTATTCACCCTTGTAAAAAATCGTACCGAACAATTACAAAATCTGATAACGCACTTGGAAAAATGCTCTCCTCTACCAGATGAACTAAACGTCATCTGGATGCGACCTCCTTGTGAACTTTCACTCATAAAGTCTACATATTTCACTATCAACCATAAATTTATGACAGAAGATGCATTACCTATTTTCCGAGCGAAGAATAAGGGATTGGATTCTGCTAAATATACTTTAGTTGGGCATATTGGTGTTGACGTATTACCGTCATTTGACTTTATTTCTAAACACCTAAAGACCACAAAGCCAGGCTCTGTATCGGTGTCTTCTTCTTATATATCGGTAAAAGAAAAAGATTTATATCTGGGTTATAAAAATCTGGAAGATACTTTCTTAAAGAATAATCTGGACTTTATTCCCAGCAATACTACTGGTGATATTCAAAATAGCTCATTATTTTTTATTCATCGTGAAGATATTAAAAAAGTGGGCGGATATGATGAAAATCTAGGCGGTTTTGGCATTAATGACGATGATTTTTTCAGACAATGTAAAGAGGCCGAATTAAAGTTAGAAAGAGTCGCTGATCGGACGTTTTGTCAGTATCGCGCTAATTATTTCTGCCCCGTGAATCATTTACTGGATTTTACCCATAATGCCTCCTTGTTTCACAAGAAATGGGGAGCATTCCCTGAAGTACATATTCTTGAAACATTTGCTCAAAAAGGCTTTATTAATGAGGATTTCAAAATCTCAGGTATACATATTGTGCGTATGCCAACCCAACATGAAGTCAATCAATCTGTTAGAGATGCAGTATCTGATAATTTGCCAGCATCCACACTAGAGGTTGCCGTATGATCTCTTTAATAGAATCTCCTGATGATGCCATTTCACAATTTGTACAGCAGCCTGGTTTTCCGTGTGCAGGGGCGAAAACGGCGTTAAATCGGGAACAGATTCATAGTTATCGATTTGGTGAACTCGATGATGCAAGTGATAACTTAGATATCTTGCACCATCTATATACGTTCATTAATGGTTTCAACCTTAATGAGCATATGTACTCTTCGTTTGTTTGTATATTTGATGGTCCCTATGACTACACAGAACGCTATTATGAAAAGCTATTGTGGAATAAGCTTCAGCAACTTCATAATATCGACTCAAGGTTGCATAGCTGGGATAGTGGTGTAAGCAATAACCCGGAAGATGATAACTTTAGTTTTAGTCTGGGGGGACAGGCATTTTTTATAATATGTCTGAACCCGGCCAGTCGTCGAAAAAGCCGCAGGTTTGAATTTCCCGCTATTGTATTTAATCTTCACCAGCAGTTTGAACACCTGAGAGAACAAAATAAATTTGATGCATTTCAGCATCATATACGCCAGCAAGACAAAATTTTTAACGGAACAGAAAATCCAATGCTACAAGATCACGGTAGTGATTCCGAGGCACGACAATATAGCGGCCGTTTGCTGGAATCTAACTGGCAATGCCCATTTCATGTTAATAAGGACAAGTAAAAAAATGACACACACTATCTTGCCAAGAAGCGGAACCGCATTTGAATTAAAGCAGGGTCAAAAGCTCGTAGTTATTGATCCGCAAGGAGAACAGGTCGCTGACTTGTACTCTCTCAATAGCTATAATCATAACGAATACCTGTCGTCAGGCCGGTCCCTTGATTATAATGAAAGCATTAAATTTGGTAAGGGATCTTTATTATACTCAAATCAGAGTAATATTATGTTCGAAATCATCGAAGACACTGTTGAAGATCACGATTTTTTACTTACTCCTTGTAGCAAAGATACGTTCAGACACTTTTATCCTGAGGAAGAACCTGTCCCAGGTTGCCATGGTAATCTGGTCGCAGCGTTTGCTGAGTTTGGTATTCCAGAGCACCTGATCAATACCACGTTTAATACTTTTATGAATGTGGATATTAATGAAACCGGAAAAATATCTGTACTCCCTCCCACCAGTAAAGCGGGCGACAGAACTGTATTTGAAGCAAAAATGGATATGATTGTCGGGTTGACAGCTTGCTCAGCCGGGGAATCGAATAACTTCAAATATAAGCCAATTCAATATAAAATCGTCGACTGACAATAAGCCGGGCACCTGCCCGGCTTATTTATATTCAAGGTAAATGAGGGTTTCCTACAGACTGCTTAATTCTTTCAAGCGATTGGTTTTCTTCACTATTATTGTTTGGCTTTCCAAGTACACTAAGCTCCCCATTTGGCTCGATCACTACAGCCATTACCTGATGGATATCAACAAATCCTTTACTTCTGACACCCACTTCAATTTCTTCACGTGTAACTCTTTCATTAACCATATTGTTCGAAAGAAACTCTTTGTCGAAATAAAGCAAAGTCGGACTTTTTTTCATTACTCTTTTAAAAATTTTACTTTTTACCGCTAACTTAGTAAATAAGAACTGCATAAATAGCAAAACAAAAAGTCCTAGCGCGACTTCCAGAATTACCACTTTTTTTAATAGTACAGCAGAGCCCAGGATTGAACCCATTGCTACAGTAACAATCCAATCGAAATTGTTCATTTTTGCGCTTGAACGCTTACCAAATATACTGATTAGGCAGACGCATAAAAAATAGGCGACGATCGCAGTAATACCCACACGGAAAAGTTCCCACCAGCTTTGAAATAAAATCATATTTTTTCCTAAAAGTTTTTGTCTCATTCTTTCTTATCCAAATTTTAGATCAAGAAAATATTTACCTTGTGATATGTAACTTTTTTCAATGCTTTTGTAATAAGTAAAAACAATATATATAGCGATGTGCTCCCCACCTGCAGGAAAGAATAAAAACCCTTTTAATTCAGCAAAATACGAAACTTAAGCAAACTGGAACAGCCATTGCTTAGTCAACTACCCGGAGGGCAAATTATGACACTAATTAGTTACGAAAAGCTAAAAGCAGAAGTGGCCAAAACTGAGCATTTATTATCCATCATTCCACATTGGAAGGTGAGTGAAAAACTGCGCCTTAAACTACGTGTAAAACAAATGAAAGGCTTACTTAACACAAGGAACCAATCATGAATCATCAAGTTATTACCGGCATTTTTGTAACTTACGAGATGAACCTGGGCATTCTAAAAAATCTAAAGAATTTTTTAGAAGGGTTTCCCCATTCAACAGCAGTGGTTGTCGATAATTCTTCACGTTCCTACAAGAAAAAACATCGACTGGATAAACAGCTCAAAGCATTATCTAACCAGATTATCTATGTTAACCATGAACAGAATTGTCGTCTGCGGGCATATAGTAAAGGAATTGCCTATTGCAATGACGGATACGTGGTATTCAGAACTGACGACGATTATTTCGATGAGCGTTCACTTGCCGTACAGCTGGATGTGACAGGTTGGCCAGATCTGGCTGTGACTCCGCACTTTTACGATGGTTTATTCGAGAACCCAGAAAGCTGGGAACGTCCTCTTGAAACAATGGTATTTAAAGCAGCGCTATTACACTCTTTGTGTCCGATGCAGCACACGCCTGGTGGAGACTGGCGCTTTTTGAAAAAAGCATTTGAATCCTATACCCCCCACAGAATGAACGATGCAGTATTGCACAAACGACCGCATGGACGATCGGTAGCATGAAAATAGCGGTTATCGCTCACCCCCGATTTCCTATTGCAATGCCTTATGCCGGAGGGCTTGAGGCATTTGTAGCATCTTTGCTAGATAGTTATAGTCGGTTTGCTGAAGTTTACGTCTATGCGCATCCTGCAAGCAAAGTCGATGGTAAACTTGTTTCCTTTCCTTTTGATACAGAGGCCCATTCCAAATTTCCTGAAATTGTAGAAAACGACTTTCTGCTAAAGGTGATGGCAGATATTTCTAAGCGAAACATTGATGTTGTTCATAACAATGCAATTAGTTCAATTCCCCCACTATGGGCTGCCAAATATAATATTCCACTTCTCACTACTTTACATACACCGCCCTATAGCAAGCTTAAAGCTGCTGCAGAACTGGCCTCCTATGCGCCAAATGTGCACTACAATGCCGTGTCGTATTCAGTTGCAGAACAATGGCGTCCGTTTTTGAACGATGATATTGATGTTATTTATAATGGGATTGATTTATCTCGTTGGAGCTCAAGAAAAACAAATCCCGAATACGTCTTCTCATTCGGCCGGATTTTACCTTCTAAAGGGTTTGACCTGGCTATCCAGTGTGCCAATCAACTAGGGGTAGATTTCAAGTTTGCCGGTCCGGTATTTGATCAGCATTACTTCGATAAATCAATAGCGCCGCTGCTAAATGACCGGGTGACCTATCTTGGCCATTTAACTCATGATTCGATTAATTCTTATCTGCTTAAAGCACAGGCCGCTATTTTTGCGGCTCGTTGGGATGAACCATTTGGCCTTTCTACTGTTGAAGCCATGGCTACTGGTACACCTGTTGCGGCATTCAGACGTGGCGCATTTCCCGAGGTCGTAGCAGAATCAGGTGGACGGCTCGCCAGCGGTAATAATGTATCAAGCCTGACAGAAGCATTAAGCAAAACACTTTCGTGTCATCAAGATGATGTATTAGATCGAGCTGCTCAGTTTCCTCTGGAAAAAATGTGCAGTCAGTATCAGCAAAAATTAATAGGGATGATATGAAAATTTTGCTTGTGACAAGTCCGGTTGTAGATCTTCGTCAGCCCTTTGCCGGTGGTACAGAAGCATTTGTTGTAAGACTGGCGAATGGCCTTGCCAGGCGGGGTCACATTGTAGATGTGCTATGTCAGTCCAGCGACGAAACAAATCTATTTACCAGTTTGCATATTAATGAGTCTGCTCTACGCATGTGTGACGCTATCACCAGTGAGAAAATAGGACAGAAACAGTATCAAGCTGCTCAGTTTGGTTTACTTGATAGTGATGAGTACGATGTTATTCACTACCATAGCTATTATCATGCGATTTATGACTACGGTTTTTTACATCAGCGCCAAGCTGTGATTACCCTCCATAGTCCAGTTACCCCGCGGTTAGCACTGTTACACCAACTGCACCGAGCCCGCTCTAACGATATTTACGTTGCCGTGTCTCAGCGCTTAGCTACACGATGGGAGCATCAAATAGGCGGTGATATCCGGGTTATCGCAAACGGTATTGAACTTAATCAACACACTGACATTATGGTAGAAGAAAATTACTATTTATGGTCTGGACGTATATGCAGTGTTAAAAATCCTGCTTTAGCGATTCAATGGGCAAAGCATCATAACCTGAAACTGAAATTAGTCGGTCCAATTGCTGATGAGGACTATTTCTTATCTTATATTAAACCCTTTCTAGATGAGCATATTACCTATGCCGGACATGTAGACCAGTCGGAACATATAGAGTTACTCAGGGGTGCCCGTGCATTATTTATGACTTCCGATTGGGAAGAGCCATTCGGGTTGGTCACTCTGGAAGCATTGAATGAAGGTACTCCTGTCATCGGTGTTGGCAACGCTATTGTTGAAGAACTCCGAGTTTCTCCCATGGTCCAGATTGTTGATGACTGCCTCACTATTACTCGGTGTTTAACAGAACTTGAACACATTAGTGCGAAACAGTGCCGGCAAGTCGCCGAAAAATTTGACTTTGCCCATACACTTAATCAGTACGAGGAGCTTTATGCCTCACTTCAATAAAACTTTACTGTACTATGTTCACCCTCACGGAATGGGACATTTACAACGTGCACGCCAATTGATCCCGGTACTTGCAGAGCAATATAATATTGTACTATGTACTGCTTCACAGGCTATGAAAATAAAAATTACCGAGCTATTCGGGTCACTACCCTGCCATATCCTTCCATCAAAATGGCCCGGGCAGGTCATACCTACTGAGCGCCAATATAATGCTGCTTTTGAAGGTATAAGCTGGTGTAGCGAAGCTACAGAGCGCGCGGCTTTTTTTGTCAACCTCCTGCAACGCTATAAAGTTGATTTGTTTATTAGTGATGTTTCAGCCGAGCTTACTATTCTTGCAAGAGGTGCTGGCATACCTGTGTTGATGCAACGTCATTCTGGTAGCATTTCAAACGATCCGACCCAGGTCTTTGCCTATCAAAGTGCTGCAGCCTTGTTTGCACCCTACCCAAAAGAGGTGGAAACCGCAGGCTATGAATTCGAACATAAAACGCGCTACCTGGGTTTTTCGTCACCCAACCAACTTAAAGCCCCCTGTTCTGGAAAGGGCATGACATTTATCACTGCGAACAAAGAACATCTGGTTGGCTGGCTTACCTGTATTGAACCGATTCATGGTCCGTTGACCGCAATTGGGTGTGAAATCAACTATCCGGACGTCGAGTGTGTAGGCTATGTAAATGATATCAGCCAGTATATTACTACTGACATCGTCGCCTGTAGTGCCGGAAACAATATGATAAGCGAACTTCTTACTTTAAATAAAAAACTTATTCTTATTCCTGAACCAAGACCCTATGACGAACAACATGCTAAAGCTCAGGCACTGGCTGCCCAGCATCAGGCGGTGGTACTAAATCCTGCTGAGGCACAAACGAGTACTGAAGCCTGGGAAAAAGCAATTTGCGCTGTCACCAGTGAGATCGGTAGTCCGCCTGCTGCTTGGCTCAATCAGAATAGCGGAGCAACTTTTGTGCAATTGGTGAAGACCATCATATGAATGACTTTACTTTGATAACATTGGTAAAAGGACGAGCCAAGCAATTAGCTAATTTGCTGGAGGCAGCGACAGCAAGTAATCCCACTCCGTCTGAAATTATTGTAGTAATAATGGATGATGCCAGTATTGACTATACAGAGATAAATCATATCAGCGTTCGCTGTATACGTTTGAATGAACCTGTTCTTGCGCTGGCCAAAGCCAGAAACATGGGGGCGCAAACTGCTTCTAGTGAAAACTTGGTCTTTTTGGATGTGGATTGCATTTGCAGTCCTACCCTCTTTGCCAATCTGCTTTCGCGTCTGACACGTAATAACATTGTCTCCGCCCGAGCGCGTTATCTTGACCATGTTCCGGAACACGGAAAATACCAAGAGTTAGCTATTCAGGCGGTAGAACATCCCAAAAGAGCCAGCCTTCCGGTTGACACTCCTGTACAGTGGAAACATTTCTGGTCGTTGGTCTTTGCTATGAAAAGAAACCATTTCTTCTCCATTGGCGGGTTCGATAGTAACTTCAGTGGGTACGGTGCCGAGGATACTGACTTTGCTTACCGCCATGACCAGGCTGAAGGCAGGCTGGTTTTTTGTAATGATGAAGTATTACATCAGTATCATACAAAATACTCACCGCCGATTAATTATTTAACAGATATTATTCACAACGCCGAGGTGTTTTTTCGTAAACATGGTGTTTTTCCCATGTATGGATGGCTAAAGCAATTTTCCGAGATGGGATTGATTGTTATTGATACGAAAACAGGTACTATCAGGCTCCGACGCCATCCGACTAACCAAGATTTCGAAAACTGCTTTAGCAAATCGGTGTACTGAAGTCCCGATGCCGTGAGCAGCATCAGAATTTTGATCGTTTAAAGCTAAATATTTTAAATACAGGTAGGTCTCCTATTCTATTACTGCTAGGACAATAAACTAAATGGCTCTCAATAACTATGCTTTCGATCGTTGCGAACAAGAACCTATACACATCCCGGAAAGTATTCAGGGATATGGTTTTTTAATTGCCTTTGACTATGACAACCTGGCAATTACGGTTGTCAGTGAGAATACCAGGGATATATTCAACGTTGACCTACTTGGACTGCCTTTTCTCAACTTGATTACCCCTGAAGCAGAAGAAAAAGCATTTCTCGATGAAACATTTGAGCGGATAACGCAGAGTAAAATAAGGCTACCAATTAAGCTACAACTGAATCCTTCGTGTTTACATAACCCGGAAGAGAGAGATTACCAGGCTGTTGCATACGACTCAGGTAAACATTATGTAGTTGAACTCGAACCCGCTACAGAATTCAGGAATACTTACAGCGCAGAACAATTTATAAAACTGTACGCTATGTCGGTGGCACCTCGCTTTAAAGAAATGACCACTTTGCGGGACATGGCTCAGGAAATGGTATCTACTATCCGTTACTTAACCAATATGGATAGAGTCGTTTTATACAAATTTCAGGATGATTATTCAGGCCGGGTCATTGCTGAATCTAAAGCAGATGATATCGAGTCATATCTTCATTTATACTTTCCAGCAAAAGATATCCCCAGTCAGGCGCGAGATTTGTACAAAGTTAACTGGGTGCGACTGGTTCCTGATACAGACCTCCCACCGTCGCCTTTGTTGCCATCAACAAAAAATAGCCAGCGCGAACCGCTTGATCTGACACGTTCGCTACTTCGCTCATTTTCTCCTATTCATCTCCAGTATATAAAAAACCAGGGGTTAAGAGCCTCTTTTTCGATATCCCTAGTTACTGAAGGCGAACTGTACGGGCTAATTTCTTGTCATCACCGTGACCCTTGCTACATTCCGCAAGACGTCAGACTTCAATGTGAAAATTTAAGTCAACTTTTCAGCTGGCACCTCAGGGCAAAGGAAGAAGAGCTGGCACGAATCAAACTTCAGGACACCGAAGATTCAGTCGACGCCATGTTAGATAAAATCGGTCCGGCCAATCCCATTGGCAAAGTGGTTAAAAGTGCTGAGCAGGAGTTTTTGGGCGCTTTAGATACCGATGGTTTTTTATATTTTTCCGAGTATGAAACTATCACACTTGGCCAGACGCTTCCGATTAAACTGGTTAAAAAGATATTTCAGCATGCTCGCCAAAACGGGGGGTTCCCCTATATAAATGATAGTCTTTATGACGCCTGGCCCGCTACCAGAGAACTTGGTATTGCAGGCATTATGATCATTCCTTTATTTGAGAAAAAGCAATATTTTACCGCCTGGTTCAGATACGAGCAGCCTATTGTTCAACGCTGGATTGGAGCGCCTGAAGAAACCTCAGAACATGCTTCAAAAGCTAACCGTCTTGAACCTCGAAAATCTTTCTCAGTACATGAGCGCAAGATAATGGGGCAATCCAAGTACTTTGACAGAGCTGATGTTAACATCGCCCACCGTTTAAACCGTATGTTTTTAGTCTACGCACTGGAAGTTCAGGAAAGAATGCATGTCAGCCTGGCGGAGCTCGAAAAGCAGGATAGATACCGTAATGAGTTTCTTGCCACACTCGCCCATGAATTGCGAAACCCGCTTGGTCCTATCATGTCCGGAGCAGGTATTCTGGAAACTGTTGAAGACGAAGCTACCAGACGTCGGGTAACGTCTATAATTAACCGCCAGGCTGAGTACATGTCCAAGCTTATCAATGATTTGATGGATGTGTCACGAATCACCCGTGGCAAAGTAAAGCTTGAATATGAACAATTGCATATCAGTGAGGTAATTAATGAGTCATTGGAGATTGTCGAGCAGCATATAAAGAATAAACATCACCATGTCATTGTTGATAATAACGCTCAGGACTGCCTTGTTTATGGCGACAAAGCCAGGTTGAGTCAGGTGTTTTCAAATATTATTCACAATGCTGCAAAGTATACAAATGATTATGGGAGTATCCATATTACCTTATCCCAGGAAGGCGCCATGGTTGTGATTAGTATTCAGGATAATGGTATGGGTATTCCAGCGGAAAGACATCGGGATGTATTTAATATGTTCACTCAAATTGAAGCGCATTCTACCCATACCAAAGGCGGTTTAGGTATCGGCCTGACATTAGTGAACAAACTAGTTTCTCTTCACCATGGCAGTATTGATGTCTATAGTGAGGGCATAAATCAAGGTAGCACTTTCACCATCAGATTGCCGATTTCCCAATCTGCATTTCAGCAGAATGAAAATACAAGTAGTGAGCTGAATTCTGCTTCTGGACGTCGAATTATGTTTGTTGATGACAACAAAGATTTAATTGATACTTACTGTATGCTCGCTGAGTCAATGGGGTACATTGCTCTAGGTATAACCTCTCCACATAAAGCTATAGAGGCATTTCAAGAGTTTCGCCCACATAGTGTTTTTCTGGATATAGGGATGCCAGATATCGATGGGTTTGAGTTATGTAAAAAACTTAAAGCTTTGCCTGATGCATATCTTGTACGTTTTTTCTCCCAAAGTGGATGGGGCACAGAAAAATATACTGAAACCTCAAGGGAAGCAGGATTTGAACAGCATTTTGTTAAACCAATCTCGAAAGACAAGATTCGCATTGCAATGGAATAAGAGTTAGCTGCTTTGTAATAAAGAGACGCTAACCTATATATTTTTACTCATAAAGGTTGGCGTCCAATCTCTCCACATCGCTATCAAACGTAGTGTTAAACAAGTAATTAATGCAACGATACCTGCCAGATTTTCACTATAACCTAAATTAAGAGATACACCAAAAGTCATACCACCTATGATAACAGACAAGGTATAAACCTGCCCTTTCATTACCAACGGTTTATCCTGGCATATGACATCCCGAACCAGACCACCAAAAATAGCAGAAACAACACCCATTGTTATACAAATGGTCAGGTCAACTCCCACCCTCGCTGCTTCCACCAATCCAACTACATTAAGCGCTGCCAAGCCAATAGCATCAAAAGTTAAAATAATCTGTCGACTAATCTTTAATTTAAGCCTACAGACAATTATGGCTGCAGTAATGCCCACAATGGTTGCATAAAGATAAAACACTTCAGCGACCCAAAATGCGGTTATATCCAGATAAAGATCTCTTAGTGTACCTCCTCCTAAGGCTGTTAGTACTCCTAATACAATCACTCCGAATCCATCAATCGCCGAATTTTCTGCTAAAAGGCATCCCGATATAGCCAAACACACTACACCAGTTACACCGACAATCATTAGTAATGTCTCGTTCATAAAAGACTCACGTTAATCAGCATATAAAAATTTATCAGTAAATCTTTTTTATAAGGAAGTATATTTAATAGAATATTAGTTACTGGTAATTATTAGAAAGTAACGCTATATCATCTATATACTTGGGTATTTACACCTATTGAACAGAAAAAGTTTACCAATTTAATAACCTTTTAAATTTGGATAATCTAATGTAAACCTAAGAAAATTAAAAAATGGCATAGCTCATGCGTTCAAGGAATTTACAACATCTTTTAATCATTGTGTTGTGAGTTCATTTTTTAAGGAGATTTTTATGCCAGATCGCAATTACCCTGTTCCACCGTTCGAAGAACAGCATACTGGACCGTTGCCGGGTAATGAGGAAGCTATGCAAGATAAACCTCATTATCAGGGAAAAGATTACAAAGCAGCGGGGAAATTAGATAATAAAGTTGCACTGATTACCGGTGGTGATTCGGGCATAGGTCGTTCTGTAGCGTTACTTTATGCTCGAGAAGGAGCACGCGTCATGGTGACCTACCTACCCGAAGAACACGAGGACGCTGTTCAAACTGTGAAGGCAGTAAAAGATGCAGGCGGTACTGCGGAAATGGTTGAACTTAATGTTACCGTACAAAGCAGTTGTGCCCATGTAGTAGAACATACATTATCCACATTTGGCTCTATTGACATTCTGGTCAATAATGCGGCGTTTCAAAATCATGTGGACTCAGTTGCAGAGTTATCGTTTGAACAGTGGGATAAAACCTTCCAGACCAATATCTATGGCTATTTTCGTATGGTCAAAGCAGTACTCCCCTATTTAAATGCTGGTTCCGCTATTATCAATACAGGATCGATTACTGGACTTGAAGGCTCGCAAGGCTTATTGGATTATTCAGCGACGAAGGGCGCGATTCATGCCTTTACAAAGACCCTTGCTCAGGAACTGGCAGAAAAAGGTATAAGAGTCAATTGCGTTGCTCCCGGACCTGTTTGGACGCCACTTAATCCAGCTGAAAGAAGTCGCGAAAGTACCCGTAAATTTGGTAGCAAAACGCCATATGGACGCCCGGCACAGCCTGAAGAAATAGCACCGACCTATGTATATCTAGCCTCTGACGCTGACTCTGGCTATATCACAGGTGAAGTTATCACATTATTAGGAGGGAATACGCGCGCTGGATAACTCATACTTATTGTACAAATATTGCCTTCCCACAGAACATACTGTATAAATAACCACTGTACATTCAATCACTATTTTGTGGGTGGGCTTTTTTTATGCTTGTGCATTTGTCGATTAAGAATTTTGCGGTGGTGAAGCAGCTGTCGGTCAATTTTGAAGCCGGACTGACGGCCATTACCGGTGAAACCGGTGCCGGTAAGTCTATCGCGATTGACGCATTAAGTTTATGTCTGGGTGAACGGGCGGATGCCGGAGCAGTACGCAAAGAGGCTGCCAAGGCAGAAATCGTTGCCCATTTCAGCCTAAAAGGCAACAGCGGCGCAGTACACTGGCTGGGCGAGCAAGAACTGGATAGCGAAGATGATCCGGAAGGTTGCTTCATTCGCCGGGTGATTTCCCGGGAGGGACGCTCCAAGGCGTTCATCAACGGTACACCGGTGTCATTGCAGCAACTGAAAAGTCTGGGACAGCATTTATTAGCCATTCATGGCCAGAATACGCATTTGCAGTTGTTAAAAGATGATATGCAGCGCCAGTTACTGGATAACTACGCTGGCCATCACAGCCTTTTGGACAATGTAGCTCTGGCTTATCAAAGCTGGCGACAAAAACAAAGCGAACTTAAACAACTGGAACAGGCTGCGCAAACACGCACTGACCGGCAGCAACTGCTGGCTTATCAGGTAGAAGAATTAAATGATTTTGCGCTGGCAGAAGGTGAGTTTACTGAACTTGAAACCGAGCACAAGAGACTGAGTAACGGCCAGTCATTACTGGAACAGGCGCAAACCAGCTATTACAACCTCTTTGAAAATGATGAAGGCAACGCGTTGTCTGTGATTCAGCACAGCATGGATCGCCTGGCTGAACTGGAAGCCCATGATGCCGCTTTAACCCCCATTATTGCTCTGTTAAACGATGCCAGCATTCAGGTTGAAGAAGCATCTCACGAGCTACGTGCTTATTGTGATGGCCTTGAAATAGACCCCTTGCGTTTGCAGCAGGTTGAAAGCCGTTACAGTAAATCAATGGAACTGGCGCGAAAGCACTCTGTTGAACCAGAAAATCTGTATGCGTTACATCAGGATTTGCTGGCAGAATTTGATCAGCTTAATGATCAGGAAACGCGGCTGGACAGCCTGCAACAAGAGGTGACAGAAGCACGGGAAAGCTATCAGCTGGCAGCTGGCGTGTTGTCTGAGTCACGCAAAAAGTCCGCACTGGACTTTGCGTCTGAGATTGAAAAGCAAATCCGTAAGATGAATATGGCTCATGCCTGTATGTCTATTGATGTCAGCTTCAACAGCGAGGCTGCACCTTCTGCTAATGGTCAGGATGCGATCATCTTTAAAGTATCCACTAACCCCGGGCAGGACCCGGATCGCCTCGACAAAGTCGTATCTGGCGGTGAGTTATCCCGTATCGGGCTGGCTATTCAGGTCATTGCCAGTGACCAGCATGCCACACCAACCATGATCTTTGATGAGGTAGATACAGGGATCAGCGGTCCGACCGCATCTATTGTGGGAGGCTTGTTACGCCGCTTAGGCAAACAGAGTCAGGTGATGTGTGTAACCCACTTACCTCAGGTGGCTGCACAGGCAAATAATCAGTTATTTGTCAGCAAAATTACAGATGGCGCTAGTACCGAAACCATGATGCTGGCACTGACTGAGCAAGACCGGGTAGATGAGCTGGCCCGCCTGCTGGCGGGCGATACTGTGACAGAAACTGCGCTGGCCAATGCAAAAGAATTACTGAAAAGTGTTGAATCGAACTAATAAGCGGTTGATTGGTCATAGTTGACTGGGGTAGCATGCTTCGCGCTATCAATTCGGATTTCACGGAAGCGGGGCTTCCGTGAAACAAAAACGAGAAAGTGACTGGACAAACACTCGCATGAAGTTGTATCAATATTTAGTAATTGCCGCCGTTTTATTCACGACTACAGCCTGCTCAAACTGGATTTATCGTATTGATGTTCCGCAAGGCAACTTTCTGGATGAACGTGACGTAAAAGAGTTGCGTATTGGAATGAGCAAAGATCAGGTTGTGTATGTACTGGGTCACCCCGTGGTGGAAGACTCATTTAACAAAAACACCTGGTACTATGTTTATGACATGAAACGAGGGATGGAAAAACGCGGTAAAGACTTCCAGAAGCAGCTAATTCTGGAGTTCAAAGACGAAAAACTGGTTAGCGCTGAAGGTGATTTTGAACTTTCGGAAGATTTTGACACCCCGCTGGACCAGTAACGCCCTTCTTTTGTTGTCGATCGAGCTGTCAGTCAATCACAGACAGCTCTTTTTGTGACTATGCATTCCGTGGTTGCAAAAAAAATTCTGCACCACTGTGTAATTTTTACTACAAAGTCAGTGCTATTTCAGTGCATTCATTTTACCACTCAGCGCCCCGCCGTTTAAATTATCATCACAACCGCTACTTTTTCGACTTTACAGGTTCGGTGTTTTCGGATTTCTCGCGGGCTTTATTTTGCTCATTTACCCATTGCTCCAGCGCAACACCCGGGTCTTCCTCACCCGCTATACTGTAGTCTTCCGGCGTGCTGGCTTCAGCGTCTTTATCACTTACAACGCCCTGCTTTTGTGTTTTTGAATCTTTGATAGTCATCATGTCACCTCAATATCACTTTTTGGTAGGGTATTTGCTTACATAACTTATGACAAGTTTGCTTATTTATCTAAGTGCAGTATTTGTGCAAACTTGTGGTCCTTAGGCTATTATTTTTATACTGTCCACAGAACTTGTGAGTTCAGACAAGGTTGACCTATCACCGGTATATGACAACTTTATGACAGTTTGGTGAAATAATGCTAGACCTCGTTTATGAAATGCGATACCCTAAAAATGTCTAAAAAGAACAGGAGGCTTTATGATTAAATCATTTACCAAGTTCTTTCAGCGTAAACACCCATATACAGTGGCTTTTTATATTGGAAGAAAGAACACTCAAAAAATCTTTGATTGCAAAATCAAGAAAAAGTCTGACTTATTTACTGCTGAATAAGCAAATAAAGAAGTAGAACGGTAAGAATAAACAAGGATTAATAAGTCGGTTTACCGATACTGTTACACGCGTTACTTCCCTACGTTCTGTTACGGGCAACCGTATATTCAGACAATCCGAACCTCTCTCATTCTACCCTTGTGGTATGTACTGTTTAGCAGGAACGGAATAACTGACTCTATCAAAGTGATATTGAGACGGTAATGTGTCAACGTAATACATCGACACAGCATGAAAAAGCGACCTCATACGGGGTCGCTTTTTTGTTGTCTGTAGATAGTGTTTACTTTAGAAAGACACATCGTACTGTAACCGCACACGGTCATCATCATACTCACGTTTTGTCTCTGCATTTAAATCAAAACGTGTGTAATCCAGTGTGATTTTGCTGTCGTGACCGGCAAAAAACCAGTTTAGTGCTACGGCCTGCTCTTCGTTTTTCTTCGCACTATAGCCTTTTGACTGATCATACGTTGCATAACGTCCTGCAATTTCCAGTTGTTTAGGGATCCAGTCAAACGCATTATGCAGGAAGTATCCACCCTGCACATAATAGCCACGCAGTGAAATGCCAGGCTGTGTATCAGTGGTTACCCGTTTTTCGTGATATTCCGCCTGGGCGCTGAAGCCCTTGTACATGAAAGCGACATCATAATTAAACTGACGAATATGATTTACCTGATCATCTTCAGCACGCCACCAGTCAAGCTGACCGCCGCCTGAAGAAGAAAAACGGGTAAATGCCCCTTCGCTGACAGAGCGGGAATAGGCAATAGATAATGCCGGCTCATCATGACCTTCAAGATCACTGGCGGTCCAGTCAACACCACCGCCCAGCGGATTCCATTGAATACGCCCGAAATAAAGCGGCTTACCATCACCCGATAAGCCATTACCACGACCATTGCCTGAGCCTACACCGGCCCAGTAGCTGATATCGGCAAGCGTATCTTCATTAAACCGGCCGTAAACAGACGCGGCATTGTGTCTGTCGATAGTAAACATACGGTTTATGATAGAGCGATCCAGCATTTGCTGTTTACCGCTACTAATAACCCGTTCTCTTGAGTATTCCAGTTTCCACTGACCAACCTTAACATTCAGCCAGTCATATTTTTCAATGGCAATACCATAATCAAGGAAGAAGCCATCACCCAGTTCAAACTGAGTAAAATATTTCAGCCATGGCTTATAAATGTGGCCGTCGGCTTTAATTCGTGAGCGATTAAAGCTGAACTTTTTGGTGTCATCGCCATTAATAAAGTCATCCGCTTCCAATGGCTCATCGTCAAAGTCACTGACATATCGCATTTGAAACCGCGTACTAACATTAACAGAAGCCCAGTCGCTGTCGCTGCCATATTGCAGACCGTCACCCAGCGCATATTCTGCCGAGGCCGCAGTTGAAAAGCCTGCGGCGATAGATAAACAAACTAATTTTTGATTGAGACCTTTTTGAAACAAACCTTTCTCCCGGTGCCAGTCGTTGCGGTCGCGAAGTGTAAAGTCTCAGCAAATGCTGTCAATCAAATTGTCACAAAAACAACACCAAAGTGTCATAAATCGTGCAAGTTCGGAATTTTTTTGTTTGTTTTACAACCTTTTTTCTACAAAAGTCGGTCGGAGTGACTGCGTTTCCGTCACAGACATGTCACGGACAAGAGGGTAATAGAAAAGTTTCCTATTTTCGACAAAAAACCCGGCGAGTAGCCGGGTTTTTGCTATCACATGTTGATGACAGTACGAATACTCTTACCTTCATGCATCAGTTCGAAGGCCTGGTTGACATCCTCAAGCGGCATCTGGTGAGTAATAAATTCCTGCAAACCAAATTCACCGCTCAGGTAACGTTCAACAATGCCTGGCAGTTCTGAACGACCTTTGACACCACCAAAAGCTGAACCTTTCCATACCCGGCCAGTGACTAACTGGAACGGACGTGTCGATATTTCCTGACCGGCGCCAGCCACTCCTATAATGACCGACTCGCCCCATCCTTTATGACAGCACTCCAGCGCCTGCCGCATCACATCGACATTACCAATGCACTCAAATGAATAGTCAACACCGCCGTCAGTCATCTCTACGATGACCTGCTGGATCGGCTTATCGTGCTCTTTAGGATTGATAAGGTCGGTCGCTCCCAGCTGGGTGGCCAGCTCGAACTTGCTGTCATTAATATCAATGCCGATAATCCGGCTGGCCCCCGCCATGCGAGCACCGATAATGGCTGACAGGCCGATACCGCCCAGCCCAAAAATGGCTACCGTATCGCCTTTTTCTACTTTTGCTGTATTCAGAACAGCGCCCATACCAGTAGTCACACCACAACCTAACAGGCAAACTTCCTCTAACGGCGCGCTTTTATTTACTTTGGCCAGTGAAATTTCCGGCAATACCGTGTATTCCGAGAAGGTTGAACAACCCATGTAATGGTAAATGGTTTCACCGTCTTTGGAAAAGCGGCTGGTACCATCAGGCATCAGGCCTTTACCCTGAGTTTCACGTACTGCCTGACACAGGTTAGTTTTCCCGGAGGTACAAAATTTACATTCACCACACTCGGCTGTGTATAAAGGAATAACATGGTCACCAGGCTCAACGCTGGTCACGCCCTCGCCGACCATCTCAACAATACCGCCCCCCTCATGACCCAGTACTGAAGGAAACACCCCTTCAGGATCGTCACCAGATAACGTAAAGGCATCGGTATGACACACACCGGTCGCCACAATGCGTACCAGGACTTCACCGGCTTTTGGAAGCTCAACATCGATTTCTTCCATTTTAAGCGGTTCGCCTGCTGCCCAGGCAACTGCAGCTTTTGATTTAATTGAAGTTTGGCCCGGAGCTAATTCAAGTGCCATAGGATTCTCCATATTGATTTAAGTGACTGACAAAAGATGGCGCTACTGTACGTCATTTCACAAAAGAGGTTAATCCCCTTATTTTGCAAATGATTATTCCACAACCGTAATAATGCTTGTGAACTGACGTTTCTTTCCTGCGTAACAAAACGGTTTATGTCAGAATGCGCTGTTTATACTACGGATAAAAGGACCATCATGACCACCAGCCAGACCTGCACATCGTGCAATAACGAATTTGATGCCAGTCAGGTACGTTGCCCACAGTGTCATCAGCTGATTGCCGGTTTTACCTATAAAAGCCGGGTAGCAGCGGCAGCGCTGGCCCTGTTTGGTGGTGTGATGGGACTACATCGCTTCTACCTGAAGCAATGGCGGGCCCTGCTCTACATTGTGTTTTGCTGGACACCTTTTCCTTTTATTATTGCCATTATTGAGTCTGTAGTATTTTTGGCCAGTTCTCAGGAAAGCTGGAATAAAAAATACAATCAGGGCGTCAGTGCCGGTCGGGAAAGCGGCAAGGTGCTGGCCATTTTTATCGGCCTTGGGATCTTTTTGTTTGCTGGTGCGCTCACCTTTATTAGTCAGATACCCAATATCGCCAGCCAGCCTTTTAAAACCCTGGACACCCACACACAACTGGCAGAAAAAGTGGCCAGCGCCTATCAGGACTACGTCAATGAACATCAGCGTCGCCCGGATGATATTTCTCAGTTAACGCTGACCGACGATATACGTGAAAAAGCAACTGAGAGTGTGCGCCTTAGCCGCTCTGAACTGACAGTCAGTTTCTCTGTGATGGATGACAGCCAGCAGCAAATCATCATGACGCCGGTGATTGTTCAGGGTGAGGTACTGTGGGACTGTACCGGTAGCACCCTGCCGGGCATGATGCTACCGAGACAATGCCGCTGATATGAACTATCTGGCCCACCTGCACTTGTCACAGCCCAACGGCGAATCCCGGTTTGGTAATTTGCTGGGCGACTTTATGCATGGCGTACAGCCACATATTTATAGCCAGACGATACAAGCGGGCCTGGCCAATCACCGGCTGGTCGATAAATTTACCGACCAGCATGCACAGGTCATTCAGGCAAAGCAGTTATTCAGTGCCCGTCGACGACGATTTGCCGGGATTATTGTGGATGTATCCTTTGATCATTTTTTGATAAAACACTGGTCACAGTTTTCCGACCTGCCGTTTGCCCGCTTTGAACAAAGCGTTTACCAGCAACTGGAAGGTCTGCTAGCGAAGATGCCCGACAGCATGCAAGCGATGATTGGCAGTATGGTGTCGCATCGCTGGCTGGATACCTATGCCAGCCTGTCTGGAGTAGGCCGGGCGCTGGACAATACTGCCGCGCGCATTCGTTTTAAACATCAGTTTGATAACAGTATTGAAGAAGTGCAGCACCATTATGCCGCACTTGAAGCCCATTTTTTGCAGTTTTATCCTGAGCTTCAGGCACATGTCAGAGCGCATCGTCTGGAACTCGGGTAAGCAGCGTGAAGGCAATGCCCGGTCTGATATTGCTGCTTGATGCCCTAGGCGCTAAACAAACTGACCAGTTGCTCCAGCCCGAACAGGATCCCGCCTATCAGCCCACCGACCAGCGTGCCGTTAATACGGACTTTTTGCAGATCTTTACCAATATTAAGCTCAATTTGCTCTGACATCTCCCGTTCATCCCAGTTCTCAATGGTACTGCGGATATGGCCGGTCAGAAAATCACTGGCCTGCGGCGCAACATAGGTGGCTGCACCGGTAATATAACGGTTTACTGACTCTGCCAAAGTGTTGTCATCCAGTATACGTTGCCCGGAGTCCTCTAACATTCGGGTAAGATGCTGGCGCAACTGACTATCGTCAGCTCGCAGATCCTGCTGTATGTATATCCGCAGATCATCCAGTACCTTACCCAGATAGGTGTGCAGGGTCTGGTTACTGGCTAGCGATTGCTGGAATCCGGCGAGTCTGGCGGCCATATCAGGGTCGTTTTCCACCTTTTGCAGCATCACCGACACATAATGGTCAAACCGTTTGCGCAGTACATGGTCCGGGTTGTCATTAATATCTTCAATGGTGCTGATAATCGCTTTGGTCGCCACCTGTGCGCCACGCTCGCTGATCCACTCTGAGGGTAAAAATCTCTCCAGCGTACTATGTTCAGTTTTAAGCCAGCGATGCAGACGCGCAGCAATAAATGCCTGGGCGCCGGGGCGTTGCAGTAGCCGGGCTGCCTGATTGATGATTTGGTCAAGCACCTGCTGATGCCGGTTTTCCCGGGTCAGTGCCTGTAAAGTGCCGGTGACCAGAGGTTTTAAGTCCAGCTTGACCAGAAATTTACGCAGGTTGTCAGCCACCAGATTTAACACCGGCCCGTCACTGAGCATGGTCAGGGCGCCGCCCACGCTATCTCCCATCACCCGCGCGGCATGCTGACTGTTATTAGCTGATTTCAGCCACAGGGCCATCGTTCTGGCCGGATCGCTTTCACTCACCAGTCGGGCAATCGCCTGAGAGTTGAAAAACTTGTCTTTTACAAAACCGGATAAATTAGCTGCAATACTGGCTTTATTGGCAGCCACGATATTCGTGTGGGGAATAGGAAAGCGTGGCGGAATAGGCTTAAATAAGGCAGTAACCGCAAACCAGTCAGCCAAACCGCCCACCAGCGCCGCCTCACTGATCATTTTCACCAGACCAATCCAGGTACTGTACGCTTGCGCCACATGCCGGTACTCAATGATCGTTGTAGTAATAAACAAGGCGGCGGCCACTAACAGGCAATACAGGGCCTGTCGTTTAGCCCGGGCAAGTTGTTCAGGTTTGGTCATCAGGTACATTTAAATGATAGAGAACTGGTAATGAAAGTGTGCCGTAAATAACATGGCTCAGCGAGGAAAACTATGTAACAGCGCGTATTTGTAGCTGCAAAATTTATTAAAAATGCCCGGCGAACCGGGCATTGAGTGTAAACACTGAGGGTTAGTCCCACTCAGGACCAAAGTCAGGGTCAACAATACGTTCACCATTGTCCAGATCATCAATCAATGCAATATCATCCGCACTTAGTGAGACTTTTTCAAACTCATAGTTATCCTGAATATGATCCGGATTGGTCGATGAAGGAATCGTGTAATACCCTTTGGCTTTCATCCACGCCAACGTAACCTGGGCAGGGCTGGCATCAGATTTTTGCCCAATCGACTGCAGCGTTTCACTTTTCATTACTTTGCCCACGGCAAATGGCATGTAGGCAGTTACCTTCATTCCCAGCTCTTCTGCACGCTCAGCCACCTTCCGGTTTTGCATAAACGGATGCAGCTCAATCTGGTTGGTATATATTTCGCCCTCTCCCAGAATTTCTACCGCTTTTTCCATTTGTTCAATGGTAAAGTTAGATACCCCAATATGGCGGGTCAGGCCATCTTTTTTAGCCTGAGCCAGGCTATTGAGATACTGCTCCATAGGTACTTTGTCGTCTGGCGACGGCCAGTGGATAAGCAGCAGATCCACATGGTCAACTTTTAGCTTCGCCAGACTTTCGTGCACACTTTCGATAAAGCTGTCATTGCCAAAATGATCAAACCAGACTTTGGTTGTCAGAAAGAAGTCTTCGCGTTCAATACCAAATGCCTTAATAGCATCGCCCACATATTCTTCGTTTCCGTAAATCTGCGCTGTATCGATGTGACGAAAACCGGCTTTAAGACCATCGGTCACTGATTTATACGCGGTGTTATCTTCTAAACGGAATGTACCAATTCCCAGTTGTGGCATGTCTTGCATTATTCACTCCTGTTGTCTGATTTACGTCGGTAGAATGCCTGTCGTAGTGCAGCACCTACCTGTTTAACTGATTCGTAACTGGCTACGCCGGCTAACTCTCAACAGATCGGAAAAAGCAGGTTGAATGCACAGATTTTGCGCTGGATAGCGTCTGCCGGATAAAAAAAAGCCCTGTAATTAACAGGGCTTAGCGTTTTATTTTCCTTTGGCCGGAGCCTGCTTACGTGAACGGTGCTTTTTCACCGAACGACGCATCCGGGTTAACCTGGCGTGATCCAGTTTGCCCTGGCGCACATCCACCAGGCTCTGGGTTTCATCCGGCAGCTGAACCAGTTTACGCAGGCGGTTAACATCCTCCAGTTTCAGTTCAACCCAGGCGCCCTGCGGCAGACGCTTTTGCAGCTCAACCGGCCCGTAACGCACTCGCATCAGACGACTGACCTGCACATCCTGAGACTCCCACAACCGGCGTACTTCCCGGTTGCGGCCTTCTGACAATGTCACATTGTACCAGTGGTTCAAGCTCTCATCGTCATTCGGGCGTGGACGGATAGTGGTAAACTTGGCCACACCATCATCCAGCTCAACCCCTTTTTTCAGAACATTAAGGGTTTTAGGTGCTACTTCGCCAAATACCCGTACCGCATATTCTCGCTCGACTTCACAGCGTGGGTGCATCAGACGATTAGCCAGCTCACCGTCGTTAGTAAATAACAGCAAGCCGCTGGTATTAATATCCAGACGACCTACCGCTATCCAGCGTCCGACACGAATAGCCGGCAACCGATCAAATACCGTGTCCCGGCCATCGGGATCGGCACGGCTACAGACTTCACCTTCCGGCTTGTTGTACATCAGTACCCGGCAAATAGGCTGCTCGTTCTGACGTGACAGTAAATGCCCGTCAACCCGGATTTGCGCTTCCGGGGTAACCCGATCGCCCAAAGTGGCAATTGCGCCATCAACCGATACCCGGCCTTGCTCAATCCAGCGCTCCATTTCACGACGTGAGCCTAACCCCTGGTTAGCCAACACTTTTTGCAATTTTTCACTCATACGTGCAAATGCTCATTTCTACAGTTATCGTTCGTACGGTCTATACATCAGACGGTACCTCTTGCTCGTCACTCTCCTGCCCGGCATGCTGCGCAGCCAGTTCGGCAAAAGCCTCGGCGCTGGGTAAGCCGGACAGTGACGTTAACGAAAAATAATCCAGAAATGCCCGGGTGGTGGCGTATAACGCCGGTTTACCAGGCACTTCTTTGTGACCCACGGTTTTTATCCAGTCCCGTTCAGACAGGGTCTTCATTATATTGCTGCTCACCGCAACACCCCGAACCTGCTCTATCTCACCGCGGGTTATGGGCTGACGGTAAGCAATGAGTGCCAGTGTTTCGAGCAGTGCGCGCGAATAACGCGGCGCAGACTCCTGCCATAACACACTAAGCAACGGCCCCAGGCTTTCCTGAGAAACAAACCGATAGCCGCTGGCCACTTCAGTTAGCTGAATGCCCCGTGGCTGGTAGTCCAGTTGTAACTCTTCAAGCACTTCTTCGAGTTGTTTGTCGGTGACTGCAAAACCGGCCAGTACCGACTCCCGCAAGCGACTTTTGCTGACCGGTTTATCGGCCACAAATATTGTGGCTTCAACCAGTTGCTTAAGCTGTTCGCGGCTAATCTTCTTCATGCTGACCTGCTTTGACATAAATTCTGGCGTAAGGCCCGGCCTGTACACATAACAACAGCTGTTCCTTGACCAGCTCCAGAATAGCCAGAAATGATACCACACAACCGGCCCGGCCTTCCTGTATTGTGAACAGATTTTCCAGCGGCGTGTAGTCGGTATCATTGACCATGGCCATGATCATCGACATCCGCTCCCGGGTACTCAGCGCTTCTTTAGCTACTGTGTGGTTTTCAAACGCAGCCGCTCGCTTCATCACCCCGCGAAATGCCTGCACCAACTCATCCAGCGAGACTTCTGCATCCGGCCTGACCGGTGCAGCTGATTCAGCTGGCCTGACACTGACCGCAAACACATCCCGCTCGATGCGCGGCTGACTGTCCAGGTCTTCTGCTGCTTGTTTAACAACCTCATATTCCTGCAGGCGGCGAATCAACTCAGCCCGCGGGTCATCCTCGTCATCGTCTTCGGTTTCTGGCCGGGGTAACAACAAGCGGGATTTTATTTCCGCCAGTAACGCAGCCATCAGCAAATACTCTGCCGCCAGCTCCAGTTTCATGGATTTCATCACCTCAACATATTCCATGTACTGAGCGGTAACCTCTGCAATAGGTAAGGTGGTAATATCAAATTTTTGTTTGCGGATCAGATACAGTAGTAAATCCAGCGGTCCTTCAAAGCTCTCCAGAATCACTTCCAGTGCCTCGGGCGGGATGTACAGATCCCGGGGCTTTTCTATCAGCGCCTCACCATGAATAAACGCCAGTGGCAAGGGCTGCTGTACCGGCTCAGGACTATGGAACTCACTCAAGATGTGGGTGTCCTGTTACAAAAACGGGCTGACATCACCGCTGCCCTCGCGCAGAATAACCGCCGGACCGTCTGACACATCAACAATCGTAGTGGGCTGCTCACCCAGCGCGCCACCGTCAATAATCAGCCCCACCCGCTTTTCCAGCTTACGGCGAATATCATCCGGATCAGACTCGGCCATTTGCTCGCCTGGCAATATCAAAGATGTCGACATCAAAGGCTCATTGAGCTCTTCAAGTAGCTTAAGGGCGATGGCGTTATCTGGCACCCGGATCCCAATAGTTTTACGTTTCGGGTTTTGTAGCCGGCGAGGTACTTCACGGGTGGCTTTTAAAATAAAGGTATACGGCCCGGGCGTGTTGTTTTTGATCTGACGAAACGCCACATTGTCCACCTTGGCATAAATCGATAGCTCTGACATGTCACGGCAGACCAGGGTAAAGTTATGGTCTTTCCCAATGTCACGTACCTGACACAGCTTATCCAGCGCCTGTTTGTCGTCCATCTGGCAACCAATGGCATACCCTGAATCGGTAGGATAAACCACTACCTCCCCCTGACGAATCAGCTCTGCAGCCTGTTTAATCAGGCGCGGCTGTGGTGTTTCCGGATGAATCTGAAAAAATTGGCTCATGCTAAATCCTGTTTGATGGTGTTGTTGATAGCGCCCAGTCATGCCAGACCGGCGTAAGCTGCGAGGCCAGCCCCAGATTTCGTCCCAGTTCAGTCCAGCGCGACGGAAAATGAAAGTCGGATCCGGCCGATGCCCGTAACTGATGGGTCTGCGCCAGTTCTACAATCAGATCCCGTTTGGTCGGATTCAGTCCCGGGCTGGCCGCTTCAATGGCATCACCTTTTGCGTCGGCAAATTCAGCCACCAGCCGGCGCAGCCATTTAGCGGTCATATCGTAATGGCCCGGATGCGCCAGTACAGCCTGGCCGCCAGCTTCATGAATCGCAGCAATGGCTTCGGCCATCGTTGGCCACTGTGCCTTCACTGCAGCTCGCTTTCCTTTACCCAGATATTTGCGAAAGGCGGTATTCATCGTTGCCACCTGATAATTATTTACCAGTACGCGGGCAAAGTGCGCGCGGGTCAGCTGACCTTTACCGGCCAGCTTTCGCGCACGCTCAAGCACGCCGTCATAGCCGCACTTAGTGAGCTTATCGGCAATTTTTTGCGCCCGCTCCTCGCGCCGGTCTGCCTGCGCTTTTAAAAATGTCTGAAAGGCGGTGTTCTGCCGGTCAACATTTAACCCGACAATGTGAATATCGAAGTTATGCCAGCCGGTAGATACTTCCACGCCATCAATAATGGTCATGGCACGTTTTTGCTCTGCCTGGCAGGCATGGGCCTCGGTCAGACCGTCGATTGTATCGTGATCAGTAATGGCCAGCACATCGACCTGCATGGTGTGCGCGCGCAGCACCAGCTCGGTAGGTGAAAGCTGACCGTCGGAAAAAATGGTATGGCTATGGAGGTCTATTTTCACGGTTTTAACTATTTATGGTTGACACGCGGTTCAATTTGGTTTCTTCTATGGCTCACACTATACAGTTTTTATGGCTTCGATGCCTATCGAAGTTTTAGGAAATAGCGAACTAAACCAATGCAAAGCACCTTTTTTCAAACAGCGCAAATCAGCGTTATCTGGTGGTGGCACTCCCTGACTTAACGGGCGGTGTGCGTGTTGGTGCGCGTATGATAAACACAAAAAAGGCCCGTTTTTAAACGGGCCTTTTTTTTTAAGATTGCAGGTGGAGAAGTGCGACAATGAGCTTAGCAGAACTGGGTGAACACCCGGGTAAAGTAGAAACCGTGACGCAACAGGGTAAATATCTGGCCGATCCACTGGCCGCTTTTACTCATCTATGTCAGAACAAACCCAATGCGCTTTTGCTGGAATCAGCAGAAATTGACAGCAAAGACGACTTGCAAAGCCTGTTGATGGTGGATGCCGCCCTGCGGCTTGAATGCCGGGGTAATCAGGTGACCGTGACCGCGCTGACCGCCAATGGCCGCTCAGTAATGCCGCTGTTTACTGAACACTGCCCGGCTGGTATCAGTATCGAGACGGTCAGCGACGGACTCCGGTTAACCTGTCAGCCGGCTGATGCCAGTCTGGACGAAGATGCCCGGCTAAAAGCGGCCAGTGTATTTGATGCATTACGTTTGCTGACCAATCATATTTCAGCCCTGCGCAGCCACCCTCATGCGGTTTTTTTAGGTGGTGCTTTTGCCTACGACCTGCTGGCCACCTTTGAACAATTGCCGGATGTACCGGAAGGTCAAAATGACTGCCCTGACTATGTGTTTTATCTGGCTGAGACCATGCTGGCCATTGATCACCAAACCCAGACTACAGAGCTTATCGGCAGTGTGTTTTCCGGCCCGGAAGTGGCCAAAAGCTACTTTGCCGTCTCCCAGCGTCTGGAACACCTGCAACAGGCGTTAAATAACATGCCGCAAAACAGCGGCCCGGCCAGTGGTGTTGTCGACCACACCGATGTATCGGTAGATAAATCCGATGACGAGTTTATGCAGGATGTGAACTATCTTAAAACCCACATTCTGGCCGGTGATATCTTTCAGGTCGTACCGTCGCGTACCTTCTCACTGCCGTGTCCGTCACCACTAGCCGCCTACGCGCAGCTTAAAAAACAAAACCCCAGCCCGTATATGTTTTATATGCAGGATGCCGACTTCTCTATTTTCGGGGCATCGCCGGAATCAGCGCTGAAATATGAAAAGTACAGCAACCAGGTAGAAATTTACCCGATTGCCGGCACCCGCCCACGGGGCAAGCGCGCCGACGGTAGCATTGATCATGACCTGGACAGTCGTATAGAGCTGGACCTGCGCGAAGATAACAAAGAAAAGTCAGAGCACATTATGCTGGTTGATCTGGCCCGCAATGATGTGGCCAAAGTCAGCCGTCCCGGCACACGCTATGTAAAAGATCTGCTAAAAGTCGACCGCTATTCGCATGTGATGCACCTGGTGTCCCGGGTGGTCGGGCAGCTGCGCGATGATCTGGATGCCCTGCATGCTTATCAGGCCTGTATGAATATGGGCACCCTGGTTGGCGCCCCTAAAGTCAGCGCTGCCACCTTAGTGCGTCAGGTCGAGCAACAACGCCGCGGCAGCTATGGCGGTGCGGTTGGTTATATCAATGGCAACGGCGACATGGACACCTGTATTGTGATTCGTTCGGCATTTGTTAAAAATCAGACCGCTTACATTCAGGCCGGGGCCGGCGTGGTGTATGATTCAGATCCGCTGTCAGAGGCTAATGAAACACGTAGTAAAGCGCAGGCTGTTATCAGTGCTGTTCAAACCGCCATGCACAAGGAGCAATACTAATGAGCCAGCCGGTGACCGTCTTTTTACTCGACAATGTTGACTCATTTACCTATAACCTGGTCGATGAATTGCGGACCATGGATTTAAACATTATTGTTTATCGCAATACAGTAGATGCTGCGCGCCTGAAGGCACGTATGGACGAAGAAGCCCGGCGTGGCCCGGTCATGCTGATGTTATCTCCAGGTCCGGGCGCCCCTAAAGATGCTGGTTGTATGCCACAGCTGTTGTCTCTGGTACGGGGACAGTATCCGGTGCTGGGCATTTGTCTGGGCCATCAGGCTATTGTGGACCATTATGGCGGTGAAGTTGGCCGGGCAGAAGAAGTGATGCATGGCAAATCCTCGCTGATTCATCATAGCGGCGAAGCGATGTTTGCCAACTTACCACAACCCTTACCGGTAGCCCGTTATCATTCACTGATTGCCACCCGCCTGCCCGAATCACTGACACCTATTGCAGCATGCGGCGAGACGACCATGGCGGTGCATCACCAGCAGGACAATATGCTGGGCTTTCAGTTTCACCCGGAGTCCATCTTAACCGCTCAGGGCAGCCAGCTACTGATTCAAAGTATTCGCTTTTTAACTCGAGGATCGCAACATGTATGATGCAAGTGGTGCCTTAAACACCTTGTTTGCCGGCGAGTCCCTGTCGCAAACCCAGTCGTTTGCCCTGTTTAACAGTATTATGCATGGTGAACAGCCTGAGCCTGTGATTGCCGCGGTACTCACCGCGCTAAAAATGAAGCAGGAATCACCGGAGGAGATTGCCGGTGCTGCCAGCGCTATGGTTTCCAACGCCCTGCCGTTTCCCACGCCGTCCTATAATTTTGCTGATATCGTGGGTACCGGCGGGGATGGTCACAACACTATTAATATTTCCAGCTCAGCCGGTGTGGTCGCGGCAGCCTGTGGCGTTAAAGTCGCCAAGCACGGTAATCGCAGCGTATCATCACGGTCCGGCTCGGCAGATTTATTCAAAAGCTTTGGGATCAGACTGGATATTGAGGCGCAAACTGCTCGCCATTGTCTGGATGAAGCCAACTTCTGTTTTTTGTTTGCGCCGGTTTATCATGCCGGCATGCGCCATGCCGCACCGGTACGGGCTGCGTTAAAAACCCGTACCCTATTTAACGTTCTGGGCCCGCTAGCCAACCCGGCCAGTCCGACCCATGGCGTATTTGGCGTTTATTCTCCCGAATTGCTGGAACCTTACGCCCGCACCCTGATGCTGCTTGGCCAGCACCGCGCTTTGATTGTTCATGGTGATGGCCTGGATGAACTGGCGTTGCATGGCGAGAGCCGGATTATCGATCTTGAGCATGGTGATGTGCGTGAATACACCGTCACACCGGCAGACTTTGGCTTACCATCTTTTCTCCTCAGCGCCATAGAAGGTGGCGACCCGGACGACAACCGCAAATTTATTGAAGATGCGCTGTGTGGCCAGGGACACGAAGCACACCGGGCAGCTATCGCAATGAATTGCGGCGCCCTGTTGAAAGTCACCGGTCACGTCGATACTTATAAACAAGGGGCGGAGATGGCCATGGAAAGCATGGCTAAGGGCACCCCGGTTGAAGTACTCAAACAAGTTGCCACACTCACCCAGGAGGAAAAGTAATGGCTGATGTACTGCAAAGAATCGTTGCAGATAAACGTGTCGAGCTGGAATCACTGATGCAGGCGTTACCGCTTGATACCATAAAAGCAGGCCTGACACCGTCACAAAAAAGCCTGTTTGCTGCCCTGTCTGAACCCGAAGCGGGTTATATTCTGGAGTGCAAAAAAGCCTCTCCCTCAAAAGGGCTGATCCGGGAAGTATTCGATCTGGACGAGATTATTGCTGCTTATGCACCTTTTGCGGCGGGGATATCGGTGCTGACCGATGAAAAATATTTTCAGGGTAAGTTTGAGTATTTGCAGTATGTTACCGAGCGGGTCAGCCAGCCGGTACTGAATAAAGATTTTTTCATTTCAGAATACCAGGTTTATCTGGCACGCTATTACAACGCTGATGCGGTATTGCTGATGCTCAGCGTACTTAGCGATGACGAATACCGGGCGCTGGCAGCGGTGGCTGACAGCCTGCAACTGGATATTCTGACTGAGGTCAGTAATGAGCAGGAAATGCACCGGGCGATTGCGCTGCAAGCCAGCATTATTGGTATTAACAACCGGGATTTACGGGACTTAAGTACCGACCTGGCTACCACTGAACGGCTGGTGCCGTTACTGGAGCAGGCAAGCCACGATTTTGTGGTAATTTCTGAGTCCGGTATTTACACCCATGAAGATGTGATGCGCTTGTCGGCGCACTGTCATGGTTTTCTGGTTGGCAGTTCATTGATGGCGCAGCAGGATTTGCCTGCCGCTGTACGCGAGCTGGTGTATGGCAATATCAAGGTATGTGGTCTCACATCCGCTCAGGCTGCCAGCGCGGCGTTTGACGCCGGGGCCAATTTTGGCGGATTAATATTTGCCGAAAAATCCAAACGCGCGGTCACTCTGGCCCAGGCCAGTGAGATTGTTTCTGCTGTGCCAGGCCGCTATGTTGGTGTTTTTGTCAATGCCAGCGAGGATGAGATCGTCAAGGCGGCGGGCGAACTGTCGTTGAGTGCGGTGCAGTTACACGGTGATGAAGACGCCGCTTACCGGGCCTCACTGGCTGGCCGGCTACCGGATGGCTGTGAAATCTGGCAGGCGCTGGGAGTCAGTCAGCAATTACCGGCCAGTTTAGACCCTGTCATGGCAGAACCTGTGGTCAGCCGGGTTTTACTGGACTGCCAGGTTGGGCAGGAAAAAGGCGGCACTGGCCATCAGTTTGACTGGTCGCTGTTGCAGGATATTAACGATAAATCACGTATCGTACTGGCTGGCGGAATTAATATCGATGTGATTCAGCAGGCTCAGGCAACTGGCGCTGCCATCATTGATGTGAACTCAGGAGTGGAAGATGCACCGGGCCAAAAATCCGCTGACAAATTAACCGCATTATTTGCCCACGTGCGGCAGTACTAAAAGATATTACAGGACAACTCATGAATCAGTTAGATGCAAAATTTGGCGAATTCGGCGGTATGTATGTACCCGAATTGCTTATTCCTGCTCTGGATCAGTTAGAAAAGGCATTCATTGATGCCAAGGATGATCCTGAGTTTCAAAAAGAATTTCTGGACCTGCTCAAAGACTATGCAGGCCGCCCCACTGCAATGACCCTGACCCGTAATCTGGTCAGTAACCCCAAGGTCAAACTGTACCTAAAACGGGAAGACCTGTTGCACGGCGGTGCCCACAAAACCAATCAGGTGCTGGGACAGGCACTGCTGACCAAGCGTATGGGTAAAACAGAAGTCATTGCCGAGACCGGTGCCGGTCAGCATGGTACTGCCACCGCTCTGGCCTGTGCATTACTGGGCCTTAAAGCGCGTATTTATATGGGCGCCAAAGATGTTGAACGTCAGGCCCCTAATGTGTTTCGGATGCGCCTGATGGGCGCCGAAGTCATTCCGGTAAATGCCGGTTCCGGTACGCTTAAAGATGCGGTTAACGAAGCCATGCGCGACTGGTCAGCCAACTATGATAAAGCCCACTATCTGCTGGGTACCGCAGCCGGCCCGCACCCTTTCCCGACGATCGTACGTGAATTTCACCGTATGATTGGCGAGGAAACCCGCGCCCAGATCCAGGAAAAAGAAGGACGCTTACCGGACGCGGTGGTTGCCTGTGTCGGCGGTGGCTCTAATGCCATTGGTATGTTTGCTGATTTCATTGACGAACAGAGCGTTAAACTGGTGGGCGTAGAGCCTGCGGGTAAAGGCCTGCATACCAAAGAACACGGTGCCACTATCTGTACCGGCACCAAAGGTATTTTGCATGGCGCCTATACCTTCATTATGCAGGACCACGAAGGTCAGATTGAAGAAAGCTATTCGGTCTCGGCCGGACTGGATTATCCGGCAGTTGGTCCGCAGCACGCCCAGCTGGCAGAAATGAAGCGCGCTGAGTATGTGTCTGTGACTGATGAAGAAGCGCTAAATGCATTTAAATTGCTGGCCCGGAAAGAAGGCATTATCCCGGCGCTGGAGTCTGCGCACGCGCTGGCCCATGCGCTGAATATGGCAGACGAGGCCGAAGATGACACCATCATTGTGGTCAATTTATCCGGCCGTGGCGATAAAGATATCGGCGTTGTAACCAAGATCCTGGGAGATGAATTTGATGGATAGATATCAGGCAATGTTTGACCGGCTCAATGAACAGAAAGCCGGTGCGTTTGTGCCCTTTGTGACCATTGGCGATCCGGACCTGGCAACTTCGGAAAAAATTATTTGCCAGCTGATCGAAAGTGGCGCCGATGCGCTGGAGCTTGGCCTGCCCTACTCCGACCCGATTGCCGATGGCCCGACTATTCAGGCCGCCAGCATCCGGGCCCGGGGCAGCAAGGTGAGCACAGCTGATTGTCTGGCTTTGCTGGGTCGTATTCGGGCAAAGTATCCGGACATCCCGGTTGGCCTGCTGCTTTATAGCAATCTGGTGATGGTAACCGGTATTACCGGTTTTTATGAAAAAGCCGCAGAGGCAGGCGTTGACAGTATCCTTATTGCAGACGTGCCATTGCGTGAAGTGCAGCCATTTCTGGCCGCAGCCGAACAAACAGGTATTAAGCAAATTTTGATTGCCCCGCCAAATGCCTCTGACGAAACCCTGTCACAGATTGGCGAGCACTCTTCTGGCTATACCTATCTGCTGGGTCGCGCCGGAGTGACCGGCGCAGAAACCGCCGTAGAGATTCCGGCCGAGTCGCTGGTTGCCAAGCTGGCTCAGTACGACTGTGCTCCACCGCTGCTGGGCTTTGGTATATCTAAACCCGAGCAGGTCAAAAATGCCATTGCCGCCGGTGCAGCCGGGGCTATCAGTGGTTCCGCCACCGTAAACCTGATTGCTCAGAATTTGGGGAATGAGGCAGCCATGCTTGATGCGCTGGATAACTTTGTACGCAGTATGAAAGCTGCCACAGTCAAAGACTAACAGGACGTACAGATGCTCTATATGATTTGCGCAACAGACGTTACTGATAGTCTGGAAAAACGCCTGGCAGTACGCCCTGATCACCTTGCGCGGCTTGAGACACTGAAAGACGAAGGCCGGCTGATAATGGCAGGCCCGTTCCCGGCCATTGATTCGGCTGATCCGGGTCCGGCAGGATTTACCGGCTCTCTGGTCGTGGCTGAGTTTGCCTCGCTGGAGGCGGCGCAGGCGTGGGCTGATGCCGACCCTTATGTAGCGGCCGGCGTCTATGAAAGTGTGTTGGTTAAGCCATACAAAAAAGTTTTGCCCTGATAAAAAAAGCCCCGGTTAGCTAACCGGGGCCTGTCATTACAAATTTACCTTTTCATGCTCGCCCATTTCTTCAGGCTCAACATTTTTACCCCTGAGCATTTTGAAAATGCCCTTAAACCCGGGATCAGCCTGCCAGATTTCAGCGTCTTTTAACTCCAGGCGCATCATTTGCAGTGATGGATCTTCTTTGCCTTTCTCGTACCAGGCTTCCACCGCATTCGACCAGTACTTGTCGATAATTTCCTGCCTGTCTTCTTTAACCAGAACCCCGCGAATACAGGCAAATACATCGTGGCCTTTACTGGCAAACTGCACCATGGCCTCGCCGCCTTCAGCAATCCGGTTGGTCTTGGTGGTGTAAAACCAGAACTCACTGTCAGCATCCTCATCAAGCTGCGCGCGCATCGGCTCGGCATGCTGGTATTTTGCCGTCAGATTAACCATCACATTTGGGCTGTCGGCCATCGCTTTCCACATTGTTGTACGAATATCTGCTGTCATCAGGTGACCTCTTTGTTTGTCAGTCCATGTTATTGCCAGGTCAGATAGATACTTGCCTGACATCATAAAACATCATTTGCATAGGTCATACCGACATATAACGCATTGTTTTTAAAGATTATATAAACTGACCGGCTCGAAACCGGAAGTACATAACGTAATTTATGCTCACTTTGATTAACCGTCATGAAAAATTGTCCGGGGAATGAAGCAGATAGATGCCGGGCTACCGGCGTGAATGCGTCAGTGGATATAGCTAGCCGAATGCGGATGCGCTTTAAGGCTGAGCCAGTCTGATAATTCAGCCTTAGTTCAGCTAAGCCTTTGTATGGTAATCATCAGGTAAAAACAGTAAATTAGATAGACTGTTTGAAGTTATCCTTACACAGAGAACATCATGTCCCAGCGAATTTTTGTAGCCGCTATTTTCTGCATCACCCTGTGCACTACGCCATTGTTTGCCGTGGCGCAGCAGGATAATGATCATCAGATAGACAAAACCCAGGCTGCTAACAAAGCGCGCAAACAGGTCAATGGCCGGGTGCTGAAAGTGGATCAACAATCAGACCGCTACCGGGTCAAGGTACTGAAAAAATCCGGCCGGGTCATTTCGGTCGATGTGGACAAACGCTCTGGCAAGGTAAACCAGACGAACAAAAAGGACAATAACCGCTAATGCGAATTTTGATTGCTGAAGATGACAGCCGGCTTTTGACCCAGCTTGATGTACTACTTCAACAACACGGTTACAGTGTGGATTTAGCCGATAATGGCAACAGTGCGCTTTATTTGCTTAAAGAGCACAATTACGATGTTGCCATTATTGATATCGGATTACCCCACTTAGACGGCTTTGATGTTATCCGACAGGCACGACGTGCTGATGTGACCAGCCCGGTGCTGATACTCACCGCCCGGGATCGCTGGCAGGAGAAGGTCGAGGGACTGGATGCCGGCGCCGATGATTATCTGACCAAGCCGTTTCATAATGAAGAACTGCTCGCCCGGGTCAAAGCACTGATCCGACGCTCATCCGGTCAGGCCAACCCTACCATAAGTTTTGGACCGCTGGAGCTTGATACCGTGGCAGAAGAGCTGGCTGTGGATGGTAGCCGGCTGGAGTTGACTGCCTACGAATACAAGGTGATGGAATACCTGATGCTAAACCCGCAAAAAGTGGTGTCTAAAACCGAGCTGACCGAGCATATTTACGATCAGGATTTTGATCTGGACAGCAATGTGATTGAGGTCTTTGTTGGTCGCCTGCGTAAAAAAATTGACCCGGCCGGGGTACTTAAACCCATCGAAACCCTGCGAGGTCGTGGTTATCGTATCAACCGGGACCTATGAAGCGGCTCTCCCTGAAAATTCGTAGCATTCTGCTGGCCCTGGTGGCGCTGGCAGTATTTATTCCGGTCACAGTATATGTGCTGGATAAAGCGTACACCAGTAGCCTGACCCAGGCGAAGCTCAATGAACTCAAACTGATGAACCTGGCACTGGTATCGGCCTTTGAGGTTGAAAATAACCGGCCGGTCATGCCAGATTTTTTGTACGAGGAGCAGCTGAACCTGCCAGACTCAGGCTACGTCGGCTTTGTTATTTTCCGTGACAAGATTGTATGGCAGTCGGCCTCGGCACTGCATGTGGTTGTCACCAAACCGGCTACCCTGCCTGCGGTGGGTGATGAGCAGTTCACGGCGCACTATGTGCAAAGTACCGATGACTCCCCCGCTTACTTTGCCTACGGTTTTACCGCCGAATTTGCCACCGATACCGACTTTGTGCCTGTCCAGTTCTATATTCTCAATAATCGCGAAGAGTTTGCCGCTGAACGCAGTATGTTTTTGAACACGGTCTGGCAGGGACTATCGGTGCTGGGCCTGTTGCTGGTGCTGGTCATGCTACTGGGGATTACTGTGGTACTGGCACCAGTCCGAAAGCTGATTACCGAAATAAAACACACCAGTGAAGGGCATCAGCTGCAGCTGGACGGCGCTTATCCGAAAGAGTTCAGTGGCCTGAAAAAAAGCATCAACCATTTACTTGAAACTGAAGCGCAGCAGCGTAAACGCTATAAAAACAGTTTAGGCGACCTGGCACACAGTCTTAAAACTCCGCTGGCCGTCGCGCTGGGAGCAAATCACTTGCCCGATGATGCCAGGGATAGCCTGCTGCAAATCGACCGTCTGATTCAGCGTCAGCTTAAGCGTGCCACCGCCGGGCAAAAAGGCTGGCAGGCACCGGTGTTGATTGCGCCAGTAATGGGTAAACTCAAACGGGCCATGGATAAGGTCTATGAGCACCGCAACCTTACGCTGACCATTGAGGCAACCGGCGAGCCTCTGTTTTACGGTGATGATACGGATTTATTTGAAATGCTGGGAAACCTGACAGATAACGCCTGCAAAGCAGCGCGCCGTCAGGTTTTACTGAAAACCTACCGGGAGGGTCCCTGGCTGTATCTGATTGTGGAAGATGACGGGCCCGGGATTGCCCTCCCGGTACGGGAGCGTCTGTTGGAGCGAGGCAACCGGTTAGATACTTATACCGAAGGCCAGGGAATTGGTATGGCGGTAGTCGCTGACCTGGTCGACATTTACGAAGGCCAGCTGACCATTTATGACAGCGCGGCAGGCGGTGCCGGTATTCAGCTTCGGCTGCCTGCCGGTTACGCCTGACGAGAGGTGGATTTATCGTCACTGCTTGACAGCAGTACTGCCAGCCACTCGCTTTCCTTACGTGATTCCAGGGCAATTTTCACTACCATGGTCAGCGGCACAGATAACAGCATGCCCACTGTGCCCAGTAACCAGCCCCAGAAAATCAGCGACAGGAAGACCACCAGAGTAGAAAGTCCCATGCCCCGCCCCATCAGCCGCGGCTCGACCAGATTACCCATAATGGTGTTCACCAGTACAAAAGCCAGTGCAACCAGGCCGGCGGAAGCAAAACCATACTGTACAAAGGCAATCAGCACCGCCGGTAGTGCAGCGATAATAGAGCCAATATTCGGAATATAGTTAAGCATGAACGCTAGCACCGCCCACAGCAGAAAGTGGTCTACCTGCATCACATACAGCCACACGCCAATAATCAAACCGGTCGCCAGGCTGACCACGGTTTTAATTGCCAGGTAACTGTTTACCGAACGAATGAATTTGTCCACATGCTGCATTTTCATGTCAGGATCTGCCAGCGCCACATGTAGCCGGGCCGGAATACTGTGTGATTCAAATAACATAAAAATCACAGTCAGCAGGATCAAAAATAAATTCGACAATACTCCGCCCATTCCGCTGATAAAGTTAGTCGCCAGCGACATAGCCATGCCCGGGTCCAGATGTGAGGTAATCAGCTCCCGGTTTATGTGAATGTTGACCCTGGCGAGCTGGTCAATCACCCAGGCAAATTCAGTATCCAGCTTGGCCCGATACTCAGGCAAATTTTCTTTAAATTCTGTTAATGATTGACCCACCAGGCCCGCCAGTAAGAATCCAATGAACACAATGGTCAGAATGACCAGCATAATGGAAAGCCAACGTGGGATATGATGTCGGGAGGCCCAGTTAATTAATGGGCCACAGGCAATAGCAATAAAGCCAGACAGAAAAAACGGCACCATGATGGCTGAGGCCGCTTTAATACCCGCCAGAACGACAACCAGACTGGCAAGTACCACCAGTGCTTTGGCAGTAGGAGATTTTAGTTCCATAATAAACAAATAGTTGAGTTAGTCAGTAAAAATCAGGCACAGTTAGCCTACGTCTATATAAGTCATATTACGAGTCATTTCATGAATTTAAACCAAGCGACTATAAAAATTAAAAATTTACGTCTTCGAACCTACATTGGTATTAATGAAGAAGAGATCAAAAATAAGCAGGACGTAGTGGTTAACGTCAAAATTCATTACGATGCACAGCGGGCCACCGACTCCGACAATATGGATGATGCGCTGAATTATAAGACAGTCACCAAGTCCATTATCAAACTGGTAGAAGACAACCGCTTTTCACTGCTCGAAAAGCTGACTGCAGACGTACTAGATGTGGCCGCAGAGCATCACTGGGTCACCTACGCCGAGGTTGAAATAGATAAACCGCACGCCCTGCGCTTTTCAGATTCAGTCTCATTATCACTGTCATGTAATAAACCCTGATAAGGACACCGTGTGCATATACTCATCACCGGCGGCACCGGCTTTGTTGGCCGGCATTTAATTGAGCGTCTTTGGCATGACCATCAACTGACGGTGCTGACCCGGGATAAAGAGCGCGCTTCAAAATTACTGCCGGGGCAGGTCAAAATCATCAAATCCCTGGCTGAAATCGCCGATTTCGGCCAACTGGATGCTGTAATCAACTTGGCCGGTGAGCCTATTGCTGATAAGCGCTGGAGTGCCCTGCAAAAAAAACGTATTTGTGATAGCCGCTGGGAGATTACCCGCGAACTGGTGACCCGAATTAATGCCTGCCAGACGCCGCCGGGGATTTTTCTGTCGGGCTCTGCAATTGGCTATTATGGCCGCCAGGGTGACCGGACCGTCACTGAGCTTGATAACCAGCCTAATCCCGAGTTTACCCATGAGCTGTGCGCCCGCTGGGAAAATATTGCCTGTGAAGCCAAAAATGAACAGACCCGTGTTTGCCTGCTACGTACCGGAGTGGTGCTGGCTAAAGGCGAAGGTGCGCTGGCTAAAATGGCGCCGCCGGTCAAGCTGTTTGTCGGCGGTAAAATGGGCAGTGGCGAGCAATATTTATCGTGGATTCATATTGACGATATGGTCAGTGCTCTTTTATTTTTACTGGAAAACGAGCACTGTCACGGGCCGTACAATATGACCGCGCCTCATCCGCAAACCAACAAAGCATTTACCGATACACTGGCTCGCGCCATGCACCGCCCTAATGTGTTCACTGTGCCCGGTTTTGCCCTGAAACTGATGATGGGCGAGGCTGCTGACATGTTGCTAACCGGACAAAAAGTGATTCCTGAACGCCTTCAGCACGCAGGTTTTACGTTCAGCTATCCCAATTTGCAAGATGCTTTGAATTATGAATTCGGATAGACACCGTTTTCTGTCGAAAATTCTGGCTTATCCCCTCTAAAACTCCGGGTCGTGATAAAGCAGCCCCTGTTGATGACAACAGGGGCTGCTGTCTACATAATTTTACGTAGTAATTCACTGGTATTCAGCGTTAATAGCCGCCAACATCCTACAGCACCGAGTCCCCCCACAACCAGTGCTCCGACAATCGGTGCAATCAGCCAGTATTCAACGTGCAATGTCGGCGTCATATTGAAAAGCATGGTTTGTAGCATATACAGACTCAGCTCGTTAGCCAGCGCCGCCATAAAGCCGGCCACTACACCAATAATGACAAACTCAAACACCACACTGGCTCTTATCAGACGGCCCTTAGCCCCCAGAGTACGCAATATGGCCAGTTCCTGCTGCCGCTCATCCATACTCGCCTGTACCTGGGCTATCAGCACTAACGAGCCGGCTACCAACACCAGGATCAGAATAAACTCAACCGCCAGCGATACCTGATCAACAATGCCCCTGAGCTGATTGATTCTGGCATCCACATCAAACATGGTGACCGAGGGAAAAGGCTGCATCAGACTGGTTAGCTCAGGCTTTCGCTCTGTTGGCAGGTAAAAACTGGTAATATAGGTAGGATTGAAACTTTGCATCGCGTCGGGCGAAATAACAAAGAAAAAGTTGGGCTGCATAGATTGCCAGTTCACTTCCCGGAGACTGGTCACCTTAGCCTTCACAATTTCAGAGCCTACATTAAAGGTCAGAATATCATCCAAAGAGATATCCAGCCGCTCTGCTACCCCACTTTCCACCGACACCTCAAACACATCGTCATGCTCGTTTTGCGCATTGCCATGCCACATGCCGGCGGTGATACGGTTTTCTTTTTGCAGCTGGTTACTCCAGGTCAGATTTGCCTCACGCCCCAGACCGTCCCGCCCCTCCCGTGGAGCATCAGATTCTTCTTTAGTAACTTCAGTATTTACCCGCTCCTCATTCACGGCAACAAAGCGTCCCCGTACCACCGGGTAAAACGCATCTATAGTGACCCCTTGCTGAGCAAAGCGCTGTTCCAACTTGGGTTGCTGATCGCTGGTAATATTAATTAAAAAGTAGTTGGGCGTGCCCTGGGGGAGTTGCGCCTGCCACTGAGCAATCATGTCATTACGCATGACCAATACCACTAACAGCAGCATGATCGTTATTGAAAAACTAATCAGCTGTATACTGTTATCCATGGCCCGCCGGCGAATACGCGCCCAGGCCAGCTGCCAGGCGCCCATCTTTGCACTGCCTAGCTTACGACCGATACGAATTAGCCCCAGCGTGACCAGCAGTAACGCCGCAACCAGTGCTACGCCTGAGCCAAACAAGATAGCGCTGATTTTCAGATCCTGCGAATACGCCCACATCAGTAAAAATACCGCGATACCAGATACTGCAAATTGCAGGGTTCGCGAGCGTAATGAAGCATCCATGTCACGGCGCAATACCCGTAACGGCGGCACAGAAAACAAACGAAGTAACGGGTACATGGAAAACAAGACCGCGCAGACAACCCCGGTAAATACTGCGATGAGCACCGGCCGGTAATGCCAGACGGTCAGGCTCACTTCTACTTTATCGGCCAACGCACTGACCACCACCTGCTGTATAGCCACGCCCGCAGCAATACCAATCAGAATGCCCAGAACCGCAATAAAACTGACCTGCAGCATGTAAACCCGCCGGATCATCTGCTGGCTGGCCCCTAAGGTTTTCATGATGGCTACCGGATCGTAATGGCGCTGACTGTAGCGCTGCGCGGCAACGGCAATCGACACTGCTGCAAGGACTATTGCCAGCAGACTGGCCAGAAGGAAATACTGACCCGCCCTGGCCACCGAGCGTCCGATCCGGGATTCGTCATTGTCGACCGAGCGCCAGCGGTGAACTTCTTCATCCAGGCGGCTTTCAAGCCAGTCATAGTACTGATTCAGATTAGCCTGTGTGCCAGTGAAATACGCCTTGTAGTTAACCCGGCTGCCTGGCCCGGTAATATTGGCTGACTGCAAATCCGCTTCGCGGATAAGTACCATCGGGTCGGTACTAAACAGATTAAACCCGGCATCAGGTATCTCCGATAACACCCTGCCTACGGTGAACTGCTGGTCGCCGATTTCTATCGTATCGCCGATTGAAATATTCAACAGCTGGAATAGCCGGGAGTCTACCCAGGCCTGGCCGCGCTCCGGCACTTCGGTGGTTTTGCTTTGCTGACCAAATGGCGCATCGGCGATCGTAACTTCGCCTTTGAGCGGATAATTTTCATTAACCGCACGAAGATCTGCCAGTGACATGGTATTTTTACCAAACACCATTGAGCGGGTCTGGGTTTGCCGAGCGGTCTCCAACGACTCAGAACGCGCAGCCATCAGCCAGTTTTCATCAATGGGCTGGCTGGCACTTAACTGACGGTCGGCAGCCAGAAAAGCGGCTGAGCGTTCGGTCAGCGCGCCCTGTAAACGTTCACTAAACAAGGAGAGCGATAATACCGCTGCGACCGATAAAATAATCGCAGCCAGAATAATGGTGAGCTCACCACGGCGGGCTTCGTGTTTAAACAACCGCCAGGCCAGACTGACAACTTTACCCATTACTGGCCAGCTCCTGTTGTAGCGCGCGCTCGCTAAGCTCACCCGCCTGCATGGTTAACTGACGATCGCAGCGTAACGCCAGCTCATCATCATGCGTGACCAGCACCAGCGTCGTGCCCAGGTCCTTGTTCATTTTAAACAGCAGTTTTTCAATTTTGTCACTGTTTGCCGCATCCAGATTCCCCGTAGGCTCATCAGCAAATAATATTCTGGGCTCGCCAATAAATGCCCGGGCGATGGCAACCCGCTGCTGCTCACCGCCAGACAATTGATTGGGATAATGATTAGCCCGATGACCCAGCCCGACCTGCTCAAGCACAGCCCGGGCTTTTTGCCGCGCGTTCTCAAGCCCGGCAATTTCTGCCGGTAGCATCACATTTTCGATGGCTGTGAGACTTTGTACCAGCATAAAACTTTGAAAGATAAAACCGATTTTTTCGCCACGTAACTGAGCGCGCTGTTCTTCATCCATACTATGCAGCGGCTCACCATCGAGGAATATTTCGCCCTCGGTGACCTGGTCAAGTCCGGCAAGCAGACCCAGTAGCGTAGATTTGCCCGAACCGGACGCGCCAACTATAGCCACAGTCTGTCCCTGCTTGACTTCAAAAGAAATGGGTTTAAGAATCTCCAGAGGCCCTTCATTCGTAGAAACTGTTTTGGTTAACTGACTGGTCTTAATCATAAGGAGCTACCGCCGTCGTGTTTTTTAATCAATGTCGTCATCATATTTTCAGCATTTCTTTTATCTTATTGTTACCGTTACTGTTGCTGGCAGATCAATCGGTTGCCGCGTCACAACCGCAGCCGGACGAGAAGCCAACCTTGCTAGTTGTGGGTGACAGCCTGAGTGCCGGTTATGGATTACAACAGCACGAGGGCTGGGTCAGTCTGCTGCAAAAGCGCTGGGCTGATGCCTCGCACCCCATTCAGATTGTTAATGCCGCCATCAGTGGCGAAACCACTGATGGCGGACTGGCCCGTTTACCGCGATTACTGGAGCAGCATCAGCCAAGCCACGTACTGATTGAGCTGGGCGGTAATGATGGCTTACAAGGCCATCCGGTTAACAAATTAAAAGCCAACCTGATTAGAATGGTTGAGCTGGCCAAACAGGCCGGTGCCCGGGTGTTTTTGCAGGATATGCAAATTCCCTCCAATTACGGCAGGCGTTACACCACCATGTTTGCAGACACCTTTGATGAGGTTGCCCGGGAACAGGATATTTTACTGGTTCCGTTCTTTTTACAGGACATGGCGCTTAACAAAGATTTAATGCAAAAAGATGGTATTCACCCAAACCATGAGGCCCAGCCATTAATTGCAGATTTCATGGATACCCGGTTAAAGCCGCTTATCCTTGAATAACAAAAAGCCGCTTTACTCAGCTAAAGCGGCTTTATTTTTACTGCGCTGGAATAATGTAATGAGACGTGGGTTTGTCACTTTGTTTATACAGCGCTTTGTACCGATCTCTTAGTAGGGTCTGACGGCTTTGCATATCAATGGCCTCCCCGTTAATAAAGACCTGCTCAGCATATTCGGTCACCTGAAGCGGATCGCCGCTCCAGATAACTACGTCACCACGCATGCCGGCGGCCAGCGCACCGATGGTATCCTGCATGCCCAATATGCTGGCCGGAGCACTGGTGATGCTGGCAATACCAGCCGCATGGGATAGCCCATTAGCAACCGCATTGCCCGCATGTTGTGTGGCCAGACGAATATTGTGTGTTTCCATGCCAATCGCCACGGTAACACCGGCTTTTTCAAGACGGCCGGCATTTTCCAGCGTGGCTCCCAGTGCCTCAAAACTTGATGGCAGGTTATGCTCGGGGTTCAGAATCACCGCAATATTATTGTTTGCCAGCTTATCGGCTACCCGCCAGGCTTCTGCGGCGCCCATAAGTACAATGCGTATGTCTGGGTACTGCTGTTTTAAGGTTAGAATTTGCAGGATATCGGCTTTGCGATCCGCTTCCAGTATCAGCGGCATCTTGCCGTTAATAATGTTTTGTAGCGCCGGTATATCAGCCCGAGTGGTCAGGCCGTACCACTGCTCCGCCGGCCCTGGTATCTTACTGATTTGCGCAGCCTCGCTGAATAGCTGGTTAAGCGTAACCCATAATGCCGCCCGGGAGCCGCCAGTCTGCTCAGCCGCGTGGCCGGTAAGATCCAGCACCGTAAACGCCCGGGGACGAAGTACCGGCTGGTCGCCCTGCAAGGTAATAACACTGCCCTGCCCGTGAAACAGATAATCGGTGTAGGAAATCGTTGTGGCAGCAGAGGTCACCCCTTCGATGCGAGACACATCAAGCAAGGTGGAGTCAGGATTAATTGCATAGCTGACATCAAATGCCAGGCCGGTATTAGATAGCTGGGTTTTATCGACCGACGCATCGACGACCCCGGCCCAGGACTCAACCTCAACCAACCCTAATGAGGTCATTGCCCCGACCAGACCGGGTGTGACCACTTTGCCGGTGGCATCAATAGTTTGGTAGCCATCCGGCACATTGATAGTCTCAGTCACTTTTTCGACCTTGCCGTCTTTCAGCAGTAGCATGCCGTTTTCAATAACGCCCTGGTTAGTCTGGGTATAAATGGTGCCACCGGTGATCGCAATATTCTGAGCCTGAGCTGCCATGGTTATCGCAAGAGTGGTTAGTGTGGTGATCAGGGCCTTTTTCATTGTGCTTCTCCTTCCACATGCTGCCCAACTTCAAAATCGCTTACAGGCCAGCTGGCCGGATCGTTCAGGTTAAACGCCAGGCCGCCGTCAATATAAACGCGCTCGGCTTTGGTATAGGTAGAAAACGGATTGCCATTCCACAACACTAAATCGGCATTTTTGCCAGCTTCAAGTGAACCAGTTTTGTCATAAATACCCAGGGATTTGGCAGGATTTGCAGACAGCCAGGTCCAGGCTTCTGCCAGGGTGAAGTTAAGGCCGGCGCGATTGCCGTCGGACCAGGCTTTGGCGGCTTCCTGATTAAGTCGCTGAATACCCAGCTCACTGTCGGAGTGAACAATAGCACAGGCACCAGCACTGGCTACCATGGGTATGTTTTCGCGAATACCATCATAGGCCTCCATTTTAAACCCCCACCAATCGGCCCACAGCGACGAACACACATTATTTTCTTGCAGTTTATCAGCAATTTTGTAGGCTTCTACGGCATGATGAAATGCGCTGATCTGGTAGCCAAATTCTTTCATCATGTCCATCATGGTGACCATTTCGTCAGCACGGTAGCAATGCATATGGACCAGAATATCGCCTTTGAGCACTCCTGCCATAGTTTCCAGATCCAGATCCCGTTTCGGCGGTGTGGACGTTTTACCGGCGCTGATTTCCTGTTCGTACTTTTCCCATTTGGCAATATAGTCCTGGGCGTCAGACCACGCCTGACGATATCCGCGCACATTGCCCATGCGGGTCATCGGGCCGCCTTTCTGACCATAAACGCGCTTGGGATTTTCACCGCAGGCCATTTTCATGCCGTAAGGCGCATCGGGAAACTTCATATCCTGCATAGTTCGGTTTGGTACGTTTTTCAGCACCACTGAACGACCGCCAAACAAATTAGCTGAGCCAGGCAGAATTTGCAGGGTGGTGACACCACCGGCCAGCGCTTTTACAAAACCGGCGTCCTGAGGCCACACCGAATGTTCGGCCCACACCCCCGGGGTTACCGGCTTAGTCATTTCATTACCATCCGATAATGAACCAATAGAGGGTGATGGATATACGCCCAGGTGACTGTGATTATCAATAATGCCCGGTGTTACCCATTTGCCCTGCCCATCAATGATTGTGGCGTTAGCCGGATAATCCACAGTGCTGCCAACAGCTACAATTTTTCCTTGTTTAAAAAAGAGCATGCCTTTGTCAATTTGCTGACCGGTGCCATCCACAATCGTCACATTGGTGATTACCGTGGGCTCACCCTCGATAGGCGAATAAGTACTTGGATACGGGTTGGGATTTGCCCCTAAAAAGGTATTTTGCGTATCAGAGGCAGCTGTTGCGGTTTTGTCAGGCGACTGCGTAGACTGGCAGCCAGCCATAAAAACCGGCAGCAGGCAAGCCAGTAGCCTGGCTGTACGAAAGCGGAAGTTTGCCATTTGTGTTTCCTAGCGTTAGGTATTGTTATTAACAGCATAGTTAATGCTACTTTTATTCTAGGTTAACGCTACTTTAAGCAAATGGCTAAAAGAAGTTAGTTTACGATTAAGCGACGTACTCTTGCGAGGACTGACGATTTAGCACCGCCACAATCTCGTCAGCTTTGTTTAACCGGCGAATATCATTGAACAGGAGTTCCGCCTGCGGGTACTGACGCTTTAAATAACCACACCACTGTTTGATTCGATTGGGATAATACCGGCCTTTATCACCGTAAATCTCATAGCCGGAATATTTGATCAACAAACTGGCCAGTTCCGGCCAGGACATAGGGGCCTGCCCCTGCTTGATGCACTGTGCCAGATTAGGCAGAGCCAGTGCACCGCGGCCAATCATGATATCATCGCAGGCTGATTCCAGGCGACAGCGCTGGGCATCTTCGGCACTCCAGACCTCACCATTCGCTATCACCGGCAAAGACACCTGCTGCCTGATACGAGCAACCCAGTCCCAGTATGCCGGCGGACGATACCCCTCAGTTTTGGTTCTGGCATGCACCACCAACGACGAAGCGCCGGCTTCATCAATAGCCCGGGCATTATCCAGCGCCAGCGATTTGTCCTCAAATCCAAGCCGAATTTTGGCCGTCACCGGAAACTGGACAGGCACTGCATCACGCACCGTTTTGACAATGTTGTACAAGGTTTCTGTTTCTTTGAGCAGAACCGCCCCGCCCTTACTTTTATTCACCGTTTTTGCCGGACAGCCAAAATTCAGGTCCACACCGGGTGAACCTAACTCTACTGCCATCAGCGCATTTTCTGCCAGCCACTGCGGATGCTGGCCTAATAACTGGACTCTTACCGGCACACCAGAGCGGGTCTTGCCCCCGTTATGCAGTTCCGGACACATCCGGTAAAATGTTTTTGCCGGTAGTTTCTGATCCACCACCCGGACAAATTCTGTGACGCATAAATCGAACCCGCCGATCTCAGTCAACATTTCCCGCATAAGATGATCAACAACGCCCTCCATCGGGGCCAGCATAACCTGCATAACTGTGTTTATTCCGCTTCAAAAATTGGCGGCGAAGTGTACCAAATTGAGGTGGGGCGCGCTAAGAAAATGCGTTTATGAAGAGGCTTTTTCGCGTAAAGCGCATTGATGAATAATCATATGTTTTTGCCTATTGCTGAACTGCTGCCATTTTATAATTTCATCAATATGCCGGTGACAACCCGCACAGATTTCTTCATCAGACAGTTTACAGTAGCCAATACAAGGGCTTAAAGAATGAGGTTGGTGATCAGGCATGTTCAGAGGTAACCGGTGTATAGGATTGCCAGATACAGACATACACGCCAAACAGCCCCCGGAGGTACTGTTCAAACTCGTCGCGACTGGAAGTCTGGACACTCACTAATTGTTGTTTAATGCCGGTATACACCAGCGCAGTAAATTCATACATCGCTAAGGCCTCTGTTCATTGAGGCCTTCACTATACATTTGGACGTCTATACATTCAAACGTCTATACGCATATTTGTTATAAACGCGTGGCTAGCAAATAATCTAATCCACCCACGATGGCGGCAACCTGTGCTTCATTGCATATTTCAGCTGTGGCAGACGGGCTGTCCGGATAGACCTCTGTGGTGGTGACAAATTCAGCGTCTGTCATTCCGCCGCACAGGTGCAGTGATTTTTTGTCATAGCAAATCACTCCCTCAGACTGAATTGGCTCACCAATCAGTCGCCCTGACTCATCCGCCGGTGCAATGTGGGTGACTTTTCTGACCGATTCAATTACCGCCTGCTGAAAATCCATTTTTGGATTTGCAGTATTGGCTACCGTGTAAAAACCATCAGGAATTTGCCAGATATCGTGGGTAACGCCATCCCTTGCGGCTAATGCCGGACGAAATTCGCTGTTGTCAGTGTCTGTCGTTTCATGCAAATCAATGTGCATCAACAGTGGCGTATTTAAAGACGCGATAAAGTCCATTACCTGGGCAGATTCTGGTGCCGGGCTATTGGTAAAAAAGGACCGGTTTGGATCCATGGCAGCCTGATTCCAGCGGTTAATAGTTTCATAACCCCACGGGCTGATGCACGGCACAACAATGAAATTAAACTGTGAGGAGTAACGCTGAATATCATGATTGATAAAACGCAGAGCGCCTTGCACACCGCTAGTTTCATAACCGTGTACACCACCGGTGATGAGCACAGTCGGTTTAGACTGTACCATCGGCTCGCTGATGATGGCATAGAGCGGATAGCGCGGTTCATCGTAAGGCAGAGCACCGTATTGCGTTATGGAAAATCCGCTCAATTCATCGGGAATTTTTGCCAGGACTTCTTCAGAATAACTGCGCACAGTCTTCTGGTTTTCAAGCCATTGCTTTTTATGCTCTTCTGTCCAGGGATGGCCCGGTATGCCTATAGGATATTCTTGCATGGTTATGTAGGATCCTTACTGAAAAAAACATGATCCTAGCATATCTGTTACTGTAACGCGGAAATGGTCTTATTCAGCTGTAAAGCAGTTTGAACAGCGGTTAATGCTGTTTTACAGACATAAAAAAACCAGCCCGAAGGCTGGTTTTATATATGGCGTCCCCTAGGGGATTCGAACCCCTGTTACCGCCGTGAAAGGGCGGTGTCCTAGGCCTCTAGACGAAGGGGACAAAAAACCTTCTTTCAAAAGCATGGCTTTTGAGATTTTTTGTAAGGCGAATTCACTTTAGTGAATGAGCGACCTTAACCTAAGAACAGTTTATCAAAAGCGGTGCTTCTGATATTTCAGCGCAAGCAACCGGCTTTATAACTGAAATAATGTTAGACCAGAGAACACTTATGTTCTCAAGCCTATTCCTGGCTACGTACCAGGCAACGCTAAAATGGCGTCCCCTAGGGGATTCGAACCCCTGTTACCGCCGTGAAAGGGCGGTGTCCTAGGCCTCTAGACGAAGGGGACTGAAAATTAGTCACGAAAATATATTTTCGTAATTTTCAGTAAGGCGAAGTGAGCTCTGCGAAACTGAGCGTCATTACTCTTACTGACTTTCAAGTCCTGAAGCATTACGCTTCTGGCCATATGTAAGGCGAATTCACTTTAGTGAATGAGCGACCTTAACCTAAGAACAGTTTATCAAAAGCGGTGCTTCTGATACTTCAGCGCAAGCAACCGGCTTTATAACTGAAATAATGTTAGACCAGAGAACACTTATGCTCTCAAGCCTATTCCTGGTTACGTACCAGGCAACGCTAAAATGGCGTCCCCTAGGGGATTCGAACCCCTGTTACCGCCGTGAAAGGGCGGTGTCCTAGGCCTCTAGACGAAGGGGACAAAAAATCTTCTTTCAAAAGCATGGCTTTTGAGATTTTTTGTAAGGCGAATTCACTTTAGTGAATGAGCGACCTTAACCTAAGAACAGTTTATCAAAAGCGGTACTTCTGATACTTCAGCGCAAGCAACCGGCTTTATAACTGAAATAATGTTAGACCAGAGAACACTTATGCTCTCAAGCCTATCCCTGGTTACGTACCAGGCAACGCTAAAATGGCGTCCCCTAGGGGATTCGAACCCCTGTTACCGCCGTGAAAGGGCGGTGTCCTAGGCCTCTAGACGAAGGGGACAAAAAATCTTCTTTCAAAAGCACGGCTTTTGAGATTTTTTGTAAGGGCGAATTCACTTTAGTGAATGAGCGACCTTAACCTAAGAACAGTTTATCAAAAGCGGTGCTTCTGATATTTCAGCGCAAGCAATCAGCTTTGTAACTGAAATGATGTTAGACCAGAGACCACTTATGCTCTCAAGCCTATTCCTGGTTACGTACCAGGCAACGCTAAAATGGCGTCCCCTAGGGGATTCGAACCCCTGTTACCGCCGTGAAAGGGCGGTGTCCTAGGCCTCTAGACGAAGGGGACAAAAAATCTTCTTTCAAAAGCATGGCTTTTGAGATTTTTTGTAAGGCGAATTCACTTTAGTGAATGAGCGACCTTAACCTAAGAACTGTTTATCAAAAGCGCTGCTTTTGGGTCTCGGATGATATACCGAGTGACTTAGAATTTGGTGGAGCCAGGCGGGATCGAACCGCCGACCTCCTGCATGCCATGCAGGCGCTCTCCCAGCTGAGCTATGGCCCCGTTTGTATGCCCGACATTTTATTAAATGTCTGCTTTTTACACTAAGGCAAATTCTAAGATGGCGTCCCCTAGGGGATTCGAACCCCTGTTACCGCCGTGAAAGGGCGGTGTCCTAGGCCTCTAGACGAAGGGGACAAAAAATCTTCTTTCAAAAGCATGGCTTTTGAGATTTTTTGTAAGGCGAATTCACTTCAGTGAATGAGCGACCTTAACCTAAGAACAGTTTGTCAAAAGCCTGGCTTTTGAATCTCAGTTAACGTACCGAGCAACGTACAATTTGGTGGAGCCAGGCGGGATCGAACCGCCGACCTCCTGCATGCCATGCAGGCGCTCTCCCAGCTGAGCTATGGCCCCGTCATGCGTCGACAACCACACTGTATTTTTGTGTGCCTGTTCCGTGACAGCGGGGCGCATTCTAGGCATACCCCACTGTCGTGTCAACGCTTTTTTGGGGAGTTTATTAAGAATTTTCTCTATTTGCTATAAAAGCAATCGCTTTGTCGATTCTTTGATCTATTTTTGCCTGAGAAATAAGATTCAGGGTTAAATCCAGCGATGGTGAGTTCCCTCCACCGGTAACCGCAACACGCAAAGGCATACCTACTTTACCCATACCAACTTCTAATTCTTCGGCTGTAGCATTAATAGCAGCCTGAATATTTTCAGGTGTCCACTCATTTATAGCTGCCAGTTTTGTTTTAGCCACCATTAATGGCTCTTTAGCAACAGGGCGAAGGTGCTTTTTAGCCGCTGCAGCATCAAACTCTTCAAAGTCTTCATAAAAATAACGACTGATTTGCGCCATCTCTTTCAGATTTTTAACCCGGTCAGCCTGGACAGTCACTACTTTTTCTAATGCTGGGCCGCCAGACAAATCGATATTTTGATCATCAAAGTGCCATTTTGCATACCCAGCGACTTCTTCTACCGGCATACTCTTCATATAGTGCTGGTTTAGCCAAATCAGTTTTTCAGTATTAAATGCCGAAGCCGACTGACCAATTGCATCCAGGCTGAAATGTTCAATCATTTCATCCAGAGTAAAAATTTCCTGATCGCCATGGCCCCACCCTAACCGAACCAAATAATTGATTAGTGCTTGTGGCAAATAGCCGTCATCACGATATTGCATAACACTAACAGCATTGTATCGCTTGGATAGTTTCTTGCCGTCTTCACCCAATATCATCGAAACATGAGCATATTCAGGTACAGGTGCGCCCAGCGCTTCTAATATATTAATCTGACGAGGCGTGTTGTTGATATGATCTTCACCACGAACTACATGGGTTATGCCCATATCCCAGTCATCAACTACCACACAGAAGTTATAAGTCGGCGTGCCGTCGCTTCGCTGAATCACCAGGTCATCAAGCTCGGTATTACTTATCTCAATTTTTCCGCGAATGTGATCATTAATGACAACCTTTCCTTCCAGCGGATTTTTAAAGCGGATAGCAAAAGGTTGCCCTTCAGGATGGTCGGTACGGTCACGCCAAGTACCAGGGTAACGAGGTTTTTCGCCACGCTCTTTTTGCGCTTCACGTATTTGGTCCAGCTCTTCACTGGTCATAAAGCATTTATAGGCTTTTCCTTCCGCCAATAGCTTTTCGATAAGCTCTTTATAACGGTCGAAGCGTTCGGTTTGTAAATAAGGCCCTTTGTCATAGTTAAGACCCAGCCAATCCATACCATCTAAAATAGCTTGTTTGGCGTCATCGGTAGAACGCTCTATATCTGTATCTTCAATACGAAGGACAAATTCCCCACCCTGACTTTTTGCATAAAGCCAAGAATAAAGTGCAGTACGTGCGCCACCCACATGAAGGTAACCTGTTGGGCTTGGAGCAAATCTGGTAACAACCGACATTTGAAACTCTCTATTGTTTTACGAAAAAAATTAGTTGCGTATTCTACCAGTGTTAGGACAAAGGCAAAATACATCAGTGCCCGGGGATTACGGAATAGCCGACAAAACAGCTTAATAGTATTAAAAATCAACAAAAAAGCCTTTTCTGGTGACTTTATCAGCAGACAGTCACTTTTCTTAAATTTTATTATTGACTCTGGCAGTTCGGACTCTATAATACCGCCCCACTTGCCCAAGACGGCAAGCGAAAATTGACGGACGTTTAGCTCAGTTGGGAGAGCATCGCCCTTACAAGGCGAGGGTCACTGGTTCAAGTCCAGTAACGTCCACCATATTCTGGTGTGTCGATTTGAAATTTTTGATTGCGGACGCTTAGCTCAGTTGGGAGAGCATCGCCCTTACAAGGCGAGGGTCACTGGTTCAAGTCCAGTAGCGTCCACCACCACTTTGAAGTGAATAAATCAATCAAATACGGACGTTTAGCTCAGTTGGGAGAGCATCGCCCTTACAAGGCGAGGGTCACTGGTTCAAGTCCAGTAACGTCCACCACTACTCTTGTCGAGTAAATAATACAAAATTCGGACGCTTAGCTCAGTTGGGAGAGCATCGCCCTTACAAGGCGAGGGTCACTGGTTCAAGTCCAGTAGCGTCCACCACTACTTTAATAAGTAGCATATCACAATTCGGACGTTTAGCTCAGTTGGGAGAGCATCGCCCTTACAAGGCGAGGGTCACTGGTTCAAGTCCAGTAACGTCCACCATTCATTCTTTTTTTAAAATTTCTCTATCCAATACTGGACAGGCACTCTATTTCTGCCTCAGAATCCCCTTCTTCGTGGGCAGACACTCTATCCAACACTGGACAGTCACTTTATTACTGTCTCAGGATCCTCCTTCTTCGTGGACAGGCATACCCTACTCTTTAGTACAGTTGGATTAACCCTGAATTTCGGCACAATAAGATCATCTTTTCATCATGATGATTCGACTATGCCAAGGCCCAGAAAAAGTCTCATTAATCTATCAGATACTCCCTATTACCACTGTATGTCGCGCTGTGTTCGCCGGGCGTTTTTATGCGGTCATGATGCGCAAAACCATAAATCGTATGAGCATCGCCGTCAGTGGGTCGAAGACCGGTTGCTATTTCTGGCTGGTGTTTTCTGTATAGATGTTTGTGCTTATGCAGTGATGAGTAATCACACCCATGTTGTACTGCGCATTAATAAACAAAAAGCGGAAAAATTAACGACTAAAGAAATTCTTGTACGTTGGCACAAACTGTATCGAGGTATGCTCTTATCACGTCGGTTTGTTAATCCTGCTGAGCAGGGTGAGCTATCAGACACTGAAATTAGAACCGTCCAGGAGTTAGCTGAAGTCTACCGAAGCCGATTGTATGATATCAGCTGGTTTATGCGATTACTCAACGAGTATATTGCGCGCCGGGCTAATAAAGAAGACGAATGTACAGGGCATTTCTGGGAGGGAAGATTCAAGTCGCAAGCGTTATTGGATGAAGCTGCCCTGGCTGCCTGCATGACTTACGTCGATTTAAATCCGGTTCGTGCGGGCCTTGCAGACTCACCGGCACATTCATCTCACACTAGTATTAAAAAACGGATTGAAGCAAGAAAGTATCGTAAGCAACCTAGACGTTTATCACCACTGGCTGATCATGCAAATAACAGGTTGGCTGATGAATTACCTTTTCAAATTGAAGATTACTTTTCTCTTGTCGAAGCATCCCGTCATTTATTTCAACATAATAAACCGCGCAGAGTCCGCTGTGAAACCAACGCTATTATTATTCGAACAGGTTTGTGCGACACGGACTGGAAAGCGATGGTCTGTGGAATAGAGAGGGACTTTATCGCTTCCGTTAGTCGAAGAAAATTAGTCTTAATACAGAAGCGTTGCGTCAATCATACCTGATTAAACTATTTATCTGCCACTACTGGATTAATGCGCACGTATGCCTGCTGACAGTGCTCTCCCCTGCCAAGCGATACCTTTCACCTCCCTAAAACAGCTTTAACATTCAAAAAAGTCAGCGGGTATGATTTTCTGCAGTACTGCAAGCGTCGTTAATCGAAGGCTATCCATAGCAGCAATGCACAGTAGTGACTGTCCGTTGCCAGGAACACGCAGCATCTCGCTAAACAGTGACTGACCTAAGCAGTGTCCTTGCAAGCGTCGTTAATCGAAGTCTATACAGAGCAGCAATGCAAAGTAGTGACTGTCCATTGCTAAGAACACGCAGCATCTCGCTAAACAGTGACTGTCCAAAATAGGGGGGGGAAGAAAGTCGGGGTACAGTCCAGTTACTGGTTATCGGCGCAGGTGCTGTGTATATACGACCACATTTTCGCTAAACACGCTGTCCTCATAAAACTGAGTGTGGCTAAACGCCATTCCCAGCTTTTTCATCACTGCAATTGAGCCTGCATTATCGGGGTTTGCAATGGCAGAGAATGACGACGTCCCGGTAAGTGCAAGCCCATCCCTAATGGCGGTGGCCGCTTCTGTGGCAATGCCCTTTCCCCACCAGGCCTGTTTGAATCGCCAGCCGAGCTCAAGATTATCTGGATCAGGGTTAGAGGTGAAAAAGCCATAAGGACGAACCAGTACCCAGCCTATGGCCTCGCCACTGCTAATCTCAGTTACTTTCCATAAGCCCCAGCCAAGCGCTTTGTTCGCGTAAGCTTGTAACCGTGGCACAAACACAGTCTCTATTTCATGCCGGGTCGATTTGCGACCACCGTTCAGGTAGCGCATGACCGCTTTGTCCTGGTCAAGTTCCCATAAAAATCCGGCATCCTGGGCGGTAATAAAACTAAATGAGAGCCTTTCGGTATCAGCGAACTCCATGCTTCACCTCTTTTCATTATTATTGTTTGTCAGCCACCTAACATGGCCAGATGTTTTGTCGCGCCGGTCATCCCGTCCTGCAGATAATGAGAAACATGTTTGCTGTTAAGCGCATCATGAACAAATTGCATGAGGGCATCAGTATCACCTGCTTTCAATAAGTGCCGTAAATCTAACCCTTGTTCACTGAACAAGCATAGATGCAGCTTGCCACTGGCCGATACCCGAAGGCGATTACAGCTTTTACAAAAATCTTTACTGTAAGGCATGATGAGACCAATTTTCCCGGCATAATCGGGGTGACTAAATTCCTGCGCCGGCCCGGCATCTTTGCGTCTGATTACGGGCTGCCAGCCTTCTGCCAGTAAGCGATCTTTTATCGGCTGCCCGGACATATGCTGACTTTTAAAAAATGCTTTGTGTTCGCCGGTTTCCATCAATTCGATGAACCGCAGGGTGACCGGTGTTATTTTTAACCAATCGAGGAAACGGGTCAATCGCGCTGGTGAAAAATCCTGCAATAGTACCGTATTCACTTTTACATCCAGTCCGGCATCAACAGCCACATCCAACCCTTTGAGAATTTGCTCCAGCTTATTCTGACCGGTAATCAGCGCAAACTGGTTAGGATCAAGGCTATCTATACTGACGTTAACCTGATCAAGTCCGGCCTGCGCCCACTTGTGAGCATCTTTTGCCAGCCTGGCACCATGGGTCGTGGTAGCCACCTTCTGAATCCCCGGTGTGTTTACCGCCGCCTGAATAATCTCTGTAAAGTCTTTGCGCAAACTCGGCTCGCCACCGGTTATACGTATCTTGGTCGTTCCCATTCTGGCAAAGGCTGTCATCAGTGTCTGCACTTCGGTCAGACTCATAAAGGCACTGTTGTCCGGCCCGTCATAGCCATCCGGCAGGCAATACTGACAACGAAAATTACACGCTTCTGTGATTGATACGCGCAGATACCGGAAGCGCCGGCCAAAACTATCTTCTAACAACATGACATCCCGAAATTTGATTACTTGCCCACCTTGCCACAAACCCGGCAAGGCATAAACCAGTTACTGTTATCTTGCCTGCTTATATTTATCTCATACGCTGTTTATAAAGGAACAGACCTGCTTTACCAGCGATATCATTCATATTCGCTGGCATTAAACCTGCTTAACACCTCACTGCAGTAAAAATCAATATACCGACAGAGAGGCTTATGACAGCAACAAGGCAAAGCTATATACCAGCAATTGATGGGTTGCGCGCACTTGCAGTGCTGTCAGTCATGATTTTTCACTTAAATAGCAACTGGTTACCCGGAGGGTTCACCGGCGTAGATATTTTCTTTGTTATTTCTGGCTATGTGGTAGCGCGCTCTCTGGCAGGCCATAATCATGCCTCGTTCAGCCAGTATATTGTTGCCTTTTACCGACGTCGTATTGTCAGGCTGTTCCCGGCACTTCTGGCCATGCTGCTCATCTCGTCTGCCATTGTTATTCTTTTTATACCGCATGCCTGGCTAAGCAATGCTATCAATACCACCGGCCTGGCTGCCTTTTTTGGTGTTAGCAATATTGCGCTGGCCCTGAATACCGAGACTTACTTTTCTCCTTCGGTCGAGTTCAACCCGTTTGTGCATACGTGGAGTCTGGGAGTAGAAGAGCAGTTTTATGTAATTTTCCCGATTCTGTTTTATGCCTGGCTTAAGCAAACGCTGAAGCCGGCAGTGATACTGCTGGCCATAGCCTCTTTTGCTGCCTCCTGGTACTACAGCGAAACCAACCTGAATGCATCCTATTATCTGCTTACCAGCCGGTTTTGGGAGTTGGCTGCCGGAGCCATCCTATATCAGTTACACAGCAGGTATAACACTGATAAGACCGTCGCAACACTGCCTGCGGCGATTCTGGGTATAACGCTGATTGTCGCCGGCTTACTGCTGGCCAGTAAATCTGCCTTTCCGGTACCCTGGGCGCTATTACCGGTAGTCGGCACCGTACTCGTGTTACATTGCTTTGTCCGCGGTAAAGCGTCTGATGCTGTTAATCAGTTTTTTTCGCTTTTTGCATTGCGTTACATCGGCAAAATTTCTTACTCACTGTATCTGTGGCACTGGCCGGTCTACAGCTTTTTTCGCTGGTCGGTCGGACTGCAAAGTACCACCGAGTATATTGCCGCTTTTGCGGTGACCTTTGTATCAGCGATTGCTTCTTATCATTTGCTGGAACAAAAGCTGTCACGCGCCAAACCGATTAAAAACATGCCAGCCGGCCGAACCATTCTCGCCGGCCTGGCGGTGATCACTCTATGCTTCACCGGTACGTATTGGGGCTTTAAATTCCAGAAGCTGGTAAAACTCAGCGAAACTAACGACAGATATGAATGGTACCCTCACTATTCGCATGATTCCTCCCTAGCCAGCAATCACTCCCTGCAGGGGCGCACTATTTATGTGATTGGTGACTCCCATGCCGGTGCTTACGGCACAATGCTCAGAATGTTGGCAGACGAGACCGGTATCAATACCGAGATACATAGTCAGGGAGGTTGTGGCGCTGCCAATATGCGCACACCGGTTCTAGTGGATTCTAACGCCTGTGCTGACCAGCTACGTAGCTGGCTTGAAGAAATCAGGCAACAGGCTGGTCCTCAGGATATTGTCTTTTTTGCCACGTTGAAAGCCTACCGATTGACCAATCAGTACCGGGTAGAGCCACGCACAGAACATGAAGTTGCCGAGCAGATTCACAGTGAAAAAGCAAAAGCTGACCGCCAGCATGCCCGCGAAGAAACCATTGCACTGATGCAGGATATTGCCAGCGTGACGCCCAATATCATCACCGATGCCCCGAAACCGGTATTCAGCTACATTCCGTTTCGTTGCAGTGACTGGTTTAATCAGACCAATCCGGCTTGTGATACCCGTACAACACGCAGCACAGCATCGGTAGAAACTTTCCGGCAACCGGTGATGGCCAGTTTGCAGGCTGTTAAACAGCAGGTCCCATCGCTGACTATCTGGGACCCGGTTCCGGTGCTGTGTAATGACAGTGAGTGTCCGGTCTATGATAATGGCACAACCATGTATTTTGACGGTGACCACCTGTCTGCCCATGGAAACCGGATTTTATATCCTTCTTTTAAGCAGGCAATTATGACGATGCTAAAACATTCGGTGGCCGCTCAGCACGATGCCAGTCAGTTACGGCAGAACTAGCAGACCTGTTTGTATTGGCAAACTCTTGTATGATACAGCCTGATATTCAACAGGCTGACCTCACATAAATTATGAACCCACAAGAGATTAAAGACGCCGTCAATCAAGTTATGCCGTTTGGCAAGTATGCCGGACGGCGTCTGTTTCACCTGCCTGAACCCTACTTGGTCTGGTTTCACAAACAGGGCTTTCCGGATAACAAACTGGGAAAACAGCTGGCGCTGATGTACGAAATTAAACTCAATGGCCTTGAGAGTATGGTTGAGCCTTTATTAAACGATGATTAAGCCTGCTGAACCGGCCCATCCAGGCTAAAATGAAAGTCATAGAAATGCTCGCCCTGCTCTGTCCGAATGGCCATGGTCCCTTGCAAACCCGCTAACTGCCCGGTTCCGGAATCCGGTACGACATGTAAATTCAGACTGTCATCACCACGGTTCATGGTACCGGAATGTTGCAGCACAAACGTTCCTTCATGACCACATAACTTGCCGCTAACCTGTTCAATAGCCACATATCCGGCCGAGCCTTTAACAGCGGTGATGACACTGAGCATTTCGCCCTGCGATGTTGCCTGTAATTCGCCAAAAAAGGTTTTATCCAGCGTCGTTCGGTGCAACTGGTTTCCATGCAGCCCCTGCACATAGCCGGAAACCGGATTGAGTGTTACATCAAACCTGCCACTGATCTTTTCAAACCCGAGCGAGCTTACCCCGCAGGCTTTGTTATATTGCATATCCCTGCCTCTGCACAACTGAATATAAATACAGTATACTAGCGGGCAAAGTAAGTACAGCCTATTTTTTAGTCACTATGTTTTCCAGACCCAAAAAACAAAAGCAGGTCATTATCGACCGGCAAATTTTATACATGCATGATGTGATAGCGCAAAAGTGCCTGTCCACGCCGGGTTGTTTTGATATTGCCGGCGATAATCTCGAACGGTTTTATGAGCAGGGAATGATTCGGTATGGCAGTTATTTATTATGGCAGGGCATTCTGGAAGCCCGTGGGCAGCCGGCGCTGTTTAAATCATTGCTACTGGCCGGCGACGGTCGCACTGCAGCGCTGAGAAGAAAAACCATCTTCGGGGGAATACTGACAGAAGCAGAGCGTGAAGCAGCGCTGACAGCATATGCTGCCAGCGAAATGGCCTGATTAGGCGCGCAGGTGATCTGACACTAAGAATGCCATTTCCAGGACCTGATCGGCGTTTAAGCGCGGATCGCACTGGGTTTTGTAGGCTTCTGCAAGATCATCATCACTGATCTTATACGCACCACCGGTACATTCTGTCACATGCTGACCGGTCATCTCCAGATGGATACCACCAGCATGTGTGCCTTCCGCTTCATGCGCACTGAAGAACTGGCGGATTTCACTTAGAATCGAGTCAAAGTTACGGGTTTTAAAGCCGCTGCTGGATGTGGTGGTGTTGCCGTGCATGGGGTCAGAACTCCATACCACATTGCGACCTTCCTGCTTCACCTTGCGCAGCAGGCGTGGCAGATTTTGCTCCAGCTTATCCGCTCCCATACGTGTGATCAGGGTCAGACGGCCCGGGTCATTTTGCGGATTCAGCACATCAATCAAACGAATCAGCTCGTCTTCTTCCATTGTTGGCCCCACTTTTACTCCGATAGGATTGTGGATGCCACGGAAAAACTCTACGTGTGCATGATCAAGCTGACGGGTCCGCTCACCAATCCACACCATGTGTGCAGAGCAGTTATACGGCTTACCGGTCAGTGTATCAATACGCGTCAGCGCCTGTTCGTAATTCAGCAGTAGCGCTTCGTGCGAGGTAAACAATGAAGTCTCATGCAGCGCAGGTGTATTCGCCGAATTAATCCCGATGGTATTCATAAACTGTAATGAATCTTCAATACGGCGGGCAATATCTTCGTAGCGTTCTTTGTGCGGATTATTATCCACAAACGTACGGTTCCAGCGATTCACTTCGTGCAAATCAGCCAGGCCGCCCTGCGCAAAAGCACGCAGCAGGTTCAGCGTGGATGCACTGCGGTGATACGCGTCCAACAGACGACGGGGATCCGGCATACGGGCTGCTTCAGTAAATTCAAAGCTGTTGATGATATCGCCACGATAACTGGGCAGTGTCACACCATCAATGGTCTCAAGGTTTGATGAGCGAGGCTTGGCATACTGGCCGGCCATACGGGCCACTTTGGTCACCGGACAACGACCAGCAAAGGTCATCACGATAGCCATTTGCAGAATCACTTTAAAGGTATCGCGGATTTTAGGCGCGTTGAACTCATCAAACGACTCAGCACAATCACCACCTTGAAGCAAAAAGCCTTTACCCATACTCACTTCGCCCAGCTGGCGGCGTAATTCACGGGTTTCGGCGGCAAATACCAGCGGCGGATATTTACTCAGTGTTTGTTCGACCTGAGCCACCAGATCTTTATCTGCGTATTCAGGTTGCTGAAGAATCGGTTTGCTTCTCCAGCTGTCAGGTTGCCAATTATCCACGAGGTCTCCTGTAAAGTTAGACATAATAACGGTTCACAGAGAAGATGGTTGGTGGCCGGAGTCAATGTCAAAACGCATTCCCGACACCGCAGACCTCAACGCGCCTGCATCGTCTTTCTCTAAGCCTGTCAGCTTACCATAATTCCATTTATACAGTAGGCCAAACCGGCGTAATTTGTAGTGCGTTTTGATTATTATTTATAGCAAACTGAATCCCGAATGTTCGGGCCAGTAAGTCAGCCTGAAAAACCGTGTGTTTATCGCCACTGGCAATAATTTGGCCAGCCGACATCAAGGCTGCTTGTCCGGCAAACCGGGCGCTCAGGGAAAGATCGTGGGAGCTTAAGATCAGTGTGTTGCCAGCCTCATTAAATGTCTGCAGCAACATCAGTAAGCTGTATTGGTGACGAACATCCAGGCTTTGCAGTGGTTCATCGAGAATCAGGCATGCCTGTCCACGCTGCAAAGCCGGCCATACCTGCAGAAAAGCCCGGGCCAGATTCACCCGCTGCTGTTCACCGCCAGATAACTGCGTGACCGGCCGGTGCATCAGATGCGCCAGCTCCAACGCCTGGCTGATTTGGGCGGGCAGCTCAGTGTCGGCATAAAAACTGAGATACTGATGCACCGGAATCTCAAAGCCGATGACATGCTGCTGATCATGCCAGGCCCGCTGACCGGCCAGAAAACTCAGGCCGACCTCATCAACCGGCCGGCCCTGCCACAACACCACGCCCCCGGTCACCGTTTCCAGCCCGGCCAGCACCTGCAGCAAAGACGATTTACCGGCCCCGTTTTCACCCAGAATATGCCAGCAGTCCCCTGCTCTGATGTACAGTGAAACCGGTCCTAAGCGCTGACCAAGACAGGCGTTATCGGCTCTGATCATGCTAGTTTCCATTGCCCGCGATACAATGCCCATAACAACAGCGGACCACCGACCGTAGCGGTTATCATGGACACCGGCAGAGCAATCTGATGAGAATATTCATTGATCACCGCCACCAGCAGTAATACCAGTGCACCGGCCAGTGCGCAGGCCGGCAGCAGCCTGCGGTTGTCATACCCCAGCAACAAGCGCATAAAATGCGGTACCAGCAAACCAACAAACGCAATGGAGCCCGCCACCGAGACCGCGGCGCCCACTCCCAGAGCGCTGATAATCAGAACCTGTTTGTTAAGCCGTGCCGGCGACACCCCCGCAGCGGCGGTCAGTCGGCTGCCACCGTACAGCCAGTTGAGCCGGGGGGCCAGACGGCATAGCCTAATCAGGGTAAACAGCATGATGGGACCGGCCACAGCCAGAATTGACCAATTTGTCTGATACAGGCTGCCCATCAGCCAGAAGGTCAGATTACGCATGGCCTGAGCATCAGCAAATACAAACAGCCAGGCCATCAGGGCACTACTTAGGGTAGAGATGGCAATACCGGCCAGAATGACCGCCGTGGTTGCCCCGCGCAAACGCCGGGCCAGCAGATAGATAAGCCAGGTAGAAAGCAGCGCCCCGCCAAAACAGGCAGCGGGCAACACTGCCAGACTGCCGGTGCTGTAATGCGCCGGCATCACCAGTAACATAATGGCAGCCACCAGACTGGCCCCGCTGGAAATACCGATAATCCCCGGATCGGCCAGCGGATTATTCAGTACCACCTGTAAAGACGCCGAACTGACGGCCAGCGCCGCTCCCACCAGCACCGCGGTGCAAATCAGGGGTAACTGCAGGTTCAGCAGAATGTGCCAGAACAGAGCCGGGGTAGTTTGCCCGCCGGCATCGACCAGAATCAGGCTCAGTATCGCCAGCACACAGGCTATTACTAACCCGCCGCAGACGGCATGGGCACGCTGCTGTTTCACTGTTGTTGCTTGATGGTTTTGATGAGTCCGTCACTGGCTTTTTCAATCAGCTCCAGCACCAGCTCAAAACCCTTGCGCCCCCCATAGTAAGGATCCGGCACTTCTTCATGGCCGGTATCAGCAAATGACAAAAACAGATGAAGCTTGTCGTGATGTAATGGCTCGCTGACTTTTTTCAGATTTTTCAGGTTGCTGTGGTCCATCGCCAGAATGTAGTCAAACTGTTCAAAATCTTCCGGAGCGACTTTACGACAGGCCAGACCGCTGAAGTCATAGCCCTTGGCCTCACCGGCTGCCTGTGAGCGTTTATCGGGTGGATTACCAATGTGATAGCCATGAGTGCCGGCTGAATCAATATTCACTTCAAGACCAGCCTGACGCGCTTTTTGTCTGAAGACCGCCTCAGCCGTAGGCGAGCGACAAATATTGCCCAGACACACAAATAAAACGGAAGGGACCTTGGGGGTATCCTGCGACATCATTTACACCTATCGGATAACGTTAAGCGGCTGACGGCCATTGCCAGTCACTGCCGCAAACCGGTTATTGTTCAAAGGCCTGAGTGTAACATGCCTGTCCGGGCGGCGGCACTGCCCGGCCGGCAAAAAGATTAACTTGCCGGTGCACCGCATCACTCATGCAACCAGGTTAACTTTGCGCTAACATTGGGCCACTTTTGTCATTCAAGGATTATTATGTCAGCTCATGTTCTCATGCTCAGCAGTTCCAGAAAAGGCAGTGAAAATTATCTGGAGCATGCCCTGACCTATCTGTACGCCCATTTGGGTGAGGCCCGTAAACTGTTGTTTGTTCCTTTTGCCGGCGTGTCTGTCAGCTGGGACGATTACACCGCTAAAGTCGCTGATGCCCTACCCGACTTTGAGGTCACCGGCCTGCATCAGCAAGCCGATCCGGTGGCGGCCATTCATCAGGCACAGGCCAATGGTCAGGCGATTGTCGTGGGCGGAGGCAACACTTTTAACCTGTTACATAACCTGTATACCCAGCAGCTAACAGAGCCGCTGAAACAGGCCATTGCCAGTGGTACACCGTACATCGGCTGGAGTGCCGGGTCTAATATTTGCGGGCGCACAATATGCACCACTAATGATATGCCGGTGATTCAGCCAGCCTCGTTTGATGCGCTGGCAGTACTGCCCTGTCAGCTTAATCCGCACTACAATAATTACACGCCCCCAGGCCATAATGGTGAAACCCGGGATGAGCGACTCAATGAATTTTGCATACTAAACCCGCACACGCCCATACTGGCTATCCCAGAGGGCTGCGCACTGTCTTATTGTCACGGTGAACTGAAATATCTGGGGGATGATGAAGGGTATGTGTTTGTTGGCCAGACCAAACAGACTATCCAGCCAACCGCTGTGCTAAACCAGTATCTGGCTTAAGTTTACCGAGGCCGGGCCGCTTGTATCCTCGCAGTAGGGAAGTTCAGCCAGCATCGGTGCTGACAAGCTTTGCAGCAGCGTAGCAAGATTTTGAGCATAGTATGGCATCGGTGTCGGGGTGAGCTGATTGGCCACCCAGCCATGCAAGGTAAGCCCCGCCTGTTCGACCGCCTGGGCGGTCAGCATGGCGTGGTTCAGACACCCAAGACGCATCCCCACCACCATGATCACCGGCAGTCGCAGACGCTGCACAATCTGCGGCATCCACAAGCCGTTTCCAAGCGGCAGCTGCCAGCCTCCGGCCCCTTCCATTAGCAGTAGATCCGGCGCGTAATCACACAATTGCTGATAGCCATCAACAATGGCTTGTTCAGTAATAACCATTCCGGCCTCAGCTGCTGCAATGTGCGGCGCAATAGGCGGCATCAGGGCTATCGGATTAACATGCTGTAATGGCGCACCGATATTACTGGCCTGCCATAATTCCCGGGCATCATCGTTCACCCGCTCATTGTTGATAAGTTCACATCCGGCCGACACCGGTTTGTATCCGGCCACGCGACGCCCGGCAGCCGCCTGGGCGTTTAACAGACTTGCGGTAAAAAAAGTTTTGCCTACTTCGGTGTCTGTCCCGGTAATAAAAAAAGACTGCATACTACTTTTCCAGAATAAAATGAGAAACCTGATAGCTCAGTGGTAACTGTCCGTTTGACAGCGCGAAGGTACGATACACCTGGCTAAGCTGTAGCAGGTCGGCGCGGGACAAACTCTGGCGGGCGTGACTGTTCAGGCTGGTGCCAGCCCCTACGCTTTTAATGGAGCGTAGCAGTGCCAGCACATTATCAAATGTAGCGGTGTAGGTTTTCAGTAATGCGTGGCGCACTGTAAAGCCGGCGGCCGTGGCCGCGCTATGCCAGGCATCATGGCTGAACATGGGGTTGGTGGCCACGCGTAACCCGGCAGCCCGACGGCTATTGTCCAGCTCATGAAATGACCCGTCGACCATAATGTTCAGTCCGGCCACTCCCCGGGCTTTTAATACCTGAAATACCTGTTGCATCACCTCGTCAGGGTCGCTACACCACTGCAAGGCCATAGACGAAAACACCCGGTCAAATACCGCCCGCTCATACGGCAGGCGCTGCGCATCTCCCTTTACAAATTCAATCTCAGGGTAACAACTGCGGGCATAATCGAGCATGCCCGACGCAATATCCAGCCCGGTGGCGGTAAACCCACGCTGGGCGAGGTGCCAGGTATTGCAGCCTGTACCACAACCAATATCGAGCACCCGGCCGGTATTGCCTGGCAACATGGCCAGCCCGGCTTTGGCTATTTGCTTTTGAATACTGGCGGTATGGTCGTAGGCGGCAGCTGCCCGACTGAACTGCCGAGCAATATTATTTTCCTGCACAGCTATCATGTCACCGCCTCACGGGCCAGCGCCAGTGCATCCACCAGCGCTTCAATATCACGCCGTGTATGACTGCTTGATAAGGTGATCCGCAACCGGTCGGTGGTCTTGGGCACGGTCGGATAGCGAATGGCGCCTACCCAGATTCCGCGGGCTTTTAGCGCATCAGCCAATGCCAGGGTTTGATCAGGATCGCCAATCATCACCGGCTGAATGGCGCTGGCAGAGGCACTTAAGACCAGGCCGGCCTGCTCAGAGCGCTGGCGAAATGTAGTGATGTTATCCTGCAACTGTTGCTGACGTCCTGAACCAGGAATATGCTGCAGCGCATACAGGGTGGCCAGTGCCTGGGCCGGTGGCATGGCAGTGGAATAAATATAGTGGCGCGCTTCATTCACCAGATAGTCAATCAGCGCCTGTGAGCCGGCGACAAAAGCCCCGGCGGTGCCCACCGCCTTACCAAAGGTGCCCATCACCAGCGGCACCTGCTGCTGACTTAACTGATAATGCTCGGCGCTGCCCATGGCCCGGGCGCCCAGTACGCCAAAACCATGGGCATCATCCAGCATCAGCCAGCTGTTATGCGCCTGACTCAAAGCAATAAGCTCATCCAGCGGCGCACTGTCGCCATCCATGCTAAATACACCTTCACTGGCAATCAGGCAATCAGCTTCATGGTGTTTGGCAAGTACCTGTCTGGCATGCTGCATATCGTTATGTCGAAAACGCTTGAGTGTGGCATTGCATGACAGGGCACCGTCAATGAACGAGGCATGCATGTATTTGTCGGCCACAATCAGACCGTCACCGCTATTGTGCTGACCAAACAGGGCCTGACACACCGCCTGGTTGGCAGCAAAGCCTGAATTGAACAGCAACACGGCTTCACGGTTAAGGTGTTCGGCCAGATACGCTTCCAGTGCCTGGTGCGCCTGGGTATATCCGGTCACCAGCGGTGATGCACCGCTGCCACCACCAAATTGTGCCAGTCCTTCAACCCAGGTCTGCAAAACGCCTTCTTCATGGCGCAAGCCCAGATAATCATTACTGGCAAAATTCAGATAATGCGCGCCGTTAATGCAAATTATGCCGTCTTTTTCATACTCAACGACCGCCCGTGTGCGCAGGTAGCCGTCCTGTTTTTTGTGATCCAGGGCCGTATCCAGCCAGTCAAATGCCATTACACCTCCGCGGCAGGCTTTTTAGTTGCATCAATAAATAAATGGCTGGTTTGCTGCGAACTGATTTCTTCCTGCAAAGTCTGTGCATGTGCTTCGTCAGAATAGTCACGGGTCCGCTCGGTATTAATTCCCAGCTTGCGGAACAATAACACATCTTCGTTAGTATCAGGGTTGGAGGTGGTCAACAGTTTGCAGCCATAGAAAATCGAATTTGCCCCGGCCATAAAGCACAGTGCCTGCATTTGTTCATTCATATTTTCACGGCCGGCGGATAAACGCACATGAGATGCCGGCATCATGATTCGCGCCACCGCAATGGTGCGGATAAATTCAAACGGCTCCAGATCATCCACATTATCCAGCGGGGTGCCTTTGACTTTAACCAACATATTGATGGGCACACTTTCCGGCTGTTTAGGCAGATTAGCCAGTGAAATCAGTAAGCCGGCGCGATCGGTATGACTTTCTCCCATACCAACAATTCCACCGGAGCAGACATTCATACCTGCCTCACGCACATTTTTCAGTGTGTCCAGTCGATCCTGATAGGTCCGGGTGGTAATAATGTCGCCGTAGTATTCCGGCGAGGTATCCAGGTTATGGTTATAGTAATCCAGGCCGGCCTGCTTCAGCGCCAGCGCCTGATCGCGGGTCAGCATGCCCAGTGTCATACAGGTTTCCAGCCCCAGCTTTTTTACTTCAGATATAAGCCGGGTAACATATGGCATATCCCGCTCTTTGGGGTTACGCCAGGCTGCGCCCATACAAAAGCGGGTCGAGCCGGTTGCCTTTGCTTCGCGGGCCCGCTCAATCACTTTTTCCACTTCCATCAGCCGCTCTTTTTCCAGACCGGTGTCATAGCGGGCGCTTTGCGGGCAATATTTGCAATCTTCCGGACAGGCACCGGTTTTAATCGATAAAAGTGTCGAAACCTGTACCTCATTCGGGTCAAAATGCTGGCGATGCACCATCTGGGCTCTGAACAGCAGATCATTGAATGGCAGCGCAAAAAGGGCTTCTACCTCTGCAGTGGTCCAGTCGTGGCGAACCGGACTGTTGGCAGAATTAAAATGTGGTGCGGCGGTCATGGCCTGTCCTTTACTATTTGTATTTTCGGGCTTAGTCTATGCGCACCGCCTGAGTTGTCAACTCTGACCAATTTCAAACATTTACCAATGGTTATATTTTGAGCAATATAGAATTTGATAAGCGCCACATCTGGCATCCGTACACCTCGTCAGTCAACCCGCTGCCCTGCTATGAAGTGGCCGGTGCGCAGGGAGTCAATATTCAGCTGACTTCAGGAGAAACATTGATTGACGGGATGTCGAGCTGGTGGGCGGCGATTCACGGCTACAATCATCCCCGCCTGAATCAGGCCGCGCATGAGCAGGTAGATAAATTTTCGCATGTCATGTTTGGCGGTCTGACACACGAGCCGGCAGTGAATGTCTGCCGTCAGTTGCTGGATATGGCACCGGCAGGGATGGAACGGGTCTTTCTGGCCGACTCCGGATCGGTATCGGTAGAGGTGGCTCTTAAAATGGCGCTGCAATACTGGGCCTGCCAGGGACGTCCTGATAAACACAAAATTGTTACCCCCCGCAATGGTTACCATGGTGATACCTTTGCCGCCATGTCTGTCTGCGATCCGGTCAATGGAATGCACAGCCTGTTTTCCGGTGTTCTGACCAAACAGCTGTTTGCCCCGGCTCCGCAAACCCGTTTCGGTCAGACATTCAGTGAGGATGACATCCTGCCCTTAGAAGAGCTGTTTGCCAGTCATCACCATGAAATGGCGGCACTGATCATCGAACCGGTGGTTCAGGGAGCTGGTGGCATGCGTATTTATCATCCGGAGTATCTCAGACGTTGCCGTCAGCTGTGCGACAATTATGATGTTCTGCTGATTTGTGACGAGATTGCCACCGGCTTTGGCCGCACCGGCAAGCTGTTTGGTGTCGACCATGCCCAGATCAGTCCCGACATCATGTGTGTGGGTAAAGCGCTGACCGGCGGGTATATGACGCTGGCCGCCACCATGTGCACCGAAGATGTGGCGCTGGGCGTATGTCAGGGCGAACCCGGAGTATTTATGCACGGCCCCACCTACATGGGCAATCCGCTGGCCTGCGCGGTCGCCAGTGCCAGCCTGGCGCTGGTCAGTGAAAATCACTGGCAGCAGCAAACCCGGGATATTGAAACGCAACTTAAAGCCGAACTGCTCCGCTGCGCACAGCTTGAGCAGGTTAAAGAAGTACGGATTCTGGGGGCTATCGGCGTGGTAGAAACTCACCAGCCGGTCGATGTCGCCCGCCTGCAACGCAGCTTTGTAAAAAACGGCGTATGGATACGCCCGTTTAATAAACTGGTATACATTATGCCACCGTATATTATCCAACCCGATGAACTCAGCCAGTTAACCAGTGCGATTTATCATGCACTGAAGTAACAGGCACGCAGGAGCTGTATATGAAAGCGCTGGTCAATATCATGGACAAGATTATTTTTGCGGCGCTGTTCATTGCCGCCTTACAGGTGCCGGTGCTGGCCGACCATTACCGGCAGTATCTGACCGGCTTTTATGATGCCACCGCACTGCAGGTGGCCGGTTATGAAAGCCTGGCCCGGCAGTTTGGTTATGCTTCGGTACCGGCGATGCTTGATGATCTGCGCGCCAACAACAGTCCGGTGGTACGCCAGGACGCCGAGCAAAAAGCCCTTACCATGCGCCGCCTGCAGGATTTGGAGACGGGCCTTACGCAGCTACAAACCGGCAATTACTTCAGCCGCGCCTGGTATATGTTTAACCCCGACCGCTTTGATGTACTTAAACGGGTTGGCGAAAATTTTGCTCCATCTGTGCCTTTGTCTCCGCCAGCCATTATCTATAGTGTAGTTGTGGCCATTATCGCCAATATGCTGTTATGGACTCCCGCCTGGTGTGTTCGCGGAGCCCGGCGTTTACGCCGCCGGCCGCAGCACGCCGCCTGAGCGTTTTATGGCAGCACATCATCAGCGTGCCATATAACATTGTCTTTATATTTTACAAAAGCCTGTAACCTTTATGTACTTGTGCTGGGCAATGCGCTGTCTGGTAACTACCAAAATAGCATGAGACCTGACTAAAAATCAGGGACTTATGACACTAGGGTGACAGTTTGGTGACATTCAGGTATTCATTTTGCAAAACTTACTGTGAGTGTGAACCTTTGATCTGCGGCCATGAGCGCGTGTGAGACTCATCGACCTGAAAAATAAAGGTTTATTAGATTTACCGAGTAAAGGCAGGTTGTATTATGAAAAAACCAAATACGTTATTAATCGGACAAGCGTTGCAGTTAAGAGACAAGCTGGTTGCGAAACGTCACGTGATTCCACCATCAATGATGAGTGAATGGGCACGGCTGCGCAAGCAGACTGAAGAATTTGATGCCAATCATCCGTTTGATACCGCGGTTAAGGGCCAGACCTTTACCAAGCCTTCCGCGTTCAATGGCAGTGACAGCCAGTTAAATGATCTGGTGACTTCGCTTAAAGCTTTCGATCAAAAGGTGAACGTAAAGGCAGTGGCCCACTAAACACACGGCAGGGACGCTCTGGCAGCAAAAAGGCCAGCCTGCGGAATACCGCGGCTGGCCTTTTTTGTATTTCTTTTGTTGCTCAGGGCTGTAACAACGCTCAGGGCTATATCCGCGCTCAGGGCTATATCCGCGCTCAGGGCTGTTTACCGCTCAGGGCTGCTTACCGCTCAGCGCTGTTTTTCCCTTCAATAATGATAGCAGCGCGAAACTTACGCCGGCCGTAGCTGGCCAGTCGCATAAACTCTTCCCGGGCTACCGGCACATGCTGATGCTCAACCTGGGCACCATAGTCATGATCATCGGGATCATGGATATACACACATTGCTCATCCATGCGGGTAACCGTTACCCAATGTGGCGCTTTGCGTTTATCAAACGCATAGGTACTGATAAGGCATACCACAGAGGCGCCGTGCCGCAGTTTTTGCTCCAGCTCGTCAATTCGCCAGTCGCCGTAAGTAACCGGTAAACCAGCTTGTGCAGCCCGGTCTGCAAAGTCGGCTTCCACCACCGCGACAATCTGTTTTTTGTGCTCGCTTCGTACACCGTCCACAAACATCGGCAAGCAATGACTTAACCACACCTCACAACAGAACCCTTCGGCCTTCGCTGCCAGCGCCAGCCCCACCGGGTGACAGCCACCATGGCCGGATGTCATATAAATCGTGGTGCTGTGCCGCCACAATTGTAATTCATGTTGCTGGGTTAAACTTGCCTGAGGTTGCTGCTGCGCCATAGCCATCATCAACGCAGCCGGGCCACAGGTAAATTCGGTGGTTTGCTGATAATAAGGATAGGCATCGGCGATCCGGGAACTGACCGGGCGCACCAGCGACTTTTGCATCCGCAAGGCATTGGCCGCGTCCGAATAATATCCTGGATATACACCAAACTGGCGAAACCCTAGTTGTTCATACAGCCGGATGGCGGCGTGATTATGTTCCGCCACCTCCAACCGCATAAAGTGCTTTCCCCGGCTCAGGGCCCTCCCTTCCAGATGGGTCACCAGCGCCTGCGCCACGCCTTTGCCGCGCGCTGTCGGAGCAACGGCGATTGAATACAGTCGGGTTAATAAGGTTCCCCGACGCAACAACAATAAAGCATACCCCAGCACCTCGCCCTGCTCCCGGGCCACAATAAACTCGGCATTACTGGCGGTCGCATAATGACGCATACGACGCTTACTAAGCCGGTCGGTATCAAAACACAGCTGTTCCAGCGCCCATAATGCTGCAACATCATCGGGCGTGACCTTATCGATGGTCAGCGCTGAGAATTCAGCCCGCACCGCTGTCATATTATCTGCCTCGCTGTTCAAGACGCTTCACAAACTCCTGCATAATCAGGGTATACAGGTCACGTCCCAGATATTTATCTTCAACCCCAGAATCAATACTCGGATTGTCATTCACTTCAATCACATACACTTTATTGCCGGTATGTTTAATATCCACACCGTACAAACCTTCACCCACTGCTTTGGCAGCTTTCACCGCCGCCTGCAATACCGGCTTGGGCACTTCAAAGGTCGGCATGGTAGTAAAGCCACCTGAGTCAATGTCATTGTCTTTGTGGTTGTAAATCTGCCAGTGATTTCTGGCCATATAGTATTTACAGGCATAAATCGGCTTTCCGCCCAGCACGCCTATGCGCCAGTCGTATTCGGTATACACATACTCCTGAACCAGCACCAGCGCTGACTCGGCCAGCATGTCCTGTAAACGCAGCTTCAGGGCAGCCGCATCCTCGACCTTATACACACCCCGGCTAAATGAGCTTTCCGGCAGCTTTAATACCAGCGGTAAGCCCAACTCGCTAATCAGACGTGCACAGTCTTCATCTGAATCACTGGCCACAAACTGACTTTTTGGGGCCGGCACTTTCTGATAGGCGAACGCATCCTGCAAAAACACCTTATTACAACAGCGCAGAATAGACTGGGTATCATCAATCACCACCAGCCCTTCACGCTCGGCGGCCCGGGCCAGCCGGTAGGTGTGGTGGTCAATTGCGGTGGTTTCACGAATAAACAACGCATCGTAATGACCCACCTCATCCACACTAAGGCGACTTACCACCTCAGCATGAATCCCCTGCGCTTCGGCTGCTTTAACAAACTGGCTGATTGCACGTTTGTCGCTGGGCGGGGTGACCTCTTCAGGGTTTACCAGAATAGCCATATCCCATCGGGTTTTGCGGCTTTTCGGGCGACCTTTCCAGGTTGATGTGGCGTAGTCACGTACACTGCTTATGGCATAATCACGCAGCGATTCCGGCAATGCATTAAAGCCAGCAGCTTCCAGTTCTACCATACCGATTGGACTGTGCTGAGAGGCACCGGTGCTTTCCTCAGCGATATGCAGGGTCAGCTTTAAAATCGGGCATGGATAATATTTGAACGCCATTTCAGCAATCGGGCTAAACGCCTGATCTTTGGTTTGACCAAACAGTACATATATTGTGTGTGCGCTATGCACACCGCCCGGCAAACTGAATGCCTCAGGCAATGGCAGCCGCGGCTTGCCCTCACCTTCGTCGGTCATACGCAGGTCATTAATAATATTTACCGCAGGCAGAACCCGATGTTGACGGGCCTGCGCCAGTAATGAACAGTAATACCCCTGACTCAGGTATTTGCCTGTGTCACATAAGTTGATAACCCGGGTTTTTGGCTCGTTGAGTTTTGGAAAATCGGCCAGATAATCCTCAAACGTCACCACGTTCAGATCCGTGTTATCAAAGTAGCTGATGTCGTCTGCCACAATAAGGGTATGATGCATGTAAAGTATAATTCCTTGTATATATAGCGCTGGCTGCAACCTTTGCGGCCAGTGCATGAGTTAAGCAGATTCTACGATATGTGCAGGTTTTGCATAGTAAAATCAGCACGGCATTTTTTCATCGTTACGATGATCAAATATGATGGATTTTTTCGCCTTCCCCGGCGTACTAAATCCGGTTCTTTTGTGTAAGGAGAGGTTATGATTTTAGCAACGGTTGCCATTTTGGTCGGTTTGCCGGTGTTATTGTGGAGTGCAGGAAAATTTGTTGACGGGGCATCGGGGGTGGCCCGGCATTTTGGTGTGTCACCACTGATCATCGGTATGATCATCATTGGCTTTGGTACCTCAGCGCCGGAAATTATTGTCTCCGTATTTGCCTCTGTGCAAGGGAATTCCGGCATTGCGCTGGGTAATGCGTTTGGCTCAAACATTGCCAACATTGGCCTGGTGCTGGGCTTAACCGCCCTGTTCAGTCCAATTGCGGTGCGCTCGGAAATTATCCGTCGCGAATTGCCCATCATGCTGGCGATTACCTTCATTGCCACCTGGCAGTTGCTGGATTTGAATTTGTCCAAGGACGATGCTTTTACCCTGCTGGGACTATTTCTGCTATTGATGGGCTGGAGCATCTGGCAAGGCATTAAGGGCAAAAACGACAGTCTGGCCTCAGAATATGAAAATGAACTGGAAAGTGGTGCCACACCGGTTAAAGCCAATGTGGTGTGGTTGCTTGCTGGTCTGGTTTTACTGATTGCCAGCTCGCGCATTCTGGTCTGGGGCGCGGTGGAAATTGCCACTCACTTCGGGGTCAGTGACACTATCATCGGCCTGACCATCATCGCGGTGGGCACCTCCTTGCCTGAGCTGGCATCATCGTTGATGGCGGTGCGCAAAAAAGAGCATGATCTGGCGCTGGGCAATGTTATCGGCTCAAATATGTTTAATATTCTGGCTGTGGTGGGTCTTGCCGGCGTTATTCACCCAACGCAGATTGACAGCAGCTTTTTCTATCGGGACATCATGGTGATGGTGGCCTTCTCGGTGGCTCTGTTTATATTTTGTATTGGTATTAAGCGTCAGGGCCGGTTAAACCGGCTGGAAGGCGGCGCGTTTTGCCTGGCGTATATAGGTTATACCTGGTACCTGATTAACTCTGCATTTATCGGCTAGCCAAAATGCAGGGTGAGGCCAAATAAAATGGCCAGCCCTGCGGTAAGCAGAATATAAAGATTCACGCCATACTCGTCGCGTTTGCGGCGGGTGCGGCGAATGCGCATTATCATGGCAATGACAGTAATCCCAAGACACGTCTGGGTTATCCGGAACAGCACGCCAATCAATTCTGCTGACCACCCTGTATCTCCCGGAATATTCCAGTAGCGCTGAAGTCCTGTGACAAAGTCAGGCCGGGCATAATGAAACACAATCAGCGCCACCATCAGCAGCAGCCACGCCAGAATATTTAATCCAATAAGCACCTGATAAAAGCGGTCTCTGGCTTTTGGCCGGCGACGCCGGTTTGCAGAAGATTGTGAACGATCGGGCTGGGCTGTTTGATTCAATGAATTCTGGCATCCGGTTTAGGTTTAAGTATACTAGCCATAATTATTACGTAAGAACCCAGAATTTGTCTTAATATCGGCGCTTTTTTCGCCAGCATGGATAAATCCTGCTTCACAATTTGCTCTGGCGTGGTGATTTTCTCATCGAAAATGACTGCCAAAGCCCGCTATACGCACGTTCATGATGCAGCTTTATGCTGAGTGTGCGAAGATATCTGGTTCTGACAAAACACCACATTCATACGGAGAACATACAATGACGCACACGCCCGTTGTCGACGTACTTAAGGGTAAGTACGCAGTTGGCGAAACGGTGACAGTAAAAGGTTGGGTGAGAACACGCCGTGATTCTAAAGCCGGCTTGTCTTTTATTGCACTGCACGATGGTAGCTGTTTTGATCCAGTGCAGGTTATCGCGTTAAATTCTCTGCCAAATTACGAAAACGATGTGCAGCGCCTGACCGCAGGTTGCTCGCTGTCGGTCACTGCCACGGTAAAAGAATCTCAGGGTCAGGGCCAGTCTCTGGAACTGGAAGCCACTGCAATCGAAGTGCTGGGCTGGGTAGAAAACCCGGACTCTTACCCGATGGCCGCCAAGCGTCACTCAATTGAGTATTTGCGTGAGTATGCCCACCTGCGTCCTCGTACCAATGTGATTGGCGCGGTTACCCGGGTTCGTAACTGTTTGTCTCAGGCAATCCACCGCTTTTTCCATGAACGCGGATATTACTGGATCAGCACCCCAATTCTGACGGCCAGTGACACAGAAGGTGCCGGTGAAATGTTCCGCGTATCCACACTGGATATGATGAACCTGCCAATGACAGAACAGGGCGAAGTCGATTACAAAGAAGACTTCTTTGGCAAAGAAACGTACCTGACGGTATCTGGTCAGCTTAACGTAGAAACCTATTGTACAGCCATGTCCAAGGTCTATACCTTTGGCCCGACTTTCCGTGCTGAAAATAGCAATACCTCACGTCATCTGGCTGAATTCTGGATGATTGAACCGGAAGTGGCTTTTGCAGATTTATCTGATGTTGCCGGACTGGCCGAAGATATGCTGAAATATGTGTGTAAAGCGGTTCTGGAAGAGCGTGCTGACGATATGGCATTTTTTGCTCAACGGATTAACAAAGAGGTTATTGACCGTCTTGAAAAGCTGGTCTCCTCTGACTTTGTTCGTATGGACTACACCGATGCTATCGAGATTCTGCAAAACTGCGGTAAGCAATTTGAGTTTCCGGTTGAATGGGGTGTGGACCTGTCTTCTGAGCATGAGCGCTATCTGGCGGAAGAGCACGTAGGTGCGCCCATCATCATGCAAAACTACCCTAAAGATATTAAAGCGTTTTACATGCGCATTAATGATGACAACAAAACCGTGGCGGCGATGGATGTCCTGGCCCCGGGAATTGGTGAAATCATCGGTGGTTCACAGCGTGAAGAACGTCTGGATGTATTTGATGCCCGTCTCGAAGAGATGGGCCTGAGCAAAGAAGATTACAGCTGGTATCGTGATCTGCGTCGCTACGGCACGGTGCCGCACTCGGGTTTCGGCCTGGGCTTTGAGCGTCTGGTGGCCTATGTGACCGGTATGCAGAACGTACGTGATGTAATTCCATTTCCACGGACACCGGGTAGCGCGTCTTTCTAAGCTGCCTGACAGAATAAGCCGGCGTATGCCGGCTTTTTTGTTTGTAAGGCGAGCAAACATAATGGCGCTTTACAGGGTAAAAACATGATTTAATTGGAGTCTGCGGCAATATTTTCTATTATAAATAAAAAGACTTAGCCTGACTCCGACTCACCATTTTACTCGCAGGAAAAAACACACAGCGCATGAATAAAAGCCACCCTACTTCCATTGTCTGCGACCAGTGCTACACCCGGGTTGATATACCCGCGCTGGATCATTGTCAGGAAGCCTTCTGCCCCACCTGCGAACATGCCATGCTGACCTTTCGAAAATTTGGCAGCGAGCACAGCCTGGCGTTTGCTATATCGGCACTGGTGCTTCTGGTACTGAGTCTGCCGTTTAATTTTCTGATATTTAAAAGTAACGGGCAGCAGCATAGTATCAACATTACCGATACTCTGAATGTACTGATTAACCAGGACTATCTGTCGCTGGCATTGATAACCGCGCTGGCTATTCTCATCATTCCCCTGATTGTGCTGACAGGCATTGCGGTGTTGTCCGCTGGCTATCTGCGGCAACGCCGAATCCGTTTGTTTAAACCGGTTTATCACACTGTGAATAACCTCATGCAATGGAGCATGGCCGAAGTGTTTATGGTGGGTACACTGGTTAGCCTGATAAAAGTCACCTCACTGGCTGATGTCGCCTACGGCGCCTCTTTTTATGCATTTATCGGCTTCGCCGTGTGTCTGACCCTGGCCATGGTTAACTATGACCGTAACCGACTGGGCCTGTGGTTATACAAGGGCGCTCTGCCTGCGCCCAAACCGCTGACCGAAGCCGGCGCCTCAGCCAGTATTCAGCGCACCTACGCCCTGCTGCTGGTCTCTGCCCTGCTGTACATTCCGGCTAATGTACTGCCTATCATGCACACCGAATTATTTGGCCGGGACGAGCCTAATACAATTATTGGCGGGGTCATTTCCCTATGGCAATCTGGATCTTATCCGGTGGCGCTGGTAATTTTAGTGGCCAGCGTGGTGGTGCCGGTGGCCAAGATCCTGATTCTGGGCTGGCTTAACTATACCGTGCAGCGGCGCTACCAGCGCCGTAAGCGCTCACGGGTCAAGTTTTACCGCGTCACCGAAGCCATTGGTCGCTGGTCAATGATTGATGTTTTTGTGGTTGCCATACTGGTTGGCCTGATTCAGCTGGGCAATACCATTTCAATTAACCCGGGGCCCGCGGCCCTGGCCTTTTGCGCCGTAGTCTTTGTAACCATGATTGCGGCGATGACGTTTGACGCACGATTAATATGGATAGACAGGAAAGCAATAGATGAGTGAGCACGCGCATATAAAGTCTACCCGCCGCATTTCAAAAATCTGGATCATCCCGATTCTGGTGATTATTGTGGGTGGCTGGATGGTGTATACCCAGTGGAAAAACCAGGGGCCGCTCATTACCATTGAGGTAAAATCGGCCAGCGGTATTGAGGTGAACAAAACCACCATCAAAGTACGCGACTTTGATGTGGGCCAGGTAAAAAAGATTGAGCTTAAGCCTGATTTAGACGGCGTGCTGGTGACCGCACGAATGGAAGCCAGTGCCGCACGCCTGTTAACTGACAAAACCAAATTCTGGGTGGTTGCCCCGCGCATCAGCTTTTCTGAAGTGTCTGGCCTGAACACCTTATTGTCGGGCAGTTATATTGCTATGTCGGCCAATGAGTCGGGCAAAGACCGGCGTCATTTTGTGGCCAGCGAACGCCCACCGGCCACCCCTCCCGGCACTCCCGGGCTGCACGTTAAACTAAAAAGTGATGACCAGTTTGCCTTCAAATCCGGCGACCCGATTATCTATAAAGGTTACAAGGTGGGTGAATTTGAAGAGTCAGAGTTTAATATTGAAGAGCGTGCGGTGTATTACAGTGCGTTCATTGAAAGTCCCTACCATAAGCTGGTCACCGAAAATACCCGCTTCTGGAATATCAGCGGCGTGAAACTGCATCTGCGTTCCGGTGGCGTAAAAATTGAAACCGGCAGCCTGGAAACGCTGCTGGCCAATGGTGTTACCTTTGGTATTCCTAAAGGGATTAGCAAGGGCGAGCCGGCCGGAGAGAGTGCCAGCTACGTGATTTATGAAGATCAAACCGCCGCCTCTAATGCCCGCTACAAGTTATCG